>NZ_JAXMJJ010000063.1:0-21534 GCF_034376685.1 Cypionkella sp.
AAGCCTCGGGCCGGCTTGGTCGTGCCTCGATGGGGCGCACGATGCAAGCCTTGCGGATTTGCCAGAAGAAAATCGAACAGCACGGCGTGACGCGGATGCGGTTTGTCGCGACCGAAGCGTGTCGCCGTGCACGCAATTCCAAGGAATTCATGCGGCAGGTACGGCGGGAAACCGGGCTGGTTGTCGAGATCATTCCGGCCGAGGAAGAAGCCCGTTTGGCGGTGATCTCTTGCGCGCCCTTGGTAAACCGCTCGACCGAGCAGTTGCTGGTCGTGGATATTGGCGGCGGTTCGACCGAACTTGTGTGGATTGATCTGTCAGGGGTGGCGCCTGACGACCGCCCGCATTCGATCATGCGGCTGCATCGCGGCTTTCAGGTTGAGCCTGCGGGCGCGCGCGTGGTGGATTGGATTTCGGTGCCCTTGGGCGTGGCGACGCTGAAAGATCAGTTTCAGGATGTCGAGGATGATGCAGCCCGTTTTGCGCTGATGAGTTGGTTCTTTGAGGAAAACCTTGCCTCATTCAGCCCCTATGCCTCGGCACAAAAGCGCGAGGGATTTCAGATTATCGGCACCTCCGGCACGGTGACGACCGTGGCTGCCAGTTATCTTGGCCTGCGGCGCTATGACCGCACCAAGGTTGATGGTTTGCAGATGACCTCTGATCAGATCGACAGCGTGATCCGCGAATATCTGTCGCTTGGCCCGGAGGGGCGGCGCACCGATCCGCGCATTGGCCGCGACCGACATACGCTGATCATGTCCGGCGCGGCTATCCTTCAGGCGCTGATGCGGATATGGCCAACCGACCGCCTTTCCGTTGCCGACCGTGGCCTGCGTGAAGGGCTCTTGTATGCACAGATGAGCGCTGATGGCGTTTTAGAGGACGGACCGTTCGAATGACCGAAAAGAACACATCAGGCCGGGGCCAGCGCGATCTGCGCGTGCGGGTGAAAACTGCCAAAGGCCGCAAGCTGTCATCAACGCTGTGGCTGGAACGCCAACTGAACGACCCCTATGTGATCCGGGCCAAGAAAGAAGGCTTCCGTGGGCGGGCGGCCTACAAGATTTCGGAACTCGACGACAAATACGGCTTTCTGGTGCCGGGCGCGCGGGTGGTTGACCTTGGCTGCGCACCGGGGGGCTGGTGTCAGGTTGCGGTGAAGCGGGTCAACGCTTTGGGCGATAACCCGAAAAAGCCGATTGGCACCGTTCTGGGCATTGATTTGCAAGAGATCGAAAGCATCGCGGGCGCGCAGATCCATCAGCTGGATTTCCTGTCGGAAGAGGCCGATGCTTTGGTCAAGGGGTGGCTGGGTGGACCTGCTGATGTGGTGATGTCGGATATGGCGGCCTCGGCTTCTGGCCATAAGGGCACCGACCATTTGCGGATCATCGCGCTGATCGAGGCTGCGCTGGCCTTTGCCTTTGACGTGCTGGAAGAAGGCGGCACTTTTGTCGCCAAGGTTCTGGCAGGCGGGGCCGAGGCGGAGATGCAGACCCAGTTGAAAAAGTCCTTCAAGAAGGTCGCCAACGTCAAACCCCCAGCGAGTCGCGCGGACAGTTCCGAAAAATTCGTCGTTGCACAAGGGTTCCGCGGGAAGTCGACGCTGAGCGGGTCTTTTGCACCGCTTCCTGACGCATTGGATTGATCGGGTCTTAGAAACAATTCCGGTCCTGCGAAAAACAAAAGGCGCCCCGACAGGCGCCTTTTTGCTTAAATGTTGATCGACCTTAGGCGAAACTCCGCCTCAGCCGCCCCAAGTGCGCACCGGACCGCAATCCATATGCACAAAATTGGAGCCATAGTAGTGGCCGACGCCGCCGGCGGAACAGGCCTCTGCCGCTTTGGCCATTTGAGACACCGAACGCGACTTCATCCTGAGGTCAGCGGCCATGCCCTTCATGTGCAGCGAATTCCTAGCAACACCACCGGATCGGGAGCGCAACATGGCATTGGTCTTGGGGCTGCGATAGCCAGACAACAGCATGTAGGGTTCGCGGACATCCAGCAAGCGGTGCGCTGCTGCGATGATGTCATAGTTGCGCGGATCCATCTTGGCCACATCATCCGAGCGCCAGTCACGCATGAAGTGATTGATTTCTTTGGTAACTTCCGGGATATACTCGCCCTCGACCCAATAGATGGTGTCGATGCTTTCCCCGGTACGGCCCGAATACATCCGGATCCGTCGAATGTCGCCTGCGCCCTTCAAAAGGCCGAAAGCATTGGAATAAGTCGGGGCTGCAACCACGGCTGTCGCCGCAAAAACACCCAGCAGCCCACGCCGCGTGATCCCGTTCAAGTTCATATTCGCCATTCTTTGCGCCTGTCCCGTCGCTGGTCTTTGACCGCCTGAAGTTGCGGTTCTGTTCGTCACTTCATCCCCAAGTGCCTGCACCTTATGACACAGCTTGCGGTGAAGCCAAAGAGCAGATTGGCCGCTGCGACTCAGTCTGGCAGCAATAGGCAAAAAATTGCTGAAAATGAGGGAGCCAAGTGGGGAATTCCGCATCTGCCTTATTCGTGGCGAATATGCGACAATCACGGTGAAAGTCGCGACCTCGTAGCGGCCAGATGTATTAAGATGAGTTTACAGTTACTTGGATTTCACCCAAGCTTTTCAAGACCAAACGGCCCTCAGATGCGACTGGGCTTTAGCCCGATCATAGGAATTATCGTGCACACCTCTTTTTCTGCCCCAGAATTTTCGGCTTGCATGCGCGAGCTGTTGCGCAAATTGACCGCAACCACGGCGCTGACGGTGTTGTTGGCCTGGACATCACCGGCGATGGCGCAAAGCGATGCTTTCACCCGATCTCTGGCCGAGGCCGCAGCGCAGGATGAGGCCGTCGCGACATTTTACCGCTACCACCGCTATCAGCCGCTGTGGACGGGCCCCCAGGATCAAGCGCGACGTCACGCGCTGATCATGGCACTGTCGACGGCGGAGGCACAGGGCCTGCCGGTCAAGCGCTACGATCCGGCTGATCTGATTGCACTGGCGAAAGCCGCTGTGACGGAAGGTGACCGGGGCCGTCTGGAACTGGCGATGACGCTGGCCTACCTGTCTTATGCGCGGGATGTCAGTTCCGGCGCTTTGACCCCAAAGAAAATTGATTCAACGATCGTGCGTGAGATCCGTCGGCCTGATCCGGCAGTGTTGCTGGCAGGCATGGCTACCACCACATCGCCTGAGGCATATCTGCGTGCTTTGCTGCCTGTCGCCCCTGAATACGCGCGGGTGATGAAGGAAAAGCTGCGGCTGGAACGTGAATCGCCTTCGATGATCGGGATTTCCGCCGCGAAACTCTCGCCGGGGGACAGCAGCGCTGCGGTGGTCGCGCTGCGGGATCGTCTGATCGAACTCGGTTATATGGGCCGCTCTGCCACCGCGATCTATGACGGGCAGATGCAACGGGCGGTGCAGCGCTATCAACTGGATCAGGGCCTGACCGCCGATGGTGTGGCTGGGGGCTCGACGATTGAGGCGTTGAATACCCCGCCGGATGAGAGGTTGAAGGCGGTAACCGTGGCGTTGGAGCGGATGCGCTGGATGGCTCATACCGATCTGGGTGCGCGGCATATCTGGGTCAATCAGGCGAATTTCAGCGCTGAGATCTTCGATCATGGCCGGGTGACGTTTCAAACGCGGGTTGTCGTCGGCAAAAGTGCGGCTGACATGCGCAGCCCGGAATTCTCGGATGAGATGGAATATATGGTGATCAACCCCAGCTGGGGGGTGCCACGCTCGATCATCGTCAAGGAATATCTGCCAATGTTGCAGCGCAATCCTAATGCGGTGGGGCATTTGCAGGTGATTGATGGCCGGGGCCGGGTGGTTCCGCGCGGGGCGGTCAATTTCGCTGCCTATTCGGCGTCGAGCTTTCCGTTTGGCCTGCGCCAGCCGCCTTCCGACGGCAATGCCTTGGGTAAGGTGAAGTTCATGTTCCCGAACCCCTACAATATCTACCTGCATGACACGCCGGCCAAGGCGCTGTTTGCCAATGAGGTGCGGGCGTTCAGCCACGGCTGCATCCGCTTGGGCGATCCGTTTGACTTCGCCTATATGCTGCTCGCCAAGCAAACCAGCGACCCGAAGGGACTGTTTAAAGAGCATCTCGACAGCAAGGGCGAAAGCGCTGTCTCGCTGGATGTGCCAGTGCCGGTGCATTTGGTCTATTACACCGCTTGGCCGACCAAGACGGGGATGTCGTATCGGCGCGATATCTATGACCGTGATCGCAAGTTGTTTGAGGCGCTGACCGAGGCGGGGGTGGCCTTGACCGAAGTGCAGGGGTGATGTCCTGTTGCGAGCAGCCGATTGAAACAATGTGATTTCCCTGCGGGAAATCCGTCTAGCTGTTGTGAAAATTCTGGTTCAAGCTACCACCAATCCGCGCTAAACCTTCTGCAAACCGCCGGAGGACGCTATGGCCCATTCAATCCGTGACATTGCGCAAGCCTTGGGGGCCGAGGCCGAAGGCGATCTTGATCTGACCATATTGCGGGCATCCGAGCCTGCGTCTGCCGGTCCGCAGGATTTGGCGCTGGCGATGGACCCGCGCTACGGTGACGGCATCGCCCGCGGGCAGGCGCAAGCCGCGATCCTGTGGCCGGGGGCAGATTGGCGGGCTTTGGGGCTGAAAGCGGTGATCTTTGCACCACGCGGACGACTGGCAATGGCAGGGTTGTCGGTGATGCTCGATCCCGGCCCAGCCATTGCGGCGGGTGTGCATCCGATGGCCATTGTCGATGCCTCTGCGCGTGTGGGGCAGGGGGCTGCGATTGGCCCGTTTGTGGTGATCGGGGCAGATGTGGTAATTGGCGCGCGCGCGCGCATCGCCAGCCATGTTTCGATTGCCGAAGGGGCTACGATTGGCGACGATGCTTTGATCCTGCAAGGTGCACGGATTGGCGCGCGGGTGACCATCGGGCATCGGTTCATCTGTCAGCCAGGGGCGGTGGTCGGCGCGGATGGGTTTTCCTTTGTGACGCCTGAGAAATCCGGGGTTGAAGAAATCCGTGCAAGCCTCGGAAAACGCGATGAAATTCGCGCGCAAAGCTGGACGCGGATTCACTCGCTGGGCGCTGTGACCCTGGGTGACGATGTGGAACTTGGCGCCAATGTCGCGATTGATCGCGGCACCATTCGCGATACGGTGATCGGATCGGGCACCAAACTCGATAACCTCGTGCACATCGGTCACAATGTTCAGGTCGGGCGCGATTGTCTGTTGTGCGGGCAAGTCGGCATTGCGGGCTCGGCCAGGATCGGTGACCGAGTGGTGCTGGGCGGGCAATGTGGCGTCAATGACAACATCTTTGTCGGCGATGATGTGATTGCAGGCGGAGCCACCAAAATCTTCACCAATGCCCCTGCGGGCCGGGTGCTTCTGGGCTACCCTGCGGTGAAGATGGAAACCCATGTCGAGATGCAAAAGGCGCTGCGCCGCTTGCCTCGGCTGGCGTCGCGCGTGGCGGAATTGGAGAAGGCCATATCTCTGTTACCTGATGTTGATTAAACAGGGCAAACGGACAGGTTAGGAAACCCGATGAACATGCAAAGCCAAGTGATCAGCGTGCAGGACCAGGTGATCGCGATTATTGCCGAGCAGGCCGTGCTGGATGTGGCTGATGTAACTCCGGCGCAATCGCTCGATAGCCTTGGGATCGACAGTCTGGGGTTGGTCGAGACGATCTTTGCGATTGAAGAAGCCTTCGATATTTCCGTGCCGTTCAACGCCAATGAGCCATCGAAAAGCGGGTTTGATCTGACCTCGGTGGCCTCGATTGTCGCGGCGGTCGAAGGTCTGATCTCTCAGAAAGCCGCATGAGGCGGGTTGTTATCACTGGGGCAGGCACGGTCAACGCCTTGGCGCGCGATGTAGCTGGCACCTATGCGGCTTTTGCCGAAGCGCGTTGTGGCATTGCCGAATTGGACATTCGCGACAAGGACCGACTGAGCATCAAAATCGGAGGGCAGGTGCGGGATTGGGATGCCGAGGCTTTGTTCAGCCGCCAGCAGATCACGCTTTTTGATCGGTTTACGCAATTTACGCTGGTCGCGGCAGAGCAAGCGATTGCGCAGTCTGGGCTGGTTTTTGACGGTGATCTGGGTGACGAGTCTGGTGTTGTTCTGGGCACGGCGGCGGGTGGCGTAAACACTTGGGATGACAGTTACCGCGCTGTCTATGCCGCGGATAAAAACCGGGTGCACCCCTTCGTGGTGCCAAAGCTGATGAACAGCGCTGCGGCCAGCCATGTAGCGATGCAGTTCGGTCTGCGGGGCCCGAGTTTTTCTGTCTCGACCGCCTGTGCGAGTTCCAATCACGCGATGGGTCTGGCGTTTCAGGCGATCCGGGGCGGAAGTGCTACGGTGATGGTGACGGGGGGCTCGGAATCCATGCTGTGCTTTGGTGGCATCAAGGCGTGGGAGGGGCTGCGGGTGATGTCGCAAACTGCCTGCCGTCCGTTCAGCCTGAATCGCAGCGGCATGGTGCAGGGCGAGGGTGCTGCCGTTTTCGTGTTTGAAGACTACGACCATGCGCGCGCGCGCGGGGCCGAGATTTTGGCCGAAGTGATCGGCTTTGCGATGACTTCAGATGCGTCGGACATCGTGATGCCCTCACAGGAAGGTGCGGCGCGGGCGATCCGGCTGGCGTTGCGGGATGCGAAGGTTGCACCGGATGCCGTGGGCTATATCAATGCGCATGGCACTGGCACGGCGGCGAATGACAAGACCGAATGCGCGGCGATTGCGCAGGTGTTCGGGCCTGCGGCAGAAAGCGTGATGTTGTCGTCAACCAAGTCCATGCATGGCCATCTGATTGGCGGCACCGGGGCGGTAGAGTTGCTCGCCTGCCTGATGGCCCTGCAGCAAGGCGTGATTGCACCAACGATTGGCTATGAAGTCGCAGACCCGGATTGCCCGCTGGACGTGGTGCCCAATCAGGCACGCGAGGCGTCGGTGGATCTGGTGATGTCGAACGCTTTTGCCTTTGGCGGGCTGAATGCCGTGCTGGTTTTGCGCAAAGCGCCGTAAGCACAGGCAAAGCCCATAAAAAAAGCCCGCCCATAAACCGGGGCGGGCTTTCTTTTTGTGATCTGTGCCAGATCTTACGGCTTGGGCATCGTTGCCGCGACCGCGTCATAGCCGGCGGTGAAGCCTTTCAGCGCGACGGTCAGTTCGACTTTTTGATCAGGTGCCGCAGCCGGAACGATGGTGATCGTGGCCTTGGTGCCTTTTTTGAACTGTGCAACTTCTTCTGCCGTAAAGCCGACACGCGCCACGCAACCCAGTTGGGCGCAGAAGGTGAACGGATAGATTTTGGCCTTGCTGCCATCCACCGACACTTGCAGGTTGGCGGTCAGCAAAGTTTCCAGCGGCGCGATGATCGTGGCACCCGCTGCAGCTTTGCCGCCAGCGGGCAGGGCGAACATGCTGATTTCAGCGACATTGGTGCCTTCGCCGTCTTTCAGCAGTTGATAAAGCTCGCAAGGATCCGAACCATCTTTCATCTTGGTGCAACGCTGCGACCAGGCGTCGAAGGCGGCGAGCTGGTAGATCTGACCCTCTGCCGCAGCTTCCTGCGTCAGCGGCGCGGGCGGTGTGTTGCTGTCAACGCCCATGTTAAGATCATCGGCTGCCGGAGCGGTGGTATCTACGGTTGCTGCCAGTGCCGGATCAGCCGGAGCGGTCTCTTGCGCGAGGGCGGGGAACGTCGCGGCAACAAAAGCCAGACCGAGCGAAAACGCGAGTGTGCGGTGCAGAGTAGTCATCGACATCACTGTCTCTTTCTTGATTGTTTCGCTGGGCAATAGCATGGCAAAGCCGGGAAGTCAGCGGGAAAAAACATCACGTCTTCGCGCGCATGGGCGAAAAGTTGCTGCACTGATCACGTCTGAAACGATCCAGCTAACCAGATGCTACAAAAGGAAAAAGGGCCGGACAGCCGACCCTTTTTCAACTTTTTTTATTCTCCCTGTCGGACTGGCCGACTTGTGAGGCAGACGCTACGGCGCTTTCAAATCCACGTCAACTGGAATTGTGACGGATTGTGACAGCCGCTCAGTCAAAAAAGCCGCGCTGTTTGACCAGCGCGGCACACTGAAAGGGAGGAGGTTAACCATCACAAACACCGAATGGTGCTCTGGCAAGATCAGACTGGCAGAGACAGGTTAACAATGTATTTTGGCACTGAACGGTTGCCAAATGGCAGCTTGGCAAGGGCAAAGGGTTGCGGAATGGGCGAGACGATTTTTGTGGGCGGCGGCGGCGAAGCTTATGGCGTGCCGCAGACTCTGCTGCTGAAATACGGCAACCGCCACGGCCTGATTGCAGGTGCCACTGGAACGGGCAAAACCGTGACCTTGCAGATTTTGGCCGAAGGGTTCTCGGCGGAAGGCGTGCCGGTGTTCATGGCCGATGTGAAGGGCGATCTTTCGGGGCTGGGGGCGGCAGGCTCACCCAGTCAGAAACTGCACGACAGCTTTATGAAGCGGGCCGCCACCATCGGGCTTGATCTGCAATATCGCAGCTTTCCGGTGACATTCTGGGATATGTTTGGCGAAAAAGGCCACCCGATCCGCGCCACCGTGGCCGAGATGGGGCCGTTGCTGCTGTCTCGCCTGCTGGAATTGACCGAACCGCAAGAGGGCGTGCTGAACGTCGCCTTCCGGCTGGCGGATGAAGAAGAACTGCCGCTGCTCGATTTGAAAGATCTGCAAGCCTTGCTGGCGTTCGTCGCCGAACATGCGTCCGAGATTTCGGGCCGCTTTGGTCTGGTCTCGCCCACTTCGGTTGGGGCTATCCAGCGGCGGTTGCTGGTGCTGGAGAATCAGGGGGCCGCCCAAATGTTTGGCGAACCCGCACTGGATCTCGCGGACCTGATGCGCTGCGATGCCAATGGCGCAGGGATGATCAACATTCTGGCAGCGGAAAAGCTGATGAACGCGCCCCGGCTTTACGCGACTTTTCTGCTGTGGCTGTTGTCGGAACTGTTTGAAAATCTTCCCGAAGTCGGTGACCCTGATAAGCCGAAACTGGTGTTCTTCTTTGACGAGGCGCATCTGCTGTTCACCGACGCGCCGAAGGCTTTGGTCGCCAAGGTCGAGCAAGTCGCGCGGCTGATCCGCTCAAAAGGTGTGGGCGTCTATTTCATCACCCAGAATCCCGCCGACGTGCCCGAGATGATTCTGGGCCAGTTGGGCAACCGGGTGCAACACGCCTTGCGCGCCTTCACCGCCAAGGATCAGAAAGACCTGAAACTGGCCTCTGAAACCTATCGCCCCAATCCGCGCTTTGCCATAGAAGACACGATCCGCGATGTCGGCACCGGCGAGGCCGTGACTTCGTTTCTGGAAGCCAAAGGCATTCCGGGCGTGGCGGAACGCACTTTGGTGCGCCCACCCTCTTCGCAGCTTGGGCCGATTGACCCGGCATTGCGCGCGCAACTGATCGCGGCTTCGCCGATGGGGACGAAATATAATACGGGGGTCGACCGCGACAGCGCCTATGAACGCCTGCGCGCGCGCGCCGAACACGCGGCAAAAGAGGCAGAGGCGGCGGAAGCACCCTCAGCCCAGCCAAAGGAGGACAGCCGCGAGTTTCGTAATGCCCGCCGCTATGATGGTAGCCGCACCGAGGCCGCACCGAAGAAAACCACCTCCAGCCGGTCTGATTCGATTGGCGAAGCTTTTGCGAAAAGTTTCGCCAGAAGTTTGGGTTCCAAATCTGGGCAGGCGGTGATCCGCGGCGTTCTGGGCTCGCTTTTCCGTAGCCGTTGACATAATCGCGTCCCCGTTGTGCCTTATTCTTCTAGCAGATATAAATATCTGCGTTGAATGGGGAGGCCGAGATGGCTTTGACGGCTGCTGAGCAGTATCTGCTGGAACTGATCAACCGGGCTAGACTTGATCCGGCCGGAGAAGCCGCGCGCTATGGTACAGATCTTAACGCAGGCCTTGCGGCCGGAACCGTGTCAACGGCTTCAAAGCAGGTCCTAGCCCCCAACGTGTTGTTGGAGAACGCGGCGATTGGACATTCGCAATGGATGCTTGCGGCGGATGTATTCTCGCATACAGGTAGCGGCGGGTCATCCGCGTCGCAACGTGCCGCCGCCGCCGGATACCGCGGGTCAAAAATCGGCGAGGATCTGTCTTGGCGCGGTACCTCGGGAACGATGAACTTGGATAGCGCGATCAACACGCATCATAAGGATCTGTTCCTCAGTGCTGGCCACCGCAAAGTTATGCTGGACGATGCCTACCAAGAGATCGGCATCGCGCAAGAACGGGGGAAGTTCAATCTCGACGGGCGCAACTACGATTCCTCCATGCTGACCGAACTGTACGGCAAGCCTGTGACGCTCACTGCATTTTTGACTGGAGTCATCTACAACGACACAGACCGGAACGGTTTCTACTCAATCGGTGAAGGTGTGGCTGGGACCACGTTCTCCGCGCAAGGGAAATCGGCAAGCAGTGCGGTGGCGGGCGGGTATGCGATTGGGCTGACGGCTGCTGCAGAGGTAACGGTAACTGGGAAAGTCGGTGGGCTGGATTTCGCGTTTGCTGTTTGGATGACAAACGGCAATGTGAAAGTCGACATCGTGAACCACAACCTTCTACTTTCCTCCGGTAGTATCGGTCTGAACCTCGGTATCAATAACTTGACATTGCTTGGCAATGCCAACCTGTTTGCGACTGGCAACGCGAATGCCAATGTAATGACGGGAAATGACGGCGCCAATCGGTTTGATGGTGGTGCCGGAGATGATGTGCTTATGGGCAGAAACGGCGCCGACAATCTGACGGGCGGTCTGGGAAGCGATAAGATTTTCGGTGGCAACGGGGCGGACCGACTGGCTGGCGGCGGTGGCGCGGATCGGATTGATGGCGGCGCCGGAAACGATGTGCTCGTAGGCAATCTTGGCAGCGATTCGTTTGTGTTTGCGAATGACTTTGGGCGCGACGTGGTGGTAGATTTTTCACTGGCTGACAAAGAAAAGCTGGTTTTCGATGATCTGATCTGGGGCGGCTCTGCGTTAAGCGCACAGCAGGTGGTTTCGCGATTTGCGCATGTGGTGGCGGGCAATGTGGTGTTTGAATTCAGCGCCAATGAAGTCATCACACTTGCCGGGGTTACTACAACTGTGGGCCTCGCCGACGCGTTGACGATCGTTTAGACTCGCTCGGTAACCGGGCGCAGCTTCAACTTGGTGAGGCGATTTTCGCGGCGCTGCGCCACTTCGATGCGGAAGCCGTGGAAATGGAACACCTGACCCTCTGACGGGATCATCTGCGCCTCGTGAATTACCAATCCGGCGATGGTATTGGCCTCGGCATCGGGCAGTTGCCAGTCGGTGGCGCGGTTCAGATCGCGGATCGTCATTGCCCCGTCGATCAGGTAGTCGCCATTGCCATCGCGTTTCAGGCCAGAGTCGCGGGCCACGACGTCAAATTCATCCGTGATATCGCCGACGATTTCTTCAAGGATATCCTCTAGCGTGATCAACCCCTGCAACGCGCCGTATTCGTCAACGACCAAGGCGAAGTGCGTGCGCCGCTTGAGAAATTCGCGCATTTGTTCATCTAGGTTGGTGGTGTTGGGGATGAAATAGGGCTTCTTGGCCACCTTCAGAATATCAAGGCTTTCCAGCCCTTCGGGGGCATCGCCGCGCAGCAGGCGGTCAAGTTCGCGCAAGAGGTCTTTGGTATGCACCACACCAAGGATATTCTCGGTCTCATCACGGTAGACCGGCAGGCGGGAATGCGGCGAGGCGAGCATTTGGCTGACGATCTCGCCGGGCGGATCATCGGCATTGATCATCTCGATTTGGCGGCGGTGGCGCATGATTTCTTCAACCGCGCGGTCCGAAAGGTCCAATGCCCCCAGCAGACGGTCGCGATCTTCCTTTTGCATCGCGCCACCAGAATGACCCAAAGCGATGGCCCCGGCGATGTCATCGCGCAGTGCGTCATGCTGCTCGGCCAAATCGAAGGTCAGCCCAAATCCGCGCAGCGCGGCTTGCTTCAGCATCTGCATCAGGGCGGCGAGTGGGGTGAATATCCATGCCGCGATCAGGCCGAACAGGCCGAGACGGACAAGTGTGCATTCGGCTATTGCGGTGCCGATGGCAGAGGGGATGATGCGGCCCAGCAGGGCAAGCGCTATGCCTGCAGTGAAGGTCAGCCACGCAAAATCAAAACCAGTCCAGTCACGGGCTTGCCAGAGCAAGCCGGAAAGTGCGGCAAGCGCGGTCAGGCTATGGGCAAGCCGCAGCGCCATCAGGCCCATCTCGCCGCGCGCGATCAGTTTGGCCATGGCTGTGGAATGGACTGAGGCACGGCCATGTGGCAGGTTTTGAACAGCGGCAATCACGGCGGTGAGTAGCGCTGCAGTGGCGAGCGTGACAAGGATCAGCGCGTAAATCCAGAGGTTGTGCATTATTTGTCCGGTTTGCCTTTGGCGAGGGGGTGATGCGTCAGCACCAACCGGCGCAGGTCATCATCAAGAACATGGGTGTAAATCTCAGTGGTGGCGACATCAGCGTGACCGAGCAGGGCCTGGATCACCATCAGATCGGCACCGCCCGCCAGAAGATGCGTGGCAAAGGCGTGGCGCAGCGTATGGGGAGTGACGGTGCTGGGATCAACGCCGCCCTGCACCGCGATATCCTTGATCAGCAAGTAAAAATGCTGCCGGGTCAGATGACCCTCAACGCCGGGGCCGGGAAACAGCTGCTTCGACGCGGGCTTGCCCAACTTGCGCCCGGCATCTTCCTGCGCATCGCGCTCGGCCAGCCAGTCTTGCACCGCCACGCGCGCCGGAGGCGACAGCGGCACCATGCGTTCTTTGTCGCCCTTGCCCTTCACCAGAATCATCTTCGGATCACCGCGCACGGCAGCCACCGGCAGGCCGACCAGTTCTGACACTCGCATGCCCGTCGCATAAAGCAGTTCAACCAAAGCGCAGTTGCGCAACCGCTCGGGTTCGGATCGGCCCTTGCGACGGGCGGCATCCAATAGGCGCTCTACCTCGGGCAACGACAGCGTTCCCGGCAGGCGCTGGCTGGCACCGGGGCCCTTGATGCGCAGGGCTGGGTTGTCGTCGCGCCAGCCTTCCTCATGCGCAAAGCGGTAAAGCTGGCGGATCGCTGACAGCCGCCGCGCCCGGGTCGCTTTCGAGAGGCCCTGCGCGTCACAAAACACCAGATAGGCCTCAACCTGATCGCGCCCCGCTGCGGCAAAGCCACTGGCATGGCGTGACAGCCAATCGGCGAAATCCTTCAGATCGCGCCCATAAGCCATTTGTGTGTTGCGCGCGGCTCCCAGATCAGCCGCCTGTGCCGCAAGAAAACTAGAGATCCAACTGTCGGATTGCGCGGGCGCTGCCATCTAACCCCGCCGCTCCAACAGCATCAACTGCAACGCTGTGCGTCGGGCGATATCTTCGAGCCCAAGTTTGCGCAGCACCGAAAGGCCTTCGGTGACTTTCACCAATTCACCGCGCAGACCGCTTTCAATGCGGATCATCGCCTGCAACATCGCCTCTCCAACCCGTTTTTGCGCAATCAATGCGGCAATATCATCGGGCAGTTGCGGATCGGTGAAAGCGGGGGCAATCGCACGTGCCATGCTGTCTGGCGCCACCAACGCCTTGACAGAGCCCGCTGCCAATCCGGCCAAAAACAGACTACGCGCGTCGCGGCCCGCATTTTGCGACTTCGCCAACCGCTCATAGTCCGGCGAGAGCAAGCCAAGCTCATAGCTGATCCGTGCCGCATCGCCGCTGAGTTGCAGCTTGGACAGTGGGCTTGCGAACAGTGTTGCGAACGGGACTTCGACCTCGACATCCCTCATCCGCGCATAGGCAAGCGGCAGACGCTGCTCAACGGCCGCAGTGTCGGCCTTGGTCAGTGCTGCATCAAAGCGCTGAAAGGCATCTGCGCGGTCCCAAACCCCGCCAGAGGCCGCAGGCGCACGGTCCGTGTACAGGCCCAACAACACATTCGGGGGGGTTGCGCCTGCCCGCGACAACCGCTCGGCTGCCTCTATCTGAGATTTCCATCCGGCATGCTCGGACAGGTCGGCATGCGCAAATGCCGGGGGCAGGGTGGCGGTGGGCAAAGGCTCTCCGAGCGCATCATATATCCGCCAGACCAGCGGCGTGATAGGCTTTGGCGCGGGCGGCATCTCTTCGCCATCAAACTGATCCGGGTCAAGAAAGCGCGAAAGCAGCACATCGTCTTCGGCGCTTATATTGCCCAAAGCCTGCGCTGTGCGCAGGGTGAGGGCTGCTGCGTTCCAATCCCCGGCGCGGGCCAAGCAGAACACACGGGTGGTCAGGGTCGGGGCCAGTCCGGGCGCTGATTTCAATATCTCGCAGGCACCGTCTTCTTCGCCTGTCAACAACGCGACGTCAAAGCTACGGCGGAACAGCTCGGGCGAACTGGCGGCACCTGCGACATCGATCAGTGCCTGCGCCTGATCCAAGGCCCCCATCGTCAACAACTTGTCGATCCGTGCAATCAGCAAATCGCCCGAGCCTTCCGAATCGGCTGGGGCCTCGGCCTCGGCCAAAAGCAGCGTCATCAGTAAGGATTGCAGTGCAGGCACGTCACCTTGCCCGGCCTCGGCGATATCTGCGGCAATCTCGGCGCTGTGGCCGATGCCCCAGAGATCATGAGGAAATCCGGTCACTTGCGGTGGCAACAGCCCGACTGCGTCCAGCGAAGTGCCGCCCAGCACTGTGGTCGCCACTTGGTCTGGCAAAGCATCGGTGGTGACTTTCGGCTCATTCGCGATGGGCGGCAGGTTGGCTTGCGTGCCATTTTTCAACGCTGTACTCACAGGCTCTGACGGGGTACGCGGCGCGACGCTCCCTTTCGGCATCGGCGTTTTAACCGATTGCGACAGCCAGTCGATGGCGGACAGCGGGTTTTTCTCGGCAACAGCGGCTGTTGGCAGCGCAAGCGCCAAAGCCACGCATAGGCCGAGATGGTTAATCGGCATTCAGGGTCACCGGCAATTTCACCTCTGACGCGGTCGGGGAAAGATCCGCTAGATAAGCGTAACCCGTAAGCCCAATGAAGCCAAGCACCGCCAAAACCACGAAAACCTTGATCAGACGCCCCATGCCCTCTCCGCCTTTATTACTACTGTCGGTTCACCCGACGCATCTGTTGTTGTTTCAGTACAGCTGCACCACGAAAACGCTTCGCAGCCTAATGAAGATTATATATGGCATTTGCGCCGAGTTCACGCCATTCAGGCAAGAAAGATTTGCCTTGGGCGGCGATGCGCCTCTGATGTGTCGGAAGTCAAGGCAGACAGGGAAAAACATGGCGTTGCTGAAGAAAACTGTCGTGATGGTTGGGATGATGGGGGCGGGCAAAACCGCAGTCGGTACGGCTCTTGCACGGATGCTGGGTGTGCCTTTCCTCGATTCGGACGAAGAGATTGTGCGCGCGGCGGATCGCAGTATTGCCGAGATTTTCAGTCGCGATGGTGAGGCGTTTTTTCGAGCGCGTGAAACCGAGGTGATCGCCCGATTGTTGCGCGGCGCACCTTGCATCCTGTCGACAGGAGGCGGTGCATATCTGGCCGAGGCCAACCGATTGCTAATTCACGAAGCGGGCGTTTCAGTCTGGCTGCGCGCGGATCTGGAACTTCTCTGGCAACGTGTACGTCACAAGGCCACGCGTCCCTTGCTACGCACGTCAAATCCGCGCGAAACTCTGCGCGGTCTTTACGAAGCGCGGCTTCCCTTCTACCAGATGGCCGACTTGGTGGTCGATTCCTCTGCGGAGCTGTCGGTTGAGGATATGGCGCAGCGTGTGGTCGAGGCTTTGACAACCCGCGCCGACGTGCTGGAAAGGATCTAAGATGAGCCTGAATGTGGTCGACGTTGACCTTGGATCGCGCAGCTACTCTGTGCGTATCGGCCAAGGCCTGATCGCGCAGGCTGGCTGTCAGATCACGCCTTTGTTGCACCGTCGCAAAGTGGCCGTGATCACTGATGACACTGTTGCGGCGCGGCATTTGATGGATCTTGCGAAAGCGTTTGAAACCGAAGGCATCACCATGACCGCGCTGACCATCCCGCCTGGCGAGGGCTCCAAGGGCTGGGCTCAACTTGCGCGCTGCGTCGAATGGCTGCTGGAGCAGAAGATTGAGCGTCGTGATGTGGTGGTTGCGTTTGGTGGCGGCGTGGTCGGCGATTTGGTCGGCTTTGCTGCTGCTGTGCTGCGCCGGGGCGTGCGCTTTGTGCAGATTCCGACCACGCTTCTGGCGCAGGTTGACAGTTCAGTCGGTGGTAAAACCGGGATCAACACGCCGCAGGGCAAGAATCTTGTCGGCGCGTTTCACCAGCCGAGCTTGGTGCTGGCCGATATCGACGTCTTGGACACCCTCCCGCGCCGAGATTTCCTCGCGGGCTACGGCGAGGTGGTGAAATACGGTCTGCTCGGCGACGCTCGGTTTTATGATTGGCTCGAAGCAAACGCGCCAGAGATGGCGCAGGGCGATGCCGGCCTGCGGCAGTATGCGGTGACGCGCGCGGTTGAGATGAAGGCCGGGATCGTCAGCCGCGATGAGACAGAGGAAGGCGAGCGCGCCTTGCTTAATCTTGGCCACACCTTCTGCCATGCGCTTGAAAAGGCTACTGGATTCTCGGATCGGCTATTGCATGGTGAGGGTGTCGCCATCGGTTGCGCTCTGGCATTTGAACTCAGCCAGAGGCTTGGTCTCTGCGCGCAAGAAGCACCCAGCCGGGTGCGCGCGCATCTGAAAGCCATGGGGATGAAGACCGATCTGGCGGATATCCAGGGCGATCTCCCGGGGGCCGAGGCGCTGCTGGCGCTGATGGGGCAAGACAAAAAGGTGATAGACGGCAAGCTGCGCTTTATCCTGGCGCGCGGCATTGGCGAGGCCTTTGTGGCCGAAGACGTGCCGCCTGATCTGGTATGCGATCTGCTGGCCGATGCCCTAGCAGCGCGCCGCTAAGGCGCCGGTGCCGCTGAATAAGCTCTCGTTTGCCCGATATTATTGCGCTTGCGCTCAGATTTTGCCGACACCCGCTAGCCAGGCAGGAATTATTCGCTTGCACAATTCCAGGGCGGCGCATTTGATGGTTGAAATCATAACGGCAGGAAACACATGCCGATTCAGGGAACTACGGCTGAAAAGCCCATCGCAATTCGTGTGGCTGGTCTGCACAAATCATTCGGTACCCATGAGGTGTTGAAAGGCGTATCGCTGACGGCCTGCGAAGGTGACGTGGTGGCGATCATCGGTGGTTCGGGCTCGGGCAAATCGACAATGCTGCGCTGCATCAACTTTCTGGAAACCCCGACTGCGGGCACCATTGAAATAGGTGGTGAGGCGGTTGCGATGCACGGCGATGGCAGCCCTTCGGATCGACGGCAGATTGAACGGTTGCGACAAAGTCTTGGCATGGTGTTTCAGAATTTTAACCTCTGGACCCATAAGACCGTGCTGGAAAACTTGATTGAAGTGCCGGTGCATGTGCTGAAACTGCCGCGCGCTCAAGCTGAGGCGCGGGCGCGTAAATTACTGGCGCGTGTTGGTCTGGCCGAAAAAGAGGGCGCTTATCCAGCCTACATGTCGGGAGGGCAGCAGCAACGGGCAGCGATTGCGCGGGCTTTGTGCATGGAACCCCGTGCCATGTTGTTTGACGAGCCGACTTCGGCGCTTGATCCCGAACTGGTGGGAGAGGTGTTGCAAGTGATCCGTGGTTTGGCCGATGAGGGCCGCACGATGGTGCTTGTGACGCATGAGATGAAATTCGCCCGCGAGGTCGCAAGCCATGTGATCTACCTGCACAATGGGCTGATCGAAGAACAAGGCCCACCCGCTGAAGTGTTTGGCGCGCCAAAATCAGAAAGACTAAAACAATTCCTGAAAACCGTGGGTTAACCCGGATACTTAAATCAACCTGTGAGGAAGACTATGAAGAAGATTGTAATCGCTGCGACTGTCTCCATGCTGTTCGGAACCGTTGCATTCGCGGAGCCGCTGAAGATCGGCGTCGCCGCAGAGCCCTATCCGCCGTTCACCTCGCCTGATGCCAGCGGCAACTGGGTCGGCTGGGAAATTGATTTTCTGGGTGCTGTTTGTAAAAAGGCAGCGCTGGAATGTGTGATCACCCCTACCGCTTGGGACGGCATCATTCCGGCTTTGACTGCTGGGCAAATCGACGTGATCATGTCCTCGATGTCGATCAACGAAGAGCGTGAAAAGAGTATTGATTTCACCGATAAATATTACAACACCCCGACCGCTGTGATGGCGACCAAAGGCTCGGGCGTCCTGCCCACGGCTGAGGGCCTGAATGGCAAGATCATCGGCGTGCAGGTTTCGACGATCCAGGAGGCCTATGTTCAGGCGCATTTCCCGGAGTCAGAGTTGAAAAGCTATCAAACCTCGGACGAGTCATATCAGGATCTCGCTGCTGGCCGAATTGACGCTGTTGTGGCCGATTCGATTGTGGTCGCCGACTTCCTCAAAACCGAGGCCGGTGCCTGCTGCGAGAATGTCGGTGACGTCGTCGATGATCCGGTCATTTTGGGGCGTGGCGTGGGCTTTGGTCTGCGCAAAGGCGATGCGCTGAAAGAGACGCTGAACGCTGCGATCGCCGCGGTGCGCGCGGATGGCGAGTATGATGCCATCACCAAAAAATACTTCACCATCGACATCTACGGCCCCGCAAACTGATGGTCTGCCCCCCGCCCGCACAACTTTCGAGCCTGACCCTGCTTGGCTTTGGCGATTGCGGTTGGGGGGCAACCCTGCTTTGGGGCTTTGGCAATTCGCTGCTGATTGCTCTTGGAGCATATGCCATTGGCTTTTGCATCGGTGTGTCAGGGGCCTTTGGTAAACTGCACGGCGGGCCAGTGACCAAGGATTTACTGTCCGTCTACACCACCATCGTCCGCGCAGTGCCAGAGTTGGTGTTGATCCTGATCCTGTACTACGCCGTGCCTGCGTTGCTGAACCAAGTGTTGCTTGGCTTGGGTTATGACCGGATCAACTTGCCGCAATTTGTTACCGGAGTGGTTGTGCTGGCCGTGGTACAGGGAGCCTATCAAATCGAGGTTCTGCGCGGCTCTATACTTGCTGTGCCACATGGCCAGATTGAAGCTGCACGGGCAATGGGCATGCCGCCTATCATGCTGGCGCGGCGCATAACATTGCCGCTGATGACGGCAAACGCCATTCCCGGTCTTGGGAATCTGTGGTTAAACGCCACCAAGGATACTGCGTTGTTGGCGGTGATCGGCTTTACCGAATTAACCAAAGCCACGTTCCAAGCATCGGCGACCACTAAAGCATTCTTCACGTTTTATGGCGCGGCGATGGGACTTTACATGGCGATTTCGTTGATTTCGATCCTGTTGTTCGGGCGGCTTGAGAAAGTCGCGCGCCGTGGCCAACGAGATTCGAGGGGCTGATGCGCGATTTTCTCAACTTGCGCCGAGTAATCATGATCGCAATCGCAGCGGCGTTTGTGATGTGGTGCGCCTATAGCCTGCGTTGGGACTGGCTGGCGAACCCGAAGTATCAATCCATGATCCTACGCGGCTTGTGGCAGACGATCTGGATGCTTGTGGTGACCATGGTGATTGGCTTTGCGCTTGCGATCCCGATCGGCTTCGCGCAGGCGGCGGGTCCGCGCTATCTGGCATGGCCCGCGCGGGTGTTCTGCTCGGTGATCCGGGGCACACCGTTGCTCATGCAGATCTGGCTGCTCTATTACGGCATCGGCTCGTTGTTCCCGTCGATCCCTTGGATCCGGGATAGCGCTATGTGGCCGATCTTGCGACAAGCCTGGCCCTACGCGGTGCTGGCTTTGTCGCTGTCGGTGGCGGGCTATGAGGGCGAGATTTTGCGCGGCGCGTTCAAAAGCGTGCCGCATGGCCAGTTGGAGGCCGCTCGCGCGATGGGGATGCCTCGGTTCACGATCTTCCGCCGGATCTGGTTGCCGCAGGCGATCCAACGGGTGTTACCGACAATTGGTGGCGAGACGGTGTTGCAGTTGAAATGCACGCCGCTGATCTCGACAATCACAATCATGGATATTTATGACGTGGCCGGGCGGGTGCGGCGCGATACTTTGGTGGTTTATGAGCCGCTCTTGTTGCTGGCGGTGGTTTATATGGCGATCACCGGGCTGATCGTTCTGCTGTTCTGGTGGTTTGAGCGGCGGTTCCCAAGCAAAGTTGCTTGATGTGGTCCCAACTCGGGACCAATTTTAACTCATTTATATCAATATGATAGCTTGGTCGTTTTAACGGATTTTTAACACTCTCGCCTTGCAACGGGATTTTGACGGTGTTGTTGGATGCCTCCGGCGGGAGTATTTTAGCCAGTCTGAAAGCAAATTTTAGACAAGTTTTAGGAAGCTGTGTGAAGGGCGCTCCGAATTTCGGCTTTCTTTGAAATTCGTTTGGGGGCTTCAGTTGCCGCCCAAGCGCAATCTGGCGAACAGCACGCAACCGTCGAGGCCATTTTTCACCGCCAGCTCATCACCGCGGCGCAGCCAATCCAGCCAGAGGCCGTCGAGGGTTGCCATGATCAGATCGGCCACCGCTGGGATACGCTCAAAGGCGTAGCCTGCGGCCATGCGGTCCAAGAGACGCTCCAAGGCGTCGCGGTGGCTGTCGTAGAGGGCGCGCTCGATTGAGGCGATCTCGGGCCGGGTCAGGGCGGCGGACCACAGGTCAATCTTCAGGCGCAGGTGGGCCGGGGTCATCAAATCGGTGGTGAAGCCTGCGCGCAAGAACCGATCAAGCCGTTCGGACGGGGTGCCGCCGGGTTGGATCAGCGCGCGACGGCCTGCCTCTTGCACTTGGTCGGCGGCAAGGCGGAAGGCGGCGGACAGCACTTCTGCCATGTCTTTGTAGTGATAGGTCAGATGGCCGAGCGACAGGCCAGCCTCGGCCGCGACCTTGCGGGCGGTCAGACCGGCATGGCCGTGGGTTTGCAAGGCGCGGAGGGCTGCTTCGGCGATGTGCTTGCGGCGGGTTTCGGCGGAAAGGCGGGTGAGGGGCCTGGTCGGGGAGGCGGGCTTGTCGGACATCTGTACTTTCCACGCGGTAGGCGACGCAAGGCGCGCATGCCCCTTCACTTTCTGCCCGGATTCCCGCAGAAGGGCAACGCTTAGAGGGATCAGTGATGACAAAATTCGGCTTTGATTTGCAGGCGACCGATGGCGCGGCACGCACGGGGGTGATCCACACCCCGCGCGGTGATATTCGCACGCCTGCTTTCATGCCGGTGGGGACGGCTGCGACGGTCAAGGCGATGCTTCCCGAGAACGTGCGGGCGACCGGGGCCGATATTCTGCTGGGCAATACCTATCATCTGATGCTGCGCCCTGGCGCAGAACGGGTGGCGCGGCTGGGCGGCCTGCACAAATTCATGAACTGGCAGGGGCCGATGCTCACAGACAGCGGCGGGTTCCAGATATACAGCCTCTCGGCGCTCAGGCGCATCACACAGGAAGGC
>NZ_JAXMJJ010000064.1:0-73719 GCF_034376685.1 Cypionkella sp.
AAACGGCCAACGACTGCTGACGAAAAATCGGCAAGAAACGCCGCGCCGTGCAGCTTCCCTCTTGAAGTTCAACCGCGAAGGCCCGACAGCTAGGCGCATCGCCAAAGCTGTACTCTTTCGCCCCGGATACCCGCCATGCCCGTTGCTCAATCAAACCTGCGCGGGGCGCTTCTGGCGCTGGCTGCCTTCGCGATTTACGCCACCCACGACGTTCTGGTGAAATTTCTCGGCGCGCATTACAGCGCATTCCAGTTGATCTTTTTCGCAGGTCTGCTCAGCTTTCCGCTGATCACCATCCTGTTGATGAGCGACCGCACCGACGGCAACCTGATCCCGAAACACCCCTACTGGACCGCCCTGCGCACGGCGTCTGCCGTGCTCAACGGCATCACCGGATTTTATGCGTTTTCGGTGCTGCCGCTGGCGCAATGTTACGCGATCTTCTTCGCCATGCCGATCCTGATCACCCTGCTGGCCATCCCGATCCTCGGCGAAAAGGTCGGCCTGCATCGCGGTCTGGCGATTATCGTTGGCCTCGCAGGCGTGATGATCGTGCTACGTCCGGGGCAAGATCCGCTCAGCCTCGGCCACCTTTCAGCCCTGGCTGCGGCCCTGCTGGGCGCGATGACCTCGGTGATCGTGCGCAAGATCGGTCATGACGAACGCTCGGTCGTGCTGATGCTCTATCCGATGGTGGCGAACTTCGTGGTGATGGCACTGGCGCTGCCCTTCGTCTATGTACCTGTTCCGATTAATCATTTGGGCCTGATGTTCTCGATGGCCCTGCTTAGCCTCTTGGCAGGCATGCTGACCATCGCGGCCTACCGCCGTGCGCCCGCGATCATCGTCGCGCCGATGCAATACAGCCAGATCATCTGGGCGATCCTGTTTGGCTTTTTCATCTTCAACGAAGAAGTCGATTTCTGGACAGCCGTTGGCACCGGCGTGATCATCGCCGCCGGGGTCTATATCGTGCTGCGCGAAGACAAGCCCTCGGTGTCGATAAACCGCCCGGTGCTGGAGCATCGCTCGCGCTTTGATTTCGGCACCTATCCCCGCATCGGCCTCTGGCTGCGGCTGTTTGATCGCCGCCGTTTGCGCAACAAAACCGAGGGCCTGACCGGCACCGATGGCGACGCATAAGCGGCGCGCATAAATCCTGCGCGCCCCTCTTGCAAACCCGCGCGCAACGGTTTAACCCCGCGCCACGGTCGGAGCGTAGCGCAGTCTGGTAGCGCACCTGCTTCGGGAGCAGGGGGTCGGAGGTTCGAATCCTCTCGCTCCGACCAATTCAAAAAATCCCGATATATCAATGACTTGAAAATGAAGCCGGATTGCCCCCGGAACACTTTTTCTTACCATAGGCCCGGACCAGTGCTATGCCTGTGAATGACGAAGCACCTTTTTGGAATCGATATTCCGGTCAAAGATACTTTCGCTCTGGATTCTCTCTATCTCGCCTTCAGTGAGCTCACATCGACCATCTGCTGGCCATTGTTTTCGAACGACCGATGATCAAGATTCAGGGCTTTTGGTTGTCACAACCGACCTCCCCATGCGCGCAAAGGGAAGATGCTGAGGAGATCGGTGGTAGATACCACAAAAAGCAACGCCGCCTTCATGGCAGGGTGGCGCAACCTTCGGTCCTCCAATATCTACAGTCATCAAGATAGCTGCGCGCGTCTTGGCTCAGCCGCGCGATTCCCAGCAGCCTTGATAGTTCCAAAACTGGGTCAACTGACGCCGAAATACGCGCCGTGTGCTGGTCTTCCATCCAAGCGATTTCGGTCCGGGATACCTCTCTGAGGCTTCGCCCACCAAGCCCGGCGAAGGGAACGCGCTGCACGATACCGTCCTTCGGCCAGAAGAACACTGTGCCGTTTTCAACCTGCTGATCGAGTAAACTGTGGAACGTCGCTACTCTTGCCTGAATCCTGCCCCCCGTGCGCTGCCAGCCATGCAACTGGGCGACGCTGCGTGCCAACGCCGCCTCTGTCATGGCACCTTGCGTTTGGACAAGTTTGAGCACGAGCTCCGCAAGCGTCACGGAATAGTCCTCGTCGAAAAAGCGGTCTGCCTGTAGCTTATGCTGGCTCAGCGCCTCTGCTTCCGGCTTTGGCGCCGTTAGATCGACCGACGCAAACTGAGCTACAGCAGCCATTTCAGGCGTTTGGGTGTGCATAGGCACAGACGACAGAACCGGTTTGAACTCCAAAGATGCGGTCGGCATGTCAATGCCGATGTCCTCGGGCAGCAGATCAGACGTGGGCAGCGCAGCGTTGCCAGAGCTGTCAACTTCGCTCAATTCGACTTCGATCAAAGCCAGTCTGCGCTGGCGATCCTTCTCCAACACCTCACGCAACTGCGCATCCACCCGATCAGCCGTCGTCCCCGGGTTGCGGAACCATTCGGTGGACCAGATGCGCAGGATCGACCAACCAAGACCTTCCAGAACGGCTTGCCTGATCCGATCACGGTCACGCGCGGTGGCAGAGCTGTGATAGCGTGCGCCATCGCATTCGACACCCACCAGCCAAGTTCCAGCATGGTCGGGATGCCGCACGCCAAGGTCAATGCGGAAACCGGAAACGCCGATCTGGCTGTGCAACTCCCATCCCTTCGCGGTAAGAGCTGCCAGCACCGCCTCCTCAAATGGCGATTCAACCGGGCCCTCAGAGCCTTTGTCTTGCGCCGATAGCGCAATCGCACCCCGTGCCGCGAAATCGAGGAAGGCTTTCAGGTCTTTGACCCCGCGCGCGCCTGTTCTTGCCAGATCAATCTGATCTGCGGTGATCGAGGCGAACACATGCAGTTCTGCCCGTGCCCGCGTCACCGCAACATTCAAGCGTTTCTCACCACCATCCCCATTCAACGCGCCGAAATTCATCGCCAGCTTACCCGCTCCATCCGGCCCGAAGGTGATCGAAAACAGCATCACATCGCGCTCGTCGCCTTGGATATTCTCAAGGTTCTTCACGATCAACGGCTCCTCACGGTCATCCGAGAAGAACCATTCCAGCGCCGGGTTAGCTTGGCGTTCGGCATCAAGAAGATCAAGGATCAGACTTTGCTGCTGCGCGTTAAAGGTGATCACCCCCAGCGTCGGGCGATCTTTTTCCGGCATTTTCAGCCAATCAGTCAGCCGCTTGCGGACCATCTGCACGATGGCACGAGCCTCATCCGGGTTGGTGCGCCCGGTGCCGCGCATATAGGTGCCCGCTATCTTGTGCAGCTTGACCGCATTGCCCGAGGCATCCGGCGACGGGAAGGTGACAAGGCTGCCGCCATAATAAAAATGGTTGGAAAACGCGATCAAGGCCTCATCCCGGCTCCGGTAGTGCCAGTTCAGCAGTTGCGTAGGCACGCCCGAGGCCGAGACTTCATCCAGGATCGAGGGCATGTCCTTTTCATATTCGGCAAGGTCATCGCCGTCTGCGCCATCATCACTGCGGCCAAAGAAATTCGTCGGCGGCAACTGACGCGGATCACCGACAATGATCGCCTGCTTGCCGCGCGCAATCGCGCCAATCGCATCCCATGTGGAAATCTGTGAAGCTTCGTCGAAGATTACCAGATCAAACTGCGCTTGGCCCGCAGGCAGATATTGCGCGACAGACAACGGCGACATCAGCACGCAGGGGGCGAGTTTGCCAAAGGTTGTCGGCATCTGGCCGATCAGACCCCGGATCGCCGCAGTGGGGCGTTGCAGGCCAAGCTGATGCCGCAGGATGCCAAGTTCAGAATTGCGCGGCACGGAGTCGCGGGTTGGCAGATCATTGCCAAGCCGCCGCATCACTTCCGCCGAAGCCATCCCGGTCATCGCATCGTCCAACGCGCGGAACCGCAGGATCAGCGCGTCATGTTCCCAGTGCGCAAAACTGCGCAACATCGGTGCGGCATCCATTGCAAGGCGCAACCACCACGCCATATAGGCGCTTTCAAACGCGACCTCTGCCGCGCCGATATCCTCGCCTGCTTGCAGCACGTCGATGATCGGCTGCAATCCCAGTGCCGCCGCCTGCCCTCGCGTTGCCAGCCATTTCATCCAATCGGGCAGCCGCGCCTGCACAGCGTCGATGGCCTCAAGGTGCGACATCAACTGTTCAGCATTGACGTTTGCATCACCCCCTGCCGCCTTGAACGCCGAAATATCGGCGGCGAGCGTGGTTTCTGCGGTGGCCAGACGCCGCAACAGCGGCTCAAGTGCGCCACCATCACGCTGCACCAGATTTGGGCGCTGCTCCATCAATCTGGCTCGCGGCAGACTTGCGTCTGTCAGCGTTGCTTCAAGCCTAGCAAAGCCGTCCGCCTCGTCCAGCACAGCAGATATGGCACCTACATCCGAGCGTTCGCCCGCAAAACCAGGCAATGCAGACAGCGCAGACTTGGTGATCAGCGCTTGCGCCCGCAACAGCCGTTTGAGCGCTGCAATATCCGTAGCAGGATCGGCGGTGCCGCCTTGCGCGTAGGATTGCAGCAGTTTTTGCAGCTTGGTCTTCGCCATGCCGGCCAGCGGCCACATCTTGGTCTGCGCCTCGCGCCATTGAATATCCAGCGCTTCCAAAGGCATATCGGCGATCACATCATCCGCATAACTGGCAGCCAGAGCCTGCCGTTGATCGCGGCAGGTCTGCAATGCTTCGGCAAATGGTGCCAGCTCTGCGCGCAAAGCCGGGGCTGCGTTCAAAGCAACCTCGGATACCGCAGGGCGGCCCAGACGGGCGGTAGGCACTTTGCCCAATGCCGCTACAACATCAGCCAATTCTACAACTGCGGCAGGGTACCCCAACTGCAGCGCCAACCCGAGCCGTGCCGCTTGCGCCTCGTGCAATGTGGTGCGCAGACGTGCCGCCGCCGCAAGGAACGCATCCTGCCAGCCAAAGGACCACTCCCCCGGAGCCACCAGCGCCAGCGGGCCACCCGTGCCCAAGTCGGCCACAATCCGGTGCCGCTGGCCCAGTTCCGCCGCCAGTGCACGCAGACGCAACCAAGTATCCTGATCGTGGCAATCCTTATTCGGGAACGCCAATGCCACGACCGCAGGCCGCTTCGCCACCCGCCCAATCGCCTGATAAACGCTAAAGCCCTGCGTTCCGGGCACATGCAACGCCGCGACATAGCCGTTCAACTGATCGCGCGTCACCCGCAGATCATCGGTAACGCGCACCCAATCCGCAGCCCCTTGCGTGCTGGCGCGATCCCACGAACGGCCAAGTTGGGTCAAAACCGCCTTGCGATCAGCCTTGTTCGAATGCAGCTCCAACACCGCCGTGCCCAAACCATGCCGCTCTAGCCGCCGATGCACCACATCCAAGGCGGCGGCCTTCTCGGCCACGAACAGCACGGTGCGGCCCCGGCCCAGCTGATCGGCGATAATGTTGGTGATCGTCTGGCTTTTGCCGGTGCCGGGTGGCCCGATCAGCACATAATCGCGCTGCTGCGCCGCCGCCATCACCGCCGCCAGTTGCGAGCTGTCGGCGGGCAGCGGTGCAAGCAGATCAGCGGGTGCATGTTTGCGGTCAATGTCGGCAGGTAGTGGCATCGCCCCGCTGCTGCCTGTAAAACTTTCGGTCGGGCTGTCCACCAAATGCCGCACCAAGCGGCTTTCACGCAGGTTGTCGGTGCGGTCGACCAAATCTTTCCACATCAGATATTTCGCGAAGGAAAACGTCGAAAGCGCGCAATCCTCCAGCACCTCGAACCCAGCCACATCGCGGACCTTATGGCGCAAAATCTGCAAAATGCGTGGAATATCCAAACCACTGGCATCGCGCGGCAATTCACCTTCCAACTCTGGCATCCGCAACTCAAAGTCGCGTTTCAGAAATTCAAGCAGTGTAGCGTTGATGCGCACCTCGTCTTCAAGCTGCGATAACCGAAACTCGGATTGCGCCGAGCGACGCTCCAGCTTGACAGGCAGCAACAGCAACGGCGCGCGGTAATGGCGCGGATCGCTGTCAGTGCGTTTCCAGCGTAGAAAACCCACCGCCAGGAACAGGGTATTGGTGCCACCCTCGGCGGTATCGCTGCGGGCCTTGCGGTAGAGCTCTGTCAGGCGGTTGGCCATGTCTCGGCTGGTCAGCGGCACGGCAACCTGCCCGCGCGCCATCGCATCAAGCGCCAACCCGGTTTCAATCTGACGGGCTTCCTCGGCGGCCAAATCGCGGCCAGAAACCGCATGTTCATCCTTCAGCGCCAGCAACCTAAACACCGCACCATCTGCAAGCTGGTCTTCTAGCCCGGAAACATCTGGGCAAATCATCGGGATCGCCAGCTTTGTATCCTTGAAGTTCAGCAAGCGGTTGGCCAAGGACAGATCCAGCAACTTGCGCTGCCAGCGCTCAATCCGACCCAAAGCGGTGGTAGGCGCGGTTTCGATCAACTCACCGGGCAGACGGCCCAAATCAAGCGGGCGCGGCAGGGCGGCAGCGGCGACAGTTTCATCGTCATTGCTGACCTCTTGCGCCATCCGATGGCTTGCCAGCGGGCGAATACGCGCCGCCCGCGCGCGGTTGATATCGACGACCTGAATGAACTCCGTCTCACGAGCTTCAGACAGCCGGTCCCGGCCCGCATCCACCGCAGCCTCAAACCCCATGCTGGGGCGTTTGGTGAGTAGAGTGGTTTCCAGCGGCACGAAATCACGCGCAGCCGCCGCCTTGCGCACCGCAACGACGTCTGGCTCCACCAGTCGTCCAAAATCGCGCGCGACCAGCCAGACACCCACCCAAGCGTGGCCATGCGAAAACAAGATCGCGGTGTTCAGCCCCGCAGCCTCGAACGCCGCGGCCAGCAGCAAGGTGCTGTCCAGACATGTGGCAAGACCTTCACCCACGATTCGCTCGGGGTCGCGCACCTTTTGGCCCATCCGTTCAAACGAAGCAGGCGGCACTGCATAGGTCAGCCCCAGCCCAGTCGCCGCCGACCAGATCGCGCCCGCAATCATCCAGACCCGCATTGGATCACCCAACTGATAGCCTTCCAGCGACCCGGAATGCCCTGCCGCTTCTAGCAGCCGCGATGCCTCTTTCAACAGCCGCGCCACCGCCGACTGGTTGGGTGACACGAAGGCCGCAAGGATGTTGTCCATCTCAGCCAAGCCGCCCCATTCATCGCGGGCAAGCAGTTCAATGCGATGCTGGGTTTGATTCGTCACCTGACCATCAATACTGATTTCAAAACTGATCTGGCCGATTTCGGCCTCATCCAGCCCACCCAAAATTGCGGTATCAAGTGGCGTTTCCAAATCGCCTAGGTCAATCCCAGCCCCCGCCGCGATCCGGTCGATCCGCCAGGATTTATCGCGCAGGATCGCAGGAGCGGCACTTAGACTGAGCGTCACATTGACCGCCGCCGCCGTCCCCTCATTCACCAGCCGCAAACTGCGCAGCACCGAAACGCCGTTTTGCGCGGATGCAAAGTTCACCTTGCCCGCCAAGACCGCGTTTAGGACGACCAGCGGCTTGGGCTCCGCAAGCTGTTGTTCGGCTTGGGTGGCATCGATCACATCTGTGGACATTTCGGCTCCAGTTCAGCGCAAATCAAAGGGCTTGCAAATCAGTCACTCGCACGTCGGGACAAGCGGCACGGGCGATATCGCAGAGGTGGCGGTGGTGGGTGAGGTAAATCACCTGACCCGAGCGCGACATCTCGGCCAGCAAAGTGAAGGCCGCAGCGGCCCGGTCGTCATCAAAAGTTTCCATGATGTCATCGGCGATGAACGGCACGGTGGGGCGGCTTTGCGCCAACTCGTGATAGCCTGCGATCCGCAGCGCCAGGTAAAGCTGAAACCGCGTGCCCTTTGACAGATCGGCAGCCAGCTTCGCTCCACCCGCCGCAGACAAAGCCACCAGCACCTCGGTTGCGCCATCGGGTTGGGCCGCAAGGCCAGTATAAGCCCCCCGGCTTAAGCTGTGAAACGCCGCTGAGGCGCGATCAAGCATGGCGCTGCGGTGGCTGTCGCGGTAGCGGCGCAGGCCCTGCTCCACCGCGATCAGACCAAAGCGACGGGCCAGATGCGCCTGCGCGCCGTCGCGCAGTGCGTTCAACAGATTGGCACGTTCCGCTTCAAGGCGCGCTACGGCATCATCGCCGCCCACGGCGCTAAGTTGACGCTTTGCTTCAAGCAGAAGGGCGAAAGCCGCCTGCGTTTCGCTGTGCCGCAACTCAAACCCGGCCTGTGTCTCAGCCTCTTGTGCTGTCAAAGCGTAAAAATCCAAGACATCGGCTGGCTGTGGGCGGTTGGCAAGATCGGCGCGCAGGCCGATCATATCACGTCGCAACTGTGCGGCACGCTGGCAATCCGCGATATGGCTGCCAAGGCTGGCACCGCCTTCTGCCCAGCCAAGCGCCGCGCCCAACGCGTTTAACGCCCCGGCATTGGCTTCAGCCTGCCGCCGATCCTGCAACTGCGCGTCACGATCATCTGTCAGATTGCGCGACAGCTCGGCCATCTTGGTGCTGGCATCTTCGGCCTGACGCAACCGCGCAGGCAGTTCCGCCCAAGGTGTTTCAAGCGGCAGCTGGATCGCCAACAGGATCAGTGCCACCGCATCGCGAAAGCCTGCGCGATTCTGCTCCATCTTGGCAATGCGGTCCGACAATCCGGCAAGCAGCGCTGCATCGCGCCCCAACGCATCCAGAAGGTCAAGCATATCGCCCATACCTAGGCTGTCAGCAGGTAATCCTGAAAGCGCGGTGCTGGCGCTGGCCGTTTGCCACGCGGTCAGCCATGCCGCCACATTGGCCTCAGCCACGGTGTGATCTTTGATGCGATCGTGCAGATCAGCCTGCAACTCGGCCAGTTGTCGGCGCGCATCGCGGTGCTTTTCCGAAGCTTCCAGCCGTGCAGTCGCTATGGCCCAAAGCGCATCAAAACCACCGTGATCTGGGCCAAGCCCAAGCGTCCCTTGCAACGCCGCTGTGCCAGCCCGCAAATCGGCCTCAGCGCGGGCCAGCGTATCCTCGGCCTGCCGCAGCGCCGCGCGCACACCCAGCGCTGCAATTCGCTGATCAAGCCAGCGGCGCAGGTCTGCCAACGCGGCCCCCGGCAAACCAAGCGCGGCACAAGTGGCATCAAGCGTGGCCGCATGCACATCGCGTGCGGCGCAGGCCTGCGTCCACTTGTCTTGCGCCGCAGACACTTCCGCCGCCAGCCCGGCGCGGCGACTGGCATCTGCCGCATCCAACCGCGCCCGCGCCATCGTGTCGGCCAAAAGTCCAGCAATCTGATCATCCTGCCGCAGTGCCGCTTCAAAGGCATCGGCACTTGCAGGTTTCAAATCAGCGCGGTGGGCGGCCCAACGGGCTTCGCGCTGGCTGCGCGCCAAAGCCGCATCAGCCAATGTGACACCCTCTGACACCTCTGCCGCCTGCCCTGCCAACGCCTCGGCACTGTCATGGGCGGACTGCGCCTGTTGCAACGCGCGCTCGGTATCCGTCACGGCTAGGCGCGTGCGTTCCGCATCGCCAACCCAAGTCTCAACCTGCCAACTGGCTGGAACCGCAAGCGCTGCCAGCGCATCGGCATCACCTTGCCAAGGCAGAAGCGTTTGCAGCGCGGATTGCATCTGCGCCGCGTATGCGTCTCGGTCGCGCAGCGCCACTCGCAGTGCCCCACTTGGATCTGCCGTGCGAAACCGCGTCAGCAGCGCCTGCAAACCGGCAAGATCCTCGGGCGTGCCAGGATCACCAAGCCGATTTTGCGCGGCTACCAACTTGGCTTTGGCCTTCGTGGCCTCCTCCGTCGCACGCGCAACGGCGGTGAAAACACCCGAGCGTTCGGCCAGCAAGCCGCGCAACGCGCTCAGCCGCGCCGGATCAAGCAACAGCGGCTCAACCGCAGCACCGGGCCGACCCAAACGCACAAGCGTTTCGCGCAACGCCGTCTCGACGCTTGCGGCCTCATCGCGACGGCGCGGCAAATCCTGCACGGCGGTGTCATGCGCCGAACGCAGCGCATCGGCCGACAAGATGGCATCCCGCACGCCCAAGATCGCGGAGTCTGGCGTCATCTTGGCACTGCGATCTTCCAGCATTTCGATCCGCTCGGCGCGGTCAGCGATCCGGCTGGCCAAAGCACTGCGGGCCGCCTCCAGCGCCTGATGGTTCTGCACCACCGCATCATCGGCGTCCGGCAAATGCGCAAGCGGGGCATGATCGGCCTCTAGCCGCGCCAGACGATCCCGCAAAGGCAATACTGCCAGCGCAGCTTGCAGATCGCGCAGGGTCTGGGTGATGGCGGCTTCCGCGTCGCGCGCAGTGTTCCAGTCACGCTCGGCCACCACCACATCGCGCCCCAAGCGCTGATAGGTCGCAGCCGAGGTGTCAAGCGCGCGCCGCTGGCGATCCAGCTCGGCCAACCGGGCCTTTGCCTCATAAACCACGCCCTTGCGGCCACCGGCGCGGTGGAAGCCGTCCAACTCGGCGCGGATCGCGGCCAGCTGCGGGCCAAGCCCGGCAAGCCCAGCACTGGCCGAAAACAGCATCTCGCCCAGATCGCCCCGGCTGGCGAGAATACCCTCACCACCCTTTTCCAGCGTGTCATCATCCAGCGAAAACATCGCCATATAGCCTTCGCGCGAAAGCCCCCCCAGCGCCGATTGCAGCAAAGTATCCGGCACCGCAGCGCCATGCGCATCAAGCAAACTGGAACCGAGGCGCTTTTGCCGTGCCAGATCCAGCACACCACCGGCATGGCTGATCTGAGCCCCGATCCGCATCGTGGGCCCGGCATGTTTGAAATCGTAGCGGCTGCGCGACGGGATACCATAAAGAAAATCCAGCCAAGCCGAGAACAGCGTCGATTTGCCAGCCTCGTTGGGCCCGAAGATCACATGCAGATCAGCCCCACCGGGTGCCGGCGCGGGAAACGCCAGCCTTGCCTCGGTAAAGCGGCCATAGCGGGTCAGATCCAAACCTTCCAAACGCATCAGACGGCCTCACCCGCGCCAAGCCGGGCGACCATCTGCACGCTGCCCTCTGACAGCAGCAAGCCACTTGCGGCGGCTACAGCGGCGGCATCATCCCCCAAGAGATCGCGCAATTCGGGCGGCAAATCGTGCATCAACACGCGCGCAGCCTCGGCCAAGGCCGCCAGCAGCGCCGGATCACTTGGCAACTCTGCCATAACAATACCGACGAGATCGGTGGGCAGCTGGCTGGTGATCCCGGCCCCCCGCGCGGTGGTGCCATTCTCCAACTTGTCGATCCAGATCCCCCCAACGGATGCTGCAATGGTATGGGCTTCCTCGGTCAAGCGGTCCAGATCACGGGCAATCCGCCACGCAAGCGGCGTCGCCCCCATCAGCATCGGGCGCAGCACCAGATACGCCTCAGGGCGTGGCACATGCGCGATGTCGCGCAATGCGGCATCCAATGCCTCAATCACCTCGGCCCAGTCAGATATATCTGTCAGATCAATGCGCAGCCGATCAAACCGCAGCGCCGCAACGCTGCGCTGTTCAGTAGCCACAGCGCCGACGTCATCCACCGTCACCAGCGCCACCGAACAAGCCCCAGCCTCACCAATATCACGGCCCTGCGGGATACCGGGCATCACCACAGTTGCACGGCCACAATGCTCTGATCTGCGATGAATATGGCCAAGAGCCCAATAATCATACCCATGCGCGTCCAGATCAGCGACACTGCACGGCGCATAGACATCATGCCCGACGCTGCCGTTCAGACTGCTATGCATCATGCCGATGTTGAACGCACCCGTCATCGCCACCGGATACAGCGGCAACAGGCTGCCCGGGGCCAGAGGCTCGGCAAAGCTGACGCCATGCACCGCGATCAGATGGCCGCCTGCTTCGAACGTTTCGGTCTTGGCCTTCGGCCCAAACACCCGCGTCCCCCCAGGCGGATCAAGCTCGCGCGTGACCTTTGAGATCGCATCGTGATTGCCCCGGATGATAAAACAGCGAATGCCCGCCTCGTCCAACCGCAGCAATTCCTGCTTCAGAAACCGTGGAGTTTTGGCCGAACTCAGCCCGCCATCCCAAAGATCACCCGCAATCAGCAGCGCATCAACTGCCTCGGTCAGACACAGGTCGACAATCCTGGTCAATGCAGAACGGCTTGCCACACCCACCTGATCAGCAAGATCAGCATTGCGCATCGCGAGCGACACCAAGGGCGAGTCTAGATGCAAATCAGCGGTATGAATGAAGCGGAAAGCCAAACTGTGAAACACCATTTATGAAATCGGGCGAGTCACTACGCCAAGCGTGCCGCTCTGATTGACTATTCGCAGCGCGCTGCCCAAAATCAAGCGCTATCGGTGCATGATCTGTCTTTTCGCTTTCAGCCGATCGCAAACGGAATTGCTCAACTTATTGAAATTGATCGCTCGCCGGTTCTGATCCGGCGAGCGATCGTGATGCTAGGATGATCGAGTTTAGGCAGCTTTCAGGTCGAGGTCCTCAACTTCATCGCCCGCAACCGCATGACTGTTCATGTCCATATATTCAGATGTGGGCAGTGTGATCTCTTCCGGTTTCGTGGGTTTTGGCGTCACCGGTTTAGGCTTGGAGGCCAGATTCTTTGGTGTCTGCTTTGTGGCGATGATCGCCTCTGCGGCTGCGCCCAAAGCGACACCTACGTCATAGGCGCCGCACGATTTAACAGCGGCAAGAATTTCGGGGGCAAGCTCGACCATTCGAAAAAGCCAGCTCTTAGCCAACAAAACAAGACGTTCCTTCTGAAGTCGATCTCCAGGCTTGTCCTCTTCGACCCCGCGCTTTGCCGGTTCGACTTTCTGTGCTGGCGCGCCCTCGCCCATTAACATCGCAGGATCTAAGTCTCTAGGCTCCGTTGCGAGTTTTGCCTGTTCTCGCACATCACCGAGCCGTTTTTTAATCTTGGCAATCGGTGGGTTTTTCGGGTCAGTTATAGACGCAATCAATTCTTGCCGCACTAGATCGGGCACAGACGGACCAGCGAGCTCGTAAATGGTCGTTAGAGGCAAATGCGAAACTGTTTCGTATTTGTCGCCGATGTTTTTCGCGAAGTTCATGTAGTTCTGTGCGGTCCTAATATTCCACCGAACCTCGGCATCGAGCCACTTCTTAAATGCACCATGTTCAAGTTTATTTTTGACCCGAAGAAGCAGCGCACCGATTTCCACTATCTCTTTCCGTGCTCGACCCTCAAATTCGTGAATACGTTCGCGCACCTCGTCACAAAGCTGCCGAGTAGAAGCAATCATCCCAAGGTCATTTTCGTCCACGGGCACCTGAGTTACCGAGATTGTCGTTTCGCTGTTCGTCATGGTAGTCTCCTTTGATGGCCCAAGGGCCTGAATGTTGATTTGAAAGTCTGCGTTCACTCTTGCCTGCCGGGTGTTTCAGCCACTCGGCAGGCGTTTATATCGGGCTATTCGCCCTTCAGCTTCCACTGTGGAAAGTTCCATCGGACCGGCTTCGAAAGCTGTTCCAACAGCTTGTTTAGCCGCACAGCCTCACCCATCGCGGCCTTGCGGGCAGCGGGGTCTGCGAGGTCTGCCTGCTCTATGTCGTTCAAACGCGCAGTGAGCTGTTCGCGCTTAAAGCCATTCACTATGCCAGACAGGCTGACCGCCGCATCGATCAGTTGTTCAATCATGTTCTCTGCGCGCCCCAAAGAGCCCGTGTAGCCTCGGTAGGGGTTGTCGACATGCTCGATATTTTCGATTTCACCGGACAGCGATTTAGTATGGGAGTTGTCGATGAACTTTGGTGCATCCATCCCCATTGCGTCGAACGCCATGTGGAAGGTCGTGTTGTCGCCGTGATCGTTGAAGAACTCGTGAAAGGTTGCCGGGAACAATGTGTCGAACTTTGCTTGTGCCAAACGGTCAGCTCGCGCAACAGCGCGCCATCGCCGTCAAAGAGCGACGGCGCGGCGCGCTGTAGAAGCTTGAACGCCAGTTCCGAACGGAGGATCGCCAAGAGCGCGAAGCGGCGCCAAGATGCGTGAGCGCCGACTGGGCTGACCCTTTCGAGGAAAGCGACCCACCGTAGTTCGTCGGTATCACGCTCAAGGACGAACCGGGCTCCAAGCTCTACACCCCGCGCCAACGACGGCGGCGCCGGCCGGACGAGCGGCAGTCGATCTAGGAGCGCAGGGTCATCGTGAAGCCGCGCAGCGCCCCCCCATTCGCGCAGAATGTCGCGGCGAAATGCGATCCGGTCGACACTGAGCTCTCGTAAGCTCTCGCTTGCGATTAGCGTTTCGATCGCGATCGGCGAGGCGCGGGTTTCGATATGGTCATGGCCTGCGAGCACTGCATCAGAAAGGTCGCACAAGAGCCTTGCCCGATCGCGGCGTCCCTACGACACGCCGTCAGCGGTTGACCACCACCGTTCAAGCAGGTCGACTTCCGAACGCAGCTCGTGCGCCGAGCCCTGCACCTCGAGCAGCCTCGACAACCGGAAGAGATTCCGAGCTATGTCGCGGGCGGGATGGTCGTCAGCGAGTAGCGCGCGCAGCGCAGGCGCGGCCACCTTGAGTTCATCAATCTCCTCCGCACCAAGCTCCTCGACTATAATCGGTTGCGCTCGACCAAGTATGTCCAGCACGTTCGCCGGAAGCCAGTTGGGCTCATCTTTGTCAAAGCCGGCACGCACTGTAACTATGACTTGGAAGCTTGGCACGTAGGCGGCGGAGCGGACTAGGTCAATAACGGTCGCGCGCTTGCCGGGGTCGTCGAAGAAATCGAGACTGTCCACAAACAGGACGGCGCCGCCGCCACTCGCAAGGTCGGACAGAAACGCCTGCAAATTAGCATCGACGCCGAGCGCGGCCTTGAATGCTAGCCAACCTCCGGGGGGCGTCCGCTCCGGCGAGAGCACGATGGCTACTCCTTCCGAAAGCACTTGTTCAACTAGCTGGCCGAGCAGGCCGGATTCCTGCCTCCAGGACTGACCTGATGCAGAGTGATGGCGAGTATCGAAGCCGCCGGGCCAGACCTTCATGTTACCCAAACAGCCCTTTCGCGAACATGATCACTGTGTCATGTTAAAAAAAACCATATTTTCGAACACGTCGAGTGCAACATGTTAAAACAGACATACAAGCTGCCAACCCTGCCGCCCGATGTGACGCTGGAAACGGTGGCCGTGCTGAAGGCGCTCAACCGGGCGTCCCGCGCACTGGCAGACCTGAAGGGCCACGCCAAGACAATCCCGAACCAAGGCATCCTGATCGACACGCTGGCGCTTCAGGAAGCGAAGGCATCGTCAGAGGTCGAGAATATCGTCACCACCCAGGATGAGCTGTTTCAAGCCGATGTTTTCCCCGACGAGCCTCCGTCCCCGGCTGCTAAAGAAGTGGCACGGTATCGTGACGCGTTGCGCCTCGGTCACATTAGGTTGCAGGAAACTGGTGGTCTGATCCCAAACTCGACCTTGATCGACATGTTCCGACTGCTGAAGGACCGCAGCGACGGTTTCCGAGCAACCCCCGGCACCGCATTGAAGAACGAACGCAGCGGAGAGGTCGTCTTCGTGCCACCACAGGATGCGAACGAAATCGTCGCGTTGATGACGGCGCTTGAGCGGTTCATCAATGACGACGAGATGTCCAGCCTGGACCCGCTGATCAAGATGGCGCTGATCCACCATCAGTTCGAAAGCATTCACCCATTTCCAGACGGCAACGGCCGAATCGGTCGCATCCTCAACGTGCTTTACCTGACCCGGACGGGCCTGCTAGACATTCCGGTGCTCTACCTGTCCCGCCACATCACGCGGCATAAAAGCGACTACTACCGGCTCCTCCAGACGGTCCGTGACAATGGTGCGTGGGAAGACTGGGTTATCTTCATGCTCGATGGCGTGGCCGAGACAGCGGCTACGACCTTACGGCTGGTAGAGGGCATCGGCGATCAGATGCGCGCCGCCAAGCACCGGATGCGCACTGAGCTGCCAAAGCTCTACAGCCAGGAGCTGCTGAACAACCTCTTTCGCCACCCCTACACGCGGATAGACTACGTCCTGAACGATCTGACAGTCACCCGCCAAACCGCAGCGCGCTATCTCGACACGCTCGCCGAGCACGGTTTCGTGGAAAAGCACCGCGCGGGCAAAAACAATTACTACGTCAACACGAACTTGGTGCGGCTGCTGATGACGGTGTCAAATGACGATTTGACCCTCTAAGCTTTAGCGGGCAGGAGATCACTGCCTAACATCACATCAAACACTGTCGCCCACCCAAGAATCCCAGTGACTTCTGGACAGCTCACCCTCCATCTGAAGACAACACCAGATGATCGAGTGAGAGCCCTGGATAGGTAATCGCATTTACCAGTTCTACGCGCTGCTCCAGCATACCCTGTGGCATGATGCCGTAGAGGCCAGTCATGGATTGTTCTGTGTGACCCAGAATGAAGCCGAACTGATTGTCCAAATAGCCCGCCCTGCGCAAAGCGTCTGCGGCACCATGCCGAAAGGAGTAAAGCTTAAGGCCAGGTGCTTCCTTCAGGCCAATGCGCGCGAGATACTTGCCAAACTCACGAGAAAAATCTGCCATCATCTGACCGCGCTCGTTCCTTTTTGCACCAGGGAAAAGTTGTTTTTCCGCGCCTTCGACACGCTGGGCGTGGTATTCGAGCAGCCCGAGGCGCACTAGTTCAGGATGTATGGGGATTACGCGCATTGAGCCTAGCGTTTTGACCGACTTCCCCTCGCTGTGGGTTTCGCCCTCAATGGTGATGTGCATAAACCACTGCCCCTGCTGTTGGCGCAAGTCACTGACAGCTAACTGACCAATCTCTCCAGGCCTCGCACCGGAGAAAAGCATTATAAGCGGCACCCAAAAGCGGTGGTCGCGGATCAACACATCTCCAGGCCGTGAGATTAATCGCCACTCGGTTTCGCTCTGAGCTCCCGCGAACAACGGCGATGTGAACAGGATGTTCATCTGTTCGCTGGTGAAGGGCAACGTCTTGGCCCGACGTTCCTTGGGCAAGGCCATACCCGAACAGGGGTTCGCCGGAATGTAGCCGTTTACCTCGGCCCATGAACAGAATGCAGAGAGGCTCGACAGGTAACGATTGACTGTCCTGTCGGACAGCACCTGCCGCTTTAGCTCATCGTTCGCCACAACGATCTGACCAATGCTCATCCCGCGAAACGCTACAACCTCTGTAGCACGCACTGGATACTTCATCAAAAGCGCCTTCCACTCGCGGACATGCTTCTTATTGATTTTTGCCACAGGAAACCCGAGGCCCACCGTCTCAATAAAGATGCCAATGTCGCGACATGACTCGTTCATTCGGCTTTTAGAGACGTTCCTCGGATTTTCCTTCTTAAACGCTTCCACTGCCTCAGCAATGCTTTCTCCAACGGCAGCAATTTCAGTCGCAGCTCGTCGTTCAAGAGTTGGTGGCTTCACAAGCACATCACGGGGGAGCCCTGAGAAGTCGCCTTGGCGCGCTCCAGCGTGCGCTCCAAGGCGTCGATCTCCGCACGCATCAGACGCCGAGCTAGGCTGATCCAGTCAGGAGTTGAAGGCTCCACAAACAAGCGATTCACGCGCAGATATTCATCGACTTCATGTGCGATCAGCGCAGTTTCGCCCTTCGCAAGGTGCTTTCGCATTTCAGCCAATTTGACGGTGCGAGCCGTAGTAGATAGCTCCCCGGCCCTCTGAGCAACCTGTAATTCGATTGTCGCATCCAAGATGGACAGTAGGTCGATCCCCTTGAACTCGCCCCTTTCCACGCGCCCGAGCAAATCAGCTCTCATGGCTTCGATTCCTGCTTCTCCTGGCATCTGCGACCGCTCAACTTCATCACGCTCCAAAACTGCTTTGTGATGATCCCAAACGGCGTGTTCGCGGTCCGCGTCGAGCAAGGCCCGACGGGTGCGCAAATCGTCGAACTCGCGTTGCCACTCGGCAATCACAGGCCATAGTCTGAGCTTTGCCTGCGCCAGATCCTTAGTTTTGAGCGACAGCTTCCTCGTCTGTGTTTTGAGGACCGTCACGAGGTCTTCTGGCACATCAATGCGCGCATAGTAGACGGAACCGCGCTTGCTCAGATGAGAAATGTGCCCCATATTACTCCCCAAAGGTCGCCCTCCGAGACACATGCCCGGAACAGTGATTTTACTATAAAGTGCTTGTAGTCAATAGGTTGAGTTAGATCAAAAGGTTGAGTGAAACCGGGTTATGTTCCTCTCGCTCCGACCAATTCAAAAAATCCCGAGATTTCTAGCGACGCCAAGCGCCCCCTGAAGGGCGCTTTTTCTTTGCAAATCGCTCAGCGCTGCCGCCACATCGCCAGAATATAGGCCGAGGTCATCAGATCCAGATGCGCGCCGCCGCCGTTCTTGGCGACGGTGATTTCATCGTCGGAACTGCGCAGGTAAGCCCCCCGCGCCATGTCATAGAAATCGGCCTTGATATCCGCTTCGCTGATCACCCCGCGCGCAATCGGGTCTTTCAACTCGCCAATGTGATGCACCGTGGTGGCGCGGCTGTCGACGAACACTGACGCCCGCCGCATCACCTCGTCATCCGCCTCGCGCATCGCCGGGGTATAGGCACCGATCAGGTCGATATGTTGCCCCGGTTGCAGCCATTCGCCCTTCAACAACGGCTCGCGGCTCATCGTCGCCGTGCAGATCACATCGGCCGCGCGCACCGCAGCCGCCAAATCTGTCACCGCCGTCACCCGCCCATCCGCAGCCGCCATCGCTTCGGCCCCAGCAGGCGAGCGATTCCAGATGCTGAACTTGGCATCCGGAAACAGCGCGGAATAGGCCGAGATCATCGAGCGTGCTACCGTCCCCGCCCCCACCAGCAGGATATTCCGGCTGTCTTTGCGCGCCAGTTTGCTGGCCGAAAGCAGGCTATCGCCAGCGGTTTTCCATTTGGTCACCAGATGAAAATCAACCAAGGCCTCAAGCACGCCGGTCTGATCGTTGAACAGATTGACCGCACCGTGAATGCTGGGCAAACCGCGCGCCGCATTGCCCGGAACCACCGTGGCGACCTTCACCAGACTGCCCAAGCCATCAATCCACGCCGCCCGATCCAGCAGCGTATCCGCGCCGCGATACAAGAACAGGTCGTTGATTTCGGCGCGTGGCAACCGATGCCCAGCCTCAAACGCCTCGCACAGCCCCTGCCACGACAGCAGCGCCTCGGCCTCCGGCCCAACCACTTCAATGCTCATAACCCTGCCTCTTCCTTGCTCAGCAGCCCCTCGGCAACCAAGCGTTGCGCCCAGCCCTGCCAGCTTTCAAACTGATGCGTGCGCCAGCCCCTGCGGGCCGCCGCCGTGATATTCTCGGCCTTGTCATCGGTGAATAACAGCCTGTCAGGGGCGATGCCGCAATCCTCTTCAACCATCTGATAAATCAGCGGATCAGGCTTGATCACCCCCATCACGCCCGAGACATACAGCCGGTCGAAATCCTGCAAAAAATCCATCTTCGGCAGGGCTTCTTCAAACGAATAGCGCCCGAAATTGGTCAGCGCGAACACCGGGATACCCTTGGCCCTCAGCGCCCGCTGCAACGCGATGCTGCCCTCAATCCGGGGGCTGGCCAGTTCAATCCAGTGGTCATACCACATCCGCACTTCTGCGGCCCAGTCCGGGTGCTGCGCGGCCCAATCGTAGATCGTCTCGCGAAACAAAGCGCCCGCGTCCACCTGGTCATTCATGCCGTGCAGATCGACCGCCTCGAACAAAGCCCGACGCCGTTCCTCGCCAATCACCCGGTCGTAAAACGCCTCTGGCTGCCAACGCGTCAGCACATTGCCAATATCAAAGATCACCGCTTGGGGCTGCAACATCCAGATCCTTCTTCTTGCGCACCGTCTCGCGCCACAGGGTATAAAGCCCGGCGCCGCAGATCAACGCAATCCCCACCCAGGCCGTGCTATCCGGCAAGGTGCCAAACACCAGCGCCCCCCAGAAAATCGCCATCGGCATGCCGATATATTCAAACGGCGCGATCAACGCGGCCTCGGTTGTGCGATACGCCTGCGACATCATCAAACCGCCCACACCCACCGCCACCCCGGTCGCGATAAACGCCCACCAATCGCCAATCGGCGGCGTGTGCCAAGGCCGGAACAAAAACTCCCATGTGCTGCCCGGAGCCTGCGCCAGACCGCCATCGCCCGCCACAAACCCAAAGCCCAAGCTGATCACGATAAACCCGCATTGCACGAAGAAATTCAACGTCATAGCGCTTTCGGTCAGCCGCATCCGCCGCGTCATCATGTGACTGGAGGCATAGCAGAACGCCGAAATCAGCACCAGAATCGCCGCCGGTTGAATAACCCCCGCCCCCGGCCTTGTCATCACCACCACGCCCAGCATGCCGACACCAACCGCCGCCCAGCGCCGCGGTCCCACCTGTTCGCGCAAGATCACCGCCGACATCAGGGTCACGAACAACGGCGCCACAAACGCCGTCGCCACCGCATCCGCGAGCGGCATCAGCGACAGCCCGACGAAATAGGTCACGTTCGACACCATCACGATGCTGACCCGGAACAGGTGATCCAATGGCCTTTTCGTCAGCAACTGCCGAAACCCGCCGCCGGAAATCCAGATCACCGCCAGCACGATCGCCATGCCGACAAACGCCCGCAGCAAGATCACCTGATGCAATGCATAGGTGCCCGACAGAGCCTTGATCGCAAGGTCATTGACCGAAAGCACCACCCCGCCGCCAAGTGCAAACAGGATACCGGTGGCGGGTTTTTTGGAATTGTCTGACATACCTCAACTGACCGCAGCCGCTTGCCCAAATCTAGCCCAGAGGCGACATCAAAGCTTCGCTTGCCGCACAACCCGCTCTAAAACTTCCAGAAACCGTGAGCGATCTGCCTTGGAAAAGGGCCGCCCGCCACCCTGCCGAAACGGGTCAGCGCTGCGCAGATCCTGCATCAGATCCCGCGTCGCCAGCACATTGCCGATATTGGCCCCGTTCAATTCCTCGCCATTGTGCTTGACCACCTTGGCCCCCGCCGCCACGCATTTCGCGGCCAGCGGAATATCCCCGGTCACCACCACATCGCCCGGCCCGCAGGCCTCGGCGATCCACTTGTCGGCCTCATCCGGGCCCGCCTCCACAAACACGCTTTCGACCAACGGGTTCGCACTTGGCCGGATGCCCCCATTTGAGACCAGAATCATCCGCATCCCGTGCCGCGTCGCCACCCGCTCGGCTTCCGCCTTCACCGGGCAGGCATCGGCATCAATGAAAATACGACCCGTAGCAGTCATGGGCGCGCAAACACCTGCACCCAATAGTATTTCATCGCAAAGCTTTGCCCCTTCAGCGGCTTGTCATCCGGCTGATACACCACCGCGATCCCGGTTTCGGTCAGACCACAATTGAGGATATTCTTGCGGTGTCCCGAACTGCCCATCCAAGTCGCCATCATCTTCGCAGCCGAGGCATGACCCGCGCCGATGTTCTCGGCCACTTTGCTATAGCGATAGCCCTGCGCCTTGATCCGGTTAGAAAATTTGCCGCCATTCTTGCTGGAGTGGCTGAAGAAATTCTGCTCGGCCATCGCCTTGGCGTGGCCCCGCGCCGCAGCTTCCAGCTTGGCATTCGCCGTCAACGCCCCACATCCGACCCCCGCCCGCGCCTTGTTCACCGCCGCCAAGACCTGATCCTCCGAAGCGCCCGCCCATACAGGCTGCGCCAGCAAAGCCAACAAAACCGCCGCTTTCAGCAATCCGAGTTTACGCATTCAGTGCCCCCGCATGAAACGCCACATGTTCCTCCATGAAGGTGCTCACGAAGAAATAGCTGTGGTCATAGCCCTTCTGCATCCGAAAACTGCCGCCCTGCCGCCGCTCGGCCATCGCACCTGCCAAAGCCTCGGGCTTCAACAAATCAACAAACTGATCACTGGTGCCTTGGTCAATCAAAATCGGCCCATCAAAGCCGCGCTTCTTCATCAAAAGTGTGGCGTCATGCGGCGCCCAAGTCGCCTCATCCGGCCCCAGATACGCGCCAAACTGCTTGCGGCCCCAATCGCTCGCCGTCGGATTGCAGATCGGCGCAAAGGCCGAGACCGAGCGGAACCGCCCCGGAAAGCTCATCGCAATCGTCAGCGCGCCATGCCCGCCCATCGAATGCCCGGTGATCGACTGCGCAGCCTCAGCAATCGGAAACGCCTTGAACAACTCGCGCGGCAGTTCTTCCGTCACATAATCCCACATGCGGAAATTCTTGTCCCACGGGCTTTGCGTCGCGTTCACATAAAACCCCGCGCCCTGCCCCAGATCATAGGCCGCATCATTCGGCACGTCTTCGCCGCGCGGCGAGGTATCTGGGAACACCAAAGCAATGCCGACCTCCGCCGCCCAACGCTGTGCGCCCGCCTTCACCATCGCATTCTCATGCGTGCAGGTCAGCCCCGACAGATACCACAGCACCGGCACCAGCCCTTCTTCGGCCTCGGCAGGCAGGAACAGCCCGAAGGTCATCTCGCCGCCCGTCACCGCAGACGCATGGCTGTAAACCCCCTGCACGCCGCCATAAGCCCGGTTTTCAGAAATGGTTTTCATAATGCCCTCACACGCTTAGTTGGTTTTAGTCTTCACAGTTCAGCCCGTCACAAACGCAATCACCGCCGTCACGCTCAGCACCGACGCGGCGGTCGAGATCAGGATCGCGGTGGAAACCCGCTGCGGGGCCACCCCGTAATGCTGCGCCAGAATAAAGACATTTCCGGCCACAGGCAAAGATGCCGCCGCAATCATCACCCCCGCCGCATAGCGCTCCACCGGGAAAATCACCAGTGCCGCCAGCGCCACCGCCGCCGGATGCAGCGCCAGCTTGGCAAAACTCAGCCAGGCCGCCACCTCCAGCCGTTCCGCACTGCGGCCAGCAAGGCTCGCGCCAATCGCAAAGAGAGCGCAGGGTGTGGCCGCAGCCCCCAGCATGGTCATGAACTCATTCACCGGCACAGGCAGCGCCCAACCGGTCGCGCCCCAAGCCATGCCCAGCACCACCGAAACGATCATCGGATTTTTCAGCAGGCCCAGCCCGAGCACCTGAAAGATGCCCCAAGACATCCGGCCTTCGCGTAAGCCCACCACCAGCAGCGTCAACAAGCTGGAAAACACCACCAGATCAACCGCCAGCACCAGCAAGACCGGCCCCACCGCCGCCGGACCCAGCAGCAGCGTCAGCATCGGAATGCCTAGAAAACCCACATTGCCGATAATCCCGGTATGCGCCTCAAACACCGCAACTTCGGGCTTGGCCCCGCGCAGCAGCGCCACCCCGGCGACGATGGCCCAGACCAAAGCCGAGGCCAGAAAATACGCCCAGACAAACGCCCAAGAGAACACATCGCCAAGGTCCAGATTGGCCGCAAAGCCAAACAGCATCGCCGACAGCGCGAAGTAGAACACGAATTTCGTCAGATACGCCGTGGCCTCGGGGCTGAAAAACCGCAGCCGCCCCGCGCCATAGCCAAGGCCAATCACCGCAAAGAACGGCAGAGTTTTCAGCAAAATCGCCAGCATGGGGCCAGAGTTTCACGCCGCCCCGGCAGACACAAGCCTTCGCGGGCATCTGTGAACAAACTCTTAACGCGAAAACCTAAGACCTTGATTCATAACCGTTCTCTTTCGGTCCCGCAGGCGGACCAGCCCTCAACCGCCACCAATCAACACCCCCGCCGCGAACACCAATGCCCCGCCCAGCACCACCTGCATCGCCGCCCTTAAGAACGGCGTCTCCATGAATTTGTTCTGAATCCAGGCAATCGCCCACAATTCCACAAACACCACCACCATCGCGATGGTGGTCGCGGTCCAGAAATCCGGGATCAGATAGGGCAGCGCATGCCCCATCCCGCCCAACGTCGTCATCACCCCCGACGCCAGCCCGCGCTTGAACGGACTGCCCCGCCCCGACAGCACCCCATCATCATGCGCGGCCTCGGTGAACCCCATCGAGATCCCCGCCCCCACACTCGCCGCCGTCCCGACCAGAAACGTCGTCCAGGTATCCTGAGTGGCAAAAGCCGTGGCAAAGATCGGCGCAAGGGTGGAGACCGAGCCATCCATCAGCCCCGCCAACCCCGGCTGCACCCAAGTCAGAATAAACTGCCGCCGCGCCACCTTATCCTCACCGTCGCGCACCTCTGGCCCCAGCAGATCGGCCTCCAACCCCTCGGCATGAAGCTCATGCCCCGCCTCTGCCGCCGCCAGATCGCCCAGCAGCTTCCGCGTCGCTGCATCCTTGGTCCGCGCCGCCGCACGGGCGTAAAACTCCGCAGCGCCATGCTCCATCGCACGGGCCTCATCGCGGATGCGTTCCAGCCCCAAATTTTCGGTCAACCACACGGGTCGGCGCGCATAAAAACCCGCCACATGCTCGCGCCGCAGCAGCGGAATAACGGTGCCGAACCGGCTGACATGCAGATCAATCAGCATCTGCCGATGCCCGTCTTCCTCGATCGCCATTTCATCAAACACCGCCGCCGAAGCCGGATATTCCGCCCGCAGCCCTTGGGCATAGGTCCGGTAGATCCGCGCGTCGTCCTCTTCAGACGAAATCGCCAGCGCCAACACCTCTTGCTCGGTCAGATCGGCAAAACGCCTGAGGTTGGAAATGTTGAAACCCATGTCAGACTCATCTCGGTTTAGTTTGGAATGATTCTAAGTAGACCGATCACACCGCAAACACCAAGCCCAAATCGCAATCTGAACCGTCAAGTTCAGATTTCACTTGCCAAACTGAACGAATCAGTTCATTTTCACATTTGAACCGATGAGTTCAGATATAGGAGCCCGCCATGAAACCCTTCGCTACCGCCCTGCTGCTGACCCTCGCCGCCGCCACCCAAGCTTCGGCCTTCTCGATGAGCGTCAATCTGCCCGACCTGACCTTCCCGCCGACCACCACCTCCATTTCGGCGCAAAATGCTGCCCAGCCCGGCAAGTGACCAACCGCTTGCCCGTCCCCCCGCTGCCGCTATAGACTGTGGTAAGGGGGACAGCATGGGTGCCAAGCCGCAACTAATTGTTAAGGGTCGCAAGTTCGATCAGGTGCTGGAAGGCGCGCGCACGGTATTCATGCGCGACGGCTTTGAACGCGCATCGGTCGATGACATCGCGCGCGAGGCCGGGGTGTCGAAAGCCACGCTCTATGCCTATTTTCCCGACAAACGCCTGCTTTTCCTTGAAATTGCCAGCGCCGAATGCCGCCGTCAGGCCGATGATGCCGAAGCCCACATCGACCCCAACGCGCCCATCGCCGATGTTCTGCGACTGGCCGCGCAAAAGATCACCGCATTCATGCTGTCGGATTTTGGCCAGCGGATCTACCGTATCGCTGTGGCAGAATCGGAAAATTTCCCCGCCGTCGCGCATCAATTCTACCACTCCGGCCCGAAACTGGTGCAAGATCGTATCGCCGAAATGCTGCGCTGCGCCACCGAACGCGGTGAGTTGATCATCGACGACATCCCCTTTGCCGCCGCGCAATTCGCGCAGCTGTGCAAGGTCGACATTCAAGACCGCATGATCTTCACGCCCAGCCCGTGCTGCACCACCGCCGACGCCACCCGCGTCATCGAGGGTGCCGTCGCAATGTTCATGGCGCGCTACGGCGCAAAACCCTAGCCGTTGTCGCGCAGAACTCCGCCCGCCAGATACAAAGACCCGCAGATCAGCACCCGCGCGCCGGGTGATCCTGCGGCAATCGCGGCCAAAGCCTCGGCCACCGAACCAGCCACCTCAGCCTGCATCCCCACACTCAAAGCCGCATCCCGCGTCACTTCAGCGGGCAGCGTATTTTTCTCACCGGGGATCGACACCGCATGCAGCCGGGTCACGCAAGCTGCCAGCGGTTCCATATAGCCGCGCACATCCTTGGTGTTCAGCATGCCGCAGATCAGATGTGTCTCGCGCGCAGGCATCCGCGCCAAAGTCGCCGCCACAGCAGCACCCCCCGCCGGATTATGCCCACCGTCCAGCCACAACTCGACACCCGGCGCACTGTCCACCAATGGCCCCACTCGCAAACGCTGCATCCTTGCGGGCCAATAGGCCTTGGTCACCGCCGCCTCACAGGCCGCCGCATCTTTCCCCAGCGCCCGCAAGGCCGCAATTGCCGCCCCGGCGTTCTGCACCTGAAACGGCCCCGGCAGGTTCGGCAAGGGCAGATCCAACAGCCCGTTCTCATCCTGATAAATCAACCGCCCACGCTCTTCCCAAGCGCTCCACTGTTGGCCAAACGCCAGCACCGGGCAACCGAGCCGCGCCGCGCGCGCCTCGATCACCGCCATGCCTTCATCTTCCTGCGGGCCAATCACACACGGCACGCCGCGCTTCAAAATCCCGGCTTTTTCGCCAGCGATCTCGGCCAAAGTCTCACCCAGATATTGCTGATGGTCGATCGACACCGGGGTGATCACCGTCAAAACCGGCTTTGCCACCACATTGGTCGCGTCCAGACGGCCGCCCAAGCCGACCTCTAGCAGCGTATAGTCTGCACGCACCCGGCTGAACGCCAGAAACGCCGCACAGGTGGTGATCTCAAAAAACGTGATCTCATCCGGGCCGTTCGCCACCACGCACTCGTCCAGCAACGCCGTCAAAGCATCCTCGGAAATCAGCTCGCCGGCCAAACGAATCCGTTCGTGAAACCGCGCCAAATGCGGCGAGGTATAGGCATGCACCAAGGATCCGCCCGCTTCCAGCCCGGCCCGGATCATCGCTTGCGTGCTGCCCTTGCCATTGGTGCCCGCGATATGGATCACCGGCGGAACCGAGCGTTCGGGGTTGCCCAGCGCGCTGAGCAACCGCTCCACCCGATCCATCACAAGATCAATCACCTTGGGATGCAGCGTCATCATCCGTTCCAGAACGGCGTCAGAGCTCACGCTTTGACCTCGGCCGCCTCGAGAATGCTTCCCGGCGGTGGCAGATCACCCTTCACCGCAGGCGATTGGTTCATCAGCATGCGCAGGATCGTCACCAATTCCTCACGCATGGCTTTGCGGTGCGTCACCCGGTCCAACATACCGTGATCCAACAGATATTCCGCGCGCTGGAAACCTTCGGGCAGCTTTTCGCGAATGGTTTGTTCAATCACCCGCGGCCCGGCGAAACAGATCAGCGCGTTCGGTTCGGCAATCTGCACATCCCCCAGCATGGCATAAGACGCGGTCACGCCGCCGGTGGTCGGATGCGTCAGCACCACCACATAAGGCAACCCGGCTTCCTTCAGCATCTGCACCGCCACCGTGGTGCGCGGCATCTGCATCAGGCTGAGAATCCCCTCTTGCATCCGCGCGCCGCCCGCCGCCGAAAACAGCACCAGCGGCCGCTTGGTCGCCACCGCCCGCTGCGCCGCCGCAATGATGGCGTTGCCGACATACATCCCCATGGATCCCGCCATGAAGCTGAAATCCTGCGCCACCGCGATGATCGGCGTGCGGCCAACTTCGCCTTCGGCCACCAGCATCGCTTCGCGCTCGCCCGTCACCTTTTGCGCCGCCTTCAGACGCTCGGGGTATTTTTTCTGATCGCGGAAATGCAGTGGGTCGACCACCGGCTCCGGCACCTTCACCTCGACGAACACGCCGACATCGAACAGCCCGACAAACCGATCCCGCGGGCTGATCGCCATATGGTGATCGCACGAGGTGCAGACGTTCAGATTCGCCGCAAGTTCGCGGTGAAACAGCATCGTCCCGCATTCCGGGCATTTCGTCCAAAGATTCTCGGGCACCTCGCGGCGCGAAAACAGCGAGTTGATCTTCGGGCGGACGTAGTTTGAAATCCAGTTCATCGCCTGTCCTGCGGTAACATCGGTCTCCTGTCAGATAGTCCGAGGGGGGCGGAAATGCAATCGCTGCCACGCCCCGCTGGCATCGGCCCGCCGCTGTCCCCAGCCTCCAAGCCGACCTACAGTTTCATCTTGGCCGAAATACGCCCGTCTGAGGCTCCCGCTGTCTCAACGCGCGCAGACCATGCAACCCTCTGCTCCGGTGCAGCATCGTAGGGTGGGTGCAACCCACCGCCCCGATCCGGCATTTCACGCCATATCCAGCCAAACCTGTCCGTCACGATAGCCGCCCGCGATCACATGTCCGGGTGTGGTCACCTCTGGATGCGTCTCAGCCCAATCGCGGAACCGATCATTGCTGACAATCCGTGCGCCCAGATCGCGGGCTGAGGCCAAAATCACCGGATCGGCAGGCGTGCCCTTGGCCACAACCATCACCCGCTCATGCGGCAATCCCAACAGCTTGCCAAAGGCACGATCGTGCTTGTACTTGCCCATCAGCTTGTGGCCTGCATTGGCGTCAAAAACGACACCCGGCGCATAGCCCGCCGCTGTCAGCTTCTCAACCACCGCCCGCACCGACTCGATTTGCGGCACATTGTCCTTCCAATGCATCACGTTAGAGCCATCAACCACGACATATTTCGGCGGGGCTTGTCTGCGCGCAAACACCCCGCGCCGGGGTGGGCCCGTCGGCATGGCGTGCTGCGTGGCGGGTGAAATTGCTTTGCCCCGCGCCGCAGCGCCCTGCGCAAATCTTGCCCGCAGCAAAAGCCAGACACTGGCCGCCAGCATCGGCCCCGCCAGCATCACAAAATCCTGCAGCCCCGGCAGCACGACGGCCAGGGCAAGCCCGATCATCGAAGCAAGACACAAGAAAAGCGGCGCAATCATCCCATACTCCCGCCGAGCGTTCGACCCAAGGAATGGGCCGGGAATCGCCCCGACACTCCTCACTAAAGCGTCAAACCCTTAAGAAAACCTTAAATCCAGCCTGCTACCGCATTGATTTCAATCATCTAAAAATGGTCCCGAGTTGGGACCATCCCCACCCTCACGCCTTGGGCCGATGATCGACGACCCGTACCGCCTTGCCCTGACTGCGCGGCACGCTGCCCGGCGGCCCTGCGGCAACCTCAACATTGATCCCCCACATCTGCCGGATCCGCTTTTGCAAGCCCGTGCCCAGCCGCGCCAGCTCGTCCGCATCGATGGCAGCCACCGCCTCAACCCCCACCGTCATCGAATCCAATCGCCCCGCACGGCGCAGCTCGATCTGGAAATGCGGCGCAAGCCCCGGATGCGCCAGCACCTGCTCTTCGATCTGCGACGGGAACACATTCACCCCACGCAGGATCATCATGTCATCGCTGCGCCCGCGCAGCCGCTCCAACCGCCGCATCGACCGCGCCGTGCCGGGCAACAGCCGGGTCAGATCCCGCGTCCGATACCGCACAATCGGCAGCGCCTCTTTGCTCAGCGAGGTCAGCACCAGCTCGCCAAACGCCCCCTCCGGCAACACCGCCCCGGTGACCGGATCAATGATCTCGGCCAGAAAGTGATCTTCCCAAAGCGTCAGCCCATCCTTGCTTTCCACGCATTCAATCGCCACCCCCGGCCCGATCACCTCGGACAGCCCATAGCAATCCAGCGCGTGCATATCGAAGGCGGACTCAATCTCGGCCCGCATCGCATTGGTCCACGGCTCGCCACCGAAAATCCCCACCCGCAGCGGGCTTTTACGCGGATCACGGCCCTGCGCGCGGTATTCATCCAGAATCGACAGCATGTAGGACGGGGTGGAGCCAATGGTGGTGGCCCTGAAATCTTCGATCAGATTGACCTGCCGATGCGTCATGCCGCTGGAAACCGGCACCACGGTGCAGCCCAGTTTCTCGGCGCCATAGTGAAAGCCAAGCCCACCGGTGAACAACCCGTATCCGTAGGACAGATGCACCACATCGCCGGGCCGCGTGCCGCAAGCCCGCATCGTCCGCGCCATCAGATGCGCCCAGGTGTCAATGTCTTTCGCGGTGTAGCCCACCACGGTAGGCTTGCCTGTGGTGCCGGATGACGCGTGCAGCCGCACCACCTTTTCACGCGGCACGGCGAACAGGCCAAACGGATAATTGGCGCGCAAATCGGCCTTGGTGGTGAACGGAAACCGCGAAATATCGCTTAGCTGGCCCAGATCATCGGGATGCACGCCCGCGGCTTTGAAGGCAGCGTTGATATGCGGCACATTGTGATAGGCATGCGCCAGCGACCATTTCAGCCGGGTCAGCTGTAGTGCTTCGATCTCATCGCGTGAGGCGATTTCGATGGGTTCAAGGGTCAGCCGATCCGGCGATATGTCAAGCATGCGGTCTCCTCGCCGGAAGGGCGATTGCGTTTAGAGTTGGGATGTCTTGCGCGCAAATCTGGGCATTGTCATGACGAGACCGGAAGTTGCCGCCCCAGACAGACAAAAGCCGCGACAGGAGCGCCCTGCCGCAGCCTTATGCTCAAGTTTTCATCACTTCGTGGCTTCAGACCGCCAGCAGGTCATGCACCATCGGAATCACCTTTTCGCCGTAAAGCTGGATACAGTTGAGCAACTGATCATGCGGCTGTGGCCCGGTGGCGTATTTCATATCAAACCGCTGGATTTTCAGATCGCGGATTGTCGCTGCGATCTTCTTTGCCACGGTTTCCGGCGACCCGACATAAAGCGAGCCGTGGTGCACCTCTTCCAGAAACCGCTCTTTGGTTGTCGGCGGCCAGCCACGTTCACGGCCCAAGCGACCGAACATGGTCTGATAATGCGGCCACAGCAGTTCCTGCGCCTCGGTATCCGTTGCGGCCACAAACCCCGGCGAATGGATGCCAATCGGGCGCACAGTTTTACCCAGTTGGTCCACAGCGCGGTGATAAAGGTCGATATAGGGCAGGAACCGCCGTGGATCGCCGCCGATGATCGCCAGCATCAGTTGCAGATCCTGCCGCACCACCCGCACCACCGATTCCGGGGAACCGCCCACACCAACCCAAGTCGTCAGTTGTTTCGGGCCAACCGGCGGATAGACGATCTGGTTGGTCAACGGCGTGCGGGTTTCCCCTGCCCAAGTCAGTTTGGGTTCACGCACCAGTTTGGCGAAAATATCCAGCTTTTCCTCGAACAGCAGCTCGTAATCATCCATCGCATAGCCGAACAGTGGATAGCTTTCGGTAAAGCTGCCGCGCCCCAGGATCACCTCTGCCCGCCCGTTCGAGATCGCGTTCAGGGTGGAAAACCGCTGAAACACCCGGATCGGATCATCTGACGACAGCACCGTCACGGCGGTGCCCAAGTGGATTTTGCTGGTGCGTCCGGCAATCGCCGCCAAAATCACCTCGGGCGAGGAGATTGCGAAATCCGGGCGGTGGTGTTCGCCCAAGCCGATGAAATGCACACCAGCCTGATCCGCCACCACGGCTTCGTCGACCACATCGCGGATCACCTGATCCATCGGTTTCTGCGCGCCATTGGCGTCGATGGTCACATCGCCAAAGGTATCAAGGCCAAGTTCGATATTCATATCTGTCTCCCAGAGCGCTGCGGGATGATCCTGCGCGCCCATGCTGTTGAGACAGAGATAAGTGCAGCCGCGCTTGTGGGGAAGTCTGCGCGGCTGCACATCGGCTGTTCAAGAAGGATCAGCCGATATAGGCGCGCAGTGCCGCTTCGCACCCTTCATCGCGGACGCGGGCGAGTTGGGTGGCGAAGGCGGTCTGGAAGCTGGGGTTATCGGCAAGGTCGCCGTAAATGGTGCGTTGATCAAGCCAAGCCTGCGGATTGGATTGCGCGGCGATGGCTGTGGCCTGCAACGCTTCCCAATTCGGATCATTTGGCGGGATATAGCTGCCTTTGTCCGAAGTTCCGGTGCAATAGCGACACCAGAGTGCGCTGACGAGGGCCAGCCCGTCACAGGATTGCCCCGCAGCCAGACGGTCGCGCAGGGGGGGCACGATGAATTTCGGTTGCCGATTGGACCCGTCAAGGCACAGCCGACGCTCGGTATCGGCCACCTCGGGGTTCGAGAACCGCTCGACGATCTTGGCGTAGTAATCGACCAGATTGGTGTCGGGCACCGGGGCAACCGTGGGGATGATCTCGGTGGTTTCCAGTTTATTCAGGAAGCCGAGGATCAGCGGATGCGCCATCGCTTCGTGGACATACTCGATGTCCAAAAGCCCACCCGGATAGGCAATGGTGGCGTGGCCGCCGTTCAGGATGCGGATTTTCATCGCCTCATAGGCGTGGACATCGTTTGAGAAAGTGACGCCAACCTTCTCCAACGGCGGGCGGCCAGCGGGGAAATTATCCTCCAGCACCCATTGCCGGAACGGCTCGCAGGTCACAGGCACCGGATCATCGCCAAGGCCGAAAGCGGCCACCATTGCACGCTCGCGCGGGCCGGTGGCGGGGGTGATGCGGTCCACCATGCCGTTCGGAAAGGCGACATTGGCCTTGATCCAATCGGCAAGCGCGGGGTCGGACAGGCGGGCAAGGCCCACCACGGCGGCTTCGGTGACATGGCCGTTGCCGGGCAGGTTATCGCAGGACATCACGGTAAACGGTGCAATCCCAGCGGCGCGGCGGGCTTTCAGCGCCGCGATGATCGCCCCAAAGGCTGTGCGGTGCGGATTGGCGGCATCGGCGGCGATCTCCGGCGCGGTTGGGTCAAATTCGCCCGTAGCGGGGTCAATGAAATAGCCGCCTTCGGTGACGGTCAGACTGACGATGCGGATTTCGGGGCGGGCCATCGCGGCGATCAGCGCGGCGTTGTCGGGCTGCACCTCGATAAAACCGATCATCGCGCCGATACGGCGGGCAGATTTGCCCTTCGGGTCCAGCTCGATGATTGACGACAGACAATCCTGCGCCAGCATCGCCGCGCGCATCCGGGCATCGCCTTCGCGCACGCCCGCGCCAAGGATCGCCCAATCATGTGCCAGACCCATCGCGAACAGATCGTCCAGATAGACCGCCATATGCGCGCGGTGGAAATTGCCCAAACCGATATGGACAATGCCGGGGGTCAGCTTGCTGCGGTCATAGGCAGGCATCGTCGCAGTTTGTGAACTGTCATTCATGGTCATGCCATCCAGTTGCCGCCGTCAACACCGAAGCATTGCGCGACGATGTATTCGGCCTCGGACGTGGCGAGAAAAATCGCCATTCCGATCAGATCGGCAGCGGTGCCCATCCGCCCAAACGGCACAGCGGCACCCACTTCGCGCTTTTTCTGGCCCGGTTGTTTGTTCTCATATTTGGCGAAGAAGGCATCGACGCCGTCCCAATGCTCGCCGTCTACCACACCGGGGGCAATCGCATTGACGTTGATGTTATGTTCGATCAACCCCAAGCCAGCGCTTTGGGTCAGGCTGATCACGGCGGCTTTGGTGGCACAATAGACCGCCACCAGCCCCTCACCCCGACGCCCCGCCTGCGACGCCATGTTGATGATCTTGCCGCCTTTTCCGCGCGCAATCATATGCTTGGCGGCAGCCTGCATACAAAACAACGTGCCCGACACATTCACCGCAAACAAACGGTCGAAATCAACGCGACTGATCTCGGCAATCGGCGCTGCGGTGAACAAGGCCGCGTTGTTGACCAGAATGTCCAACGCCCCCATCTGCGCAATCGCCGCCGCAAATCCCGCGTCAATCGAGGCTTGCGAGGTGACATCCATCTGCACGCCAATCGCCTTCGGCCCCAAGGCAGCCGCCGCTTTCGCGACCGCCTCGGCGTTGATATCGGCCAAGGCAACCGTCGCCCCCTCGGCGATATAGGCGCGGGCAAACTCCAGCCCGATGCCACGGGCCGACCCGGTGATCAGCGCGGTTTTACCAGCCAGCCTCATGCGATTGCCTTTCCGTCTGCGCCAAAGCGGTGCAGCTTGCCGGCCTGCGGCGCCAGTCCGATCTTGTCACCGGGGCGCAACGTCAACTCCCCTCCGGCACGCACGGTGATCGGGTCCAGCCCCGGCACCGTGATCTTCAGGAAGGTGTCAGAGCCCAGATGCTCGGACAGACCAACCACACCCTGCCACGGGCCATCGGCCACAATATCAAGATGTTCCGGGCGGATGCCGATAGTGGTGGCATTGTGCTTGGCGGCCTCGGCCCCGGTGATCAGGTTCATCTTGGGAGAGCCGATGAAGCCCGCGACAAAGGTATTCGCGGGTGCTTTATACAACTCCAAAGGCGAGCCCACTTGCTCGATCCGCCCCGCATTCAGCACGACGATCTTGTCCGCCATCGTCATCGCTTCCACCTGATCATGCGTCACATAGATCATCGTGGTTTTCAGCGACTGGTGCAGTTCGCTGATTTCCTGCCGCATGTTCACCCGCAACGCCGCGTCAAGGTTCGACAACGGCTCGTCGAACAGAAACGCCGATGGTTCGCGCACAATCGCACGGCCAATTGCCACCCGCTGCCGCTGCCCGCCCGAAAGCTGGCCCGGCTTGCGCTCCAGATAGTTCGTCAGGTTCAGGATTTTCGCGGCATTGGCGACCCGCGCCTCGGCGGCGGCGGGGTCCATCCCCGCCATTTTCAGCGGGAACATGATGTTCTTCTTCACCGACATATGCGGATACAAAGCATAGGATTGGAACACCATCGCCAGACCCCGCTTTGACGGCGGCAGATCAGTTGCGTCCTGCCCGTCAATCGCAATCGTGCCCGAGGTGGTATCCTCCAGCCCCGCGATCAACCGCAACAAGGTCGACTTGCCGCAGCCCGAGGGCCCAACAAAGACGACGAATTCACCGTCCTCGATAGACAGGTCGATCGAGGGGATCACATCGACTTCGCCGAAGGATTTGCGAACGGATTTCAGAGTTATCTTGCCCATGTGAACCTCACTTGACCGCGCCGAAGGTCAGACCCCGGACGAGTTGTTTCTGGCTGAACCAGCCAAGGATTAGGATTGGCGCGATGGCCATCGTGCTGGCCGCCGAAAGTTTTGCGTAGAACAGCCCCTCGGGCGAAGAATAGCTGGCGATGAACTGGGTCAGCGGTGCCGCCGACGAGGTGGTCAGTTGCAGGGTCCAGAACGCCTCATTCCACGCCAGGATGATGTTCAACAGCATGGTCGAGGCAATGCCGGGAACCGCCATCGGTGTCAGCACATACAGGATTTCCGAGCGCAGACTTGCGCCATCCATCCGGGCAGCTTCAAGGATTTCACCGGGGATTTCCTTGAAGTAGGTATACAGCATCCAGACCACGATCGGCAGGTTGATCAGGGTCAGCACGATGACCAGACCGATCCGGCTATCCAGCAGCCCAAGGTCGCGGAACATCAGATACATCGGCACCAGGACCCCCACGGCGGGCATCATCTTGGTCGACAGCATCCACATCAACAGGTCTTTGGTGCGCTTGCCGGGCACGAAAGCCATCGCCCAAGCCGCCGGAATGGCGATCAACAGCGCCAGCAAGGTCGAGCCCACCGACAAGATCACCGAGTTCCAGAAGTGCAGGCCATAGTTAGATCGGGTTTGCACCTCGGCATAGCTTTCCAGCGTCCAATGCGAGGACAGCATCGCAAAGGGGGCCTTGATCGCATCGCCTTCGGATTTGAAGCTCATCAGGATCGTCCACAGGATCGGGAAGAAGATCAGAAAGCCGATGGTCCAGGCCAGAAAGGTGACAAGCGCTTTGCGGGTGTTTGTGGTTTTGCGTGCCATTTCATGCGTCCAGATTCTTGCCAATCATCCGCATCAGGAAGAAGGCAACGATGTTGGCGAGGATGACGGCAATGATGCCCCCGGCGGAACCGCCACCCACATCAAAGCTCAGCAAAGACTGGGCATAGACGAGGTAGGGCAAGTTGGTGCTGGCTGTGCCGGGGCCGCCGTTGGTGGTGACCAGAATTTCGGCAAAGACCGACAGCAAGAAGATGGTCTGGATCAGAATGACCACGGTGATCGAGCGCGTCAGATGCGGCACGGTCAGATACCAGAACCGCGACAGCCACGACGCGCCATCCATCTCGGCGGCTTCTTGTTGCTCACGGTCCAACGATTGCAGCGCGGTCAGCAGGATCAGGGTTGAGAATGGCAGCCAGGCCCAGGCCACGATCAGGATGATCGACGCCAGCGGCGCATGCGACAGGAAATCATAGGGCTGCAAGCCGAAAGCCTTGGCGATATGCGCGAACATGCCGTTCACCGGATTCATGAACATGTTCTTCCAGACCAGCGCCGAGACCGTGGGCATCACGAAGAACGGTGCGATCACCAGCACGCGGACAATACCTTGCCCCCACATCGGCTGATCCAGCAGCAAGGCCAGCGCAATGCCGCCAAACACCGTGATGATCAGCACGCCCACGACCAGCGTGATGGTGTTGAACAGGGCATCCCAGAAAGCGGCATTGGTGACAAAGTAGTAATAGTTATCAAAGCCCGCGAAAGACGTGCCCGGCGTCAACAGGTTGTAGCGCAGGAACGAAAAGTAGATCGTCATCCCCAACGGCACGATCATCCACAAAAACAACAGGATAACGGCGGGGGAGACCATCAGTCGGGCGGCTGTGCGGGAATGCGCGGTGGCCATGTGAGGCTCCTTCAGCGGGCGTGACGATGGAAGGGAAAGGGTGCGGGGCCGCCTTGGGAGGATCGGCCCCGCGAGGGCAGGTTACTTGATGTAACCAGCCTTGGTCATTTCAGTCTTCACCAGCTCTTGCGCCGCAGCCAAGGCTTCATCCGCCGTGCTGGTGCCAGCCAAAGCTGCCGAGAACTGCTGGCCCACAGCGGTCGCAAAGCCCTGGAACTCCGGGATCGCGACAAACTGCACACCGGTGTAGGGAACCGGGTCCACTGTCGGCTGGTTCGGGTCAGCCGAGTTGATGCTCTCCAAAGTCATCTGGGCGAACGGCACCTTCTGGTATTCCGGGTTCGCATACAGCGACGACCGGGTTCCCGGAGGCACGTTGGCCCAGCCTTCTTTCGAAGCCACCAGCTCGGTGTATTCTTTCGAGGTCGCCCAAGCTACGAAAGCCTTGGCGGCATCAATCTTGGCCGAACCAGCCGGGATCCCCAGCGACCAAGCCCAAAGCCAGTTGCCGCGCTTGCCCAGACCATTGTCGGGGGCCAGAGCGAAACCAACCTTGTCCGCTACCGTCGAATCTTTACCCGTCACAAACGACGCCGCAACAGTGGCGTCGATCCACATCCCGCAATGGCCCTGCTGGAACAAAGCGAGGTTTTCGTTGAAGCCGTTGTTCGACGCACCGGGCGGGCCGTAGTTGTTCATCAGATCAAGGTAGAAGTTCAGCGTGTCTTTCCACGGCTGCTGATCGAACTGCGGGTTCCAGGCCTCATCAAACCATTTGGCGCCGAACGAGTTCGACATCGCGCTCAGGAACGCCATGTTCTCGCCCCAGCCGGCTTTGCCGCGCAGGCAGATGCCATACTGCTCTTTCGACTTGTCGGTCATCTTTTCGGCAGCGGTTTTGATATCCGCCCAGGTCGGCGCGTCCGGCATGGTCAGGCCAGCGGCTTCCATCAGATCCTTACGGTACATCACCATCGAGGATTCGCCGTAGAACGGTGCGGCATAAAGCTCGCCGTCCACCGTCAGACCACCCGCGATGGCAGGCAGCAGGTCGGCTTTGTCCCAGGCTTCCGGCAGATCGTTCAGGCTGACCAGCCAGCCCGATTTGCCCCAGATCGGAACTTCATAGGTGCCGATGGTCAACACGTCGAACTGACCGCCTTTGGTGGCGATGTCAGTGGTGACTTTCTGGCGCAGCACGTTTTCTTCCAGCGTGACCCACTCGACTTTGATGTCGGGGTTCTTGGCGTAGAAATCGTCCATCAGCCCTTGCATACGGATCATGTCGCCGTTGTTCACGGTGGCGACAGTGATCGTGGTTTCGGCCGATGCAAGACCCGCAAGGGTAAGCAGAGCCGTCGCGCCAAGCAGCGCGCGAAGCGTCATGTTCATTGGTATCCTCCCAGATCAGCGATTGAGCATTTCATCGCTTAGTGAGTAAATGCTCACATGAGGGCATGATCCGTCAAGCCCCTTTTTCCGCCGCATCTGCAAAGATTATGGGCGCTTTAACAATGCCAGCGCGGTCGGCTCATCCGTTACCAAGCCGTTGATAATTCTAGACTTCAGCGCGCCTGCAATCGCCGGAACCTTCGATGCACCCGCAGCAATCCCGATCGAGGGCCGGTCCAACTCAGGCGCGACCCGCACACCACCGGTGCGGGTATTGGTGCCAACATCAAGGTAAACACCCTTTGAGTCGAACACCCAGCCCGCGACTTCGCCCACCGCACCCGCCGCCTGCATCTCATCCAACTCGCTGCGCGATACGAATCCGTCCTTCAGCAAGGGCGCGTCATTGCTCATCTGGCCGACGCCGACAAAGACCACATCCGCCGCCCGCGCCAGATCGACCACCTTTTTCACCGGACCCAGCGCATGAAACGCCGCGTTTTCCTGCGGGGTCGGGCTGATCACCGGCACCGGCATCGGATAATGCGGGGCGCGCACCTTGTCGGCAATCCGCATCACCACGTCGAAGAACGAGGCCGAGCCATCCGGGGCAATATTGCCGATCAGCGACACCAGACGGTGCTGGTCGGCATCCATCGGGGTGATTGCATCCACCATGCCGCGCATCGCCCGCCCGGTGCCCAAACCGATCACCAAAGGTGCGGGCATCCGCAGGAAACGCTCCAACTCTGCCGCCGCCGCGGGCCCAATCGCCCGCACCCCATCGGTTCCCGGCCCAAGGCTTGGAGCCACCCGACAGCGCAACAGGCCAAAGCGGCGGGTCAGTTCGGCCTCCAGATCCAGACAGGCGCCAATCGGATGGTTCAGCCGCACATGAATCAAGCCATCCGCCATTGCCCGGCTGACCAGCCGCTGCGCACGTTGACGGCTGACGCCCAATTCGGTCGCGATCTGGTCTTGCGTCAAACCACCAACATAATACAGCCAGCCCGCACGGGCGGCGTCATCGTTCAGTGTCGGTTCTGGATCGGTCCGGCTCATGTTTGCCCCTTCAACTCCGGGGCAATGTCGTAGAACGCGGCGAAGGATGCAAACCTGTTGTGCGGCCGGGCATCCTCGGGCTCATCCAAAGCCCGGTCTTTTAGATGACTGCCCCCCGTAAACCGCCACACCTGCATCCCTGCCGCCAACCCGGCGCGAATGCCCGTCAGACTGTCTTCGATCACCAGACAGCGCCCCGGCTCCACCGCCATTTTCTGCGCCGCATACAGGAACAGATCCGGCGCAGGCTTGCCCCGCGCCACTAGGGTCGAGGTGAACAGCCGTTCGCCCGCCAGATGCCCCAGCCCCACCATGTCCAGCGATTTTGCCGCCCGCATCGGGCTGGATGAGGTGGCGATGCAATAGGGCACGCCCATCTGCGCGATCACCTCTGCCACCCCCGGCATGATTTTCAGCTCCTGTTCAAACCGCTGCAACAGGCGGGCGCGATACTGTTCCTCAAAATCCGGCGGCAGCGTCAGATTGAATTCCTCACGGATCGTGTTCATCACCGTGGGATACGACCGCCCAAGGAAATGCCGCGCGACATAGGCCAGATCAATCTGCACTCCACGTTCGGCCAGTGCATCAATCAGCATCTGCGCCGAGATGATCTCGCTGTCGATCAGCACCCCGTCGCAATCAAAGATCACCAGATCAAACATCAGAACAACGCGGCCAGCCGCCGGGTGTCGATGCCCGGCACAACATGGCCTGCGGGCTTGAACGTCGCCACATCCTCGCCCGCCACAATGGCATTCACCACCGCCTCTTCGACCGATTGCACCGCCGCCAGATACAGAGGATCAATCGCCTCGCCATTGATCTCGGTTTTCGTCAGCACCGCCCCCGCCCGCTGCGGCATCGGCCCCGGATTGGCCACCGACAAGGCCAGAAAAATATCGCCCGACGAATTGCCCCCCGGCGTGCCCCCCCGGCCAATCCCCAACGCCGCGCGCTTCGCCACCTGCCGCAGCGACAACCCCGACAAAGGCGCGTCGGTGATCAGCACCACGATGATCGACCCCAGCTCTTTTTGCGGCAAGCCCCGGTCAAACACCCCCTCCGGCATCAACTGGCCGACAGGCTTTCCCAACACCTGAAAATCCAGCCTGCGCCCGTGATTGGCCTGCACCAGACACCCCATCGTGTAGCTCTGCCCGCCGATCTCAAACACCCGCGACGACGTCCCCGTCCCCGCCTTGAATTGATAGGCGATCATGCCATTGCCGCCGCCGCACGAGCCCTCCCCGACAGGACCGCCGCGCGCTGCAAGCAAAGCCGCCACGGCATCATCGGCGGTGACATGCAACGCGTTGATATCGTTGAGCACCCCGTCATAGGTCTCGGCCACCACCGGCATCGCCCAGCCATGATCGGCCTGAAAGAACTCGGCGTAATGCTCGATCATCCAGCGCGTCACCCCGTGATGCACCGCCCCCACCCCATGCGTGTTGGTGATACAGACCGGGCCAATCATATAGCCCGCATCGTCGATCCAATGCGTGCCCGTCATCTCGCCATTGCCGTTCAACGCGTAGTGCCCGGCCCAAACCGGCACCGGAATGCCCTTGTCAGCCCTGGGGCGGATCGCCGTCACCCCGGTGCGCACATGGCGCGCCGGATCGGTCAACGTGGTAAAGCCCACTGTGACCCCTGCCACATCGGTGATGGCATTCAGCGGACCAGTGGTTCCGGGAAACGGCAGGCCAAGGGCGCGGGCGCGGGGTTTGCTCATCAGGAACCTCTTACTTCAGCCCATCAAGCACGCTGTAAACGCATTCGACAAGCAGCTTGCGGCGCGGGTCGATATCATCGTCAAAGCCCAGCATGTGGTTGGTGGTGTAGCCCATGCCAAACCCCGCCCCCGGATCGGCAAAGCCAAAGCAGCCGCCCCAGCCCGAATGGCCAAAACTCCCCGCCCGCGCGCCCTGCTGCATCAGCCCAAAGCCCGCGCCATAGGCCGCCTCGCCACCATGCGCCGCATCGACGCCCTGAAAGCGCACCTTGGTTGCCTCGGCCAACGCAGCGGGCGACAACAGCCGCGATGCTCCCGAGACCAAATCGCCATAGATCAGCGCCAAAGCCTTCGCCGTCGCCTGCCCATTCGCCCCGGGAATCTCTGCCGCCCGCCAAGCCCGCGTATTGGGCTCCACTGGCCGGATCGTCGGGTTTTCCCAAGCGTTTGGATGCGCAGAGCCCAGCACCTCGCGAATGCCGTCCATCACCCCGCGCCCCTCGATCACCTCAGCCACCCGCGCCTCCTCGGCTTCAGGCAAACCGACAAACATATCCGCCCCCAACGGCGCTGCAATCTCCGTCGCTAAAAATCTGCCAAACCCCTGCCCCGAAACCCGCCGCAACGGCTCCGCCACCAGAGCGCCCAGCGAAATTGCATGATAGACCGACCGACTGCGCGGCGGCCACAACGGCGCCATCGCGGCCAGAGCCTGCGCATAGGGCGCCCCCGCATACAGCCCCGCCAGATCCATCGGCACCGACAGACCATCCAAGCCGCCCTGATGCGACAAAGCCTCGCCCAGGGTAATGTCGCCCTTGCCGCCCGCCGCAAACTCCGGCCAATACCGCGCCATCGGCTGATCGTAATCGACAAGGCCCCGATCCACCAACATCGCCATCGCCACTGCAGCAATGCCCTTGGTGCAGGACCACACATTCACCAACGTATCCTGCTGCCAAGCCCGCGTAGCCGCGGCATCCGCAGACCCGCCCCACAATTCGACGACCAAAGCCCCCCGATGCACCACCGCGACCGAGCCACCATGCTGCCCCAGCGCAAAGCAATCCTCGAACGCTGCCCGCAACGGCGCAAATTCTGCCGTGGTAAACCCGTGAACCGTCATCGCCGTCCCCTCTGCCCATTTTCTCGCAGCATAGGCGGCCCGCAGCCGCCGTCCATTCCGCCCCGCGACCTCAAATGTCGGTTTCCTTCGGCTTTGCGTCGGCGATTGCTGCCGATTCCACATAACCTTGCTCATTTTCTGCGCTGCAGCATCGCGCGACGCCCGCAAAACAGGCATCTGCCCAGTCAATCCGCTTTTGTCGGCGGCTTCCCGCGCAAGACCGTTGCCGCATCGTCCCCCCCGGCCTTTTCTGCAAAAGCTTGGGTCTGCTCAAGCAAAGGGTGTGCGGCAGCGATTGGTTTTGGACGGCCTCGCCACCGCGCGTTTGCAACAAAAGCTGCCCTCTCATCATGGACGTTCTTCCCTTGAATGGAAGCGCCAGAGCGGGCCCAACAGGGGACGTAACATGAAACTCACCAGACGCGCGCTACTGGCTTCCGGCATCGCCTCGCTTGCCCTGCCGCGCATTGCCTTCGCTGCCGGAGAAACCATCAAGATCGGCGTGCTGCACTCGCTGTCGGGCACGATGGCAATTTCGGAAACCACGCTGAAAGACACCATGCTGATGCTGATCGAGGCGCAAAACGCTAAGGGCGGCCTGCTGGGCAAACAGTTGGAGGCCGTCGTGGTCGACCCGGCCTCGGATTGGCCGCTGTTCGCCGAAAAAGCCCGCGAACTGCTGACGGTGTCCAAGGTTGACGTGATGTTCGGCTGCTGGACCTCGGTGTCGCGCAAATCCGTGCTGCCAGTGATCGAAGAGTTGAACGGCCTGCTGTTCTACCCGGTGCAATATGAAGGCGAGGAATCCTCGAAAAACGTGTTCTACACCGGGGCTGCGCCAAACCAACAGGCGATCCCGGCGGTGGATTACTATCTTGAAGAACTCGGCGTCAAAAAATTCGCCCTGCTCGGCACCGACTACGTTTACCCGCGCACCACCAACAATATTCTTGAGGCTTACCTGATCTCGAAAGGCATCGCCAAAGAGGATATCTTCGTCAACTACACCCCGTTCGGCCATTCTGATTGGTCGAAGATCGTCGGCGACGTGGTGGCTTTGGGCGCTGATGGCAAAAAAGTCGGGGTGATTTCCACCATCAACGGCGATGCCAACATCGGCTTTTACAAAGAACTCGCCGCCGCTGGCGTGACGGCTGACAAACTCCCCGTCTGCGCCTTCTCGGTGGGTGAAGAAGAACTCGCGGGCCTCGATACCTCGAACCTCGTCGGTCACTTGGCCGCATGGAACTACTTCATGTCCGCCGATACCCCAGAAAACAAAGCCTTTATCGAGCAGTGGCACGCCTATATCAAAGACGAAAAACGCCCGACCAACGACCCGATGGAAGCGCATTACATCGGCTTCAACATGTGGGTGAATGCGGTCACCGCCGCAGGCACCACCGCCGTTGACGCGGTGTCGGATGCGATGATCGGCCAGAAATTCCCAAACCTGACCGGGACCGTGGCCGAGATGCTGCCGAACCACCACCTGACCAAACCCGTGCTGATCGGCGAGATTCGCGCCGACGGTCAATTCGACATCATCTCTCAGACCGAACCGGTTCCGGGCGACGCCTGGACCGATTTCCTGCCGGAATCCGCAGTGCTGGAAGCCGATTGGAAAGACCTGAAATGCGGCATGTATAACAAAGAAACCAAAACCTGCGTGCAGTTGAAGTCGAACTACTGACGAATGCGGAGGGGCCACTGGCCCCTCCCCCCCCTCCCCACCGGAAATTCCCCATGCGCTACCTGCTGGCCTGCGTTCTGGCGCTGATTTGCGCCGCCCCCTTGCGCGCCGAAACCGCCGCTGAAATCCTTACCGCCAACACGGCTTTGGTCGAGAAAGCCTCGCGCCAGACCATCGCCCCGGTGATTGACGCTTTGGGGGCCAGCGGTGACCCGGCAGCCAGCGCGATCCTTGCGGCATGGGCTGAAAAAGGCCTCGGCATCCGCAAATCCGACGGCGTCTTCTTCCTGATCACCCCAAATGCCGACGGCTACGCCCTGCGCGACCTGACCGGCGCCGCCGCAGGCCAAGCCGCCAAATCCGACATCACCGAGCTGAAACCCAACGCAGGCGTACGCGGCATGATCGCCACCGCCTTGGTGCAATTCACCCTGTCTGACCCTGATGCGGTCAAACGCGCCGCAGCCTTGGATTCCATCGCCAAAGATCCAAAGCCCGAGGCCCTCGCCCCACTGCGCGCCGCCATCACCAATGAACCAGACACCACGCTGAAAGCCCAGAAACAGCGCCTCGAACGCCTGCTCACCCTGCGCTTTGACCCGGACTCGAACGCCCGCATCAAAGCCATCGACAGCTTCGGCGCAGACCTCGGCCTTGATCTGCGCGGCGCTTTGAACCCCCTTCTCGCCACCACCAAACTCGCCGCAGCCGAACCGCCCACCAGCAACATCGCCCGCGAGTTAAAACCCGGCCGCGACATCACCGAGACCGAAGCTTACGACCTGCTTGTCGCCGCCAACCTCGCCTCCGCCCGCCTCACCATAGAAGCCGCCCGCACCGCCCTGATCGCCAACCTCGTCAACGGCGAAGTCGGCGGCGTCCCCCTCGCCGACCTCAACACCCAAGCCGCCCGCGACCGCGCCTACACAGCGCTCGAATCTGCAGGCACCGTCCCACAAGCCGCCACCGATGACGAGGCGACCGCCGCCCTCAAAGCCCATCATTTCTACGATATCTACACGGAAGCAGACCCCGCCGTCACAACAGCAGCCGCCGCCGCCCTCAAATCCATCGGCCACAAAGTCGCCGCCATGCAGGCCGCCGACCTTGCCCTTGACGGCCTCTCGCTGGCGTCAATCTACTTCCTCGCCGCCATCGGCCTCGCCATCACCTTCGGCGTCATGGGCGTGATCAACATGGCCCACGGCGAGTTCATCACCATGGGCGCCTACACTGGCTATGTCGTGCAGCTTTATGTCCCCAACTACACCGCCTCGATCCTGATCGCCCTGCCGCTGGCCTTCGCCGTCACCTTCGCCGCAGGCGTCGCGATGGAGCGCCTGATCATCCGCCACCTCTACAAACGCCCGCTCGAAACGCTTCTGGCAACTTTCGGCATCTCGATCGCCCTGCAACAAATCCTGAAAAACGTCTTCGGCACCCAAGCCCGCCCGCTGACCTCCCCGGCATGGCTCGACGGCGCGCTCAGCTTCAATGACGTGGTCTCGATCAGCTACATCCGCATCGCCATCTTCGTCCTTGCCCTGCTGTTTCTCACCTTCTTCCTCTGGCTGATGAAACGCACCCGCCTGGGCCTCGAAGTCCGCGCTGTCACCCAAAACCCCACTATGGCGGCAAGCATGGGCATCAACCCCGACCGCATCAACATGCTGACCTTCGGCCTCGGTTCCGGCATCGCAGGCATCGCAGGCGTCGCCATCGGCCTGTTCGCCAAAGTCACCTCCGAACTCGGCACCGACTATATCGTGCAGAGCTTCATGACCGTGGTTGTCGGCGGCGTCGGCAACATCTGGGGGGCGCTGGCCGGGGCCACCATGATCGGCGGCATCCAGAAAATGATCGAGTTCCTCAACCCGTCGAACACCCTCGCCGCCCAAACCTACATGATCCTGTTCATCATCCTGTTCATCCAATTCCGCCCCAGAGGCATCATCGCCCTCAAAGGCCGCGCGGCAGGAGATTGATCATGCCATTCAACATCTTCCTCGATGCGACTGGCCGGGAAAAGCGAACTCTCCGGTGGAGAGTTCGCCCCGACCACGCAGAAACCTTGGTGCAAACCATTTCCGCAATAGCCGCCAGAGGACAGCGCCTGACCTGGCGGGCGAGAAGCGCCTGCCATGGGCAGGTCAGGCGCTGTCCGGTGGCTTTGGCCACCGGGGTTCCCGCACAAACCTCACCGCGTGGCAGGTGCAATGGCACCCGCCAACCTGTTGCCATCCCGCACATCGCCTACGAAGGGGCGCAACAATGACCCGCTCTTTCCTCACCCGCACCCCGTCGCTCTTGATCTTCATCACCTGCCTGGCCCTATTCACCATCTGCGTCACCCTCGCCGCCCACTACGGCCTGATGTCGACCTCCTTCGTGAAAACCCTCGGCAAAACCCTCTGCCTCTGCCTCGCCGCCCTCGCGATGGATCTGATCTGGGGCTACGCGGGCATCCTGTCCCTCGGCCACATGGCGTTTTTCGCCCTCGGCGGCTACATGATCGGCATGTGGCTGATGTATGCCCGCACCGAGGAAATCGTCATAGCCTCGCTGATGAACTCCGGCCTGCCCGCCACGCCCGAGGAAATCCAGCAAGGCATCGCCAGCCAAATCTTCGGCGTCGTCGGAGCCTCCGATCTGCCCACGATCTGGAGCTTCGCCCACAGCCTGCCGCTGCAACTGATCCTCGTCGTAGCCCTGCCCGGCCTCTTGGCGCTGATCTTCGGCTGGCTCGCCTTCCGCAGCCGCGTCACCGGAGTTTACCTCTCGATCCTGACCCAAGCGATGACCCTCGCCCTCGCGCTTTACCTGTTTCAGAACGACAGCGGCCTACGCGGCAACAACGGCCTTTCCGGCCTGCAAAACCTCCCCGGCCTTGACGCGGTCAGCCAAGACAGCATCAGCCTGTGGTTCTTCTGGGCCTCCGCCGCCGCCCTAGGCCTCGCCTACTTCACCCTAAGCTGGATCGTCTCCGGCAAATTCGGCTCCGTCATCCGCGCCATCCGCGATGACGAGGCCCGCGTGCGCTTCCTCGGCTATTCAGTTGAAGGCTACAAGCTGTTCGTCTTCACCCTCACCGCCGTCATCGTCGCCCTCGCAGGTGCGCTCTATTACCCGCAAGCTGGCATCATCAACCCCGCCGAACTCGCCCCCATCGCTTCGATCTACCTCGCGGTCTGGGTCGCCATCGGGGGCCGTGGCCGTCTTTACGGCGCGGTCATCGGTGCCGCCGTGGTCTCGCTGCTGTCCAGCTGGTTCACCGGAGGCCGCGCGCCCTCAATCCCGCTTGGCTTCGCCACAATCAACTGGGTCGATTGGTGGCAAGTCCTGCTCGGCGCCGCCTTCGTCTGCGTCACCTTGTTCGCCCCCAAAGGCATCGGCGGCTTGTTCGACTACTTCACAGGCCTGCACGCACCCGACCGCAAAGGCGCGCCGCTTGGCCCCGATGACGGCTCGCTGCAAGAGAAAGAGGCGCTGGAATGAGCCAACTTCTCGAAGTCTCCGGCGTCACCGTCAGCTTCGATGGCTTCCGCGCCATCAACAACCTGACATTCTCGATTGGCCCCGCCGAGCTCCGCGCCATCATCGGCCCCAATGGTGCGGGCAAATCCACCTTCATGGATATCGTCACCGGCAAAACCAAACCCGATTCTGGCACCGTCACCTTTGGCGAGAAATCCGCCTCGCTGCTGAAACTGTCCGAAGCCAAAATCGCCCGCGCAGGCGTGGGCCGCAAATTCCAGCGCCCGACGGTGTTCGAAGACCAAACCGTCACCGAAAACCTCACCCTCGCCCTGAAAGCCGCCCGCAGCCCGTGGCGGGTGTTGGGCTGGCGCAGCAAACCCACCGACCATGCCCGCATCGAGGCTCTCGCGCAGCAAGTCGGTCTCGCCGATCACCTACCCCGCAAAGCAGGCGAACTCAGCCACGGTCAAAAGCAATGGCTGGAAATCGCCATGCTGCTGGCGCAAGAGCCCCGCCTGTTGCTGGTCGACGAACCCGCCGCTGGCATGACGCTGGCAGAGCGTGAAAAGACCACCGAACTGCTGATCGACATCGCCAAAACCCGCGCCGTCGTCGTGGTCGAACACGATATGGAATTCGTGCGTCGGCTGAACTGCCGGGTGACAGTGCTGCACGAAGGCGCGGTTCTGGCCGAAGGCAGCTTGGACCATGTGACGAAAAACAAAGACGTGATTGACGTTTATTTAGGGCGCGGATGATGATCAAAACCCAAGGCCTGACCCTGCATTACGGTGGATCAAAAATCCTGCACGGTATTGATTTCACAGCCAAAGCCGGTGAAGTCACCTGCATTATGGGCACCAATGGCGTCGGCAAAACCTCATTCCTCAAAGCCCTCGCAGGCACCCATATGCGTTCTGCCGGAACGGTCGAACTCGACGGCGAAACCTTAGGCAAACTCCGCCCACAAGAAATGGCCCAACGTGGCCTCGCCGTTGTGCCGCAAGGCCGGATGATCTTCCCGCTGCTCACCGTCAAAGAAAACCTGGAAACCGCCTTCGCTCTCCTCCCCAAACCCGACCACAAAATCCCGCAGGAAATCTACGACCTGTTCCCCGTCCTCCGCGATATGACCGCCCGCAGAGGCGGCGACCTCTCCGGCGGCCAGCAACAACAACTCGCCATCGCCCGCGCCATGATCATGCGCCCGAAAGTGCTGCTGCTGGACGAGCCGACCGAGGGCATCCAGCCCAACATCATCCAGCAAATCGGCCGCGTCATCGAATACCTGAAAGGCAAAGGCGACATGGCGATCATCCTTGTCGAGCAGTACTTCGACTTCGCCTACAACCTCGCCGACCACTTCTATGTCCTGCGTCGCGGCGCCGTTGCCAAATCCGGTGCCCGTGCCGATTTCAGTCGCGAAGATCTGCGCGCCGAAGTCTCGGTCTGACCGGGAACCAATCTCAACCCCCAGCGTTTTGCCAACAGGCTTGACATCATGCCCGCCAGCCTCCCCTTTGGGCTTGGCCAATTCTGTTCCAAAGGGGCACTTATGTCTGGGGCTGATCTGACGCCACTTCCTACCCATATCGGCGGTGCCACACGCATCACTGTTGGCCAGCTGACCGCCGTTGTCGGTGTCGCCGCAGTGCTGTTCGTCGCCCAAGACGTGTTTGTGCCGCTGGCCATCGCCATGCTGATCACCTTCGCGCTGTCACCCCTCGTCACCGCACTGCGCCGCCGTGGCCTGCCTCTGCTCTGGTCTGTGCTGATCGTTGTCGCCTTGGCCTTCAGCCTGATCGCCGTATTCTCTTTCGTCGTCGCCAGCCAACTGGCGCAACTCGCGCAAAATCTGCCGATCTTTCAGTCCAACATCATCCATAAAGTCGAGGGCTTGAAAGACACGGGCGGCGAGAATGGCCTTGCCTCGCGCCTGTTCGATATGATCACCGCCATCAGCACGGAAATTGGCGCGGCGCTGCCATCCGGCGCAGACAAACCAATGCCGGTAGAGGTGGTGCAATCCTCCAATGCCTTGGCCTTCCTTGAAAATCTGGTGTTGCCGCTGGTCAGCCCAATCGCCACAATCGGCCTTGTCATCGTCGTGGTGATCTTCATGCTGCTGGAGCGCGAAGACCTGCGCGACCGCTTCATTCGCCTTGTGGGCACCAATGACCTGTATCGCACCACCCAAGTGCTGGAGGAGGCCGGCGGTCGCGTCGCCAACTACCTTCTGGTGCAGTTGCTGGTCAACACGATCTACGCTGTCCCGATCGGCGTCGGGCTGTATTTCATCGGCGTGCCAAACCCCGTGCTGTGGGGCTTGTTGACCCTCGTGTTGCGCTTCGTGCCCTATATCGGCTCGGCCCTTGCCGCCGCCTTCCCGCTGTTTCTGGCCTTCGCCGTGGCACCCGATTGGTCCGCCGTGCTGTGGACCGGGGCGCTGTTCATCACGATAGAGCTGATCACCTCTAACATCATCGAGCCTTGGCTCTACGGCTCGCGCACCGGCGTCAGCCCGCTGGCCATCATCGTCGCGGCGATCTTCTGGACCTTCCTCTGGGGGCCTCTCGGTCTGATCCTCTCTACCCCGCTCACCGTCTGCCTTGTGGTCCTCGGCCGCCATATCCCGCAATTCGCGTTGTTCGACATCCTGTTTGGAGATGAACCCGTGCTGGCCGCCCATTCCAAACTCTACCAGCGGATGCTGGCGGGCGATGCGATAGAGGCGACCTTCGGCGCAACCGAGGCGCTGGAGGAGGTAGACGTTGTCGACTACCACCAAACCACGATGATCCCCGCGCTGCTGCTGGCGCAAGATGACAGCGAGCGTGGCGTGCTGACGCCTGACCAGCAGAACCGTCTCGCCACCGTCGCCCATGCCGTTGTCAAAGACCTTGAGGCCGAGATGCAGGCCGAACGTGATGCCCCCACCGAAGACGCTCTCCCCGGTCTCGGCCTGCGTGTGGGCGTGGTCGGCGGGCGCTCGTCGCTGGATGATGTTGCCGCCGCCGTTCTGGCGCAGGTGCTGCAAACCGAAGGCGCTGCGGCGCGGTTCTCGCCGCATCTTGATCTGGCCCCCTCGCGGCTTGCCGCGCTGGAGACCGCCGACACCGATTGCCTGCTGCTGTGCTATCTTGATCCCCGCCCTGCCCGCGCCTCACTGCTGCATGTGCGCCGGATCAAACGTGCGGCACCGCATCTGCGCGTCGGCGTGGTAATCCTGCAGATGCCCGGCGATCTGGCCGACAGCGCTGCAGGTCTGCGCCACCTGCATGCGGTATCCCCAGCAAAACTAGCCGAGGCGGAAGAGATCGGTGCCGATTTCGCCGTCACCAGTCTCGAGGCCGCGATGGATGCCGTCTGGCAGCGCAGCCCCGCTAAACCCTTAGCCGAAACCACCAAACCTGCCGCCCGCGTGGTCGCCCGCAGACGCACCAAGGCCACAGCCTGAAGAGGATGCCATGTCAAAAGCTGATACTGATCAAGATCTTGCACGGCTAGAGGCGCAGATCGCCGCCCTGCGCGCCGATATCGCCCATTTCGCCTCCACGCTCAGCGATCTCAGCCAAACCAGCGCCGAAACCCTGCGCGCCGGTCTGGCGCAAAAGGCCGAGGCGCTACGCCAAGACGGAGCCGCACGGCTGGCCGATGTCGGCGAAACCGCCGAGGCAAAGCTGGCGGAACTGACCGAACATGCCCGCCGCAATCCCTGGCAGGCGCTGGCGCTGGCGGGCGGCATCGGCCTGTTGCTGGGCCTGCTGTGGGGGCGGCGCTAGATGCTGGCCCTGCTCAGCCTTGCCGCGCGCCTTGCGCTGGCCCATGCGGTGCGGCGTCTGGCGCAGGCCTCGGCGCTGTTCGCCGCCGCCGTGGTATTTGCCATCATCGCGCTGATCGGCTTTGCCGCCGCGCTGTGGATCTGGCTGGCGCATCTGCTTGGCCCAATTGGTGCTGCCCTGCTGATCGGTGGTGCAGGTCTTGTGCTGGCGCTGATCTTCGCCCTGCTGGCCCGTGCCAAACTCCGTACCGCCAGCCCGCTGCAATCACCGGCAGCCCAAGCTCTGCTGACCGAGTTGAAAACCCATAACGCCGAGGCCAGCCTGTTCACGCTGCTGGGGCCCGCTTTGGGTGCGGCGCTGCTGGGGATGTTTTTGGGCGGCAAGCCGAAGGAATAGCGCGTCTGGCATAGGAACCCGAACCGAAAGAAAACTCTGCGGGGCAGAGTTTTCCGGTTCGTTGCTCACAAGGCGGAACGCCGTTGAGCAAGGGGTGTCGTGCAACAAACTGACTTAGGGAAATCGGGGCGCGCCTGACTGGGCTGGCGCGGAAACGCGCCTGCCGGGGGCAGGCAGGCGCGGCCCGATTTGTTTTCGAACAAATCGGGCAGAACCCAATCTTAAACCGCCACCGAAATCTTCCCCATCGGGTTGGAACAGCAGGCCAGAATATACCCGTCGGCAATGTCCTCATCCGAGATCCCGCCGTTGTGCACCATATGCACTTCACCCGACAGCTTCTTGACCTTGCAGGTGCCGCACAGTCCAAAGGTGCAGCCCGACGGGATGTTCAGCCCCGACCGCTTCGCCACCGCCAAAACCGTATCGGTCTCGCCACATGCCGCCACCACACCGCTATCGGCAAAGGTGATCTCCGCCACTGCGCCATCCACCGGCGACACATCATCCAGCACCGGGGCCTCCGCCTCGGTAGACACCGCCAGCCCAAAGCTCTCCTGATGATAATGCGCCATGTCATAGCCGATGCTTTGCAACATCTCGCGCACCGCCTGCATGAACGGCTCTGGCCCGCAGCAGAACACCTCACGGTCCAGATAATCCGGGGCCATCAACCCCAGCATGATCTGCGAAAGCCGCCCGCGGAACCCCGGCCAAGCCCGGAACGGGTCAGACTCCTCAACGGTAAAGCGCAACTGCAACCCCGGCACCCGGTTGGCAAACTGCTCCAACCGCTCGCGGAAGATGATCTCAGACGGGCGCTTGGCGGCATGCACGAACACGATGTCCGGCATCTGCCCGGAATCCCACGCCCAGGTCGTCATCGACATCATCGGCGTGATCCCCGACCCGGCCGAGATGAACAGATATTTCTGCGCCGGATGGCGGTGAAAGCTGAAAATCCCCGCCGGCCCGAACGCCTTGATCTGCATCCCCGGCTTCAGATGATCCAGCATCCAGCGCGTGCCAATCGAGGTGCTCTGCGCCTTCACCGTGATCGAAATCGACAGAGGCCGTGAGGGCGAAGACGAAATCGTATAGGTGCGCTGCACATTGCCCTTCGCGCCCTTTTTCGGGTCTACCGGCAGGTCCAACGTGATGAACTGCCCCGGCTGGTAGTCAAACCAAGCGCCATTCGGCGCGCGAAAGGTGAAACTGGCGGTGTCGTCATTCTCCGGCACCACCATCGCGCATTCCAGCATCTGGCTGTCATTCCAGGGGGCTGCATCCCAGTTCAGGCTTTTCTTCGCCATGTTCTACTCCGCCGCCATCGCGGGCTTCGGGGCCGTGCGTTCGGTCATGGTTTTGCAATACCAATCGACAAACTGGATCACGCCTTCTTCCTGAATCGTCGAATACGGACCCGGCTCATACGCAGGCGACAGAATGCCCTTCTGGTTCTCCTCCACCACCTGACGATCCTCATCATTGGTATGCATCCAAACATCGGTCAGGTTTTGCAGGTCATAATCCACCCCCTCAACCGCATCCTTATGCACCAGCCAGGTCGTCGTCACCTGAGTCTCGGTGGCAGAGATCGGCAGCACCCGGAACGTGATCGCATGATCGCCAAGGAAGTGGTTCCAGGTGTTCGGATAGTGGTAAAACAGCAAGCTACCCGCATCGTTGAACGGCATCGTGCCGATCCGCTTCGCCACCGCCGCCTTGGTGTCCATCGTGTAGCTCTCGGCGTTGTTCAACAACGGCACCCGTGCCAACCGCCACTGCATCGCCTTGTCATGGGTAAAGCGCGACGGCAGCCCCGCCGCCTCACACCGCGTCCAATGCGCCAGAATCTCATCACTGGCCTCATTCGGCCCATTCATCGCGCCGATCTTCGGATTGTCCGAGAACGTCCGGCACAACGACGGATGCGAGCCGCCACAGTGATAGCACTCGCGGTTGTTCTCGATCACCAGCTTCCAGTTGCCGTTCTCGACGATGGTCGAGGAAAACGCCACCTTGGTATCCTTCAACCCCGAAGGCGCGAGATAAGTCATCGCCGTCTTTGCCAATTCTGCAATCGGCGGCGGCACTTGGGCCAAACAGATAAACACCATCCCGCCCAAGTCGACGCAATGCACCTTCTTCAAGCCATGCGCCGCAGGGTCAAACCCCTCCTGCATGTCGCGGGCATATTGCAGCTTGCCGTCCAGATCATAGGTCCACTGGTGATATGGGCAGACCAGCTTCGGCCCCGACCCGCTTTCCTTAGCGCACAAGCGCTGGCCACGATGGCGACAGACGTTGTGGAACGCCCGGATCATCCCGTCATTGCCCCGCGTGATCACCACCGGATAGGCACCCACCTGCAACGTCACAAACGCCCCGGCCTTCGGCAAGCCAGCGGCAGGGGTGGCAAACAGCCACTCGCGGTAAAAGATCTGCGCGAGATCGGCGTTATACACGCCCTCATCGCAGTAAAGCGCATGGCTCAGCGCGTAATCCTTGCGGCGTGCGGCCAATTCAGCGTGGATTTCAGCGGGATTCAACATCTGGCACCTCGTAGGTCCACGCCTCCCGCGCGGACAGTTGCATTGGCGGACCGGAGGTACTCCGGCCGGGCTTCATATTCCGTGCAAGGCTGGTTTCCGGGCTGCGAAACCGAGGCCTGCGCCCCCCGCGTGACACCTTCCCAAAGCATGCGCTCCAGTGGCCTCCTGTCACACCTTAGGTTTCTTCACCGTTGCGGGGGCAGCGCCGGTATCGCACCGGCTTCCCAATTCTCCACCCTTGCGAGTGGCACCTTACAAGGCTCATAAATCACGGCCCCGCGTGTCGCGATAGCTTATTTGCGACCCCTGCCGATACGCCAAAGACGCCGCATGTTTTCACCGCAGATCGCAAGCCCAAGCGCCCGATTCGCAGGCACCCCGCAGAGGATCAAAACCCGGAAATGACAAAGGCCCAACCGTTTCCGGTCGGGCCTTAAGTTGTGGTGGTGAGCCGGACGGGACTCGAACCTGTGACCCGCTGATTAAAAGTCAGCTGCTCTACCAACTGAGCTACCGGCCCACAACTGCCGCGCTGATTAGGGTGCGGGCCGGATGGGGTCAAGAGACAAAACGTCAGGCTCTGGCAAAAAGCTGCGCTGCGGCGTATATGCAGGCGATGGAAAACGCCGCGAACAGCCCGAAAAACCCAACCGCCATTGCGTTCATGAAGATGCATGGCGCTGGAAACGACTTTGTCATCATCGACTCGCGGGGCCGCGAGGCTGTTGTCACGGCCAAACTGGCGCAGGCTTTGGGCGACCGCCATCGCGGCACCGGCTTTGATCAACTGGCAGAGATTCGCGATTCGCAAACCGCCGATTTCGCACTGGATTTCTGGAACAGCGACGGCAGCCGTGCGGGCGCCTGCGGCAACGCCACCCGCTGCGTCTCTGAATACATGATGAACGCACTGGACCGTGACGCGCTGACCCTGATCACCGAGCGCGGCCAACTCCACGCCCTGCGCCTCCCCAATGGCCGCATCTCGGTCAACATGGGCGCGCCACAACTGGACTGGTCCGAAATCCCGCTCTCCCACGCAGTCGACACCCTAAACCTCCCCCTGCCCGGCAACCCCGCCGCCGTGGGCATGGGCAACCCGCATTGCGTGTTTTTTGTCCCCAATGCCGAAGCGGTCAACCTGACCGTTGAAGGCCCCGGCACCGAACACCACCCGCTGTTCCCCCAGCGCACCAATGTCGAATTCGCCCACCTCCTCGCCCCCGACCATCTGCGGATGCGGGTGTGGGAGCGTGGCGCAGGCGTCACCCTCGCCTGCGGGTCCGGCACCTGTGCGGTCGTGGTCGCCGCTCATTTGCGCGGCCTGACCGGGCGCTCTGTGACGGTAGAGGCCGACGGCGGCACCCTGCACGTCGATTGGCGCGACGATGGCGTTTGGCTCACCGGCCCCACCGCGCATATCTTCAACGGCACGCTCACCCCCGCCTTTTTGGCCGCACTATGAACGCCCCGATTTCGACACCCCCCATCTTCGCCACATTAGGCTGTCGCCTGAATGCCTATGAAACCGAGGCGATGAAAGAACTCGCCGCCGCCGCAGGCATCCAAGGCGCAGTCGTGGTCAACACCTGCGCCGTCACAGCCGAGGCCGTGCGCAAAGCCAAACAGGAAATCCGCAAACTTGCCCGTGAAAACCCCGGCGCACAGATCATCGTCACCGGATGCGCCGCGCAAACCGAGCCCGAAACCTTCGCCGCGATGGCCGAAGTCACCAAGGTGATCGGCAATACCGAGAAAATGCAGGCGTCAACGTGGCAAAGCCTCAAAGCCCCCGACCTGATCGGCATCACCGAAAAGGTGCAGGTCGATGACATCATGTCGGTCCGCGAAACCGCAGGCCACCTGATCGACGGCTTTGGCCGCCACCGCGCCTATGTCCAAGTGCAAAACGGCTGCGATCACCGCTGCACCTTCTGCATCATCCCGTACGGCCGCGGCAATTCCCGCTCTGTCCCCGCTGGCGTGGTCGTCGAACAGATCAAACGCCTTGTGGACAAGGGCTTCAACGAAGTCGTCCTCACCGGGGTCGATCTCACCTCATGGGGCGCAGACCTCCCCGCCACCCCGCGCTTGGGCGATCTGGTGATGCGCATCCTGCGCCTTGTGCCAGACCTGCCCCGCCTGCGGATCAGTTCCATCGACAGCATCGAAGCCGACGACGCCTTGATGGGCGCCATCGCCACCGAGCCGCGCCTGATGCCCCACCTGCACCTTTCACTTCAAGCAGGTGACGACATGATCCTGAAACGCATGAAACGCCGCCACCTGCGCGACGACGCGATCCGCTTCTGCGAAGACGCCAAAAAACTTCGTCCCGACATGATCTTCGGTGCCGACATCATCGCAGGCTTCCCCACGGAAACCGAAGCCATGTTCGAAAACAGCCTGAAACTGGTGACAGACTGCAACCTGACCTTCCTGCACGTCTTCCCCTTCAGCCCGCGCAAAGGCACTCCGGCGGCGCGGATGCCGCAACTGCAAGGCCCCGAGATCAAATCCCGCGCCGCCCGCCTCCGCGCCGCCGGAGACGCCGCATTAACCCACCACCTGACCGCACAAATTGGCCAATCCCACCGCATCCTGACCGAATCCCCCCGCATGGGCCGCACCGAACAATTCACCGAAGTCAGCTTCAGCGCCGACCACCCCGAAGGCCAGATCCTCACCGCCACCATTCGCGGCATCCAAGGCGCGCGCCTGCTGGCCTAAATCTGCGCCGAAGCGCCAGCCACAGACCCGTTCTGTTTCAGCCATAGGCTGGGGCTAAGCTGCGTCACCCGCGCAAACTCGCGGTTGAAATTCGACTTGGTGTTAAAGCCGCTGCCCAGCATGGCCTCTGTCACGCTTTGTCCCTCGCGCAGCAAACGACACGCATGTTCGATACGCCACGCGTTGATGTAGCGCGACACATTGCCCCCCGTCGCCCGATTGACCGCAGCCGAGATGCGCTTTTCCGGCAGATGCAAGCGCCGGGCCAGCCGCAGAATGCTCAGATCGGGATCAAGATAGGCCTTGTCGCGTTGCAACAGCCCATCAAGCCTCAGCACAATGTCCTGATCCTCGACAAGCGCATCCGCATCAGGCGCCGCAGGCAAAGCTGGCTCTGCCGCACCCGCCGCATCCGGCAAACTGCCCAACACCCCCAGACACAGGATGGAACCGGACGCGAACAGGCTGATCACGCGATGCGCCCACAGCGGCTGGCCCGCCGCAAAGGCCAGCGCAATCAACACATCGGCACAGGCTGATACGATCAGCAACCACCCCAGCGCCCGCCAGATCGTGGCAGGCACGCCGCCCGCCGCTATCCGCGCCAAGGGCAGATCTTTCGCCTGCCGCAGACTTGCCAGAATCGCAGCACCATAGCCCGCAAACATCGCTGCGACGACGATATCCAAAGTCTGCGGCGCGAAGATCCGGCAAAACAAGCAGAACAGCGGTGCTGCCAGATGCGGCAAAGCCTCACGCCAGACCACCGCGCGAAACAGCGATGCGCGAAAACTGATCCATGCCAGCGGGGGCAGACAGGCCGCCGTGATCGGCAGCACCGTTTGTAACGCGGTGATGCCATAGCACTGCGCCAGCGCCACGCCCAAAGACTGCACCGCGCAGGCGGCCAGAAACGCCGCCAACAACCGCCGTCCGCCCAACAGCCATGTGCGCAGCGCAAGGTAGGACAGAATCAAGGCGACAAAGGCCGGAACAGGCAACATCAGCATGGCAAAACCTCCGCCCTGCTTTTGGGACAGAATTCGGATCAAGGCGACCTGTTTTCGGAAAACAGGACGCCAGCCGCTGCACAAGGCCGCAAATTCCTCTGACATTCATCCTCAAGAGGTTCACATGAAACGTCTCGCCACCCTGACCGCCCTGCTGCTTTGCCTTGTCAGCACCGCACAGGCCGAAACCCTTCCCGGCTATGATCGCTTTGATCTGACCGCCGCACACCGCGCCCGTCCGGTTGCAGGCTTTATCTGGTATCCCGCCGCAGGTCCGACCTATCGCACCAAAATCGGCGATGGCCCGCTTTTCGATCCCACCGCCGCCTTCATGGCCCCTGCCGTCTTGCAAGGCCGTCATCCGCTTGTCTTGCTGTCACATGGCTCGGGCGGCAATGCCGATCAGTTAGGCTGGCTGGTCGCAGGTTTGGTGGCAAAAGGCGCGATTGTGCTGGCGGTGAACCATCCCGGTTCGACCAGTGGCGACAGTTCTGCCCGCCGCTCGCTCGATCTGGCCGCCCGCGCCGCCGATCTGACCGCAGCGCTGGATAAGATCTTGGCCGATCCCGATTTTGCGCCCTATGTCGACACAACCCAGATCAGCGCCATCGGCTTTTCGCTGGGCGGGGCAACCGTTCTGGGTCTTGCCGGGGTGGTGTTTGATGGCAAAACGCAGGCCGCGCGCTGCGCCAATGGCCCCGATGCTGCCGATTGCGGATTCTTCCTGCGTGGCGGTGTGCAATTCGCCACGGCACCCGGTTTCTCAATCTCCACCCATGATCCGCGCCTCCGGCATGCGGTGGCGGTCGATCCCGGTTTTGGCGGTGCGGTCACTGCGGCCAGCGCAGCCGCCGTCACCGTGCCGATCCACCTGATCAATCTGGGCGAAGCCGATCGCCTGCCTGCGGTTGATGTTGGCCCTTCTGGCAACGGTCTTGCCGCCCGACTGCCCGGCGCAAGCTACACCGTCATCGCGCCTGCCAACCATTTCACCTTTCTCGCCACCTGCAAACCGGGTGCCGAGGATATGCTGAAGGAAGAAGGCGAAGACCCGATCTGCACCGACCCCGCCCAGACCAATCGCACCGAGGTTCACCACCGCCTGATTGACGACATTGCCACAGGGTTGGGTCTGTAAACTCGTATCGGGTTTCGCCTACCCACTCCACCAAGTCGCCCTATCCCGCCTTGCCCGTCTGGCAAAAGGGGCGGCTTACTTTTGCGGGGCCTGCATCTACCAGACCACACCCTGTCAGAGCAGCAAAAGTAAACACTAGGTTAACGACACCGCATTAACCCCTTGATTCCAAATAAACCAACCCCCTGTCCACACGTGGACACGCCTTAAATCCGAAACCCCTCCGGGATCGCATCGCGCCCCTCCAACACCAGATCCACCACCACCTCGGCCACCTTCGGGGCCATCCCGAAGCCAATCTTGAACCCCCCATTGGCGACAAAATGCCCCGCCCGCCCCGGCCAGGCCCCCAACAAAGGGGCCCGAGTCTTCGCCCGAGGCCGCACCCCCGCCCAGCGTTCCACCACCTCGGCCCCCGCCAGCACAGGCAAAGCCGCCACCGCCCGCGCGTGTAACTCCTCGACCTGATGATCCACACCCAGATCGTCCCACACCGCCTCCGACGTAGACCCCACAGCCACCGTCCCATCGACATGCGGCACCACATGCAGCCCAGCCGCGAACAGTTGCGGCAGCCCCTCCGCCGGATAGCGCAGCAAGATCGCCTGCCCCTTCACGCCGCCGCCCACAACCCGCCCCAGATCCGCGCCCAAGCTGGCCAGCCCCGCCACCCCCGTCGCCCAGACCACCGGCCCGACCTCCTCGGCCTCGCCCACAACAACCTCCCCGCCCGCCGCCTCAATCGCCGCCACCAAAGCCGCGCAGCCCATCCGAGGATGCAGCCGCGCGCTTAACGTGTCCTCGACCAACCACCCCGAGGGCGACACAGGCTCCCACCCCGCCCCGGTAGCCTGCACGACCCGCCACACAGCCTCCCCCCGCCACAGCCCCTGCGCCTGCACTCCCCGCGCCCGCGCAAGTTCCACCGCCGCGGGGTCCATCAACGGCTGCAACCGCCCGACCCGCCCATAGCCCGATATCAACCCCGATGCCGCCTCGACCGCGCCCCACCAGCTTTCAGCCATCAACAAACTGTCCAGCTGAAACGCCTTCTTCGCGTTCCAGCTTTCCGGCACATGCGGGCTGAGCGCCCCCACCACGCCACCCGAAGACCCCGCCCCGATGCCAACTGTCTCGATCACCCGCACCTTCGCGCCCCGCCGCGCGGCCTCCCATGCCACCGACAACCCGAAAATCCCCGCCCCCCGCACCGTCAGATCAACCCTTGCCATTCCGCCCCGCCTTGCCCATGGTCCGCCCGACCAAGGGCATATGACAATGACCACTTCCCCACAATCGGCCCTGACCTGGCAAGACGACGCGATCCCGGTCTCGACCCGCTTTGACGACCCGTATTTCTCCAAAAACGATGGCCTGTCTGAGACCCGCCATGTCTTCCTGCAAGGCAACGACTTGCCCGCCCGACTGAGCCCCGGCTTCCACGTAGCCGAACTCGGCTTTGGCACCGGATTGAACCTGCTCGCCCTGTCGCTGATCACAACAATCCCCACCCGCTTCACCAGCTTTGAAGCCTTTCCCCTCGCTTCAGAAGACATCGCCCGCGCGCTGGATCACTTCCCCGAAGCGCGCCGTGTGGCCGAGCCCTTCCTGACCGCATGGGCCAAAGGCGAAACCAAATTCCAACTCGGCCAGATCACCGCCGAAGTCATCCTCGGCGACGCCCGCGAAACCCTCGCAGCATGGTCCGGCAAAGCCGACGCTTGGTTCCTTGATGGCTTTTCGCCTGCGAAAAACCCCGAACTCTGGTCGCCCGAAATCCTGACCGAAGTCGCCCGCCACACCGCACCTGGCGGCACCTTCGCCACCTACACCGCCGCAGGCCATGTCCGCCGCGCGCTGCAAGACGCGGGCTTCGCAGTCACCCGCCTTCCCGGCCATGGCCGCAAAAAGCACATGTCGGCAGGAACCCTTACATGAACAACCGCAAAGGCATCCTGTTGATGATCGCCGCCATTGCGGCCTTTGCGGTGCAAGACAGCTTTTCCCGCCTGTTGGCCGAGCGTTACAACACCCTGATGGTGGTGATGGTGCGCTACTGGTTCTTCGCCGCCTTCGTGATGTTTCTTGCCCTGCGCCGCCCCGAAGGCTTGCTGACCGCCATCCGCACCCGCCGCCCCGCAGCCCAAGCCCTGCGCGCCGTGCTGCTGGTGATCGAGATCTGCGTCATGGTTTATGCCTATACTCTGATCGGCCTGATCAATGCCCATGCCGTCTTCGCGGTTTGCCCGCTGATCGTCATCGCCCTATCCGGCCCGATCCTGGGTGAGCGGCTGACATGGCAACGCTGGGCCACCGTCGGCGTCGGTCTGATCGGTGTGCTAATCATCCTGCGACCGGGGCATGACGTGTTCTCTTGGCCCGCACTGCTGCCGCTGATCACCGCGCTGTTTTTCGCCGCCTATAGCGTGCTGACCCGCCTGACCGCGCGGGATGAGCCGTTCTTCGCCAGCTTTTTCTGGCCCGCCTTTCTGGGGGCGATCTTGATGACAGTGATCGGCCTGCCGCATTGGCAGGCCATCAAACCCGAAGATACCGCGATCTTCCTGACCTATGCCACCATCTCGATCCTGTCGAACTGGCTGTTGCAAAAAACCTATGAGATTGCCGAGGCCTCTGCCGTGCAGCCCTTCGCTTATCTGCATTTCGTGTTTATCGCGATCTTGGGGCTGACCTTCTTTGATGAGGAACTGGCGCTTCCCGTGATCCTCGGTGCCGCCCTGATCATCGCCGCCGGGATTTACTCGCTGTGGCAGACCAAAGCCGAACCGAAGGGTGCGCTATGAAAACCGAACAAAATCTGAAGCTTGGCATCTGGTTGATGGTGGCCAGCACGGTGGTGTTCGCGCTGCAAGACGGCATTTCGCGCCACTTGGGCGGCAGCTATAACGTCTATATGGTGGTGATGATCCGGTTCTGGGCCTTTGCGGCTTTCGTCATCGCAATGGCTGCCCGCAGCCCCGGCGGCCTGCGCGCCGCAAGCAGCACCCGTTTCCCCCTGCAGCAAATCGCCCGCGGCGTCATCTTGGTTGCCGAGGTCTGCGCCATGGTCGTGGCCTTCATCAAACTCGGGCTGATCGAAAGTCATGCGGTGTTCGCCTGCTACCCGCTGCTGGTCGCAGCCCTCTCCGGCCCGATCTTGGGTGAGAAAGTCGGCTGGCGGCGCTGGACTGCCATCGCCATCGGCTTTGCGGGCGTGCTGATCATCCTAGAGCCCGGCATCGCTGTTTTCTCACCTTGGGCACTGATCCCGCTGATCTGCGCCGCAGGCTTTGCGGTCTACGGCCTGCTCACCCGCTTTGTCGCCCGCAAAGACCCCGCCTCGGTGTCGTTCTTCTGGACCGGCGTGATCGGAGCCCTCGCGATGACCCCGATTGGCCTGTGGCATTGGCAACCGATGCTGCCGACGGATTGGCTCTGGATGGGCGCTCTGTGTTGCACCGCAATCCTGGGGCATTGGCTGCTGATCAAAGCCTATGCCGTGGCCGAGGCCTCTGCCGTGCAGCCGTTCGCCTATCTGCAACTGATGTTCATCGCTTTGCTGGGCGTGTTCCTGTTCGGCGAAACCCTGCGTCCGAATGTGGCCATCGGAGCCTGCGTCGTCGTCGCCGCCGGCCTGTTCACCCTGTGGCGCCAACGCGTGAAACAGCAGGAACCGCCGCAGGTCTGAAATGTGAAATTTCGGAATTTATTGCTAACTGTCCCGAAAGATTGCCTTTCGGGGACTGCAGTTAGCGATACATCGGTTCCTTTTGGCAACTGCGTTGTGTGCCGGAATCGCTCGGTGCAATGGGATTGCGATGGGTGGTCAGTTTGCTTGGGGCGTACAAAATGAAATATACTAAGTTTCTTGCCGTAATCATTATCGGCATCGTAATGAGTTCGCAGGCTCAAGCCGACGGCATTGTCGAAACTGCAAAACTTGCAGCACAAGCCTGCATAAATGGTTTGTCCGGCAAGTCTCAGGACAACAGCTTCCTGCTAAATTATGGTTTCCAAAAAAACGGCAAAAAATACATTAAGAAGGCCACTGTTCTAGGCCTAAGAGGTCATACCGATCGTGCAAGTATTTCAATGCGGCGCAATACCTCTTGCAGCTTCAGTTATGGAACGAACAGGGGGGCGCATGAGGCGCATGAAGCCTTCAAGGCCGTTTTCAGAAATAGCGGATATGAAGAGCGTATTGTGAAGGACAGAAATCGGCAGCGCTCCGCATTTGTGGTCAACGGTGCATTGATCGAAATCATGGGGTCAGAGGGATCTGCGCATAGCAGCTACTTTACCGAAATAACGGCGTTCATTAGGGGTTAGCGGGGGTAAGCCGCCACCCCACCCATATCGCCGTTCCTATACTAAAAATGGCTGCTTTCTGCGTCATCAACCTTTCGTAAATCGGCCCCTTAACAAAGCGATCTCAGTTAACCTCACCGCCCCGTCAATTCCGCCGAAATCCGCACCGGCCCCGCCACACCTTTCAGCTTGGCGCGGTAGATCACCACCCCTTCCGCCACCCGCATCACATAGGTGCGGGTCTCAGAAAACGGGATCATCTCGACCCAATCCACCACATCAACGCTATCCTTGCGCGGATCGCCAAACTGGGTGATCCATTTCCGCGGACGCCCCGGCCCTGCGTTATATCCCGAGGCGATCAGCGCCACCGCGGGGCCGAATTCCTCGGCCATATGGCTCAGATAAACCGATCCCATCCGCACATTGAACGGCGGATCGCTGATCAGCCGCCCCGCCGACGAGGTTTCCCCCAACCGCTTGGCAACAAGTTCCGCCGTGCCCGGCATCACCTGCATCAGCCCGCGCGCGCCAACCGTGCTTTGCGCGCTCGGGTCAAACTCGCTTTCGCGCCGGGAAATCGACAAAGCCAAAGCGCGGCTGACCGGCAAGCCATCCGGCACCATATCCGGCACCGGATAGTAAGCACGCGGCAGGATCAGACCGCGTTCTGCCGCCTGTTTCGCCACCAGCAGTGCGATATGCGGCTCGTTCATTCGCAGCGCAAGGTCGGCCAACTGCTCCAGCTCCTTGCCGTCCAAGCCCTCGGCCAGATGCAGGAAAAAACGCTTCGCCAGCGTGCGATCACCCGCCTCGGCCAAAGCCATCCCCGCCGCCAACACCGAAGACTTGGCAAAGCCAGAGGTCCGCCAGCCCGGCGTCGCCTCACCATCATTCACCAGGCTTGGGTCCAGCGGCAGCCCGATCTTCTCGGATGCGAGCATGCCATAATAGGCGGTCTGGTTGCGCGCCGCCCGCGCATAGGCGGCATCCGCCCCCGCCTTGTCGCCCTTAGCTTCCAGCGCGCGGCCCATCCAATATTCCGCCCGCGCCACCGAGATCGGCGTCGCCACCGCTTCCTTCAGATGCTTGAAATGCTTGATCGCCACATCCGGCTCGCCCAGTTTCCGCAACGCGATAAAGCCGGCCAGAAACTCCAGATCGGCATACTCCGCGCCTGCGCTCAGATGGTGATTGGCCGCCACCCGCAGCGCCTGCTTCGGCTGATCCAGCCGCAGCAACACCCGCGCCAAATCCGCCCGCCGCTTCGCCCAAGCCTGCGGATCGCCCAAACTGGCCGCCGTCTTGCTGCGCTCTAGGATCAACGTCGCCGCATCATCATAGCGATCCGCCCGCATCCGGTAATTGTAGCGATCATAGGCCAACCCCGGATCGCCCAGCACCGATTTCGGCACCGCCTCTACCAGATCGACCGCCGCCGGGCTGTCCGCCCGCAACGCCATCCGCGCCACCGCCAAGGCCCGCCAGTCTTTTGAGACCCGAGGCAGCATCCGCTCGGCCTCGGCTTTGCGCCCGCCGTCCCACAGAATCCGGTCCAGCCGCACCTCATGCGCCACCGCCAAAGGCGCGCCCATGATGCCCAGCATCGCGGCCTCATCCGCCGCGTCGAACTTCAGCGTGGTCCAAGCCCGAAACGCCTCGGCCTCGGCATCACCAGACCGCCCCAAGCCGACCAAAGCAGAAACCAGCGCCACCGCCCCCGCCCCGGTCTTCGGTTTGGTCTTGCCAAAATACGCCACCACCCGCGCAGGATCGGTCGAGCGCGCCACCGCGATCTCACCCTTTTCGCGCAGCAAAGCCAGCCCCGGCCAATCCGGGCGACGCGCGAGGAAACTTTCGTAATCCCCCAGCTTGCCCTGCCCGTCGCGCAGCCATTGCCATAAGATCACATCGCCGCCGATGGCCCCCGCCCCCTGCGCCGCCGTCAGCGCAGTAGACCAATTCCTGGCCTCTGCCGCTTTCAACGCAGTTGCGAACGACGCGGCCTGATCGGCCCGCGCCATAGGAGACATCACCAGTGAAACGCCGATTATGACCGCTTTTGCGATCTTGCTTATTCTGCTCATTTGCCGATTTTGCCCTACACCCCGGATTCCCACAACCCAAAACCCCGTGAACCCGGCAAATCGCCGCCCATACTTGGCAAAACGCCGATCCCCGGTTAGGTAGGCAGCGCTTACACAACGGCGATTCCAGATCGCCCTTCCAGAGGAGACGCGCACCATGATCAAAGGGTCCATTCCCGCACTGGTTACGCCGTTCAAGAACGGTGAACTCGATCTGGTGACGCTGAAGAAGCTGGTCGAGTGGCACATCGCCGAAGGCTCCACGGGCTTGGTCCCAGTTGGCACCACTGGCGAAAGCCCGACGCTAAGCCACGAAGAGCACCAGAAAGTCATCGAAGTGGTGGTGGAAACCGCCGCGGGCCGCGTGCCGGTGATCGCCGGTGCCGGGTCGAACAACACCTCGGAAGGTATCAGCCTGATCCGCTTTGCCGAGAAAGTCGGTGCCGATGCAGCGCTTGTGGTGACGCCCTACTACAACCGCCCGACCCAAGCCGGGCTGGTGGCGCATTATACCGCCCTGCACGATTGCTGCACGCTGCCGATCATCATCTACAACATTCCCGGCCGCTCGGTCGTCGATATGTCGCCTGACACCATGGGCATTCTGGCAAAATTGCCGCGCATCATCGGCGTCAAAGACGCCACCGGCAAGATCGAGCGTGTCTCGATGCAGCGCGCCACCTGTGGTGCGGATTTCATCCAGCTTTCGGGTGAAGACGCCACCGCCTTGGGCTTCAACGCCCACGGCGGGATTGGCTGTATCAGCGTCACGGCCAACGTCGCCCCGCGCCTGTGTGCAGAATTCCAAGCGGCGACGCTTGCAGGCGACTACAGCAAAGCCCTTGCATACCAAGACAAACTGATGCCGCTGCACGAAGCGATCTTCCTTGAGCCCGGTCTTGTCGGCGCGAAATACGGCCTGTCGCTGCTCGGCCTCTGCGCCGAAGAGGTCCGCCTGCCGCTGGTCGGCCTGACCGATCCCACCAAGGCCCGCATCAAAGCCGCCATGCAGCACGCAGGCCTGATCTAAGCTTTCATCTTGGCTTAAATATCCCCGCCGGAGGCTCCCCGCGCCAGCCTCGGATGCCTCCGGCGGGAGTATTTCAAAAAGAGCAAATCCCAGAAAGTCCCGATGACCCCCAACCTGCGCGGCAGCCTTTACATGACCGCCTCGATGGCGGGCTTCGCGGCAGAGGATGCGTTCCTGAAAGCCGCCAGCCAGGCCATTCCGGTGGGCGAGGCGATTTTGATCATGGGGCTGATCGGCATCGCGGTGTTTGCCGCAATGGCGATGCGCGCAGGCGATCCGCCGATCCCGCGCGCGATGTTCACCGGCACCATGGCGCTGCGCTCGGGGTTTGAGATCACCGGGCGGCTGTTCTACGCCCTTGCCATTGCGCTGACGCCAATTTCTGTCGCCTCGGCGATCCTGCAAGCCACGCCCTTGGTGGTGGTGCTGGGCGCCGCCGTGATCTTTGGCGAAACCGTCGGGTTGAAGCGCTGGCTGCTGATCCTGCTCGGGTTTCTCGGCGTGCTGATCATCCTGCGCCCCGGCCTTGACGGCTTCTCGGCACTCTCCCTGCTCGCGCTGATCGCCATGCTGGGCTTTGCGGGCCGCGACCTTGCCACCCGCGCAGCACCCCCAGCGCTATCGAATGCACAACTCGGCGTCACCGGGTTCATCATGCTGGCGCTGTCCGGTGCAATCATTACCGCCGTCACCGGCAAAGCCACTTTGCCCAACCCGCAAACCCTCGGCCTGATCGTCGGAGCCGCCACTTTCGGCATCGCCGCCTATGCTGCGCTGACCACCGCGATGCGCAGCGGCGAGATCGCCGTGGTCACCCCGTTCCGCTACACCCGTCTGCTGTTCGCGATGGTGCTTGGCGTCACGGTGTTCGGCGAGCGCCCTGATGCCGCCACCCTGACCGGGGCCGCGATCATCGTCGCCTGTGGCGTGATCATCCTTGGCCAGAACCGCCGTCGCGGCTAATTTCAGCGCGCCCGACTGGACTCTGCCCAAGCGAACCCCTATTTCCAGCGCATTATGGTAGAAAAATCAGACCCCAACTCCAAATTGATCGCCGAAAACCGGCGCGCCCGCTTCGATTTTGCCATCGAGTGGGATCTGGAGGCTGGCATCATGCTGCATGGCTCGGAAGTCAAATCCTTGCGCAAGGGTGGCTCCAACATCGCCGAAAGCTATGCCTCGGTCGAGGGCGGCGAGTTGTGGCTGATCAACGGCTATATCGCGCCCTATCTGCAAGCCGTGATGTTCCCGCATGATGAACGCCGCCGTCGTAAGCTGCTGGTAAACAAGAAAGAACTGTCACGCCTGTGGAATGCCGTGGGACGCGAAGGCATGACCATCGTGCCGTTGAAAATGTATTTCAACGAGCGCGGCATGGTGAAGCTGAAACTCGGCGTCGCCAAGGGCAAAAAGCTGGCCGACAAGCGTGAGACCTCGGCCAAGCGTGATTGGGATCGTCAGAAATCCCGCATCATGAAAGAGGGCATGAGGGCCAAGCTTTAGCACTCTGCTGAAAACATTGCCTAAATGCCTAGATTCTGGCATAATTCCCCCTATCCGGTCCTAGACCTCCGGGTCCAGAAATGGCCGGGATATGTCACGCCACAACGGCGGGCATCATGTGGGAAGGACTGAGTAGCATGGATATGAACCTGATCATCCAGCTGATCGCTGGTGCTTTGGGCGGCAACGCGGCAGGCGCGATGCTGAAAAACCTCAACCTCGGCACACTGGGCAATTCGATTGCCGGTATTCTTGGCGGCGGTCTGGGTGGCCAGATCCTTGCCATGGTGGGCGGCGCAGGGGCAACTGCGGCGGCCACGGGCGCCACGGATGCGGCCTCGATCATCGCATCGGTGCTTTCGGGCGGCGTGGGTGGCGGTGTGCTGATGGCGATCATCGGCGCGGTTAAAAACGCCATGGTGAAAAGCTAATTTTATTGCGCGGGCGCGCCGATCCGCGCCCGCGCTCTCTTGTCTGACGGCCTGCATGGGTTTAACTGCAACGGCATCCCCGCCGAAATCCGCAGCCCGAGGCCCCAGATGATCCCCTCTCCCACCGATGATCCGAAAACCTTGGTCAGCACCGCCTGGCTGGCCGCGCACCGCGCCGACCCCGATCTGCGGCTGATCGACGCCAGCTGGTATCTCCCCGACGCAGGCCGCAACGCGAAGGCGGAATATGCCGCCGCCCATATCCCCGGCGCGCGGTTTTTCGACATTGACGAGATCACCGACCAGCGCTCGGCCCTGCCGCATATGGCCCCGCCGCCCGAGAAATTCATCTCACGCTTGCGCGCGATGGGCATCGGTGACGGCCATCAGGTGGTGATCTATGACGGCTCTGGCCTGTTTTCGGCCGCGCGGGTGTGGTGGACCTTCCGGCTGATGGGCAAGACCGACGTGGCCGTGCTGGATGGTGGCCTGCCGAAATGGCGTGCCGAGGGGCGTGAAATCGAAGACATGCCCCCGACCCTGCGCGACCGGCACATGACCGTCAGTCGCCAGAACCATCTGGTGAAAGATGTCACCCAAGTCGCCCATGCCGCCAAGCTGGGCGAGGCCGAAATCATCGACGCCCGCTCTGCCCCCCGCTTCAAGGGTGAGGTGGCCGAGCCCCGCCCTGGCCTGCGCTCTGGCCATATTCCCGGTTCCAAGAATGTGCCCTACAGCACGCTTTTGAACACCGATGGCACGATGAAATCCCCCGATGCCCTGCGCGAGGTGTTCGAGGCCGCAGGCGTGAACCTTGCCAAACCCGCGATCACCTCCTGCGGTTCAGGCGTGACCGCCGCGATCCTCAGCTTGGCGCTGGAGCGTATCGGCCACCGCAACCATGCGCTCTACGATGGCTCTTGGGCCGAATGGGGCATGTATGACGACCTCGCGGTTGAGAAAGGTTAAGCGATGCTAGAGACACTGAACCCGCAGCCGCAGGACAAAATCCTGCAACTGATCCAGATGTACAAAGACGATCCCCGCGCGGATAAAATCGACCTCGGCGTCGGGGTGTACAAAGACGCCACCGGCCTGACCCCGGTGATGCGCGCGGTGAAAGCTGCCGAGAAGAAGCTATGGGAAATTGAGACCACCAAGACCTACACCGGCCTTGCAGGCGAGCCCGCCTATAACGCCGCGATGGCCAAGATGATCCTCGGGGATGGCTACGCCGACCGCGCGGCGTCCGTCGCCACGCCCGGCGGCACGGGTGCGATCCGGCAGGCGCTGGAGTTGATCAAACTCGCCTCGCCCAATGCTACGGTGTGGCTGTCCAACCCAACCTGGCCCAACCATCCTTCGATCATCAAATACCTTGGCATGAAGATGGCCGAGTATCGCTATTTCGACGCCGAAACCCGTGGCATCGACTTTGCAGGCCTGATGGCAGACCTCAAAGGCGTGCAAGCTGGCGACGCCGTGCTGCTGCACGGCTGCTGCCACAACCCGACTGGTGCAAACCTGAACGCCGATCAATGGGCCGAAGTCGCGAAATTGCTGCTGGCGAAAGGCGCTATTCCCTTCGTTGACCTTGCGTATCAAGGCTTTGGCGACGGATTGGAAGAAGACGCCGCAGCCACCCGCATGATCGCCAACAGCTTCCCCGAAGTGCTGATCGCCGCTAGTTGCAGCAAAAACTTCGGCATCTACCGCGAACGCACCGGCATACTGATCGCGCTTGGCGACCCTGCCCGTAAAACCGTCACCCAAGGCAATCTCGCCTTCCTGAACCGGCAAAACTACAGCTTCCCGCCCGATCACGGCGCGCGGCTGGTGACGATGATTCTGGAAGATGACGCGCTGCGTGCCGACTGGAAGGCCGAGCTGGAAGAAGTCCGCCTCAACATGCTGACCCTGCGCCAAAGCCTTGCGGATGAACTCCGCCGTGCCACCAACTCGGATCGGTTTGATTTCGTGGCCTCACATCGCGGCATGTTCAGCCGCCTTGGCCTGACCGAAGCGCAGGTCAATATCCTGCGCGAGCAACACGGCATCTACATGGTGGGCGACAGCCGGATCAACATCGCGGGCCTGAACGCCAAAACCGTGCCGATCCTTGCAAAGGCCATCGCGGGCCTCACCGCGTAACCGGAAAATCCCATTTTCCGGCACGATTTTCGTCACGAAAATCGCTTGCGCCAAATGAAAACGGCCCGCAGGGGGAGGATCCTGCGGGCCGTTCTTGTCTCACCACCCGGCGGGGAGGAACCGCCGGAGGGTGCCGTTATCAGCCGTGATAAGCCGCTTCACCATGCGCCGCCAGATCAAGACCCTGACGCTCGGTGTCGGCATCGACCCGCAGGCCAATGGTCATGTCGATCAGCTTGTAGATGATGAACGAGATGACGCCCGACCACACCAGGGTGATCGCCACAGCTTCGATCTGGATCCAGGTTTGTGCTGCGATCGAATAGTCATCGCCCTTCACGCCGCCCAGAGAACCCGCCGAGAACACGCCGGTCAGGATCGCGCCGACGATACCGCCGACGCCGTGGATGCCGAACACGTCAAGGCTGTCGTCGTATTTCAGCTTGTTCTTCACCACGGTGACGAAGAAGTAGCAGGCCAGAACCGCCAGCACGCCCAGAGCCAAAGCGCCCATCGGACCAACCGTGCCGCAAGCCGGGGTGATCGCAACCAGACCGGTCACCATACCCGAAGCCGCACCCAGCATCGACGCCTTGCCGCGCTGAATACCTTCCAGCAGCGACCAGGCCAGCGTCGCCGCTGCGGTGGCAAGGAAGGTGTTGATCATCGCCAGAGTAGCGCCGCCATTGGCTTCCAGATTGGAGCCGACGTTGAAGCCAAACCAGCCCACCCACAGCATCGAAGCCCCGATCATGGTCATCACCATCGAATGCGGTGCCATGTTTTCTTTGCCGTAGCCGACGCGCTTGCCGATCACGAGGCAACCGACCAGTGCCGCGATACCCGCGTTGATGTGCACCACCGTGCCGCCTGCGAAGTCAATCGCGCCCATCACAAAGATCAGGCCCGAAACGTCCCAGACCATATGCGCAACCGGGAAGTAGACGAAGGTCACCCAAAGCGCGCTGAACGCCAGCACGGCCGTGAACTTCACCCGCTCTGCGAAAGCACCGATGATCAGGCCGGGGGTAATTGCCGCAAAGGTCATCTGGAAGGCGATGAACAGATATTCCGGGATCACAAAGCCCGCTGAGAAGGTCGCCGCCATGCTATCCGGCGTCACACCCGCCAGGAACAGCTTGCCGAAGCCGCCCCAATAGGGCGAAGTGCCGCCGCCGAAGGTCACCGAGTAACCATAGATCACCCACAGCACCATGACGAGGCAAGCGATCAGCGTGGTTTGCATCAGCACCGACAGCATGTTCTTGCTGCGCACAAGCCCGCCGTAGAACAGCGCAAGGCCGGGAAGGGTCATGAACAGCACCAGCACGGTCGAGATCATCATCCACGACACGTCGCCCTTGTCCATCACCGGAGCCGCGGCTTCGACCACCGCCTCAACCGCCGGTGCAGCGGTTTCTTGCGCCAAAGCGGGCAAAGCCGCAATGATCGCCACCGCAGAAAGTCCTAATTTTTTCAGCATGTTCTGTCCCCTCTCACAGCGCGTCGTCATCGACGTCGCCGGTGCGCACCCGCAGGGCACGCTCCACGTCCAACACAAAAATCTTGCCGTCGCCGATTTTACCGGTGCGGGCGGTCTTGGTGATCGCCTCAACCACCGTATCGGCCAGCGCGTCGGTCACGACGATCTCCAGCCGCATTTTCGGAACGAAATTCACCGCATATTCTGCACCGCGGTAGATTTCAGTATGGCCCGACTGCATGCCGAAACCCTTGATTTCTGTCACCATCATCCCCTGCACGCCGATCGCGGTCAGCGCTTCGCGGACCTCGTCCAGCTTGTAGGGCTTAATGGCGGCTATGATCATTTTCACGATGCACCCCTTTGTTTCCCAAGGCCCTTGGCGGCCCTCACTCGTGATCAGGCGGCCTTCGCACCTGCAGCACAAGTTTCAGATGGCGTAAAAAATGGGCGCGAGAGTGGTTTGCCTAAAATTTAATCAATCACCCCACCTTGCGATGCAAATTTAAGCGGCAAGGAACCGCGAATCGGCAGTGCTTCGACTTCGCATTCCGCACTGAACCGAGTAGAGTGGCGAAAACCGCTTAAAAGGGCACAAACAGGCATGGCGACATCGGGCAAAGGCGGCAAATCGCTGGTGGCAGACCGGCGGTATATCGCGCAAAAAGCAGCCACAACGGGCGGACGCGGCACCCCGCCGCCGAAGAAACCAAAACCGCTCAAGGTGGTGATCGTGCGGCGCGGCAATATCCTGACCCGCTTCATCCATGCGATCTGGCGGATCATCTGGGGGACATTCTGGCGGGTGTCCGCCGTCTGCGGCATGGTGCTGGCCGGGATCGTGTTCTACTTCTACCAGCAACTGCCGCCGGTGGGCGACTTGCTGGATGCCCGCGCCAAAGGCTCGGTCACACTGCTGGATCGCAACGACACCGTGTTTGCCTGGCGCGGGGAAACGTTCGGCGGCCAGATCACCGCCGACACCGTCTCGCCCTTCCTGCTGCATGCCGTCATCGCCACCGAGGACAAACGCTTTTACCGGCATTTCGGCGTCAGCCCGCGCGGCATCGCATCAGCGATCAGCATCAACCTTGCTGCGGGCCGGGGCCCGCTGGAAGGCAACGGCGGCTCGACCATCACCCAGCAGGTAGCCAAACTGCTTTGCCTTGGCGTGCCCTATGACCCCAAACAATGGAAAACCGAGGCCGATTATGAGGCCGACTGCCGCGGCGGTGGCGTCAAGCGCAAGCTGAAAGAGATCCCCTATTCCATTGCGATGGAAGCCAAATACACCAAAGCCGAGATTCTGACGATCTACTTCAACCGCGCCTATCTGGGCGCAGGCGCACGCGGCTTCGAGGCCGCAGCCCAGCGTTACTTTGGCACATCCGCCAATGACCTGACCCCCGCTCAAGCCGCAATGCTGGCAGGCTTGCTCAAGGCACCCTCGCGCTATGCCCCCACCAACAGCCTGAAACGCGCGCAAGACCGCGCCGATGTGATCATCGACCTGATGGCTGAACAGGGCTATCTCACCGCCGAGCAAGCCGCCGACGCCCATGCCAATCCGGCCCAGTTGTCGGATGCGGCGCAAACCAAATCCGGCGGCTTCTTTGCCGATTGGGTGATGGAAACCGCGCCGGATTTCCTGACCTCGACCACCACCGAAGACGTGATCATGCGCACCACGCTGGATCAAAAGCTGCAACGCGACGCCGAAGAGGCGCTGGCTTGGGTGTTCGACAACAAGGTCGCCAAAGGCTCCAAAGCCCAAGCCGCCATCGTGGTGATGAGTGCGGACGGTGCCGTGCGCGCCATGGTCGGCGGGCGCAAAACCGAAAATGCCGGGGCCTTCAACCGCGCCACCCAAGCCCTGCGTCAAACCGGATCGTCGTTCAAACCCTTCGTCTATGCCGCAGCGCTTGATCTGGGCTGGTCGCCCGCCGATTTTGTCGAAGACACCCCGCTGACCATGAGCATCCCCGGTTCCGGCAAGTGGACCCCCGACAACTACGACCACAAGTTCGAGGGCCTGATCACCCTGACCCAAGCCCTGAAGGAAAGCCGCAACATCCCCGCCGTGCGGGTCTCGGAAGCGGTCGGGCGCGAATCGGTGCGCGCGATTGCCGCGGGTTTCGGCATCCAGTCCGATCTAGCGGCAGGCCCGGCGCTTGCGCTTGGCGCGTCGGAATCCACCCTGATCGAGATGACCGGTGCCTATGCGGGCATCCTCAACGGCGGCTCGGCGGTGACCCC
>NZ_JAXMJJ010000065.1:0-20281 GCF_034376685.1 Cypionkella sp.
GCGCGCGATTGCCGCGGGTTTCGGCATCCAGTCCGATCTAGCGGCAGGCCCGGCGCTTGCGCTTGGCGCGTCGGAATCCACCCTGATCGAGATGACCGGTGCCTATGCGGGCATCCTCAACGGCGGCTCGGCGGTGACCCCCTACGGCCTGATGGAGCTCAAACTCAAGGGTGAGGAAGAAAGCCTGATGGGCGCGGGCGGCGGTATTGGCGAGCGGGTGATTTCAGAAAACGCCGCCAAACTGCTGACCTATATGATGGCACAGGTGATCGACAGCGGCACCGGCGGACGCGCACGGCTGGATGGTCGCCCGGCGGCTGGCAAGACCGGCACCACAAGTGCTGCGCGCGATGCGTGGTTCATCGGCTTTACCGCCGATTATGTCGCGGGCGTCTGGATCGGTTATGATGACAACACGCCCCTGAAAGGTGTCACCGGCGCGGGCCTGCCCGCCGAAATCTGGCATGAGGTGATGAGCCGCGTCGAAGACGGCATGCCTGTCAAAGAACTGCCGATGATCATTCCAGAACCGCGTCTGCGCCCGAACCCCGGCAATGCCTCTAACCAGCCGGTGGACCCGAACGCGCAGTTCAACGATCCCAATGCGCAGTTCAATCAGGCTCCGGCAGAACCCTCGGTGCCCTTGATGAACCCCAGCGATGATCAGGTCGAAGCCTTGCTGAAAGACATCCTGAACAGCGGCAACTGATCGGCCCATCTTTGGGCTTGATCCGGTTTCAGACAGGCCTATCCTGTCCTTGTCTGAAACAGGTTCAGCGCGGGAAGGTTGGCCCGCCCCCGCACAAGCCGGGTCCTTCCGTCGCAGATGTGACGGCCCAAGACTATCAAGGTGCGCGCATCCTGCGCGTGCCGATAGCAAGGGTATGAACATGAAACCGCGCATTTCCGTTGTCACACTGGGCGTTGCCGATCTTGAGCGCGCGCTAAACTTTTATCGCGATGGGCTGGGCCTTGCCACCGAAGGCATTGTCGGGCGTGAATTCGTCCATGGTGCCGTGGCGTTCTTTGATCTGTCTGCCGGGCTGAAACTGGCGATCTGGGCGCAAGACGATATCGTCCATGACACCGGTTTGTCCAAGCAACCGATCAGCCCCACCGCCTTCACCCTCGGCCACAACGTCCTGCACCGCGAAGAGGTTGACGCAATCCTCGCCGCCGCCCAGCGCGCGGGTGCCGAACTGGTCAAACCCGCGCAAGAGACGTTCTATGGCGGTTATGCGGGCTATTTTCGCGATCTGGACGGGCATCTCTGGGAAATTGTCTGGAACCCGGCGATGCTGCCGCAAGACTAGGACCGCGCGAAACCCTCCAACAAAAAAGGCGCATCCGATGGGATGCGCCTGATTTTTCGCAGAGATATTCTCAGGTCAGGCGGTCTTCAAATCGACAATCAGCTTGTCCAGATTGCCGCCGCGCTTGTCCAACATCGCGCCGATTTCGGTGCGCTCAGACGCCAGCATGTTGACGCCTTCGATGATGATGTTGAAGAACAGGTTGCGCCCCGATTTGTCCGACACATGCCAGCGCAGATCAAACGGCGCTTGTCCTTTCAGATGCGCCACCGAGATCACCTCGTAATAGCTCTTGATCGGGCGGGCATCGGTGACTTCAATCGAGCCGCCGATGAACTCGCGGAACCGCGCGCCATATTTACGGCTGATATAGCCCTGAAACGCCTTGGTGAAACTGCTCATCTGTGCCGACGAGGCCTTCTTCGCCGCCACGCCCAAAGCCGAGCGTGCAATTGTCGGAACGTCAGCATAGCGGCTGAAAATCCGCTCAAAATCGCCATACATCGCAGTCTGCGACTTGCCGCTGGCGATGGTGGTGTTGATCTCAGCCACAGCCTTGCCGATCATATCCTTGGCATCACCCACTGTCAGCGCCAGTGACGGCAGCGGCAAAGCCAACGCCACCGATCCCAACGCAAAGCCAGCCGCAAAGCGGCGACGTGACATCATTGAATGGTTATTCTGCATAGGGGTCCTCAAAGCTTTCATCCGAAGGGGCTTCACCCAACGTGTAGCGGCGGTTCTGCAAATACAACAGGCGGGCCTGCGCATAGGGGTCTGCGCTATCATATAGGATAGAATCCACCGTATCGCTATGACGAGCGCGTGATCCGACCATATCAATCACCTTCACCGCCGTCGCGACGTCGCTTTCTGGCGATTTCAGCACATAGCGCAGCGGATTGATCGCATAGTCGACAACCATCCCCAGCGTGTCACGCTCGGTCGAGGGCCCGACAATCGGCAACATCTGATACTTGCCCTCGCCGACGCCCCAGACATACAGCGTCTCGCCAAAGTCGGTTTCCTGCGCGGGCAGACCCAATGCGGTTGACGGATCAAACAGCCCGCCCACCCCCGCCGTGGTGTTGACCGCGAAGCGCAAGGTATTCGCCGCCGCCTTCATCAACCGCAGTTGCAGCACGTTGTTGACGATATCGCCCGGCGTATCGAGGTTGTTGGCAAAGTTATGCACCCCGGTCATCACCGGCCCCCGCCCGCTGCCCGCCACGCCCGACGCCGGCTGCAACACCGCTTTGTCGACGGCGACGTTGAACGCAAAGATCTTCCGGTTGAACGCCTCGCCCGGATCGTTCACCGCATCCGCGCTTGGCGCTTTGGCGCATCCCGCCACCGCAAGCACAAAGGCAATCCCGACACAACCAGCGGCAATTCGGCTGGCTGCTTCAAAAAGAGATGGAATCACTTGCGCCATACTTCTACATTCCCGCCAAGTTTCACGCGCCAAGCATAGATTTTGTCTGTGAAAGACAAGGGATAAGCGGCACAGTGATCCAAGACAACGGCCAAACGTGGCCAAGGGGTGACGCTGGATGATTTCCGCCGATCGTCTTGGCCCAAAAAATGGGCTGCGGGCAGGAACGGAGAAGGCGATGAGCCAAACAGATAACCGTCGTGGGGAAGCCGAGCTTCGCGCGGCACGGGCCGATCAACGTGGCCTGCTTTGGGCGGTAGCCCTGTTCTCGGTCTTCGCCAACGCGCTGCAACTGAGCGGCTCGCTTTACATGCTTCAGGTCTACGACCGCGTGCTCGGCTCGCGCTCAGAAGCCACCCTCGTGGCACTTTCGGTGCTGGTGACGTTCCTGTTCCTAAGCCTTGGCATTCTTGACAACGTCCGCGCCCGCGTCATGGCCCGCATCGGCGCCAAGATGCAGGATCGGCTTGATCGCCGGGTGTTCTCGGCCGCGCTGCGCCGCCTGACCCTGCAACCGAACGAGCCCACCGCCATCGCTGCCCAGCGCGATCTGGAGGCTATCCAGCGGCTTTGGGCCTCGCCCGTCCTGCTGGCGATGTTCGATCTGCCATTCATGCCGCTGTTTTTCATCGCGATCTACATCTTCCACCCCTATCTCTTCGTGCTCTCGCTGATTGGCGGCGTCATCCTTGTCATCGTCACCATCCTGAACCAGCGCCTCACCCTCGCCCCGCTGAACCGCACCAACAACCTCACCCTCGGGGCGGAACGCATGTCCGACCTGATCAAAGGTGAATCCGAAACCGTTCAGGCCCTTGGCATGACCTCGGCCACCTTTGACCGCTGGCAAAAAGCCCGCAGCGCCGCGCTTGCCGCCAGCATCAAGGCGGGGGATCTGGCGGGCAGCTTCGGTGGCATGACCCGGACGTTCCGGATGTTTCTGCAATCGGCCATGCTGGGCCTTGGCGCCTATCTGGTGCTGCAAGGCGAACTGTCTCCGGGCGCGATGATCGCAGGCTCGATCCTGATGGGCCGCGCGCTGGCCCCGGTGGAACAAGTCATCGGCCAATGGGCCATCGTCACCCGCGCCCAAGAGGCCAACCGCCGCCTGTCCGACCTGCTGACAAAAATGCCGGAAGAACCGCCGCGCACCGCCCTGCCAAAGCCGAAAGCCGTGCTCGAGGCGCAAAACCTCACCGTGATCCCGCCCGGCGAACAGCAAGCCGTGCTGCGCGCCATCAACTTCCGACTAGAGCCCGGTCAGGCTATGGGCGTCATTGGCCCCTCAGGCGCTGGCAAATCCACTCTTGCCCGCGCGCTGATCGGTGTGTGGAAACCCGCAGGCGGCAAAGTCCGCCTCGATGGCGCAACACTGGATCAATACGATCCCGACGTGCTCGGCGGCTATATCGGCTACCTTCCGCAACGTATCACCCTGTTTGATGGCACGATCGCCGAGAACATTGCCCGCCTGCAAGACCACGCCGATCCCGCCAGAATCGTCGACGCCGCCAAACGCGCGGCCGCGCATGAGATGATCATCAAACTGCCGGAAGGCTATGACACCCGCATTTCACAAATCGGCGGTCGTTTGTCCGGCGGCCAGATCCAGCGCATCGGCCTTGCCCGCGCGCTGTTCAACAACCCGGTGATCCTTGTGCTGGATGAGCCGAACTCCAACCTCGACAATGATGGCACGATTGCGCTGAACACCGCGATCCGCACCACCAAAGAAGCAGGCGGTGCCGTGTTGATCATGGCGCACCGTCCCGCCGCCATTCAGGAATGCGAGTTGCTCATGGTTCTGGAAGACGGCATGCGCCGCGCCTTTGGCCCCCGCGATGCCGTGTTGCGTGAGATGGTGAAGAACCACAGCCAGATCACCCAGGCGACAGCCCCCGGAGGCGTATCATGAGCCAAACTCCCGCCCCGGTCAGCCCCACCGCAGTGGCGCCACTGGCAGCCACAGCCAATCCACCGTCAAGCCTCGCCCCCGCTTGGTCGGCCAGCCGCCCCGTCATCCTTGGTCTGATCACCGTCGCCGTTCTGGTCATCGGCTTCGGCGGCTGGTCTTTTATGACCGAAATTGACGGCGCTATCGTCGCCTCGGGTCAGGTCGAGGTTGAACAGAACAAGCAAGTGGTGAACCACCCTGATGGCGGTGTCGTCGCCGAAATCGCGGTGAAAGAGGCGCAGGCGGTGAACGCCGGCGATCTGTTGATCCGGCTTGACGGCAGTCTGTTGCAATCCGAACTTTCCATCATTGAAGGCCAGTTGTTCGAAACGATGGCGCGCCGCGCCCGTTTGGAAGCCGAGCGTGACGACGCCGAAGCCCCCAGCTTTACCGGCGAACTGGCCGAGCTTGCCAAAACCCGTGCCGATGTCGTTGAACAGGTCGAAGGCCAGCGCAAACTGTTCTTCGCCCGCAAGGAAAGCCTGGCGCGGCAAGGTGATCAGCTTGTCAAACGTGCAAGCCAGATCATGTCGCAGATCGAAGGCATCGAGGCTCAGATTAGCGCTCTGAAACAACAGCTTGTGCTGATTGAACAGGAACTGACTGCCCAGCAAACCCTGCTCGACAAGGGCCTTGCCCAATCCAGCCGCGTGCTGGAACTGCAACGCAGTCAGGCTTCCCTGAACGGAAGCATGGGCGAGTTGATCGCGTCCAAAGCCCAAGCCGAAGGCCGTGGCACCGAGATTGATCTGGAAGTGCTGCGCCTTGCCGCCGTGCGCCGGGAAGAAGCCAACACCCAACTGCGCGATCTTGGCCCGCAAGCGCTGGAACTGGTCGAACGCCGCCGCGCCCTGATCGAGCGTATCACCCGGCTGGACATTCGCGCGCCTGTGTCAGGGCTGGTGCTGGGCCTGCAGGTGACCACACCGCGCTCGGTCTTGCGCCCGGCCGATCCGGTGCTGTACCTGATCCCGCAGGATCGCCCCTTGGTGATTTCCGCACAGGTGCAACCGATTCACATCGACGAAGTTTATGTCGGCCAAAAGGTTCGGCTGGTGTTTCCGGCCTTCTCGGCCCGCACCACACCCGAGATCTTTGGCCATGTCACAACGCTCTCTGCCGACGCTTTGGTCGATCAGCGCAGCCAGATAAGCTATTTCCGCGCCGAGATTGTGCTCGACGATGGTGAAGCGGCCAAACTGAACGAGCAAACTCTGCTGCCCGGTATGCCGGTCGAAGCCTTCATCGAAACCGGCGCACGCTCGCCGATGTCCTATCTGCTGAAGCCCTTCACCGATTACTTCTCGATGGCTTTCCGCGAAGAATAAGAGGCTGCGCTCTGCGGCCACCGCCGGGGGTTCACACCCCCTATGCCATTGGTTCTCGGACCAATGGCAAACCCGTGGGATATTTGCGTACAGAGGATGTCAGAAAGATCAGAGTTTGCGGTCACGGTGGCGCAAATCGTTAAAAATCCCTTAACGTCGCCCAGTCAACTCATTGATATACAAAACAATAAAAAGGTCCCGAGTTGGGACCAAGCAAGCCTTGCCCCCGCCCCCGCCCGCGGGGTAGCCTGCCCACAAATCTGATCAGGAGCCGAATATGTCCAGCATCGAATCCCGCCTCGCCGAGCTTAACGTCACCCTCCCCGACGCCCCCGCCCCGGCTGCCAACTACGTCCCCTTCGTGCAGGTAGGATCGCTCGTCCATATCTCGGGCCAGATCAGCCAGACCTCCGCAGGCATGATCAAAGGCAAACTCGGCGCCGATCTGACGGTCGAAGCCGGGGCCGAAGCCGCCAAAGCCTGCGCGATCTCTCTGCTGGCCCAGCTGAAGAAAGCCTGCGGCGGAGATCTTTCCCGCGTGGTCCGCGTGGTGAAACTGGTCGGCTTCGTCAACTCCACCCCCGACTTCACCGATCAACCGAAAGTCATCAACGGTGCTTCCGATTTCATGGTCGCAGCCTTGGGTGACGCCGGCCGCCACGCCCGCTCCGCCGTCTCGGCAGCCTCGCTCCCCTTCGGTGTCGCGGTCGAGATCGAAGGCATCTTCGAGATCAACTGATGCGCGTCCCCCTGCCCGCCGCTTTCCTATCCGCCCCCCTCGCCCACCGCGCCTATCATGACCGCAGCCTCGGCCGCCCCGAGAATTCTCGCGGTGCGATCAAGGCCGCGATCGCGGCGGGCTACGGGATTGAGATTGATCTGCAACTCTCCAGCGATGGCGTCGCGATGGTGTTCCATGATGAGGCGCTGGATCGGCTGACCGCGCGCACCGGCCCGATCAAACACCATACCGCTGCCGCCCTTTCCCAGATCAAGCTGCGCGACTGCGATGAACCCGTCCCGACACTGGCCGAAATCCTCGCCCTCGTCGCGGGTCAGGTTCCGCTGCTGATCGAGATCAAAGACCAGACCGGCACCATGTACGACACCGATGCCCGCCTGGAGGCTGCCACCGCGACCCTGCTGGCGACATACCAAGGCCCTGTCGCCGTGATGTCCTTCAACCCGCATTCCATCGCCCACATGGCGCGCCTCGCGCCACACATCCCGCGTGGTCTGACCACATCGGCCTATGACCCGACAGACTGGGCCCCGCTGCCGCCCCAAACCTGCGACCGCCTCCGCGAAATACCCGATTACGACCCCACCCTTTCCAGCTTCATCAGCCACGAAGCTGCCGATCTTCCCCGCCCCCGCGTCACCGAGCTAAAAACGCAAGGTGCCGCAATTTTGTGCTGGACGATCCGCAGCCCTGTGGCCGAGGCCGCAGCCCGCAAAATCGCGCAGAATGTCACCTTTGAAACCTACGCCGCCGCCCTTCCAGCTTGACGAAATCTTCCGTCAGACCATCTTCACCTTGGCGAAAATACTTAGGGCGGTCTGGGGTCTAACCGCCCCCAAACCTACCGCAAAAACAGGCGGATGATGCAAGCAGAGCTCCTCAACGGCATGGCCGACCTGACTGCGGCCGAGTGGGATGCGCTTGCCTGCCCGGAACCGGGCCGCCCGCTGGATCCCTTTACCACGCATCGGTTTTTATCTGCGCTGGATCGCTCGCACTCCACCGGCAAAGGCACTGGCTGGCAGCCGCGCCCGCTGATCCTGCGGGACGAAAGTCCGATCGCCGCCCTGCCGCTTTACGTCAAATCCCACAGTCAGGGCGAGTATATTTTCGATCACGGCTGGGCGCAGGCATTAGAGCGCGCGGGCGGCAGCTATTATCCGAAACTGCAAGCTGCCGTGCCGTTCACCCCGGCCTCGGGCCGACGATTTCTGGGTGATCCCACTTTACGCGAAACGCTGCTGGAAGCCGCCATCGGCCTGACCGATCAGAATAATCTGTCCTCTCTGCACATCACCTTCTGCACCGAAGACGAAGCCGAGTCGCTGGCGGGCAAGCATGGCCTGCTGCACCGGATCACCCAGCAATTCCATTGGCAAAACCGCAGCTATGCGACGTTCGATGATTTCCTCGCCGATCTTTCCAGCCGCAAACGCAAGATGATCCGCAAGGAACGCGAAACCGCTCGCGCCTCTGGCCTGACCATCCGCACCCTGACCGGAAATCAGATTGAACCTGCGCATTGGGACGCATTCTGGATCTTTTACCAAGACACCGGCAGCCGCAAATGGGGCACGCCCTATCTGACCCGCGCGTTCTTCGATGAAATTCAGGCCACGATGCGCGAGGATGTGCTGCTGGTGCTAGCCTTCAATGGGGAAACCCCGGTGGCCGGGGCGCTGAATTTCATTGGCCGCGACACGCTATATGGCCGCTATTGGGGCTGTATCGAAGATCACCCCTGCCTGCATTTTGAACTCTGCTACTATCGGGCCATCGACTGGGCGATCAGCCACGGCCTGTCGCGGGTCGAGGCGGGGGCGCAGGGTGAGCACAAACTCGCACGCGGCTATCTGCCGATGCCGGTGCATTCGCTGCATTATATTGCAGATCGGTCTTTCCGTAACGCCGTGGCGCGATATCTTACAGAAGAGCGCCGTGCGGTGGATCATGAGATTGAAGTGCTGACCACTTACGGCCCGTTCCGCCGGGTAGACTCGGAAGATTGAAAAGGAAGCGTCATGGCTGAGCTGTTAAGCACCGAAGATCGCGCCGTCCTACCCGCTTTAGGCGAAACTGGATGGGGGTCGGTTCCTGACCGCGATGCGATCCGCAAGGTTTGGAAATTCAAGAACTTTTCCGAAGCCTGGGGCTTTATGACCCGCGCCGCTTTGGCCGCAGAAAAGTTGAGCCATCACCCGGAATGGTCAAACAAATACAATATCGTCGATGTCACGCTGGTCACGCATGACTGCAACGGCCTGTCGGCTTTGGATATCACGCTGGCCAAACAGATGGACAAAATTGCAGGCGGCGCGGAGGTGATCCACAACCATTCCGAGCCGATTTCCTGCCTGTGCGAAAGCCGCGCAAACCGGATCGCGTGAGGTGTGTGACTCTGCATTCACATCAATACGAATGCAGAGTCACATATCAAATCAGATCGCCGCCAGCATCGCTTCGCCGCCGGAAATATCGCACTGGCCCGCGTTTTCTTCGGCGTGCAGCACTTTCACCACGCCATCCACCGCATACAGAGCATAGCGTTTCGAGCGGTCAAAGAAGCCGATCGCGGGCACCGAGAACTCCATGCCGATGGCTTTGGTGAAGCCCGCATCAACATCGCCCGCCATCGTGATGCCAGCCGCATTGGCACCTGTCGCATCTCCCCATGCCTTCATCACGAAAGCATCGTTGACCGAGAGGCAGATCACCTCATCCACGCCTTTGGCCGCAAGTTTCTCCTTGGTGCGGATAAAGCTGGGCACATGCGCGCTGGTGCAGGTGCTGGTATACGCGCCGGGCAGCCCGAAGATCACCACGTTGCGCCCGGCCAGCTTTGACGCCAGCGAAACCGCCTCTGGCCCATTTCCGCCCATGATCTGCAAAGATGCATCCGGCAGTTTGGCCCCAACAGAAATCGTCATATTCTATCCCTCTCGCGTTGCGTTACCTGTCCTGCGGGATATAGGGTCCGCGCAAACATTCGACCAGAGGAAGTACGCATGACTGACGTCGTTGTAATCGGGGCCGGGCAAGCCGGGGCCGCGCTGGTGGCAAAACTGCGCGCATTGGGGCATCAGGGCAGCATCACTTTGATCGGGGATGAAACCGCTCCGCCGTATCAGCGCCCGCCTTTGTCCAAGGCCTATCTGCTGGGCGAGATGGAGGAAGAACGGCTGTGGCTGCGCGGCCCGGATTTCTACACCGAACACAACATCACCTTGAAATTGGGGCATAAAGTCTCGTTGATTGAACCGATCACCCGCAAGGTGGTGATCGGCAATGACATGATCCCCTATGACGAGTTGGTGCTGACCACCGGGTCTTATCCGCGCCGCCTGCCTAGCAATATCGGCGGCGATCTGGCCGGAATCTACACCGTGCGCAGTCTGGCCGATGTCGATGCGATGAAGGTCGAATTTGCGCCGGGGCGGCGCTTGGTGGTGATTGGCGGCGGCTATATCGGGCTTGAAGCCGCAGCGGTTGGCGCGAAACTGGGCCTTGATGTGACGGTGGTTGAGATGGCCCCGCGTATTCTGCAACGCGTGGCGGCCCCCGAAACCAGCGATTATTTCCGGGCTTTGCACACGGCGCATGGCGTGAAAATCCTCGAATCGATGGGGCTTGAGAAGATCTTGGGCGAGGGTCGCGTTACTGGCGTGCGGCTGACCAATAGCACTGAACTGCCCGCCGATTTCATCATCGCGGGCGTCGGGATTCTGCCCGGCACTGGCCTTGCCGAGGCCGCGGGTCTGGCGATTGAGAATGGCATCAAAACCGACGAATTCGGCCGCACCTCGGATCCGCATATCTGGTCGGCGGGCGATTGCGCCAGCTTTCCGCACAAGGGCGGGCGCTGGCGGTTGGAATCGGTCGGCAACGCCATCCATCAGGCCGAAACTGTCGCCGAAAACATCATGGGCGCGGGTCTGGCCTATGAGGCGCAGCCGTGGTTCTGGTCGGATCAATACGACTGTAAGCTGCAAATCGCTGGGCTGAATGTCGGCTATGACAACATCGTCACGCGCGGGCCGGATGGCGACAGCGTCAGCTTCTGGTATTTCCAGGGCGATACCCTGCTGGCCGTCGATGCGATGAATGATCCGCGCGCCTATATGGTGGGTAAACGCTTGATCGAGAATGGAAAATCACCCTCGAAAGCCGCCTTGGCAGACCCGGCAACCGAGTTGAAAGCCCTGCTGAAAGCATGAGGATCATCGGCGGCAGCGCGCGGGGTTTGCATCTGACTCCGGTGGGGGAAGGTGATGCGAAAGCGCATCTTCGCCCCACCTCAGACCGCGTGCGCGAGTCGATTTTCAACCTGCTGATCAATGGCGGTTATGGCCATCCCTTGCGCGATGCCCGCGTGCTGGACGTGTTCGCGGGCACAGGCGCGTTGGGGTTAGAAGCACTGTCGCGGGGGGCGGCTTCGGCAGCTTTCCTTGAAAACGGTGCTGCGGCAACCGCGCTTCTGAAGCGCAACATCGCGCTGATGCGGGCCGAAGACCGATGCGACATCCTGCGCCGCGATGCCACCAAGCCGGGGATCAATCCGGGCGCGGCCTTCGACGTTGTTTTCCTCGATCCGCCCTATGGCAAGGCAATGGGCGAGGCGACGCTGGCCGCGTTGGCGTCGTGGCTCGCCCCGGAAGCCCTTGTGATTTGGGAAGAAAGCACAAAGCCGATCCCCCCCGCCGGATTTGAACTCCTTGACCAACGCAAATATGGCGACACGCTTGTCACCCTGCTGAAAGCCCCTGCATGACCCCCAAAGCTGTGATTTTCGACTGTGACGGCGTGGTCGTTGACAGTGAGCCGATGCTGTTTGATCTGCTGGCCGCCGATCTTGAGCAGCACGGCCTGCCGATGGCGGTAGAGACGCTGCACCACACCTTTCTGGGCATGACCCTGCAAGGCTTGCGGGAGAAAGCCAATGCGATGGGGGCAAGCCTGCCAGCTGACTGGTGTGATGATTTCTACACCCGGCTTTATGCGCAACTGCGGCTTGGCACGCCGCTGATCCCCGGAATTCTGACCGTGCTGGATGCGTTGGACGCGGCGGGGATTCCCTATGCGATGGGCTCGAACGGCTCGGCGGAAAAGATGCAGATCACTTTGGGGCAGCACGGGCTGATCCCGCGCTTCAAGGGGCTGTTTTCAGGGCAAACTTTGGGCAAACCCAAGCCCGCGCCTGATCTTTACCTGCACGCCGCCGCAGCGCTTGGGGTGGCCCCAAATGACTGCATTGTGATCGAAGACAGCCCAACAGGTGCGCGCGCCGCGCGTGCGGCGGGGATGCGCTGCATGGGCTATGCCCCGGATGGCAATGCCGCACTGGCCGCAGAGGGCGCAGTTCTTTTCAGCGATATGAAGGACTTACCGAAACTTCTGGGGTTTTAACCCCAAGTCGGATGGAACTTGCCTGCGGGCGACAAGGTGAAGATCTCGCAGCCCGTCGCCGTCACGCCAACGGAATGCTCGAACTGCGCCGACAAGGATTTATCGCGGGTCACGGCGGTCCAGTCGTCCGCCAGAACTTTGGTTTCAGGACGGCCCAAGTTCACCATCGGTTCAATGGTAAAGATCATGCCTTCTTCCAGCACCGCCCCCGTCCCCGGACGCCCATAATGCAGCACATTTGGCGGCGCGTGGAACACCCGGCCAAGCCCGTGACCGCAGAAATCGCGCACCACAGACATGCGGTTGGCTTCGACATAGCTTTGAATGGCATAGCCAATATCGCCAAAGGTATTGCCCGGCTTGACCGCCGCAATCCCGCGCATCAGCGACTCGTGCGTCACTTCGATTAGCCGCTCCGCCTTGCGCGGCACAGCGCCCGCCACATACATCCGCGAGGTATCGCCAAACCAACCGTCAACGATCACCGTGACATCGACGTTCAGAATATCGCCATCCGCCAAGACCTTGCCGCCGGGAATCCCGTGGCAAACCACATGGTTGACGCTGATACACGAGGCGTGCTGATAGCCCTTGTAGCCAATCGTCGCTGAAACCACACCGCGCCGTTCAATTTCTTCACGGATGAAATCGTCGATCACCGCCGTGGTCACCCCCGGCTTGACATAATCTGCAACCATATCAAGAATTTCCGCAGCGCAGCGCCCTGCCGCGTGCATGCCTGCGAAATCCGCATCTTCATAGATGCGGATGCCATTCTTGGTGACGCGGCCACGGATGTCTTCCACGGGTAATCCTCCGGTTTGGCCTTAAATAAGCGATGCGTTGCGGCTTTGCCAGAGGCGGAGTGCGCTTGGCTCTTGCCGGGCTTTTTGCGGGCTTTATCTGTGCATACAGCAAGACACACGCGGCGCTGGCCTGTTGCCCCGGCTTTGGCTTATGGTTCGCGAAAGAAGAAGGAGCGTCAAATGCCCAATCCAACAGCTGCGATGCTGGTGATCGGTGATGAAATTCTGTCGGGTCGCACCCGCGATTCGAACCTGCATTACATCGCCTGCGAGCTGACCAAGCACGGCATCACCTTGGCCGAGGCGCGGGTGGTGGCGGATGATCATGCCGAGATTGTGGCGGCGGTGAATGCATTGCGCGCCAAATATGACCATCTGTTCACATCGGGCGGCATTGGGCCGACGCATGACGACATCACCGCCGACGCCATCGCCGACGCGTTTCAAACCCCGATCAGCCACCGCGCCGATGCGATGGCGTTGATGACCGCGCATTACGAACGCCAAGGCTTGCCGTTCAACGAGGCGCGGCAACGCATGGCGCGGATCCCGGATGGCGCGGTGCTGATCGAAAATCCGGTGTCGATTGCTCCGGGCTTCACGTTGGAAAACGTGCATGTGATGGCCGGGGTGCCGAAGATATTCGAGGCCATGCTGGCTTCGGTTCTGCCCAATTTGACGGGCGGTCCGCCGCTGCTCAGCCAGAACCTGCGGGTTTTGCGCGGTGAGGGAGAGATTGCCGCGGACTTCGGCGCGCTGGCCGCCGAATTTCCCGATCTGTCGATGGGGTCTTACCCGTTCACCCAGAACGGCGCTTATGGCACCAATCTGGTGATCCGCGGCACCGATCCCGGCAGGGTCAGTGCCGCGATGATGCGACTGACGGAGTTGTTCGGATGACGCCGGAACAGCTTTTGGCGGTGATGGAAGCCACTTGGGGCCCGGCCTCGACTGAACGGCTGGGGCCGTGGACATTGCGCAACGGCTTGGGCGGCGGCAAACGCGTATCGGCAACCACAGCCGAGGGCGATTGGCAGGACACCGATATTCCGCAGGCCGAAGCCGCAATGGCGGCGCTCGACCAGCCGTCGCTGTTTTTGATCCGTGAGGGCGATGGCTTGCTTGATCAGGCGCTGATGGCACGCGGGTATCGCATCGTTGATCCGGTGGTGGCCTATGCCGCGCCGGTTGCCGCGCTGGCGCAACCGCCCCAGCATATGACGACCTTCCCGCATTGGCCACCGATGGCCATTGCCGCTGATCTGTGGGCCGAAGGCGGCATTGGCCCAGCGCGACTGGCGGTGATGGACCGGGTGCTGGGGCCAAAAACCACCATCCTTGCCCGCGCGCAGGATCGCGCCGCAGGCACGGCCTTTGTCGCGATCCATGACAGTATTGCCATGCTGCATGCACTAGCGGTCACGCCAAGCCAACGTCGGCAGGGTTCCGCGCACAACATCTTGCGGGCAGCGGCGCTATGGGCGCAAGACAATGAGGCGGATACTCTGTCTCTTGTGGTCACTGTCGCCAATGATCCCGCCCGCAGGCTTTATGCTTCCTTTGGCATGGAGGTTGTGGGACAGTATCACTATCGACAGAAATGAGCCCAGAAGAGGCCAGAACAAGTGGAAAAAACCGCGTTTCGAGTGGCCTGTGCCTTGGTCGCCGCCAGTTTTGCAGCTTTGCCTGCAAGTGCGGCCCCCCTGCTTGCGCTGCAATTTCCCGGACCATCTGAAACCACCTTGCAACGCGCAGAGGCACTGGCCTCGTTTCGGCTGGCGGTGGGACCGTTTCAGGATGGCAAGATCGCCACGCAACTGACCGAGGGCAATCTAGAGCAAAGCGCGTGGCGCATTGCCGATCCAGACATCTCGACGCTGGCAATGACCCAATCGCTGCGCAGCCAGATTGCCGCCGCTGGCTACAAGGTGATCTTTGAATGCGAGACCGAGGCCTGCGGCGGCTATGATTTCCGCTATGGCACCGAGATTTTGCCCGAGCCTGACATGCATGTCGATCTGGGCGATTTCCGCTATATCGCGGCAGAACGGGCAGGGCCGCTGGGGGTTGAGTATCTTGGCCTGATCGTCAGCCGCTCACCCGACACCGGCTTTGTGCAACTGACCCGGATCGGTGGGGCCGCGACACCGCAGGTGGCAACCTCGACCAAAACACCCGAGCCCGCAAAGCCGGGCACTTTCGCGTTGAAACCCGCCCCAGTCGCTGCGGCCCCGGATGATCTGGGCGCAGCGCTTGATCTGGGCCAGTCGAAAGTGCTGGAGGATCTGGTGTTCAGTTCCGGCACCTCAACGCTGAGCGAAGGTGAATATGCCTCTCTGAGTGCGCTGGCGGCGTGGTTGAAGGCCAATCCGCAGCAGGTGGCAATGCTGGTCGGCCATACCGATGCTTCGGGCGGGTTGGCAGGCAATACCGCGCTGTCGAAAAAGCGCGCGGAAAGCGTGCGGCAAACCTTGCTGACCCGCTATGGCGTGGCAGCAGCCCAGATAACGGCCAACGGCGTCGGCCCTCTGGCACCGCGCGCCAGCAATCAGACCGCAGAAGGCCAGCAACAAAATCGCAGGGTCGAGGTTGTTCCAACCTCGACCCCTGAATGACTTACTCTGCTTGCTTCTGCGTTTGCTGCGATCAGAAACCCGATCTTACCACAGATCAGGGCCCTTATCGAGATAGCGACGCGCCAGAAAGTCGATGAAGGCGCGCACTTTCGGCTGGGTGAAGCGGCCCGGCGGATACACCGCGTAGATGCCAAGGGTCTCTACCGGAAGGCCGGGGATCGCTTCTTCGACCTGACCGTTTTTCATCGCATCTGCATACAGAAAACTGGGCAGATAGGCGATGCCAAGGCCGGAAATCGCCGCGTTCAGCAGGCTTTGGCCATCGTTTACCGTCAGCCACCCCGCCGTGCGCACTTGCCGCTTTTCCCCCGAGGGCGCAGACACTTTCCACACATTGCCATTGGCCTGGTTGGAGTAATGCAGCAGCTTGTGATCATTCAGATCGTCGATTTTCAAGGGCCGGCCGTATTTCTGGAAATACGACGGGCTGCCGATCATCCGCTTGGTGGTATCGGTCAATTTGCGGGCGCGCAGTGAGCTGTCTTCAAGCTCCCCAACCCGAATGGCCATATCAAAGCCCTCCGAGATCAGCTCGACATAGCGGTTGTTCAGCACCATGTTGACGGTGATGTCGGGGTATTCCAGCAGGAAATCCCCCAGGATCGGCGACAAAAGATTGACGCCAAAATCTGTAGCAACCGAGATCCGCAACAGACCCGAAGGCGCAGATTGCATCGAGGTCACCAGCGCATCGGCCTCTCCCGCATCGTTCAGCACGCGGCGGGCGCGGTCGTAATAGGCAAGGCCGATCTCGGTCGGAGAGACGCGGCGGGTGGTGCGGTTCAGAAGCCGCGCACCTAAGCGGGCCTCCAGCGCAGAGACGTGTTTCGAAACGGCAGATTTCGAAATCCCCATCTTCTTCGCAGCATCGGTAAAGCCGCCTTGGTCTACGACCGTGGCAAAGGCTTCCATTTCAGTGAGTCGGTCCATTGTTTTCCCCAAGCGAGCAGAGTGGGCAGATAAGACCTTATTGAGAGTCAAATCGGGCAGGATCGGGGCGCGCTTGCGTCCTATCCGGGGTAAAAAGGCGGATCGTTCATGGCACGGAAACACCGGAGCGTGGTTCTAATGCCTGAAACCGCCTTAATTCTCGAACTGCAACCGCGAGATCGCACCGCCGTCGGCTGCGTTGAACAGGCTCAGCTTGCCAGACAGTTGCAGTGCAAACTGCCGAGCGATGCTGATGCCAAGGCTTTTTGAGGTGTCCACATCAAACCCATCTGGCACGCCCTTGCCTGAATCATGCACATCCAGCGTCACCAGATGGCCCCCGCCCTCACGCGGCTCTTGTGACAGTGAGATGGTGATCACCACCGCACGCACTTCGGGGCCCGGACTGTGCTCGACCGCGTTCATCAGCAGTTCACTGACGATCAGCCCCAGCGGAATCGCCTTTTCATGCACCACCTGCACCGGGGTCAGATCGAACTTCAGCGTCACATTGGCTCCGGCACCTGCCGCATCGATGGTATCCGCCGCCATATCTTGAATGAAATCCGCCACCGCGACCGATTGGATATTTGGCGAATGCAGCCGCCGTTGCAGCCGCGAGATCGTGTCAATCCGCACCTGCGCCACCGACAGCACCTGCTTCGCCTCGACATCTTTGGTCTGCCCAGCCTGCAAGCGCAGCAAGGCGGCCACCGTCGCCAGATTGTTCGACACCCGATGCTGCAATTCTGAGAACATCAAAGCGCTTGATGTCGCCAGATCATCGCTGCGCTGTTGCGCCGCCCGCAACCGTAGCAGCGCCTGCTTCACCGCGCTGATCAGCAGGATTTCTGTCAGCACAACCAGCGTAAAGAACCCCATCGCCACTGCGGAAGCACCGTTCAAGCTGAGCGACTCAATTGGGGTGATGAAGAAATAGCGTGCCGCCACACCACTGGCGATCGCCACCACCACGCCCGAGCGCACCGATGCGAACGCCGAGGTCAGCAACACCGCCGGAAAGAATGTCAGAAACGGAAAGCCGGGCGGCAGGATAGGATCGGCGACAAACCGGATATACAGCGCCAGCGCAAAGCCACCTGTTGCAAAGACAGCCTCATACCACAGGCTATGCTTGGCCAAAGTCATCTCAGTGAGACGTGCCAGCAGACCCGCCGACGCGGTGCCCTGTGAAGACCACCCCTGCGCAGAGGTTTCTATCCCGTCCATTGCCCGACAACCTTGTATCTAAAGGCGCTTCATATGCGCGTCCGATCGCATACATGAGGCAAATTCTGCAAGTTACAATAATTTATGGGGGTTCTGCGGATCAGGCGAGTCAACTCTTGGCGGAGTTCCGTGTGCAGGCCACACTTCGCTGAAATAGTCTGAAACATCGTGAAAAAAGGCCGCAGGGCGAACCTGCGGCCTTAGGTGGCCTTCAGGGAGGAAGGCGGGACAGCGCAGAAAACCAGGGTCAGAGTCGCGATTTGCCGTTCAACAGCCGCGCCACCAGCGAAATCACGAACAGCGCGAGGAAGATGAAGAACAGAATTTGCGCAATGCCGGCAGAAGTGCCTGCGATGCCGCCAAAACCCAAGGCGGCGGCGATCAATGCGATAACAAGAAATGTCAGGGCCCAGCTTAGCATGATGTTTCTCCTGTAAGGTTGAACAGCACTCTAACGGCTGTTGGGGATGTGATGAATCAACCCGCGCTGTGCGCTCTGGTTCCCCAAGATCCTGCCGTTTGTGGCAAACGGCAGGCTGCGGAATTTTCAGTCCTGCCAGATTTTTTCGGGAACCATTCGCAAGCACCCCGCGTTGTTCCCGCAGAGATGCGAAGGAAGGCACAGCTATGGGTCGAACGCCCGAGTCTTGCAGTCCCGTATCCCGGTGGCACGGGCTGCCCTGCCACTGAACGTTTCAAATGGGATCTGCTGCTTGACCGTCTGGAGCCCCTCCAGACGCCGGGCGGTGCTATGAGACAAAGGACAGATGATGAACGCGAATACCCTGAAAGAGACCGTCTCGAACGCGAAAAACGCTGCAGACGATGCCGCCGAGCAGGCAGCGGACAAAGCGGCACAACTGGGCCGCAAAGCGCGTGACAGCGCCGCCGAGGCTTTGGATGACGCGAAAGACCTGAGCCAATCCGCCGCGCGCAAGCTGAAAGCGCAGGCCGCCGAGGCTGCGGCTGCTGCCGAAGACCGTCTGGATGATCTCAGCGATGCCGCCCAATCGGGCCTTCGCTCGGCCAAATCCAAACTTTCCGATGGCGGCGACCGTCTGGCCAAGGCGTTGCATGATGCGGCGGATGGCACGCGGGCGGTTTCCGGTCGGGTGGCGAATGCTGTATCGACGGGCGTCGCAGATGTCGCCGAGCACCTGCATGCAAGCTCGATCAACGATCTGGTCACCAGCACCAAAGCCTATGCCCGCCGTCATCCCGGCACCGTGGCCGCTGGTGCCGCTGTGCTTGGTTTTGCGTTGGCGCATCTGATCCAATCGCAAGCCCGCAATCGCGGCCGCCGCGGATGAGCCCCTCGCCTGCACGCGGCACGGCCGTGCTGTTCAGCGATGTGCTGAGCGGCATGGACCGGCTGCTGCGCGGCGAAGTGGCGCTTGCCAAGGCCGAGGTGCGGCAAAACCTGCGCGCGGTGCGGCAAGCAGCGATGCAACTGGTCTTGGCGGTGGTGTTTGGCGTGATCGCGCTGAACCTGCTGGCCGGGGCCGCTGTGGCTGGCTTGGTGGCGGCGGGTTTGTCGTCAGGAATGGCGGCTTTGGTTTTGGGTGGTGTGGTGTTGTTGATTGCCTATGGCTGCCTGCATTGGGGGCTGTGGCTGCTTGACCCCGCACGCCTGCACCCAAAACGCACCTTTCACAATCTGGGCAAAGACTTGGCCAGTTTCAAATCGACGGCCCAATCCGAATAGGCCACGAAAAAGGAGAGCCTGATGCGAATGGATAATCTTGAACCCGATCTGATCGAGCGGCAGTTGCAGCAAGATCGCGCGGCGCTGAAAGCAGCGCTGGCAGCGCTGGGCGACAAATTTTCGCTGCCCGGTGTCGGTGGTGATCTGCTGGCGCATGCGCACAGCCTTGGCACTGTCGCACGGGCGCATCCGGCGCTGGTGTCTTTGGCCGGGGCGGGCTTGGCGTGGTATCTGCTGCGCCGCAATGGGGCCGCAACACAGACTGATGGCCTCAGCGGCACGGCTTTTGAAGCCCAGTCACGCTGGGAAGATGAAGGCGGCCCGGTTCAGCCCCTTGAAGACGAAGATTTCGACTGGATCGCCGAGGCCGAATCCCTGCGCGCGCAAGCCAATGCCAGCCTGCACAAGCTAGAGGCACTGGCGCTGGACGGGCTTGAATATGCCAAACAGCGTGGTGCCGTGTTGGCCGATCTGGCGCGCGATGTGCGCAAAGCGATGCGCAGCGGGTTGGACCAGCTTTCGACCGCCGCGCAAGATCGTGTTCTCGCCGCGCGTGAGGCCGCCTATGAGGCGCAACTTTCCCTGCGCGCCTCGACAGCCAAAGCGATCAACGAGCATCCAGTGGCCGTCACCGGCGCGGCTTTGGCGCTGGGGGCAGCGATCACGGCGGCCTTGCTGCGCCGCCCATCACAAGACCGCAAACTGGCGCAAGAACGCGACCGTTTGCTGGAAGAAACTCGGCGCCTGCTTGCGCATGAACGTCGCCGCGCCAGTGAGGCGATGGATATTCTGGCCGGAA
>NZ_JAXMJJ010000066.1:0-24687 GCF_034376685.1 Cypionkella sp.
CCCCCAATCCGCCATCTCCCCTCCCATCGGAGCGTCCGTGCCGCGTGAGCATGTGTAAGACCCCGAGACTGGTTCCCACCGCACGCAGGGGTTCCGCGACGGCCACGGTATTGGGCAAGCGCCTGATGCGAGGGGGTGTCGCTTCCCACTGCCGCCCCTCGGGGTGGACGGGCGGCTATGGGCCGCCGGAAAGACTGTTATGACCACCACTTTCGCAGACCTTGGGCTTTCGGAAACCATCCTGAAAGCATTGGAAAAAACCACCCTCAAAATGCCGTCGCCGATTCAGGTGCAGGCGATCCCGCACATCATGGCGGGCAAAGACCTGATGGGTCTGGCGCAGACCGGCACCGGCAAAACTGCCGCGTTTGGCCTGCCGCTGTTGCACCGCATCCTTGATCTGGGCCACCCGCCTGCGCCGAAAACCGTGCGGGCTTTGATCTTGGCCCCGACCCGCGAGCTTGTCGCGCAAATCGCGGATAACCTTGAGGTTTTCACCAAAGGCACCTCGGTGAAGGTCGCTATGGTTGTCGGCGGGGCTTCGCTGTTCAAACAAGCCGAACGGCTGAAACGCGGCGCGGATATCCTTGTCGCCACCCCCGGCCGCCTGATCGACTTGCTGGAGCGTGGCGATGTGTCGTTGCACGCCACCGGCTATCTGGTGCTGGACGAGGCTGACCACATGCTCGACATGGGTTTCATCCATTCTTTGCGCAAAATCGCCAAGCATATCCCGCTGAAACGCCAGACCCTGCTGTTCTCGGCCACCATGCCGAAGGATATTGAGGAGTTGGCCGCGACCTATCTGCAAAACCCGATCAAGGTGCAAGTCGCCCCTCCGGGCAAGCCCGTAGAGCGGATCGACCAAGGCGTGCATTACCTGCCGAATGGCGATAAAGCGCTGATGTTGAAAGAATATCTGCTGAAACATCCGGGCGAGCAGGCTTTGGTGTTTGGCCGCACAAAGCATGGCTCGGAAAAGCTGATGAAGCTGTTGGTGGCTTGGGGCTTCAAGGCAGGCTCGATCCACGGCAACAAAAGCCAGAACCAGCGCGACCGCACCCTGACCGAATTCCGCAAGGCCGAGTTGGACGTGCTGGTGGCGACCGATGTGGCCTCGCGCGGCATCGACATTCCCGGCGTGCGCTTTGTCTATAACTTCGACATGCCGAACGTGCCGGAAAACTACGTGCACCGCATTGGTCGTACCGCGCGGGCTGGCAAAGAGGGAACCTCGATTTCCTTCTGCGCGCCTGCGGAAATGGGCGAATTACAAGCCATTGAAAAGCTGCTGAAAAAAGCTATCCCGGTCTTGGGTGGCGCGCCTTGGGCTGCGGATGCGGTTGCTGCGGCACCGAAGCCCGGCCAGAACCGTGGCCAGCGCCCTGGTCAAGGTCGTGGTGGTCAGAAAGCCGGATCGCAGCCGATCCAGCGCGCGGCCCCCGGCAAGCCCGGTGCGAAACCGCAGGGCAAACCGAAGCCCGCTGGCGGCAGCTTTGCGCCGCGCCGCGCTGATGGGGCGGCCAAGCCGCGCTCGGCAGTCGCCCGCACGCCGCGCTAAAACCACAGGCTAAACTGAAAAGCGCCCGGAGGTGATCCGGGCGCTTTTTCTATGCCGAGAACGGCGAAACCTAGCTGACCTCATCCTCAAGGTTCAACTTCATATCCAGCAGAACCTGTTGAATAGCCAAGGTTTCCCGCAGCATCCGTTTGGCCTCATTCACGGAAATCACCCCATCGCCAATCGCCGTGTTATACTCGGCCATCAGCATGGCAAAGCGCTGTGCCAGCGCCACCACGTCTTGATTGACGCCCTTGCTGTCGGCGTTGCGCTTTTCTGGATCGTAGCTGAGCGTGATGCCGCGCAGATCGGCCAGGGCCGAGGTCACATGCGGAAATCGCGCCGCAGATTCTAGCTGCGCCACCACGTCGATCGGCATGAAGCGGTCATCATGCTCGCCGGAATCCGAATAGTAACGCCCCAGCGTCGCCTTCGACTTGCCAGTCAACGCACAGGCGGCCTCGATGCCGACGTCTTTGACCAAAGCTTCGGTGTGTTTCTTCAGATAGCTTTCGGAACTCATAATGCGCCTTACCCACCCCTATCGCTAAACCGGGGAATTCACTCTGTCTTTTCCCATTAATGCCGTCCTAAGGATTTGTCATTCATAAAGGTGTTCTGGGCAACTGGAACTGTAGTGAGTGGCCAACGCCCCCAGCGTTGGTGTGGGTGGGGTCCGTCGTGCATAAGCCCTTTCCTGGGTGATTTGAGGCAAGTGTCACGGTCGCACGGCGGACCTGCTGTCTGAGTTTGGCTTTTGGGTTCGCCTGATCGCGCGTAAGTGTTGAAGCGGGTTCGTTTTGTGCCCCACCCGAGTGTGTGCCTTGTTGCTGTGTGTATCCGATGTCCGTTGCATCCTGATGGCAGGCGCCGTGACTCCTCGCACGGTCTTGCCTCTCCCCTTGGCCATGCGCTAGATCGGCGCATGGCCAAGCTGTATTTCAACTACTCCACGATGAACGCAGGCAAATCGACCCTGCTGCTGCAAGCCGCGCATAACTATCGCGAGGGCGGGATGCAGACTTATCTGATCACCGCACAGTTCGACAATCGCGCGGGGGAAGGTCGGATCGCCAGCCGGATTGGTATTGGCGAGCCAGCGGATACCTTCGCGCCCGAAGATGACCTTTTTGTCAAACTTGCGGCGCGGTTTGCGCGGGGCCCGGTGGCTTGCGTGTTCATTGATGAGTCGCAGTTTCTGACCAAAGCGCAGGTCTGGCAGCTGGCCCGCGCGGTGGATGATCTGGGCGTTCCGGTGATGTGCTACGGCTTGCGCGTCGATTTCCAAGGCAATCTTTTCCCCGGATCCGCGGCCCTGCTGGCTTGGGCGGATGAGATGCGGGAGGTGCGCACGATTTGCCACTGCGGCAAGAAGGCGACGATGGTGATCCGGCGCGGACCGGATGGCCGGGCACTGAAAGACGGCGAACAGGTGCAGATCGGCGGCAATGAAACCTATGTTTCGCTCTGCCGCCGCCATTGGCGGGAAGCGGTGGGCGATTAGCCCTCTTGCGCCTTTGCCCGCAGCGCGATCATCGACCCAGCGGCCACGATCAGCGCCATGCCGAACACCGCCAAAGGTGTCAGCGTCTCGCCCCAGATCACATAAGACCAGAATGCCGAGGCGGGCAGGATGATGTATTCCAGCACCGAGGCCCGGCTGGCTTCGGTGATCTGATAGGCGCGGATCATCATGCCCACGCCGATCAGCGACCCCGCCGCCTGCACAAAGGTCCAGAAATAAAACTCACCCGAGGCCCAGACAGCCCCGCGCTGCAAAAAGCCATCGGTCCCCAAAGGCACCGCAATCGGCCACACGGCTAACACCACCATGCCCACAGCCCCAATCACCCCCAAAGCCACGAAAAACCCGGCCAGCAAGGTTTCGGCGCTCTCCTCCGGGCACCACTCGCGCGTCGCAATATTGCCCATCGCATACATCGCGCCTGCGATCACTGGCAGCAAGGCGGCGAGCGACGCGCCTGACATTGCCTCGGGTCCCAGCACCAGAATGACGCCGATAAACCCCACCGCCACCGCAATAATCCGCACCGGGCCAATCGCATGGCCATAAGCGAAGCGCGAAATCAGCAGCACGAAAATCGGTGCGGTGAACAGCCCTGCGGCGACCAGGGCCACGGGCAGAAACGCCAAAGCGCCGAAATAGATCACCATCGCCGCGCCATGAATGCTGGACCGCGCCACAACCGCCCGCAGGTTCACCGGGCGCAGCCGCAGCCCGAATGCCACCGCCAGCATCCCCAGCAGGATCATCGCGATGAAGGTGCGGGTGAAGTGGAACTGCCACAGCCCGGCCTCAGCCGCGATCACCTTCACATAGTTGTCGGTGAAGCCGATGATCATCGCATAGGTAAAGATCAGTCCGGCGGCGGCTAAAGTATGGTCTTTCGTCGCGGACATGGCATGATCCTTCGGTTTCCAGCTTTCCAACTGCCCGGAAGCCTTCCACTCTGCACGTCAGAAAGCGACATATCGCGCGTGGTTTCGGGGAGGTGACAAGATGGGCTGGCTGGCAGATGAATCCGGGCTTGGCAAAACGCGGGCGAACTATGCGCCACTTACACCGCTGTCGCACCTGCGCCGCGCGTCGGATGTGTTTGCCCACCGCACCGCTTTGGTGTGGAAATCCACCCGTCTGAGCTATGCCGACTATGCCACCCGCGTCAGCCAACTCGCCAGCGCCATGGCGCAGCGCGGCATCCAGCCCGGCGATGTGGTCGCAACCTTGCTGCCGAACATCCCCGCGCAGGCCGAGGCGCATTTCGGTGTGCCCGCCTGCGGGGCTGTGCTGAACACCATCAACACGCGGCTAGAGGCTGACACCGTGGCCTTTATCTTCGGCCATGCCGAGGCGAAACTGCTGCTCTGTGACACCGCTTTCCTGCCGCTCGCCGAAGCCGCGATTGCCCAGATCACCACACCCGCACCGCAGATCATCGAAGTGGTGGATCACGGCTTTACCGCCTCGGGCCGCTATGAAACCTACGAGGATATGCTGGCCACGGGCGATCCCGGTTTTGACTGGCTGATGCCCGAGGATGAATGGGAAAGCTTGGCGATCAACTACACCTCTGGCACCACCGGGCGGCCCAAGGGCGTTGTCACCCACCATCGCGGCGCTTACCTCGCCACCACCGCCAATACCATCGCATGGCGGATGCAACTTTTCCCGACCTATCTGACCATCGTGCCGCTGTTTCACTGCAACGGCTGGTGTCACGCCTGGATGATCCCGATGCTGGGCGGCACCGTGGTCTGCTGCCGCGATGTCACCGCCAAAGCGATCTATGACGCCATCGCGGATGAGGGCGTGACGCATTTCGGCGGCGCCCCCATCGTGTTGAACACCATGATCAACTGCAAGCCGGAAGACCGCCGCAGCTTTGCCCACATTGTTGAAGTTTTCACCGCAGGCGCACCGCCCCCTGCCGCTACTCTGGCCGCGTTTGAACCCCTCGGCTTCAACGTCACGCAGGTTTACGGGCTGACCGAAACCTACGGCCCCGCTACCGAATGTCTGTGGCAAACCGAATGGGATACGGCAACGGGCGATGACCGATCCGCCCTGAAGGCCCGCACTGGCGTGGCCATGGCGATGCTGGAGGGGGCCGCGCTGCATGATACCCATGGCAATCCCGTCGCCCGCGATACGCAGCATCTGGGTGAAATCGCCCTGCGCGGCAATATGGTGATGAAGGGCTATTACAAGAACCCCGAAGCCACCGCCGAGGCCTTCAAGGGCGGCTGGTTCCGCTCGGGCGATATCGCCTTCCAACACCCCGACGGCTATCTGAAAATCACCGACCGCGCCAAAGACATCATCATCTCGGGCGGTGAGAACGTGTCCTCGGTCGAAGTCGAGGGCGCGCTGATGCACCACCCCGCCGTCAGCCTTTGCGCCGTGGTCGCCAAGCCCGATGCGAAATGGGGCGAGGTGCCTTGCGCGTTTGTCGAACTGAAACCGGGGGCAAGTGCCACTGAGGCCGAGTTGATCGCACATTGCCGCACGCGGCTTGCGGGCTTCAAAACCCCGAAACATGTGGTGTTCACCGAGCTTCCCAAGACTTCGACTGGAAAAATCCAGAAGTTTGAACTGCGTGCGGTGGCGAAACTGATGGACGCCTGATTGTGGCCTGCGCAGCAAGTGGCTATCGTAACCCCATGAGAATAGGGAAAGACACTTCCGCGCAATGACAGCACTTCGCAAATACCTGCGGCTGGAAAGTCCGGGGCTGTGGCGCGAAACCCCCTCGGCGCAACTGCGCGAGGTTGTCGTCGGCCTGCGCGAAGCCACCATTGTGTTGTCTGATCCAAAAACCGAGATGGCGCTGGCGCAATGGTCGCTGCCTGCGCTGACCCGACTGAACCCCGGCAAACTGCCCGCGCTCTACAGTCCCGGCGAGGACGACGCCGAAACGCTTGAGGTCGACGACACCGAGATGATGGCGGCGCTGGACACCGTGCGCACCGCCTTGGAACGTCGCAGGCCCAAACCGGGCCGTTTGCGCGGCGTGCTGCTGGGCGGCTTTGGTGCTGTGATCGGATCGCTGGCGGTGTTCTGGCTGCCCGGCCAGTTGATCGACTACACCGCCGCGATGCTGCCCCCCGCCACCCGCAGCGATCTGGGCAAGCTGGCGCTGCAAGACCTGACCAAAGTCACCGGATCGCCCTGCACCGGCAAGGCTGGCACCGCCGCCTCGGTGGCTTTGGGCCTGCGGATCAACCCGACGCATCCACCGCATGTGCTGGTGGTGCGCGACGCGCTGCAAGCGCCGCTGGCGCTGCCGGGGGATTTGCTGATCCTGCCAGAAAAACTGCTGCAAAGCACCGAGACACCCGACGCGCTCGCCGGGTATATTTTGAATGCCACCGGCCAAGCCGCCTTGAGCGATCCGATGCGTCCCTTGCTGGAAAAAGCCGGGCTGCTGGCGACGATCCGTCTGCTTGCCAGCGGCGCTATCGCGCCCGAGGCGCTGGATGGCTACGGGGAAAGCCTGCTGATCCCACCGACGCCGACCCTAAGCGATGAAGCCCAGCTTGCCGCGTTCCAAGCGGCGAAGATCACCGCCCAGCCCTATGCCTATGCGGTGGACAAATCCGGCGAAACCACGCTGCCGCTGATCGAGGCTGACCCGTTCCCGAAAGGCAGTCAGCCCGAGGTTCTCAGCGCAGCGCACTGGAAAGCCCTGCAAGATATCTGCAACGGCTAAGCCGAACATAGCAAAAGCCCCCCGGCGCAAACCGAGGGGCTTCGCAATCTTTCCAAAGCCTTAGCGCCAAAGTCTTAGCGGATGTAGGCGTCGCCAAACCCTGCGCCGCGCGCCATCCGCAATGCGGTCTGCGCCTCAGCAGCCGAGCCGAACGGCCCCGCCATCACGATCTGCAAATTCTTGCCGCCGCGGTTCAGCTTCGACTTTGCCACCGGCAGCCCCAAAGCCTGCAACTGTGCCGCAGCCCCCGCCGCATTACTTGCCACGCCAAAGGTGCCGATCTGCACCCAAGCCCCACCGCGCGCGGCTTTCGGGGCAAGCTCGGCCTGCCCCTTCGACGACACGGTCACCGAGGCCGCCACACGCTTCTTCACCTTGGTCTTCTGCACATCGGTGACCAGTCTCGCCGGAACGGTGCGCGTCCACAGCTGATCTTGCGCCGCCTGCCCTTGTGCCGTGCCAATGCCGCGCTGCGGGTTCAGGCGGTCATCCGTCCATGCCAGCTTGTAACCCTTCGGCACCGCCACTTCCGGCAACTCTGCCGACGCATAGGTGGAGGCAACCGCCACCCGGCCCACGCCCGCATGATCCGCCCGTGCCACTTGCACAGGTTCGCTCAGCGCAGCCCCTACACCCGCGCCACGCGGATAGATCGGCGGCCGCCAGCCGGTCAGCGTGCCATCGCCGCGCGTGCAGACCACTGCCGTGCCACCATTGCGCAGCCGCACCACTTCCGCCACCGGAGCCGAGCTGTAGCAGCCGATCTTGCCCGCAGCAGGCCCCGACGTTGCCGCGCGCTCATAGCTCTGCACCGGGGTGGGCAGGTTTGCCACCACCGCGACGCGTGCGCGCGGCACCGGCGCAGGCCCAACCACCACCGCTTCGGGCATCATCGCGCTGGCCACGGTCGCCATCGGCGCTTTGGCCTTGGCGGGCTTCACCACCACGGGCGCCGCGGCAACGACAACGGGCTTCGCGGCTGGCGTTTCATCCGCCATCTCGATCACCGGTTTCGGGCCGAATGTCGGGGGATAGCCGCACAAAACCTTGCGGCTGCGGTTGACCCGCGCCACCCATTGCGCCGCGCCGCCGTAGTTTGCGTTCATGAAAACACAGCCCCGGCTGTCGACATATTGCGCGCCCTTGTAGCTGGCCGGGGGCCGCTCGGCGGGTTGGCCGATCTGCGAGACTGTCTGCGCCGAGGCCACAATCGGCCCCAGCACTGCCGCGAACACCGCAACCGATACAATTTTCAACAGCATGACGCCCCCCAAGGAGTTTTGGGGAAAGAATGCGTCAGGATTGTTTCCGAGTAAAGAGGCTTAGGCTTTATTTAGTGCCAAACATCCTATCGCCCGCATCCCCTAGCCCAGGGACAATATATCCATGGTCATTCAGCTGCCGGTCTACCGCTGCTGTGACAATCTGCACATCGGGATGGGCTTCTTTCATCCGGGCGATGCCTTCGGGGGCCGCCAGCAGGCACAAAAAGCGGATATTCTTCGCACCCGATTGTTTCAAAAGCGTAATCGCCGCGACGCTGGAATTGCCGGTCGCCAACATCGGGTCGACCACAATCGACACCCGTTCTTCCAAATGATCCGGCAGTTTGCAGTAGTATTGCACTGGCTGCAGTGTTTCCGGGTCGCGGTACAGTCCGACAAACCCCACCCGCGCTGCCGGGATCAGTTCGAGGATACCATCCAGCAACCCGTTGCCTGCCCGCAGGATCGAGATCAGCGCCAGTTTCTTACCGTCAATCGTCGGTGCGTCCATCGGCTCAATCGGCGTCTCAATCGCCTTGGTGGTCATCGGCAATTCGCGCGTCACCTCATAGGCAAGCAGCAGACTGATCTCACGCAGCAGCTTGCGGAAACTAGCGGTCGAGGTGTCTTTCTCGCGCATCAACGTCAGCTTGTGCTGCACCAATGGGTGGGAAACGACGGTCAGATGTTCAGCCATTGGCCTGCTCCAGAATTTTCAGAATGCGGGTTTTGGTATCGGCGTCACAAAACGCCGCGTCAAGCGAGGTGCGGGCGATCTTGGCAAAAACCCCCTCGTCCCAGTCGAATGCCCGGTGCAACATCTCGTATTCGCGTGCCATCGTGGTGTGAAAGAACGGCGGGTCGTCGGTGTTGATCGTCACCTTGACACCGCGATCATACATCTCGCCAATCGGATGCTTGCGGAAACTGGGGTATAGCCCGAGGGCGACGTTCGATCCCGGACAAACTTCCAACACCACGCCACGCTCGGCGATTTCTTCCACCAGCGCCATGTCTTCAATCGCCCGCACTCCATGGCCGATACGTTCCGCGCCCAGATCATTCATCGCCGCGCGCACCTCATCCGGGCCCTTCCACTCCCCGGCATGGGCGGTGATGCGCAAACCGGCTTCGCGCGCCGCATCGAACGCCCACAGAAAGTCCTTCAACTCGCCAGACTTTTCATCGCCGCCAATGCCAAAGCCGGTGATGAACGCCCCCGCCGTTTCTGCCGCACAGCGCGCGGTTTCGCGGGCTTTTTCCGGGCCGAAATGCCGGATCGGCGTGACGATGCCGCGCAGCGTGATGCCGAAATCCTTCTCGGCCTTGGCCGCAGCCTCTTGGATGGCGTGCAGATATTCGCGCCACGCCCCCAGATCGCGTCCGCCGCAGAAATCAGGCGACAGGAAAGTTTCGCTGTAAACCACACCACTTGCGGCACTTTCCTCAAGCACAGCGAGGGTCAGGCGGTAGAAATCCTGCGGGCCTTTCAACGGCTCACACGCCGCCTCATAGACCTTCAGGAAGTTCCAGAAATCGGTGAATTTATAGCTGCCGTCCTCGTTGAAGATCCCAGCAATGTCGATGTTCTTTTCTTTTGCGAGGCCCTTGATGAACGCAGGCGGCGCGCCGCCCTCAAGATGCAAATGCAACTCGACCTTCGGCAAACTGTTGATCGTCAAAGAAAACTCCTTCCCGGCCCCATCGCCGTCACCCCCAGATGCGCGGCCACCGATGCCCCGACATCCGCAAACGCCCGCAACCCCAGACTGCCCGAGCCGATGCCCGCGCAGATCACCGGCACCCGCTCGCGCGTGTGTTCGGTGCCGCGCCATGTCGGATCATTGCCATGATCGGCGGTGAAAATTGCCAGATCGCCGGGGCGCAGCCGCGCCAAAAACGGCCCCACGCGGCTATCGAACCATTCCAACGCACGGGTATAGCCCGCCACGTCACGCGGATGGCCATACAGCGTGTCAAACTCGACGAAGTTCGCAAAGGTCAAGGAACCTTGCTCAGCTGTGTCCGCCAAGCCATCCAGATACCCGAAAAGGTCAAGATCACTTTTGCCCTTCCACAGCTTGCCGATGCCCTTCATCGAGAAAATATCGCCAATCTTGCCAATCGCATGGGTGCTGCGCCCGGCGTTTTGCACCCATTCCAGCAAGGTCGGCCCCGGCGGGTCCATCGCGTAATCATGCCGGTTCGCGGTGCGCTTGAACGCCCCCGGAACCCCGGTAAATGGCCGCGCAATCACCCGGCCCACCTTCATCGCGTGCAGATGCGGTGCCAGATCCTGACACAGTTTCAACAGCCGTTCCAAACCAAACGCCTCTTCATGCGCGGCAATCTGGAACACAGAATCCGCCGAAGTATAGCAAATCGGCCAGCCTGTGCGCAGATGCTCGGCGCAATGCTGCTCGATGATCGGCACGCCCGAGGCATGGCAGTTACCCAGAATGCCCTCGGTTCCGGCCAACCGGCACACCAACGCCACCAATTCGGGCGGAAACGCAGGCACGATGTCGGGAAAATACGTCCACTCCCACGGCACCGGCACCCCGGCCAATTCCCAATGCCCCGAGGGCGTATCCTTGCCGCGCGACACTTCCGTCGCAGCCCCCCAGCGCCCCACAGGCACGGCGTCAAATCCCGCAGCCGCCGTCCCAGAGGCCAGCCGAATGGCCGCCCCCAGCCCCAATCCATCCAGATTGGGCATCCGCAACGGCCCTGATCGCCCCTCGTCCGCACGGCCCAAGGCGCAGGCTTCAGCGATATGGCCCAGCGTGTTCGACCCGGCATCGCCGAAATCCGCGGCATCGGGCGCACCGCCGCAGCCCACCGAATCCATCACGATCAGAAATGCGCGTGCCATTCAGGCTATCCTTTTGATGATCAAATCCGGGTCGGGCGGCGTGGTGGGCCCCATCACATAGGCCGCCTGCACCAAGCGGATCGCCTCTTCTGCCGCCGCTTCGGTCGCCGCATGCACCATGCAGAGCGGATCGCCCGCGCCAATATCCTCGCCAATCCCCGCCAGATCCGACAACCCCACCGACAGGTTCAGCTTGTCGCCCTCGCGCTGCCGCCCGCCGCCAAGGCCGACCACCGCCAGCCCCAAGCCCTGCCCGTCAATCCTGTTGACAAAACCGGGTCGCAGGCTGGGCACTTCGCGGATCACGGTTGCGGCAGGCAGGCGGTCCGGCCAGCGTTCCACAAAATCCAGCGGCCCGCCCTGCGCCGCCACCATGCGGCCAAACCATTCCGCCGCCGCCCCGGATTCCAGCGCCTGCTCAATCCGCCCAGCGCCATCGGCAGGGTCCGCTGCAAGCCCGCCCAAGGCCAAAGCCTCACCGCCCAAAGCCATAGTGATATCCCACAGGGCGGCGTTGACGCTCGTGCCCGTCAGCGTCTCCATCACCTCGATCACCTCCAGCGCATTGCCCGCGGCTGTCGCCAAAGGCTGGCTCATATCGGTGATCAAAGCGCTGGTCATGCAGCCCGCACCCTGCGCCGTAGACACCAAGGCCCGCGCCAAAGCCTCAGCCTCGGCCAGCGTTTTCATGAACGCGCCAGATCCGCATTTTACATCCAGAACAAGTGCTTCCAGTCCCGCCGCCAGCTTTTTCGACAGGATCGACGCCGTGATCAGATCCACCGATTCCACCGTTCCGGTCACATCGCGCACCGCATACAAGCGTCGATCCGCAGGCGCGATTTCCGCAGAAGCCGAGACGATGGCACAGCGAATATCCTTCAACTGCCGCCGCAATTGATCTTCGGTCAACCCGGTCTTGAAGCCCGGAATAGATTCCAACTTGTCCAGCGTGCCGCCGGTGTGCCCCAGACCCCGGCCCGAAATCATCGGCACATAGGCCCCACAAGCCGCCAGCGCCGGGGCCAGCAGCAGCGACACGCAATCGCCAATGCCCCCGGTGGAATGCTTGTCCAACACCGGCCCCGGCATATCCCATTCCAGTACATGGCCCGAGTCCCGCATCGCCCGTGTCAGCGCCACGCGGCCACTTTCGCCCAAGCCTTTCAGCAGCACCACCATCGCAAACGCCCCCGCCTGCGCATCCGTCACAGCGCCCGAGGCCAGCCCTTGAGCGAACCATTGCAACTCTTCGGTCGAGGGCACCGCGCCATCCCGCAAGCTGACGATAATGGCGCGAGCGTCCATCAGGTGTTTTCCATATGGGCCGAGGTGAATACTCCCGGCAGCAGTTCCGCCACCGTGAGCGACTTCGATTTTCCATCGGTGGTGTAAAGCGTTACCCGCACGCCCTGATCCGCAAATTCGGCGATCTTCTGACGGCAGCCGCCACAGCAAGGCACAGGCTCGGGGCTGTCGGCGATCACTGCAATCTCGGCAATCCGCGTATCCCCGCCGGCAATCATCGCCGCAATCGCCCCCGCCTCGGCGCAGGTGCCTTCCGGGTAAGCCACGTTTTCAACATTGCAGCCGACGTGCAGATTGCCCTCAACCGAGCGGATCGCAGCCCCCACCTTGAACCGCGAATAGGGCGCATAGGCGCGCAGCCGCACCTCGGTTGCAGCATTCAACAACGACATCAGCGGCTCCACTTCCTGACCATATGGTCCAGAAGTGTGAGCCGCTTCCCTGCAAAGTGCAAGCGCCCTACAGAACCTGCGTCGGCGGATTTCCGGGCAGCGAGACCTCAAGCAGCTGCAAATCCGCGCTGCAATCCGCATAGCGCGTCGCCATCCCCGGCGGGATCACAAAGGCATCGCCGGGGGCCAGACGGAAGGGGTCTTTGCCCTCTCCCTCCAAGGTCATTTCACCCGACATCACGAAACTGAACAGAATATCGCCCTGATGTTTGGTCCAAGGGGCAACGCCGGTGGGCCGCGCGACCATCACGCTCGCCACGCCCTTGGTGTTGGCGTTGATCGTGGTATCGCGCGCCTCAAACCCCGGAATACGGAACGGCGCAAACGCCCCCGTGCTGCCAATATTATGCACAAAGCGCTGGCCGTCCCATTCGCGATCCCGGTTGATGGTGCCATTCGGCAAGGTCATCGTGTGGTCAATCTCAGTGACATGCTCGGCTGGCACGCCGATTTCCACCACCTGCACGCCTTCGGAATGCAGCACTTTATGGCGGATCGTCGGGGGCTGGATAAAACAATCGCCCGCCTCAATCCGCATGATATCGCCCTGATCTTCATAGAGAACATCGACCCAGCCCGCGACGCAGAAGATGAGCTGAAACCCAACTTTGTGGTAATGCACCATATCCGGCACCGGGCCATCCGGCACCCGGATGTGGCTGGCGATCATCGCCCCGCCGAGCCGCGTCGGGATCAGATCACGGTATTCCATCCCGGCGCGGCCAATCACCCAAGGTGCTTGATCGGCCAAGCGGCGCACCACAAACGCATGTTCGGTTTTCGGCAGCACCAGCGGCGGGTTCAGCTCATCAATCTCAACCTTGGTGCCCCCCGGCGAGGTCAGTGCCTTCGCGCCATCGCCAATCGGATCATCGGTCAGTATTCGCAGCAAACCGGGGGCGGCTTTGCTTTCGGCATCCAGCCGCAGCCGCAGCCCGTGGCCCGAGATCACCGCCACCGCCGGATTGTCCGCCGGATAGATCATATCCATCCGCATCCCCAAGGTCTTGGTAAAGAACGGCAAATCCTTGCGCAGATCCTTGGTCGGCAGCACGATTTCGGCGCGAATATCAGACATTGGCTTATCCCTTTGGGGCGATGAAACTGCCGTCATATTTCAAACTTAAAGCTTCACTTTCAAGCCACTAATTTTGATACGAGCTATCACCGATGCCACTCTGGCTTTGCGGGGACGGTGGTTTGCTTTTAGTCTGCAGGCACAGACGCAAGATCATATCCCCAGGTGCCATTCCCAAACCAAGGCAAAAAGACCTTGTGGAAAGCCCTGGTTGGCGCGACGAGAAAATTGGTTTAAGGGTAAACCATAATTTTGAGGGAGGTTTCGGATGGAAGAAGCTCGGCAAGATAACGCACGGCAAGCGGCACTGGACTACCATGAATTCCCCAAACCGGGAAAGCTGGAGATCCGGGCGACCAAACCACTTGCCAACGGCCGTGACCTGAGCCGCGCCTATTCCCCCGGTGTGGCTGAAGCCTGCCTTGAAATCAAAGCCGATCCCGCTACAGCCTCGCGCTACACCGCGCGCGGCAATCTGGTGGCGGTTGTCACCAATGGCACCGCCGTCTTAGGCCTTGGAAACATTGGCGCTTTGGCCTCCAAGCCGGTGATGGAAGGCAAGGCGGTTCTGTTCAAGAAATTCGCCAATATCGACTGTTTTGACATCGAGTTGAACGAGCCCGACCCCTACAAACTCGCCGATATCGTTTGCGCGCTGGAGCCGACCTTCGGCGCGATAAATCTGGAAGACATCAAGGCGCCGGATTGTTTCATCGTTGAACAACTTTGCCGTGAGCGGATGAAAATCCCCGTCTTTCACGACGACCAGCACGGCACCGCCATCGTCGTGGGGGCTGCGGCCACCAACGCGCTGCACGTCGCGGGTAAAAATTTCGCCGATATCAAGGTTGTGTCCACCGGCGGCGGTGCTGCGGGAATCGCTTGCCTGAACATGCTGCTGAAACTCGGCGTCAAACGTGAAAACGTCTGGCTTTGCGACCTTGCCGGCCTCGTCTACAAAGACCGCAACGAACAGATGACCGAACAAAAGGCCGCTTACGCCCAAGGCACCACGGCGGCCAGCCTTGCCGAAGTGATCAAGGATGCCGACCTGTTCCTCGGCCTGTCCGGCCCCGGCGTGCTGACCCCGGAAATGGTCGCGAAAATGGCCCCGCGCCCGATCATCTTTGCGCTGGCCAACCCCAACCCCGAGATCATGCCGGAAGCCGTCCGCGCCGTCGCCCCCGATGCGATCATGGCCACCGGGCGCAGCGATTTCCCCAATCAAGTCAACAACGTGCTCTGCTTCCCCTTCATCTTCCGCGGCGCTTTGGATGTGGGCGCAACCGTGATCAATGATGCGATGCAGCTGGCCTGCATTGACGGTATCGCCGCCCTTGCCCGCGCCACCACCAGCGCCGAGGCCGCCGCCGCCTATTCCAGCGAAAAGCTGACCTTTGGTGCCGATTACCTGATCCCGAAGCCTTTCGATCCCCGCCTGATCGGCGTAGTTGCCTCTGCCGTCGCCAAAGCTGCGATGGAAACCGGCGTCGCCACCCGCCCGATCCACGATCTGGACGCCTACCGCGAGAAACTCAACGGCTCGGTGTTCAAATCCGCCCTGATCATGCGCCCGGTGTTTGAGGCCGCCGCGCAAACCAGCCGCCGGATTATTTTCGCCGAGGGTGAAGACGAGCGCGTGCTGCGCGCCGCCAATGCCATGCTGGAGGAAATGACCGACAAGCCGATCCTGATCGGCCGCCCCGAGGTGATCGCCACCCGCTGCGAACGCGCGGGCCTGCCGATCCGCCCGGACAAAGACTTTGAAATCATCAACCCTGAAAGCGACCACCGCTACCGTGACTACTGGGGTTCCTACCACGAGTTGATGGCCCGCCAAGGCGTCACCCCAGATATTGCGCGTGCCGTCATGCGCACCAACACCACCGCCATCGCCGCGATCGCGGTGCATCGCGGTGATGCGGAATCGATGATTTGTGGCACATTCGGGCAATATCTGTGGCATCTGGGCTATGTTCGGCAGATCCTTGCGCGCGACGGGCTGCACCCCCGTGCCGCGCTCTCGCTGATGATCCTGGAAGACGGCCCGTTGTTTATCGCCGACACTCAGGTCAATGCCGTGCCGAGCGCCGAGCAGATCGCCGAAACCGTGATCGGTGCCGTGCGTCACGCCAAACGTTTTGGGGTAGAGCCGAAGGTCGCGCTGTGCAGCCATTCCAGCTTTGGCAACCTTGACAGCGATTCTGGCCGACGGATGCGGAGCGCGCTGGAAATCCTTGACGCGCGCGAGGTCGACTTCATCTATGAAGGCGAGATGAACGCCGATGCCGCCTTGGACCCCGAACTGCGCGCCCGTATCTTCCCGCATTCGCGGATGCAGGGCCCGGCCAACGTGCTGGTTTTCGCCTATTCCGATGCCGCCAGCACGGCGCGCAACATGTTGAAACTCAAGGCAGGTGGCCTTGAAGTTGGCCCGATCCTGATGGGCATGGGCAACCGCGCCCATATCGCCACGCCCTCGATCACCGCGCGAGGGCTACTGAACATGTCCGCCATCGCGGGCACCCCGGTCGCGCATTACGGCTGACATGCGCATCGCGCTACATGCCCTGCTGATCCTCGCCCTCACGCTGCTCACGCAGCTGGGCGGGATCGCTTGGCTGCTGGCCCTGCGCTTTCGCCATCGCCTGCTGACCTTCGGGTTGGCCTACGCGATATTATGGAGCTTGGCTTTGCTCATAGCTCCCGTGATGGGCCGTACGCCGCTGCCCTGCTTTGGTGAGCCGCTGCGGATGCAATCGCCAGCCTATTGCGTGCTGATGCGCAACTATGTCTCGCCCGAACTGGCAGCGGTTGCGCGAGATGCTGCGACCCAGATGACCGTGACTCATCCCGGCACGGTCACGCTAGCGTTGGATGGTGGCTTTCCATTTCTGGACAGGATGCCGCTGTTGCCACATCTGTCGCATAGTGATGGCAAAAAGCTGGATTTCGCTTTTTACTATCAAGGCGATGGCGGCTATCTGCCGGGGCAGACCCGCTCCCCCATCGGCTACTGGGCGTTTGAACTGGGCGATGAAACCACCTGTCGCCCGGTTTGGCTGACGGGGCGCTGGAACCTGCGCTGGCTGCAATCTGTTTGGCCAGATCGGACGTTAGAACCCAATCGCACAGCGGCGCTGACCCGCTTGTTTCTGGCCGACGCGCGAGTCTCAAAAGTCTTTCTGGAACCGCCACTCGCCACCCAACTTGGCCTAGTGGGGAGCAAACTGCGCTTTCAGGGTTGCCGTGCTGCGCGGCATGATGATCATATTCACATCCAACTGTGATCTGGTTCTCAAACAAAGCTCCAGAACTTTGCAAACCCCGCACTTTCCCATCAAAAGCCGCATATAACTCCAAGGTTTGCAAAACTTTGCGCCCGCTTGCGCGCAATATATGCAAACTTATTGTCGCACCCCTGTCGCGATCCTTGCGCGACTCATTCAGCCCTGCATAAGACCGCCATAGCTTTGGAGGAGGCATACAATGGTATACCGTGAAATCTATGCAGGCTGGCAAGCCGATCCGGAAGCATTCTGGATGGAAGCCGCCGCAAAAATTGATTGGGTCACACCGCCTTCCAAAGCCTTGGATGCCTCCCGCGCGCCGCTTTACGAATGGTTTACCGATGCCACGGTCAACACCTGCTGGAACGCCGTTGACCGTCACGTTCTGGCCGGGCGCGGCGATCAATTGGCGATCATCCATGACAGCCCGGTCACCCGTACCAAACACGCGATCACCTATGCCGAGTTGCAAACCCGCGTGGCCTCGCTCGCCGGGGCCTTGCGTGCGAAGGGCATCGAGAAAGGTGACCGCGTCATTATCTATATGCCGATGGTCCCCGAAGCGCTGGAGGCGATGCTGGCCTGCGCCCGGCTGGGTGCTATCCATTCCGTGGTGTTTGGTGGTTTTGCTGCGGCAGAGCTTGCCGTCAGGATCGACGATTGCACCCCGAAAGCCATCATCGCGGCCAGCTGTGGCATCGAGCCGTCCCGCGTGATCCACTACAAGCCGCTGCTGGACGCCGCCATCGAACAGGCCAGCCACAAGCCCGAGTTTTGCGTGATCCTGCAACGCGAACAAGAGGTTGCAGCGCTGATCCCCGGTCGTGATGTGGCGTGGCACAGCTTCCAATACGGCACCGAGCCTGCCGAATGTGTGCCCGTCGCGGGCAATCATCCGGCCTATATACTTTACACCTCTGGCACCACCGGCGCGCCGAAAGGTGTCGTCCGCCCCACGGCGGGCCATCTGGTTGCCTTGAACTGGACGATGCGGGCGATTTACGACTGTGACCCCGGCGATGTGTTTTGGGCGGCCTCCGATGTCGGCTGGGTCGTCGGCCACAGCTATATTTGCTACGCCCCGCTGATCGCGGGCTGCACCACGCTGGTGTTTGAAGGCAAACCCGTCGGCACCCCCGATGCAGGCACGTTCTGGCGGGTGATTGCCGAGCATAAGGTGAAAACCTTTTTCACCGCCCCCACCGCCCTGCGCGCCATCAAGCGCGAAGACCCGAACGGCGAACTGCCCTCGGGCTATGATCTCAGCCACCTGAAAGCGCTTTACCTTGCAGGCGAACGCGCCGACCCCGACACGATCAACTGGGCGCAAAGCCATCTGAACATCCCGGTGATTGATCACTGGTGGCAAACCGAAACCGGCTATGCCATCGCCGCCAACCCGTTGGGGATCGAGGTTTTGCCAGTGAAAGTCGGCTCGCCCTCGGTGGCGATGCCCGGCTATGACGTGCAGATTCTGGATGAGGGGGGCCATCCCGTTGCCCCCGGCACGCTGGGCGCCATCGCGGTGAAACTGCCCCTGCCCCCCGGCACCCTGCCGACGCTGTGGAATGCCGAGGACCGTTTCATCAAAAGCTACCTGTCGCATTTCCCCGGCTATTACGAGACTGGCGACGCAGGCTATGTCGATGACGATGGCTATCTTTACATCATGGCCCGCACCGATGATGTGATCAACGTCGCGGGCCACCGCTTGTCGACCGGAGCGATGGAAGAGGTGCTGGCCAACCACACGGATGTCGCTGAATGCGCCGTGGTCGGCGTGGCGGATGCACTGAAAGGCCAAAGCCCGGTGGGCTTTTTGTGCCTGAACAAAGGCTGCACCCGCGATCCACAACTGATCGTCAAGGAATGCGTGCAGCTGATGCGCGACAAAATCGGCCCGGTCGCCGATTTCAAACGCGCCGTGGTGGTGGATCGTTTGCCGAAAACCCGCTCGGGCAAGATCCTGCGCGGCACTATGGTAAAGATCGCCGACAACACGCCGTGGAAGATGCCCGCCACCATCGACGACCCGGCCATCCTCGACGAAATCCGCACCGCATTGCAAACCATCGGCTACGCCAAGGCTTAATGCCAAGCCAGACTGGACAAAGCCAGCGCAGCGCTTACCTTGGCGCCATGCACAGCAGCCGAGCCTCCTCCGATGCCCAGACCGTCGCCCTGTTGGGCCACGATCTGCGTGCGGCTTTGTCCGAGGTGATCGGCGGGCTGCGCTTGATTGACGTTGAACTGCTGGCTCCAGAACTCCGCGACCTGATTGCGCGCACCCGCGCCGGCAGCGAGTCCCTTGCCCTCTTGCTGGAGCAAGCCCTTGCTTTGCTGCTGGACGCGCCGCCAGATAAACTGGCCCCGGCGCAAAGCGTACAAACCCAACCGTTTCTGGACAACCTTCACCTGCGCTGGAATGCCCGCGCACAGGAACATGGTCTCAGCTTTCACCTAGATGCCAAGGGCCTGCCTGCGCATCTCGCCCTGGATCCCGCCTTGCTGGAACGTGTGCTGTCCAATCTGCTGAACAACGCGCTCAAATATGCCGACACCGGCCGCATCAGTTGTAAACTGCGCACCACCCCGGATCACATTCTGAGAATAAACGTGCAAGATCAGGGCAAAGGCTTTTCCCCCGGCACATTGGCCCGCCTATACACCTGTAACAACCGTGACGAGAGCGCCAGTACACCCGGCTCGGGCATGGGCCTGCACATCGTTTGGGATATCGTCGAACAAGCCGGTGGTCAGATAGCCGTCGGCAACCACTCAGAAGGCGGTGCCGAAGTCGCGGTGCAGTTGCCGCTGCGCCCCCAGCCGCCTACTGCCAAACTCCAACAAACGCTGCTGCGAGGTCGCCACTTGTTGATTGCCGATGACAGCGAAACCAGCCGCCTTTTGCTGACACAGATGCTCAGCGACCAAGGCGCGCAAATCACCGCTGTCGCTGATGGCGCGCAAGCCATCACGCAACTGCATCAAGGCAAGTTTGATGCCCTGATCGTCGATATAGAGATGCCGCAAATGAACGGGCTGGAGGTGATCAGCCACATCCGCAGCCAACCAGGGCCGCTCGCCCGGCTGCCGATCCTTGCGATCACCGCCTATCAACTGCGCGCCAACAAGGCGGCGATACTGGTGGCCGGGGCTGACGGCTTACTCTGCAAACCCGTGCTGGACGCGCAGGGCCTCTCCGAAGTTCTGCTGCAAGTGCTGCGCCGCAACGTCATCCCCGCCCATACCGCGCAGCAGATTGAACCGGATCAGTTTGAGAAGTTGCTGCAAATGGCCGGGCCGCAAGTCGCTGCCGAACTGCTGGATCGGCTGCAAAAAGACCTGCGCGCCACCGAACGCGGCCTTGTGGCGGCATCGCATGGCCCAGACTGGCCCGCGGTGCGCCGTCAAACCCATGTCATGATCGCGCTGGCAGGCACGGCAGGTGCCAGTTTTTTGCATCAATTGGCCCAAGCCATGAATGATCTTGCCAGTCAGGCGGTGCCAGATCGCGGCACCTTCCACACCTTGCTGCCGCAAGCCCTTGAACAGCTGGACATGTTGATCCATTTCATCGACCAGAAGATCCCAAGCCCCACCAATCCAGAGGAGCAGCGGTGACAGCATCCCTGCCCCCTATCCTGTTGATCGAGGATACCCCCTCGCTGCAACTGCTCTACCGCGCGGCGCTGACCAAAGCAGGCTATGCGGTGATTACGGCAGGGACCGCCGCCGAGGGGTTGGAGTTATTACGCGAAGCAACATCGCAGGTGATCTTGCTTGATCTGGTGCTGCCTGACCGCGACGGCTTGGATCTGATGCGCGAAATGCTGCAACTGCGGCCCGGTCTGCATGTTGTGGTGATGACGGCACATGGCTCGATCAACAAGGCGGTCGAAGCGATGCGGGCGGGCGCGCATGAATTTCTGGTCAAGCCGTTTGATGAGGCAAGACTGCTGAATGTGGTCAGCAATGCCTACAAGACCACATCTGCCAAACCAGCGCGCGCCAAATCTCCCCCCCCCGCCCCGCCGCAACCTGTCGCTTTGGCCACCAGCTCATCGGCCACCGGCGACTTTATCGGCTCGTCCGAGGCAATGGCCGCCATCCACGCCACCATCGTCTCGGTGGCCCGCTCGATGGCGACGGTGTTCATCACCGGGGAAAGCGGCACCGGCAAAGAGCTGTGCGCGCTGGCGGTGCATGGCAACAGCCCGCGCGCCAATGGCCCGTTCATCGCGCTGAACTGTGGGGCAATCCCGCAGGATTTGCTGGAATCCGAGGTATTCGGCCATATGAAGGGCAGTTTCACCGGGGCAATTTCCGACAAACCGGGGGCAGCCACAGCGGCTGATGGCGGCACGCTGTTCTTGGATGAAGTCTGCGAGATGGCCCCGGCGCTGCAAACCAAACTGTTGCGGTTTTTGCAAACCTCGACCGTGGTGCCGGTGGGGGCCACCCGGCCCCGCAAGGTCAATGTCCGCATCGTCTGCGCCACCAACCGCGACCCGATGGATGCGGTGCGGCGCGGTCAGTTCCGCGAAGATCTGTTTTACCGCCTGTTTGTGGTGCCGATCCACATGCCGCCTTTGCGCGAGCGTGGTGATGATGTCATCGAGATTGCCGAAACGGCACTTGCCCGCTTTGCGCAAGAGGAAGGCAAGCAGTTTGACGGCCTGTCGCCCGAGGTGCGCGCGCTGTTTCGTCGCCTGCCGTGGCCCGGCAATGTGCGGCAGGTGCTGAACGTGATCCGCAACGTCGCCGTGCTGCATGATGGCGGGGTGCTGACCTCGGCCATGCTGCCCGCAAGCTTGCCGCAACAGGCACAAGAGACCCTCATCGCCCAGCGCCCCGCCTTCCCCTCCGACGCCCCGACCCAAACCGATCCGGTCGCCCTCGACTCGTTGTTGGGCCGCCCGCTGGCCGAGATCGAGCGCATGGTGATCGAAGCCACCCTGGCCAGCCACAAGGGTTCGGTGCCAAAAGCCGCAAGGGTGCTGGAGCTTTCACCCTCGACGCTCTATCGCAAGATCGAAGCCTGGACGAAGCGCTAGGCCGATTTTTTAAGCAAAAAATCGTGGACGATTTCTGTCACAGAAATCGGCGGCGCTGCGGGCAAGTGTTAACACTTCCTGAACGCAGATTCGCAACCAATTGATATATAACATCTTAAATTATGTCCACGCGTGGACAAGCCCCACATCAAGCAAACTGCTCCACAATCAGCCGCTCTTCCAGCCCATGCCCCGGATCAAACAAGATCCGGTGCCGGATGGAAGGTTCCGACCGGATTTCTACCGACACCACATCCGTCACAGGCCGGCTGTCCGCATCCGCCCGCACGGGGCGTTTCTCCGGCTCCAGAATATCAAACCGCACCACGACTGACTTGGGCAGCAAAGCCCCCCGCCACCGCCGCGGCCGAAACGCCGCCATCGGGGTCAGGGCCAGCACGTCCGACCCGATCGGCAGGATCGGCCCATGCGCCGAATAATTGTAAGCCGTGGATCCCGCCGGGGTGGCGACCAGCACGCCATCACAGACCAGTTCCTCCAACCGCACGACACCATCCACCGAGATCCGCACCTTCGCAGCCTGCGGCCCTGCCCGCAGTAACGACACCTCATTGATCGCCAGCGCCTGCGTCACCGATCCATCCACCGACACCGCCGTCATCGCCAGTGGATGGATCACCGCCTCCTCCGCCACCCCCAACCGTTTCGGCAGCAGATCGGCCGAGAAGGTGTTCATCAGAAACCCAACCGTGCCGCAGTTCATCCCATAAACCGGCAAGCCCAGCTTCTGTGTCTCATGCAGGGTTTGCAGCATGAAGCCGTCCCCCCCCAAAGCCACCACAACATCTGCAAGCTCTACCGCAACCTGCCCATGCAAGCCCACCAATTCCGCCAACGCCTCTTGCGCCGGAGGGGTCGCACTGGCCACAAACGCGATCTTCTTGAACACCACTCGCAGAATCCTTGTGCCTGGATGCGCAGCCTTGCCCGCCCTGCCGCCAAACTCAACCCCCGGCGGCGCTTTCGATAGCGGTAACAAGTTTCCTATAGTGAACAAGACGGCGTAACCGACGCCTTCCGCGTCGTTTCTTGCCTTCCCAGCGCCCCCCCCTTGGCCTAGAACCGCTGCAAATCGGCCCATCACCGCAGGAGACGCCATGACCGCCCACCGCGATACCGGATTTTTCACCGAAAGCCTTGCCAGCCGCGATCCCGAGCTTTTTGGCTCGATCACCAACGAACTCGGCCGCCAGCGCCATGAGATCGAGCTGATCGCGTCGGAAAATATCGTCAGCCGCGCCGTGATGGAAGCGCAGGGCTCGGTGATGACCAACAAATATGCCGAAGGTTATCCGGGCAAACGCTATTACGGCGGCTGCGAATTTGTGGATGTGGCGGAAAACTTGGCGATTGATCGCGCCAAGCAGCTGTTTGGCTGCGGATTTGTCAACGTGCAGCCGAACTCAGGGTCGCAAGCCAACCAAGGTGTGTTCAACGCTTTGCTGAAACCCGGCGATACCATTCTGGGCATGAACTTGGCCTCGGGCGGTCACCTCACCCATGGCGCTGCTCCGAACCAATCCGGCAAATGGTTCAATGCCATTCAGTACGGCGTGCGCCAGCAAGACAGCCGCATCGACTATGACCAGTTGGAGGCCTTGGCGCTTGAGCATAAGCCGAAACTTATCATCGCAGGCGGTTCTGCCGTGCCGCGTCAGATCGACTTTGCCAAGTTCCGCGAAGTGGCTGATAAGGTTGGCGCAATTCTGATGGTCGACATGGCCCACTTTGCTGGTCTGGTTGCGGGCGGTCATCACCCCTCGCCCTTCCCTTATGCCGATGTGGCGACCACCACGACGCACAAAACCCTGCGCGGGCCTCGCGGTGGCATGATCCTGACCAACAACGAAGACATCGCCAAGAAAGTGAACTCGGCGATTTTCCCCGGCATCCAAGGCGGCCCCTTGATGCATGTGATCGCAGCGAAAGCCGTGGCATTTGGCGAGGCTTTGCGGCCTGAGTTCAAAGCCTATGCAGGTCAAGTGATCAAGAACGCTCAGGCCCTGGCGGATGAGCTGATGAAAGGTGGCATCGACATCGTCACCGGCGGCACCGACACCCATGTCATGCTGGTCGATCTGCGCCCAAAGGGTGTGAAGGGCAATGCCACCGAGAAAGCCTTGGGCCGCGCCAACATCACCTGCAACAAGAACGGCATCCCGTTTGACCCGGAAAAACCGACCGTCACCTCGGGCGTCCGTTTGGGCACCCCCGCAGGCACCACACGTGGATTTGGTGAGGATGAGTTCCGTCAGATCGGCAAATGGATCGTCGAAGTGGTTGATGGTCTGGCTGCCAATGGCGAAGACGGCAACGGCGACGTTGAAGCGGCGGTGAAAGCCCGCGTTGAAGCCATGTGCGAGAAATTCCCGATGTATCCTGGGCTGTAAGCCTGACAGATTGACCAAAGGGCGCAGGGAAACTTGCGCCCTTTTTCTATGCGGGCTGACAGCCCGCTTTTGCCCTGCTAAGACGCCTGCAATGACGCCAAGCCCCAACATATTGCCTCCCACCACCCCGCGCCTTGAGCGTCGCCTTGGCGATTGGGC
>NZ_JAXMJJ010000067.1:0-58204 GCF_034376685.1 Cypionkella sp.
GCGCAGTCGATGAAAACCAGTTCACCCTCAGTGCCAAAACAACGGCGTGCCACGGTCTTGGCAAAACTGGTTTTCCCCGATCCGGTTTCGCCTGACACGATCAAAGGCAATCCAGCATTCACCAGACGCGTCGCCCGATCCAAGGCTTGCGAGGTAATTGGGTCGATGCGCAACTCCTCCTCGACCAGATCGGTCGTGTGCAGCGGCATAATTGGGGGGGACGGGGCAAAGCTGCCCGGCACCACAGCTACACGTTGCTGCCGGGTTTCTGGTGTTGCCAACACGGCTTGCAGCGTTTTACCGGCAAACCCCATGCTGACAGGGCGATGGGGGCGAATGTCAGACAGCGCGCGCCCCAGATCGAACAGCTCTTCCGCGCGGGCGCCAATCAGTTGATCAACCGGGCGGCCCAACAACTTGGCCAGATGCGAGCTGGCGCTGAGGATCAGGCCATTGTCGTCCAATGCAATGCGGCCTTCTTCCGCCAGATCGGCGGTCTCGGTATTTTCCATCAGGCGCAGCATGTGGCTTTGCCGGTGCAGACGGCCGAAATAGCCGTTCTCAATCCGGCGGGCGGAGCGTTCTACGATGTTTTGCACGACGCGGTTCATCCGCTCATCGCCACTGCGCGCTGTGGTGACATTGATCACACTTTCAATCATGCCATTCCGCCCGAAAACCGGCGAGGTAAGGCAGGTCAAAGATTGGGTCGCCACGCCGTAGTGCTGGCTGCCAACGATGGACACAGACTTGCCGATGTTAATGCAGGTGCCGACACCATTGGTGCCCTGACGTTCCTCGGTCCAGACAGAACCGGGCAGAACCCCCTGCCCCGCCAGATCGCCCAAGTATTGATAATCGCAGCGAAACAACAGCATCACACCCTGCGGCGAGGCCAGCGATACCAAGTATTCACTGTCCACAAGCCGCAAAAACAGCCGCTCCACCTCTGGCTCGGCGATGCGCAGAAGATCTTCGCTGGCCCCCATCAGATCACGCATTTCAGAATGCGCCAGCACTTCGGCGCGCGGCACACGGTCGGGCAACAGGTTGTAATCCGCCAGACAGCGCTTCCAGGAGTCGGCGACGACTCCGGGCAAGGTTAACTGGCCCTCCAACCCGCGCGACCGACATAGACTTGCAATTTCATCCTGCACCGGGTCTTGCGACAGGGCAGGCCTCGTTTCAGCGATGTTCCACATAATGTCCCTCCCAAGACATTGACGGGATAACTTCAACACACTTTTCAGCGTGGTTTAGGCATACTCCCTGCTAGCCAGTTTGGCCGGCCCTCCATTGATCCAGATCAGCGGATCAAAGCCATCCGCGCCGCAACGCAGGCCAAGCCGGACATCCTCGATACGGCTGACAAAGATGGTCTGATCGTCATATTCGTGCGCCCCCAAAACATTGCAGAAGAAACAAGCGGTCGCCGTTTCGAGATAGGGCAAACCATGCGGGCCGGGCCGCCATGCGTCAGAGGTGAAGCGCTCGGCCCGTTGGTCGCTGCGGCTAAAGCGATCCAAGATATCAAGGTCGCAGCTGGCGATCTGGTTCAGGCAAAACAGTCCGCTGTCCCGGATCACCGGATAGGCTGAGGCGCTGTGGCTAACCGCAACGATCATCGAAGGCTGCTGGTTTGAAAACGGCACTGCGGTGGTGACCGCCAGCCCGTGATAGCGGCCCTCTAGGTCGGTGGTGGTCAGCAATGCGACATTGACCGCCGAGGCGCGCAGCCCTTGCCGCAGCGTTTCGGTGAACGCGGCATCTGTCTTTCGCATTTGCTGCGTCACGCGTCGCCTCCCCCTTGTCGCCAAAATTCCAGTCTCGTCCGATCCCTTGTGGCGATCATAATAGAGCCGAGTAGCGCTTGCGGCCTATGCCTCAGTTGCGACGCAGTAGCCAAGATCACTGTCTCATCTGAGACAGTGCCGATGAGACAGTTGCTCTGCACAGTGCTGTCGCAGAAGGCACAATTGTCTAACCCCGTACGCGCGTGGTCCGATCCCTTGGCAAAACCGAAAGAGAAGTCTTTCGGCAGATACCTTTAGAGGAGGAACACCATGGCAAATTCACAGTTTTCACTGAAGGGCCGCGTCGCCCTTGTCACCGGCGGCGGGCGCGGCATTGGTGCTGGCATCGCGGTGGCTTTGGCACAAGCGGGTGCCGAGCTGGTCATCGCGGATTACACGATGGCTTTGGCCGAAGAAGGCTGCGCCAGCGTCAAAGCCGCAGGCGGTAAAGCGACCGCGCTGCAAGTTGATGTGCGCAGGCCCGAAAGCGTCAAGGCGATGATCGCGTCGATTGAAATGCAGCATGGGCGGCTGGATGTAGCGGTCAACAACGCGGGTATCGTCAGCCTTGGCAGCGTGACTGAACTGACTGTCGAGCAATGGGACGATGTGCTGGACGTCAACCTGCGCGGGGTATTCCTGTGCACCCAAGCCGAGATTGACCTGATGCGGAAGGCGCAGTTTGGTCGGGTGATCAACACGGCATCCATTGCAGGCAAAACCGGCTTCCCGCATCTGTCGCACTACAGCGCATCAAAGTTCGGCGTCATTGGCTTTAGCAATGCCGTAGCCAAGGAAGTGGCGAAAGAGGGCATCACGGTGAACGCGCTGTGCCCCGGTATCGTCGGCACTGGCATGTGGCGCGGGGAAACCGGGCTTTCTGGCAAATGGGCGCTGCCGGGCGAAAGCGAAGAAGCTTCGTGGGAACGTCACCAAGCCAGCTTCTTGCCGCAGGGCGTGGCACAAACGTCGGAAGACATGGGGCAAATGTGCGTCTTCTTGGCCTGCGCACCGCATGTGACGGGCCAAGCCGTTGCTGTTGATGGTGGTTTCTCGCTGTAATGAAATAGGGCGCGCCAACCGTGGCGCGCCCTATTGCTAACGCACAACGTTGGCGCGCATCAACTGCACGATCTGATCGGGCTCAACACCGAACCGCTGCAACACCTCTTGGCTATGCTCACCAATCGCAGGTGGCGGCAGATGGACCGATCCCGGGGTGCGATCCAGCTTGATCGCCAATCCGGGGCCGATGTAATCGCCCAGCGCCACCGTCATTGCGCGGGTTTTGGTATGCGGCAGGGCAAGCGCCTGATCAACGCTGAGAACAGGCGCACAAGGCACCCCCACAGCCATCAGCCGTTCAAACAGCACCATGGCATCGTGACGCAACAGCAGCGGCTCTAGCCGCGCGCGCAGCGAAATCCGATTGATCACGCGTTCGCCGTTGCTGCGATAGAGCGGATCGGCGCTCAGGGCATCGTCACCCAATTCACCGCACAGCGTCTTGAACTGCCTGTCATTGCCGACGGCCAGAAACAGCTTGACGGTGGCCGTGGGGAACAAATCATAGGGCACGATATTCGGGTGACCATTGCCGGTGCGGATGGCCTTGCCACCGTTCAGCACGTTTGAGGCATGAGGGTGTAGCATGGCGATGGCGGTGTCATACAGCGTCACCTCAACCATCTGACCCGTGCCCGAGCGATTGCGCTCTAGCAGTGCAAACAGGATCCCCATGCAGCCATACATGCCGGTGCAAGTATCGACGATCGGCACGCCAATGCGGCAGGCGTCATCTTCCGGATTGCCATTCACCGCCATCAACCCCGACATCGCCTGCAAGGCCGCGTCATAGCCCGGCATGCCGCCATATTCTCCGGTTTCACCAAAACCACTGACCCGGCAATGCACCAGCCGTGGGAAACGCCGGGTGATTTCGGACAGGTCAGTGACGCCCCATTTGCGCCAGGTGCTCATCTTGAAATTCTCGATGAAGACATCGGCGGTTTCCAGCAGCGCAAACAGCAGGTTGATGCCGTCAGCGGTCGAGAAGTCGATGGCCAGATCCTTCTTGTTGCGGTTCAAGCCCAAATAGTAAGGTGCTACCCCATCGACAAAAGGCGGGCCGAAACGCCTTGTGTCATCGCCGTCGAATGACTCGATCTTGATGACCTCTGCGCCATGATCGCCCAGAAGCTGGCCAGCAAATGGCCCCGCAAGCACGCGGGAGGCGTCCAGAACGACGGTGCCGTGCAGCGCACCAAGTGGGGATGCTGTCATGGAATCCTCATGATTCTAAAAGAAAAGCGAAAGGGGCGCGATAAAGCGCCCCTCCTTGTGATGTAGGCATGGCGTCACAGATCCTTGCGCATTTTCCGCCAAGCGATCAGCTGCGCCACTGAAATTTTCAGCAACCCCGACCGTGCCGCAAAGTTATCAATCTGCGCTCCCTGCATCATCGTGCCATCCGGGTTGACGAGTTCGCACAGCACTCCCACCGGCACATGGCCAGCAAGACGCACCAGATCAAACGTTGCTTCGGTGTGGCCCTCGCGAACCAGAACGCCGCCTTCGCGTGCCCGCAATGGGAAGATATGGCCGGGGCGCCGCAACCCGTCTGGTTGCGGCGTCTCGTTTGCTAAAAGCCGCAACGTCAGGGTGCGGTCTTTCGCCGAAACCCCGGTGCCGCACATCCTAGCATCGCAGGTGACGGTGAACGCCGTCGCCTGCGGATCAGTGTTGTTCGCAACCATCGGCGGAAGTTGCCATGCGTCGGCCTGTGCACCGCTCATCGCAGCACACAATATCCCGGTGGAATGGTTGACCATGAAGGCCACCATGCCATCGGTGATCGTGGAGGCCGAGGCGATCAGATCGCCTTCGTTTTCACGCGTGTCATCATCGACGACAATCACCATGCCGCCAGCCGCGATGATGTCGATGGCAAGGCTGACCTGATCTTGTTTGACCGGATAAGGTAATGCGTAGACCGGTTCGACGGCCGGGGCAAAGTTGGTGTCGATGTTCATGGTGTTCTCCTACCGTTGATCCGTTGCGGTCAGCCTGCGTTGATGACAGGCAGAACGTCTTCGGCCAGACGACGCATCGTCAGGCGTTCGCGTTCACGGTTCTTGCCAGAGCCGTCCATCGCCGCCTTCAACAGCACGTTCCAAGGGCCAGAGCGCTCACGCAGGTCCATGATCTTGTCGATCACCGTCTTGCGCGATCCGTAGATGACCGAGGCCTTCACGATCGATTCAACGGTCACGTCAGCGTCATCCATCGTCGGGATCGGCTTGATGACGGCGGTGTAGTTCGCCACCTTCAGCACTTCCCACAGATAGTCAAAGTAGTAGAAATCCGAACCTGCCGGATCCAGCAGCCAATCTTCAGCCTGCGCGTCGCTGTCGGCGATCAGGATGTTGCGGGCGACTGACCAGTCCTTGCCATCGGCCTTCTTGCCGACAGCTTCGCAGCCTTCGACATATTTGTGCCAGTGGTTGATCACGGTACTTTCCGGCGAGAAGTTGGCGGTGATCGGCTTCCAGCCCATCTTCACGGCATGCGCGACAGAGTTGCCATCCGGCGACATCGACGACAGCGAGATCGGCGGATGCGGCTTGGTGAAGGGTTTGGCCATGTAGCCCACGCCCAGCTTCGGGATGATGTTGTCGGTCAGCTTGATGGTCCAGTGCTTGCCCTTGATGTCGTAGGGCGGATCTTGCGACCAGATCTGCTTGATCATACCGATGGATTCAGCGAACTTTTCAGCGCGAACTCCGCCGTCCAGCACGTCGAACAGTTCCATGTCAGACGCCAGACCGCCCGGCCCAATCCCCATCATGAAGCGACCCTTGCACATGTGATCGAACAGTGCAGCTTGGCCTGCGATCTGTGCCGGATGGTGGTTGGGCAAGCAGATCACGCCGGTGCCAAACCGGATATTCTTGGTCTGCGGCAGCACAGAGGCCATGAACATCATCGGCGCGGTGATTGGTTCTGTCGAGGCAGAGTAATGCTCGCCGATCCAGGTTTCCGAGAAGCCGAGCTGATCCGCGTAGATGATCTTTTCAGTGTTTTCTGCCAGAACGTCGACAAGCGGTTTATCTGCCGGGTGCAGCGGCATGTGGAAGAGTCCGATTTCCAAGATTAGTCCTCCCTTGGTGGTCTGATGCCCAGTGCGGGCGTTGGTTGTTCGCAGCGTCAGGCGATGGCGCGCAGATGTCGGCGCGTGCCATTCAGCCAAATGATCGGCGCAGGGTTTTGCGCCATGGGTTCGGGCAGGATCACGTCATCGACCTGACCGAAGAAAACGGTGTGGGTGCCGAAATCATGCGCGGCCGCAACCGTGCAGACATGGACGGACAAGGCGCCGCGCAGGGTGGGCAGGCCGCCCAAACCCTCGGCCCAATGCTCGGGCGTAAAACGGCGCTCGCGCATGTCGCTGCGCGAAAAGCATTCCAGCAAGCCGCCGTGATCGTCATTCATCAGGTTCAGGCAAAAGCGGCCCGTGCGGCTGATCACCGGAAAAATCGACGCGCTGCGGTTCACCGCCACCATCATCGAGGGCGGCTCCATCGACAGCGACGCGGCGCTGGTCACTGCCATGCCGTGAAAACCACCGCTTTCATCGCGTGCCGTCACCAGCGAGACAGAGGCGGCAGCAACCCGCATGCTGGAGCGAAAATCGTCCGTCAAGGAGTGTGGCTTGGTGGCGTGCAGCGTCATGGCGGTCTCCGAACTGTTCTGGTCGCGAGGCTGCCGAGATTCGTTTGGGGCCTGTTGATAGTCCGAACCTTATCAATTGGTTATGATGCCGATACTGGCCCAGATGCGCTACTCCGGGGCGTCCGGCCTGTCTCACTTAAGACAGTTGTGACAGTGGATCATCAGCCGCACACACGGTCTGGATTAGGCCCCTGCGCATCTTGCGACGTCATTGCGCGCCGACACTGGGCCTGACCCGTCTTGCAACTTTGCCCCGACTTGCATCCCAGCATGGAGACCCCGCGATGACCCTGACAGCCTATCCTTCCATCGAGATCATCATTGGCGGTCGTCGAATCGGCCCGCAAAACCGCCCCTCCCGCGATGTGATCAATCCGGCCACAGGTGCGGTTCTGGCCCAGCAACCCGCCGTCACGGCTGAGGAATTGATAACGGCGGTCGAAACCTCGCAGGCAGCGTTTTTGCAATGGAAAGACCGCTCGGCCTTGGATCGCAGCGGTATTTTGCGTCGCATGGCCGAGTATCTGCGCCGCGATGAGCAAAGCATCGCGCAAAACCTGACGCAGGACATGGGCAAACCCTTGGCCGAGGCTTTGGCCGAGGTGCGCTCGGCCGCCGATTACATGGATTGGCACGCCGAGGAAGGCCGCCGGGTTTATGGCCGGATCATTCCGGCACGACTGGCCGGGGTGCAGCAGGTTGTCACGCGTGAGCCGGTGGGCGTCTGTCTTGCCATCGCGCCGTGGAACTTTCCTCTCAGCCAATCCATCCGCAAAGTTGCTAATGCCTTGGCGGCGGGTTGCACGGTGATCCTGAAGGGGGCGTCGGAAACGCCCTCCAGCATTATGGTGATCGCCAATCTGCTGGAGGAAGCCGGGCTGCCAGCGGGCTGTCTCAACATCCTTTGGGGCGATTCCGCGATGATATCTGAGACGCTTCTGGCGCATCCTGATGTGAGGAAAATCAGCTTCACCGGCTCAATTCCGGTTGGCAAACATCTGGCGGCGCTGGCTGGTCGGCATATGAAACGCGCGACGATGGAGCTGGGTGGCCATGCGCCGGTCTTGGTGTTTGACGATGTCGATGCAGAAGCCGTGGCGCGCACTCTGGCGCTGGGAAAGCTGCGCAACGCCGGGCAGGTTTGCATCTCGCCGACCCGGTTTTATGTGCAGGGCAAGGCCTATGATCGTTTCATGCCCGCGCTGGTCGATGCGTTTGAAAAGATCAAGGTGGGCAATGGCTTGGATGCAGGCACCCAGATGGGCCCGTTGTGCCATGCAGGCCGCGTGGCCGCGATGGAAGGCCTGATCGCCGACGCGCGCCAGAACGGTGCAAATGTCGCGACAGGCGGGCAGCGGATCGGCAACGAAGGCTTCTTCTATGCCCCGACAATCGTTGAAACGCCGGATGACCGCATTGCGCTGATGCAGGAAGAGCCCTTTGGCCCCATAGCCGTGGTGTCACGTTTCAGCACCCCCGAACAGGCGCTAGCGCGAGCCAATGGCCTGCCCTTTGGTCTTGCGTCTTATGTGTTCACCAACTCGCTGGAACGCGCCGATATGGCGGCGGCACAATTGCAGGCGGGAATGGTCAGCATCAACCACTTCGGCCTTGCGCTGGCCGAGACGCCGTTTGGCGGTATCAACGACAGCGGCTACGGCAGCGAGGGCGGGATGGAAAGCTTTGACGGCTATCTGAACACCAAATTCGTGTCGCGCCAATCACGTCCTGTGCGGTGACGATGATGTCCGTTCAGTTTGAAATGGCCTCTGGGGCCGCCATTCTCACCTTTAACAATCCACCGCTGAACGTGGTCGGCAAAGCCCTGCGTGTAGGTTTAGCCGAAGCGCTGGAGCGCGCGGTTGCCGCAGGTGCCGAGCGGATTATCCTAACCGGGGCTGGTCAAAATTTCGCCGCAGGCGCCGATGCAAAGGAGTTCGATCACCCGGCGCAACCGCCGCATCTGAATGATGTGCTGGCGAGCTTGGTGATGCTGCCGATCCCAACCATTGCGGCGATCCATGGCGCGGCTTTGGGTGGCGGCTTGGAAATTGCTTTGGCCTGCCGCTATCGCATTGCCACATCCGACGCGATGCTTGGTTTGCCCGAAGTCACCCTTGGCATCATCCCCGGCGCAGGCGGCACCCAGCGTTTGCCGCGCTTGATCGGGCTGAAAGCGGCGCTTGATCTGATCTGGCAGGGCCGTCGGATCAGTGGGGCCGAGGCGCTGGCTTTGGGCGCGATTGACGCCGTTTCGGATGATCCCTTGGCCGCCGCAAAGGCGCTTGGCAATGATGTGCTTGGCAAGGCATTGAACCCCGATTTCCGGCCCGCCCCCACAGCTGACCCCGAGGCCGTTGCTTCCGCGCTGGCACAGGCCAAGAAGCGCGCTTTCGGGCAGATCGCGCCGCCCTTGGCGATTCAGATGATCGCCGACAGCGCCAGCCAAACCATCGAAACCGCGCTTCTGCGCGAAAGGCAAATCTTTCTCGAACTGCGCGCCTCGGATCAAGCCCGCGCGCTGCGCCATGTGTTTTTCGCCGAACGCTCGGCACAGTCGCAAGGCAAGTCCTATCCAGCCCCCAAGCGCGACATCAACGCGGCCATCGTGGTGGGTGGTGGCACAATGGGGGCGGCAATTGCCTACACCCTTGCTTTGGTTGGCATTGCGGTGACGGTGGTGGAAACCGATACGGCAGGGCAAAGCCGTGCCAAGGCCAATGTCACCGGCCTGATCGCGCAGGGCGTGGCACGCGGCACACTGACCCAGGCCCGCGCCGATGCGGTGACCGCGCGGATCAATTTCACTATAGGTTACACGGATCTGCCGCCCGTCGATCTGGCGATTGAAGCGGCGTTTGAGAACATGGCGGTCAAGCAGACAATCTTTGCCGCTTTGCAAGCAGCCCTGCCCGAAACCACGATCCTGGCCAGCAACACATCCTATCTGGATGTCAACATCATTGCCCAAGGTATCAGCACCCCGGGACGTTTCCTGGGCCTGCATTTCTTTGCACCCGCCCATATCATGAAGCTGCTGGAGATCGTAAAGGCAACCCAGACCGCGTCGAAAACCTTGGCGGCAACCTTTGGTTTGGCCAAACGCTTGGGCAAAATTCCGGTACTGGCAGGCGTTTGCGATGGCTTCATCGGCAACCGCATTCTGACCCGCTATCGGCAGGCCGCTGATCTGGAATTGCTAAACGGTGCCCAGCCAAAAGACGTTGATCAGATCATGCAGAAATTCGGCCTGGCGATGGGGCCGTATCTTGCGCAAGACATGTCCGGGCTCGACATCGCCTATGCCAATCGTCAGCGCCAAAATCTGCGCCACCGTACCGATTTGCGCTATGTCACGATTGCGGACACGTTGGTCGAAGACCTGAAGCGACTTGGGTGCAAAACCAACGCAGGTTGGTATGACTATGACGCGGGCGAAGCAAAGCCTTCCGCACGGGTTGCAGCTTGTATTGCTGCCGCCTCGGCCAAGGCAGGGATTTTGCCGCAGGCCTCGCGGCTTGAAGATATTGCTGAACGCCTGATGCTGGCGATGATCTCGGAAGCTGTGGCGATTCTAGACGAGGGCATTGCCGCCCGTCCGCAAGACATTGATCTGGTGATGGTACATGGCTACGGCTTTCCGCGCTGGCGCGGCGGCTTGATGCATTATGCTGACAGTTTAGGACCCACGCTGCTGGTGGAGCGATTGGAAAGACTGACTGCCAAAGACCCACTGTCATGGTCGGTGCCGCCGTTGTTGCGCAAACTCGCCCATGACGGCCGCAGCATTGACAGTCTGAACCACCCAGGAGCCAAGCCATGACCGAGGTTTTCATCTGCGATTTCGTCCGCACCCCGATTGGCCGCCATGGCGGTGCCTTGGCGATGCTGCGCGCCGATGATCTGGCTGCGGTGCCGTTGGCGGCCCTCTTGGCGCGCAACCCCAATCTGGACCCTGCTGCGATTGAAGAAGTGTGGATGGGCTGCGCCAATCAAGCAGGCGAAGACAACCGCAACGTCGCCCGCATGGCGGCGCTGCTGGCGGGTATGCCCAGTTCGGTGCCCGGCGTCACGTTAAACCGGCTGTGCGCTTCGGGGCTTGAGGCTGTATTGACCGCCGCCCGGGCCATTAAGGCGGGCGAGATGGATTTGGCGATTGCGGGCGGCGTGGAAAGCATGTCGCGCGCGCCGTTTGTGATGCTGAAGTCCGAAGCCGCGTTCTCGCGCAGCGTGGCGGTAGAAGATACCACCATCGGCTGGCGCTTTATTAATCCCAAAATGCGGGCAGCCTACGGCGTTGATTCTATGCCTGAAACGGCCGAAAATGTCGCCACAGATTTCGGCATCCGTCGCGAGGATCAGGATGCTTTTGCGCTGGCCTCGCAACAAAAGACCGGGCGCGCAATAGCGTCGGGCCGCTTTGCCCGCGAGATTGTTGCAACAACCGTCAGCCTTGGTCGCGGTAAATCGCAGGAAGTAACCCAAGACGAACACCCCCGCCCCGACACCACGTCCGCAGATCTGGCCAAGTTGCGCCCCATTGTCTCGCCGCAAGGCTCGGTGACGGCGGGCAATGCCTCGGGCGTCAATGATGGTGCGGCGGCCTTGCTGTTAGCCACGGCCCGCGCGGTCAAGCTGCACGGCTTGCGCCCAATTGCACGGGTGGTGTCAGGGGCGTCGGCAGGGGTTGATCCGCGCATCATGGGCTATGGGCCGGTGCCAGCGGTGCAAAAGCTGCTGGCGCGCGCAGGGCTGACCGAGGCCAACATTGATCTCTTTGAGGTGAACGAGGCCTTTGCGGCACAGGTGCTGGCCGATCTGCGTGCGCTGCGGATTGCCGATGACGATCCGCGCGTCAATCCGAATGGCGGCGCGATCGCTTTGGGCCACCCCTTGGGCATGTCGGGCGCACGGATTGCGGGCAGCGCCGCGTTAGAGCTTCAGCTGACCTCGGCGCGCCGTGCCGTGGTGTCGATGTGCGTCGGCGTCGGGCAAGGCGTGGCCCTGCTGCTTGAAGGCGTCTGACCGTTAGCCCCAAATCCCCACGCTTCCAAAAGCCCTGCACCCGAAAGGTTGCAGGGCTTTTTCAGGACCGCACCCCAGCAAAAAGCCCAGACGAGCATCGCTCGTCTGGGCATCTGCACGTTAGGTCTGACCACCCAAGGCGGGAGAACCCGGTGTCAGCGGCGCAGATCGATCAAGATTTTCAACTGGGTGCCAGCCGGATCAAGCAAGGCATCAAAGCCGTCCTTGATTGCGGTCTCCAGCGTCACGGTTTTGGTCACAACCTTGCGCGCCGGGATTTGTCCCGAAGCAATAAGCCGCATCACGCGCGGCCAGATCTGTGCCGGATAGGCCCAGGATCCGCGCAGGTCGATATCCTTATAAACCACGCTGAACCAGTTGATCGGAGCCTCGCCCGCATGCAGACCGATTTGCACCACAACACCCTGTTTGCGCACCGCATCCACACAAGATTGCAGCGCAAGCGTGTTGCCCACACATTCCAACGCCACATCACAACCGACATTGCCTTCGGTCGCGGCGCGCACGGTATCGCCCACCGATTGCTCACGCGGGTTAATGGTGATGACGTCGGGCAGGATCTGTTTGGCAATCGCCAGACGGGTGATGTTAGGGTCTGAGACAAACAGTTGCACCGCACCAGCCGCGCGGGCAGCCAACAGGGTCAACAGACCAATCGGACCAGCCCCCGTCACCAGAACCGCATCGCCTTCTTTGACACCACCGCGTTGGCAACCATAAACTGCAACCGCCGTCGGCTCGACAAGCGCCGCGTCTTCGTCGGTCAGCGCATCGGGCACCTTGTAGACGTTGTACCCCTTCAGCAAGCACGCCTCGGCCATACCTCCGCCCAGCCAGCTCAGACCCGCAAGCGCCATCGTATCCGAAAGGTTGAACGCGCCGCGATCCAGATAATAGTCGCCACTGCGCGGCGTGATGAACGGCTGCACCGAGACCCGGTCGCCCACCTTCACATGGGTCACATCCTTGCCGACTTTGGTGATGACGCCGCCATATTCATGGCCCAGAACCTGCGGCCCCGACACACCGGTGATCGGATGTGGCTCTTTCGGAATGAAGATCGGGCCATAGGCATATTCATGCAGATCGGTGCCACAGATGCCGACGTAGCGATTTTCCATCACCACCTCGTCGGCAGCCGGTTCGCCCGGCGTGGCGATATCTTCAACCCGCAAATCCTTAGCCGCGTGAAAACGCAATGCCTTCATATCCATATCCTCCCTGATGATGAGACTTCGCGTCTCCAAGCTGCGCCACACATCACATCGGTGCCGAGGGAGAGCTAAGCCTTCAAGCATCCGGTAATGGTGGCGCATGACAGTTAGGCGCGGATTTTGGCATCGGAACAATTGTCTCTTATGCGACAGCGGCGCACGCAAATCTTGACGCAGCTGCGGCACTGACCATGCCCGCAAGCATTTGTTATTGACAGGATTTGAAACACCGCAAAGCGGCTTTGCCGCAGCGGTTAAACTGTAGCGCACCACTACCCTGTCGCACACCATTGGAAGGACGCCCGTCCCATGAGCCTCGACCCCGAAACGCTTGCGCAATTCCTCGATACCCTTGATCGGTTCGTGCGCGAACGCCTTGTCCCGCATGAGGCGCAGGTTGCCGATGCTGACGCGATCCCGCCCGCCGTTATTCAGGAAATCCGCGACATGGGGTTGTTTGGCCTGTCGATACCGGAAGAATTTGGCGGCCTTGGCCTGACTATGGCCGAAGAAGTGCAGGCGGCTTTTGTGCTGGGCCAAACCTCACCAGTGTTTCGCTCGCTGGTCGGCACCAACAATGGCATCGGATCACAAGGCATCATCATCGACGGCACGCCAGAGCAAAAGGCAAAATATCTGCCGAAACTGGCCTCGGGCGAGATGATCGCGTCGTTTGCGCTGACCGAGCCGGATGCCGGATCGGATGCTGGTTCCTTGCGCACCTCGGCCGCCAAAGACAGCGACCATTATGTGTTGAACGGCACCAAGCGCTATATAACCAACGCGCCGCACGCAGGGCTTTTCACCGTGTTCGCGCGCACCGATCCCTCCAGCAAAAACTCATCGGGCGTCACCGCCTTTCTGGTCGAGGCTGGCACGCCGGGCCTGTCGCTCGGTGCGCGCGACAAGAAGATGGGGCAGAAGGGCTCGCACACCTGCGATGTCATTTTGGAAAACTGCCGGGTTCCGGCCAGCACCATCATCGGCGGGCCTGCGCGGGAAAATCAGGGCTTCAAGACTGCGATGAAAGTGCTGGACCGTGGCCGTTTGCACATCTCGGCGGTTTGTGTCGGCGCAGCAGAGCGGCTGATCCGCGATGCGTTGGCCTATGCGATGGAGCGTAAGCAGTTCGGCGAACCGATTGCCGAGAAACAACTGATCCAGGCCATGTTGGCCGACAGCCGCGCCGAAGCCTATGCCGCGCGCTGCATGATCGAGGAAACCGCACGGCGCAAAGATGCCGGGCAAAACGTGTCAACCGAAGCCGCCTGCAGCAAGATGTTTGCTTCGGAAATGGTCGGCCGCGTGGCCGACCGCGCGGTGCAAATTCATGGCGGCGCGGGCTATATGGCCGAATATGCCGTCGAGCGGTTCTACCGCGATGTCCGCCTGTTCCGCATCTATGAGGGCACGACGCAAATTCAGCAGATTCTGATCGCCCGCAACATGATGAAGGCAGCAGCGCAGTAGCCCGAAATCCTGCTAGGAAGCTATGCCGTTATGGCATAGCCTACATCACCAACTGGCCACACATGGGACCACAGGTGAAGCGCGAGATTGAGCAGTTACACCGCCGTTTCGAACCGAACGCCGCGCCCATTCCGGCGCTGGTGCAAGACAGTTGGGCGCGCTGTCTGGACACCTATCACCTGCTGCCCGATGCCCGCCGCCACACCACTGTTCTGACCCATGGTGAATTGCGCGAGGCTGTCGAACAGCAGGCCGATCTGGTGCTGTCGGCTACCCCGGAAATCAACCGCCTGTTCCAACGGCTGGTGCAGGGCGAACATATCGTCTCGCTGGCCTCCTCCAATGGCACCAAACTGCTGTTTCGCTGCGCACCGCCCCGTTTGGCCGATCTGAACGCGGCAGGGGTGTTGCCGGGGTCAATCTGGTCTGAGGAAGCCGAGGGCACCAATGGCATCGGTCTTTGCCTGAAGCTGGGACGAGCGGTATCCGTTGTCGGTGGCCAACATTTTCATCAATCCCTGAAGGGGCTGACCTGCTCTGTCGCGCCGATCTTCGGCTTGGGCGGTCAAGTCGAGGCCGTGCTGAACGTATCGTCTTTGCAGCCCGAAACCGATCGGAGCGCGCATCTGTTACAGAGCATCGTCGAACGCGCGGCATGGCGGATCGAGATTCAGCATTTTCGCAGGCGCAACAGCCAGCGCCGCCTGATCAATCTGGCACATGAGGCCGATTTTGGCGATACCGCGGCCCAAGCCTTGGTCGCGATTGATGAGGCTGGGCGCATTGTCGATCTGACGTCGAACGCCCCATCAATACTGCGACAGCCGCGGGCGGCATTGCTGGATCGCCGCATTGATCATGTGCTGGAACTGGGCAGCCATTCCGATCAAATGGTGGTTTCGCAACCAAGCGAAGACCTGTTTGCGCGCTGGGAAGCCCCGGCGAAGCGTCACGCGCCGCCCACACGCACCCAACGCCCGCTGCGCCAAGGCTTGGCTTGGATGCCCGATCCGCGTCACCATGAACTGATGGCACGCGCCGAACGTCTGCTTGCCGGCAACCAGCCTTTGATCATTTTGGGCGAAACTGGCGTCGGCAAAACCCTGTTCGCGCAAGCCCTCGCTGATCGTATCCCGCGCCGAAGCCTGTTTTTGAACTGCACAGCGGACCCAAGCGAAACCTCCGCGGCCCTGCGCCAGTTGCAGGCGGAGGCCGATTATACTTTGGTTCTGGACCATGCCGATGAAATGCCGCCAGCCTTGCAAAACCAGCTGCTGGCGCTGTTGGCAGACGATGACGTCTTGGGTTCGCGCGGCATTTCGCTGATCACGGTTAGCAAGAATGGCCTTGCCGCTCAGGTGAACGAAAATCGACTGCGCAGCGATTTGGCACATCGGCTGGATGGTTCAGCGCTTTGCCTGCCGCCGCTGCGCCAATCTGTGAATCTGACTGAAATCATCACCGCGGTTTTTGCCACCGAGGCCAGTTCGGTTGGGCGTGCTTTGTCACTCAACCCCGCCGCATTGGCGGCCCTGCTCAGCCACCATTGGCCGGGTAACCTGCGTGAGCTGCGCAACGCCCTGCGGCACGCGGTTATACTGGCGCAAGATGGGGTTGAACTGGCTGACCTTCCGGCCAGTTTTGCTGATGCCGCAGGCCTCCATGATCTGCAAGCCCGTTCCCAAGCCGAGGCCGCGCGAATTGAAGCAGCCCTACGCCATCACGGTGGCAACGTGGCCGAGACGGCGCGCTATCTGGGGATGTCGCGCGCGACGCTGTATCGCAAAATCCAGATCTCGCAGGTGCGCAAGCCGCATTAAATGGTTCGACCCCGACGAGTGACGGCACCAAGACCAAGTTCAGGCACAAAGGTTAGGCGCTGCGGCGTACATAGAACGCGGCGGCCACGACGATCACCACACCTTTGATGATGATTTGCAACTGAATGGGCATCCCCATTAGCAACACCGCGTTGAACACCACAACCAAGATGGCAGCCCCCAGCAACGCGCCGGGAATAGTGCCGCGCCCGCCCGAAAGCGCCACGCCCCCCATCACCGCCGCCACGATGCTGTCAATCTCGAACCCCCGGCCTACCCAGTTGTCAACGATGCCAACAAAGCCCGACAAGATCAGCCCGGCCAGTGCCGCCAAGCCGCCCGAAAAAACATAGCACAGGATGGTGACACGGTCAGAATTGATGCCGAGTAGCCGTGCGGTGACCGGATTTCCCCCGGTGATATAGACCTGACGGCCAAAGATGGTTTTGGACAGCAATACGCTAAAGACTGCAGCCAGCACGACCATGATGATCAGGTTATACGGCACACCGTGGAAAAGCTCTGACCCGATCACCCGGAAAAACGGCGGCACGTTGCCCGAGGGCGCACCTTGCGTATAGGCCGAGCGCATGCCCTGCAACACGATCATCGTCGCCAAAGTTGCGAGGAACGGCGAGACATTGCGCTTGGCCACCAACAAGCCGTTTGCCAGCCCCGTGGCCAAACCAACCCCAATCGCCAGCGCAAACACCGCCAGCGTGTCACTGTCTTGCCCGCTGAAGCTGGTGGCGATCACCGCAGCCGTCGCCATCACCGAAGCCACAGAAAGATCCAGGCCGCGCACCAAAATCACGCAGGCCTGCCCGATCACCACAATACCCAAAGGCGCTGCCTGTAACAACATATTGGCGATATTGCCACCGCTTAGAAAGCTGGGCGAAATCAGCGTCGACAGCACGATCATCACCAAAAGCGTGACATGCAGGCTGTAGCGGCCAAGAAAATCTTTCGCCGAAAACGTCGCTTTGGGCATCGCACCCGAGGTTTCAACTGCCTGTGACATCAGAGCTTCCTTTTGTTTTCGACATAGACCGACACCGCAAGGATCACGATCACGCCTTGCACGATCAGTTGGTAATGCGACGAAATATCCATGAAATTCAGCACGTTATTCATAAGGGATACAAGGTAGACCCCCAGCAATGTTCCAATCACACCGCCTCGCCCGCCACTCAGCAAGGTGCCACCCACCACAACCGGGGTGATTGACGTCAGCGTGAAGTTTTGCCCGGTGTAGGGTTGCCCGACGCCAAAGCGTGACACCAGAAAGATCGCTGTCAGCGCGGCCATAAAGCCCGAGAAGCCATAGACAAAGAACATCACCTTCACCCGTGGCAGGCCCATCAACTTGGCGCCTGCAGCGTCGTCGCCTATGGCGTAGATGTAGCGGCCAAACGGTGCATAGCGCAGATAGGCCGCAACGATCAGGCTGAGCGCTATCGCAATCAGTGCGCCCGCAGGCACACCCCAGACGCGGCCAAACGCCAGCCAGTCAAATCCCAGCGGCATCTTTCCCGCAGGCCCGTTGGTGTAAAGCAGAGTGATGCCCTGTAGCGCCGCCCCCATGCCAAGCGTTACGATCAACGGATGCACCCGCAGCCAGACGATGGCGGCTGCGTTCAGCAAGCCAACTGCAATGCCGACACCCAGCACCACTAAAATAGCGATGGCCACCATGCCCGGATCGCCGTTGGTAATGCCCGACAACAGCACCCCGGTCAGGCTGATGATCGAGCCCACCGAAAGGTCGATCCCGCCCGTCAAGACCGCAAGTGTTTGACCTAGGCTGACGATGGCCAGCGTGGTGGATTGCTCAAGGATGTTCATAAAGTTCGCCACCGTCAAAAAACGGTCAGAAACCACGGCCCCTATGATGGTGAGGATGATCAACAGACCAACCACGATCAGTTGGTTGCCATTGGTTTTGGCGAAAGAGCGACGGCTTCTTGGTGCCAGCACGGTCATGGAATTTCCCTTCAAGCGGCAAGGTGTTGGGTGGCAAGTTGCATGATCCGCTCTTCGGTCACGTCGACGCCGGACAATTCGCCAGTGATGACACCCTCGCGCATCACCACGACACGGTCGGCCATGCCGATGACCTCGGGCAACTCCGAGCTGATCATCAAAACCGCGATGCCCTTGGCGGCAAGTTCGCGCATGATGCGGTAAATCTCGGCCTTCGCACCAACGTCAACGCCGCGCGTCGGCTCATCCAGGATCAGCACGCGGCGACAGGTGCGCGCCCAGCGCGACACCAGAACCTTTTGCTGATTGCCGCCAGACATCGTCATCACCGGGTTTTGCGGCCCCCGGCAGGCAATTTGATACGAGGCGATTTCTTCCCGCGCGATGGCGTTTTCGCGGCGATGATCCAACATGCCCCAACGGCTGACGGCAGACAGATCTGCAGCAGAAATGTTGGCGGCAATATCCAGCAGCATGGCCAAGCCCTGCCCCTTGCGATCTTCGGTCAAAAGGCCAACCCCTTCGGCAATCGCCTGCGCCGGGGTGATGTGGCGGAACGTTTTGCCGCCGATCACCACTTCGCCCGCAGCCATTGGCAAGCCGCCAAAGATCGCCAAGGCAAGTTCGGTGCGCCCAGCCCCGACCATCCCGGCCAAGGCCGTTACTTCCCCGGCGCGCAGTGCAAGCGAGGCATTCAGCACCCGGCCTTTAACAAAGACGCCGCGCGCCTCCAGCACGATCTCGCCCTGCCCTGCCGAAACTTTCGGCGGGAACAATTCCGACATATTGCGCCCGACCATCAGTGATACCAACTGATCGCGCGTCACGTCTTTGGTGTCGCAGCTTTTGACGAATTGGCCGTCTTTCATCACCGTCACCCGGTCGGTGATTTCAAAGATTTCCTCCAGCCGGTGCGAAATATAGATAATCGCCACCCCATCGGCCTTCAACGCGTTCAGGCGCTGAAACAGCAAGGCAACCTCTTTGCCAGAAATAACGGCTGTCGGCTCGTCAAGGATCAGCAGTTTGACCTTGTGCACCATCGCCTTGGCAATCTCGACCATCTGCTGATCGGCAACGCTCAGTTCAGCCACCAGACGATCCGGGTCGATGTCTACGCCCAAACGGTGCAGCAAGTCCTGTGCGTCTTTGAAAGTCTGCTTGTGATCAACGCTGCCCAGCAGGCCGCGCCGCTCATGACCAATAAAGATGTTCTCGGCCACCGACATATGCGGAAACAACACAAATTCTTGATAAATAACGTGAATACCCGCAGCCTTCGCCTGTCCCGGCGAGGCCCAGTGCGCGATTTCGCCATCAAATTCGATAGAGCCTTCGTCGGGCTGAAAGACACCTGCGATGATCTTGGTCAGGGTCGATTTGCCTGCGCCATTCTCGCCCACCAGAGCATGAATTTCGCCCGCGCGCACATCCAGCGTCATGCCCGAAAGGGCTTTCACGCCGGGAAACGATTTCGACAGGTTTGAAATGGTCAGCATATCTTTCTCCCGAGAAGATGCCGGGGCCTGTGATGGCCCCGGCGTTTTGGCTTACTGCGGATAGTTGATCGAGAAGGTGTTCGGGTCGTAATCCGGCCCCATTCCACCGGTCACCAGCAGATCCGCCGGGCCATCCAGAACGACCATGTCCTTGATGCCCAAACGGGTGTCGATTGACGGGGTATTGTCACCCTCGGTTACCGCGATCTGGCTGTTGATCTCAGTCACGCAAGGCACCTGCGCGCCATTCAAAACTGCCAGCGCAGACTTGATCGCTTCACCTGCCATTGCTGGCGGATAGCCGACTTCCAGTAACGGAACCTTGTGCTGCAACGCCAATTGCATCGGCCCGTTCACGTCAGCCGTGGTGTGCGGCGGAATAGTGCCATCGGTCCAGCCCGCATCAACGAAGGCTTCAATAGATCCAGGGGTCATCAGACCATGCGCCGACCAGACCGCATTGATGTCTTTGCCGTACTTCTGGATCATCGAAGCCATGACCTGCTTGGATTTCACCGGGCTCCAGTCGCCATAGACCGTGTCGATGATCTTGATGTCGGGATATTGGTTGAACACCTGCATCGCGGTCTTCATGCGGATTTCCGACGGGCTAGAACCGGACTGGCCGCCCAGCATGATCACATTGCCCTTCCCATTCAGCTTCTCGACAATCCACTGGGCAAACAAACGGCCCGAGATCGCGTCGGATGCGGTCACGAAGGTGACAAAGTTGTCAGACTCAATGCGGCGGTCGACCATAACCACCGGGATGCCAGACTCCATCACACGGGTCACGGCCGGGTCCAAAGCCTGCGCGGTGTTTGCCGAAACGATCAGCAAATCAACGCCGCGTGACACCAGATCCTGAATGTCAGCAACCTGCTTGCTGTCATCATGGCCAGCATCGGTGATCAGAAGTTTCGCAATCTTGTCCTTGTTCTCGGCAGCCGCTTTCATCATCGAATGCAGCGCCACAACGCGCCAACTGTCGCCCAGACCAGCGTTGGAAAAGCCAATCGTATACGGGCCTTCCTTTTTATACTGCGCGGTGTCTTTGAAGCAGACATCCTGCGCCGGGTTGAACAGGAAAGTGCGCGGCGCACCGGTATAGGCATTGTCCGCAAAGGCTGCCGTCGCAAAGGCGGACAGCACGACAGGAGCGGCGAACCGCTTAAGCATGTTTTTCATTATTCCTCCAAGTGTTGTTACCCCGCGCCTGAAGGCCTCCACCTTCACAGGTGGCGCGGGCATTTGACCGATTTTTCCTTTGTCGGTGTGCAAAACCGCGCGGCGGCTACCTCAACGACACTCCTTCGGCTTTAGACATGGTTCGCGATTGCAAGTGGCGCTCGTCTTGCAAGACAGGATCAACGGTTTGACCCAAGGCTTGCCGATAACCTCGGTGCAAGCTTTTGATAGGCTGGCAGCGGCTTTCTGAGAACTGTCTCTTGTGCGACAGCCGCCCGTCAGCGCAGCGACACAAGTGTCGCAATGCCGCGCCTCTACGCAACAATCAGTCGCGGTGGCGCAAGACGCTCCTGACAACTGGGTTTGCAAAAAAGATAAAGCTGATACCAGCCGTTTCACTCGTATCAACTTTCTTTTGATGCAAAGTGGCTTTGCAGAAGCGGGCACGGCAGCTGGAAAAGGCTTGGGCGAGCGCCGACACCGCCCACTGAAAAGCGATCCACACGCCATGCCGCGCCGGATCGCTGGTTTTCATCGAAGCCCAACACCTGTTTTCAGATGGCGGTAGGGGAAGCAACGCAAGGCACGCAAACCTCTACTTGGTGAAACCATCAAACCGGGTGAAATATACCGCACCAAACCCGTCAAGGATCGCGCGAGCGGCACTATCGGGGGTGCCATAGACGATAAAGCTTTGCACCGCAGCCAAGGCTGTGAAGGCGTCCGCAAATTGGGAGAATGTCTTGGTAACATGATGCAGCACCGCCGCCGAATCCCGATAATGCTAGATGATATGGATCGAACTTTGATCCGCGCCGACGCTGTATTCATAGGCCATCGACCCAGATTCTGTTCGCGTCATTTCGACCAGCGGTCTTACAACGGCTTTGAATTTACTTAGATTTATCGGCTCAACACGAAATACGCAGACCCAATAGATATCTTCGGACATGTCGATCCCCTCTGGCGATTGTTGCAAATTGAACGCGCATCACCAAAGTGCCGAAGCCGCAACCGCTGCAATTGTGAGATCTGCGACAGATAGAGTGATCCGATCTGTCGCACTGTTAGATTTGTCGCCCAGCTTCCGTTGAATGTCTGTGCGCTATCCCAACCATGATAGGCCGCTTGTGATATCGCAACGTGCTTGAACGCGGTCGTAAGCCGGTCTTGCTGACTGATCGCGCGTCTCGCCTTATTTGCAAAATTTCCAAGACAGGTGTCTACAAAGCTGCAGGCTCCTCAGAACTATCGCCGCCGCAGCCAGACGGGCAGAACAATCCCGTCAACGATCTCGAAGATATCGGTTTCGGTCAGGTGCTGGAAGGTGATCATCATCTCGTGGCGAGCAAGATCCACCGGCAACCGGACCAGCCGCGGGGTGAGACCCTTGGCCTCAATCTCACCCCGGGCGACCGCTCGATCCACAATTTGCTGGGTCGGATATCCTGCGCCCCCCACCTGAGACCGCATATCTGCAAAACTGGCGAATGCGGCCTCCAGATCCTTGCGCATCTCATAGATCAGCCGCACCAGTTTCGGCGATGATCGCCGCCCGACTTGCCGTAGCAAAAGCAGCAGTTCTTCCCGCACACTGCCAAGATCAGGCACCTCTATCGGGTTCTGAACCGCATATCGGGCGATCGCGGCAGAAGCGAGTTTCGCAAGGCTATCCCAGCGGCGGCTCAGAACTGGACGGCTGGTTCCCGCGCGGCGCGCCACCGCTTCTAAGGTCAGGTTTTCATAGCCATGTGCGGCAAGTTCCTCCCAAGTCGCATCAAGAATGGCTGCTTCCAAAGCCGCACCCCGCCTGCGCCGCGTCTTCTCATCACCGGTTTCCGTCATCGCCATGCGTCGCCTCTCCGATAACTCTGCGCTCACCGTGCCTGATGCCGCCATAAGCGCATCAGTGCCTCGCAGTTGCATTACCATTCTGCCGCACCCAACGCCACGTCGCGGCGGTAATCGCACGGCGGCACAACTGAACCTGTCGCCTCAATTTCACGCATCGCACATCGCTCAGAACGCCCAAAGCATACTATCGCCCGCCAAATAAGATGCAGTTAAGAATCCTATTGACAGAGACAATCGCCATGCAAGATACATCACAGCATCTTAATGGCAGCAAGGCATGACCGTGAACCGACACCCATCTCCAAACCAGCCGGGTTTGTTTCGCAACGGGCAGATGCCCCTGCCCCCAGAATTGCATCTCGAACAATGGAGCCGAACATGAAGAAACCAACCCCAACTCGCCTTGCACGACTCGGTGCCGTCTGTCTGACGCTCACCAGTACGGCGATGGCCACCAACGCGGCGGCTCAAGACCGCATGATCTTCGGCCTAGGGGCCGCCAATGGCCCCGAGTATCAAGGGTCCGACACAACAAGCACCAAGGCCATCCCGCTGATCGACATCGCCCGCGGGCCCTTTTTCATCAACCTGCGCAATGGTATCGGTATCAGCCCGCTAGAGTATGGCGACTTCAAGTTCGGGGCGAGCGTCGTCTACCTTCCCGGTTTCGATCTGCGCTACGCGCTCGGTGAAGTCTCCGGCAGCGCAGGTGCCCGCCTGTTTACAGACTGGCAAAGCGGTGACGTCAATGCCACGTTTGGCCTCACCAAAGCTGTGTCCGGCGACCTGAAAGGCACGCTTGCGGATGCGAGCCTGTCCTACCGCTACAACGTGACGCCCAAACTCACGCTGATCCCGGTCATCGGAACCACCTGGTCGGATGGCGATTACAACCAGAGCTATTTCGGCGTCACACCGACGCAGGCGACGCGTTCAGACATCGACTCCTTCACGCCCGGTAGCGGGTTCAAGGATGTCTCGATCGGGCTGACCGCAAACTACCGGGTCACCGAGCGTGTCAACCTGACGGCCTCGGCGACGATGTCCAAGTTGCTTGGCGACGCACAGGACAGCCCAATCGTCTTCGACGATACACAAAGCTTCGGCTTCATAGGGCTTTCCTATCGTTTCGGTGGATAGGGCACCATTGTCCGCCGCAGTGCGACGCTGAGAGCATACCATGTGTGTCGCCCAGCCGCAGTTATAGAACCAAAAGCACGCGTCCGGTAACGCCCCGGCTTTCCAGCATGGCATGGGCACGGGCCGCCTCGGCCAATGGCACTGTCGCATAATGCGGTGCGGTCATGCTACCATCTTGCACCCAGCCAGCGAGGGCCGCGACGGCATGTCGAAGGGCGGGGCCGTCGAGCGTTTCCGACGAGTATCCTGTCAAGGTGATCGGTCGGATCAGCTCCCAAAGGTCGAGGCGCACATCACTTCCCCCCACAGCACCGACAAGCGCCAGAACGCCACCGGGCCTCGCGCAAATGCCATGGTCAAAGGTGGCCCCGGCCGCTGTTCGATGGCCGCCTTTTGGAAGTGCTGCCAGGCCACGCCACCGCTACCGTCAGCATCCACGCCCTCTGGCCCGAGACACGTCATCTGGCCCGAGACACGTCATCTGCTGGCACGTGTCCTCCATGTGGTCGATGTTTTGACACTGCGCGGATGTCACGGGCAGTTGTGACTACATTGCACTCGAATGACCCTTTTTAGACTTCGCTACCGCGGGCAACGCCTCACAATGCGCCGCTTTGAGCGGGGTGTTTCCTTGGCATGTTATTAAAAGTGCATTGCCACCAGCACCCGCCGAGCTTGGTATATGCACCAGCAAGAACACTGGCAGGGCTGGCTGACCGCTTATGACGGGCCGGGGCCTATGGCCGCAATGAATGGGCCAGCTGTGACGCGAAGTTCATCTGGAACCACATTCAATGCGCCCCGATGCTGTTCTGGCTGGCTGAGACGCTAGGACTACCAGAAGCCGATCTGGACCGCGCCTATCAAAACATCCTAGCCGCACCCAGTCGCAACGCCTCACAATGCGCCGCTCAGCGCAGAGTGGTTCCTTGGGAAGTCATTGAAGCCGCACTGCCGCCAGCACCGCGAAGGGCGCCGATAGCCAAGCTAAAGGCTCTTGTGGCCCGCATCACGCGAAAATCCGATAAACTGACATAGAGTCGGCAAATGAAGCTGGCCTAAGCGTTTTTCTATGATGGGTCGGTAGATGATTACATCTCGAAAATTCTGAATTATTCAATGATTTCAAGGATATTTGGCGGATCGATAGGGATTCGAACCCTAGAGACGGTTCCCCGCCTACACACTTTCCAGGCGTGCGCCTTCGACCACTCGGCCACCGATCCGTTGCGGGGTGTTTAGCCTGCAACTGCGGCGGGGCGCAAGGGGGGGAGATTTGGTTTTCTTGGCGATTTCGTCAGATTTTCCGCCCCTCTGCATCCGGGCCTAGTCAATCAGCAGCAAGGACACCCGACGGTTTTGTTTGCCTTTGTTTTCAATCTTGCCGATCTCGACCCGACCGATCTCGGCAGTGCGGGCGACATGGGTGCCGCCGCAGGGCTGCAGATCAACCTGCGCCTCGCCCTGCCCGATCCGCACCAGACGAATGCGGCCCTGCCCCATTGGTGGGCTGACCGACATTGTTTTGATAAGCTGCGGATTCGCCAGCAATTCGGCATCGCTGATCCACGATTCCGTGATCGGAAGATCACGCTCGATCAACAGGTTAAGCGCGGCGTTGAGGGCGGCCACATCTTGCGGTGGCTCTGGCATCATGAAGTCGAGACGGCCTTTGTCGGCACCGATCTGTCCGCCCGTCACCGGCAACGGGATCACCACCGAGAGCAAATGCAGCGCGGTATGCACCCGCATATGGCGGTGGCGGCGGTGCCAGTCGAGGCGCTGGGTGATTTTACTACCGACCGGCGGCAAGGCGGTGGCCTCGGCAGGCACCAGGGCTATCAGCCCGCCTTCGACCTTCACCGCAGTGGCAATCGGCATCCTGCCGCCGGACCACGCGATCAGGCCGCTGTCACCGGGCTGCCCGCCCGCTGTGGCGTAAAAGATCGAGGCATCCAGCACGATGCCGCCCTCCGGCGTATGGGCCAGCACGGCGGCCTCGGCCTCGCGCAGATAGGCGTCGTCGCGAAACAGCAGATGCGTGGTCATACGCCAGTGTCCTTGGCTTTTGGGCGGCTTTTAGGGGCGGCGTCCGGCTCGGCCAAAAACACAGCAACAGCGTCCAATGCGGCTTGTTCCTCGGCCTTGGCTTCGGCATCCGCCGCAGCCTCATCCGCCAGCCGCTTCAGATAATCGCGATGGGCGTTCGAGAACAGGATACCCTCGGCCCGGAAACGCTCGGCAATCTGGTGGTTGATCTCGGACCGCACGGCGACCTGAAAATTGATGTCGCGGATGATCATGCGGATCTCGAAATTCATCAGCTCAGCCGTGAAGCCCATCAGCGCAATAACCGGCGGTGGCGTCAAAATCGCCAGAGGCTGCGCCTCGACGATCTCCCGCAGGATCGCCTCGACCAGGCGGCTGTCCGAGGTGAACGGCACCGAAACCGGCACGATTACCCGGCCCGACAGATTGAACCGCGTCCAGTTCGTCACCCGCCCGGTGATCAGATCCGAGTTCGGCACGATCACGTCAGAGCGGTCAAAGGTCTGGATCCGGGTCGAGCGCACCGAGATCGCCTTGACGATGCCGGACGTGGTGCCAACCTCGATCCAGTCGCCCTCAGACACCGGACGCTCCACCAACAAGATCACGCCTGACACGAAGTTCGACACAATCGTCTGCAGGCCAAAACCGATGCCCACCGACAGGGCCGACGCCACCAAGGCGAAGCCCGACAGATCAATCCCCGCCGCGTTGATCGCCAGCAGCGCCGACAGAAAGATCCCGGCATAGCCCACGCCTGACACGACAGCATTCTGGCCGCCCTGATCCAGCGAGGTGCGCGGCAGGATCGAAGATTTCAGCCCACCCTGCAACAGCCGGGTCACCGCATAACAGATCGCGAATACCGCCGCGAGGATCAGGAAGCTGGTCGGCGAAATCCGCACCCCGCCCAGCGAAACGCCGCTGCGGAACGAACCCCACAACTCCACCAGATCGACCACCCGCGCGCCCCAGATCAGGGCCAGCAACGGCAGCGCCGCAAGCGCAATCACGAACCCGGCCAGCAGCGGCATCAGCGCATCGTGGCGCGCCTCAGGCGCGCGGGTGAAGGTGACGTAAAGCTCGGCCACAAAGCCTTGCAGAACCACCAGCATCGCAAACAGCGACAGCGTGTTGATCGCAGGCCAGATCAGCGCGTTTGCCGCACTGACATAGCCGATCACGCCCAGCGTCGGGGCGATCACCGCGATGGCGATGGCGGCAGAAGACACCCAATACACCAGGGTCGAGCGGAACGCCGCATCCGCGTCGCCCTGCCCCGCCGCGCTTTGGCGCCGCAAGATCTGGCCCAGCCGAAACAGCGCCAGCGCCGCGAAGATCTGCAATGGCACGACCAGCACCGAAATCGCCGCATCGGTCGCCTGCGCCACCTGCTGTGCGCGATCTGCCGCGATGTTGCTGGCCGATCCGCCCAGAAAATTGGCCGCGCGCGGCACGATCCACGCCGCCACCAGATCGTAAAGCGCCACAGACACGCCCAGCAGCACCGCTTGCAGACGGCCCTCTGTGCGGCCTTCCACGCCAAAGCCAAGCGCACTTTCCTGCGCAGGGTCGGCCGGAAAAATCCGGTTCGCCAGCCAGCGCGTCAGGAAGATCACCAGCACCACAGCCGGCAAGGTTTCGAACAGCGACAGGATGATCGGACCAAACAGCGAGGTGCGCTCCAGCGCCATCCACAGCAGGATCGCCCCCGCCACCGGCAGCACCACCTGCCCCAGCGAGACAAAACCCGAGATCAGGTTGCGCCCGCGCATATGGGTCTTGGTCAGCAGCCAATAGGTCAGCCGCCGCATCCAATGCCCGCCCCGCACCAGCAGGATCATCGCGGCCAGCAGCAGCCCCACAATCAGCGGCGCGTTGTCGCGCAACTGATCGACGTTCATCGGCCGGGTGAAACGCCAGCGGGTTTCATCCCAGATCCACTGCCCCATCCAGCGAAACATCGACACCGCAGGCGGCCAGTTCACCGGATTGACCGCAGAGGGCGACAGACGCAGCAGTTTGTCGGCCTGACGTTCGCGGATCAGCTTGTCTATCGCGCCGATAGTGCTGTCCGCGCGGGTGGAGGACTCGGCGGCGGTCAGCACGGGCACTTGCAGCTTGGCCAGCGCGTCGTTCAGATCAACCCGCCGCTTGGCAATGCTCGGATCCTCGGTCTGACCCTCGGTCGGCGTCGGACCAAGCGCTGCAATCTGGTTTTTGACCGTGGCGATCTGGTCCGCATTCACCCCCTGCGCAGCGGTGAACGTAGAGCGCCACTTCACCATTTCGGCGCGCATACTGCTCAGCCGCTCATCACTGACCTCGGCTTTGGCGACCAGATCTTCGGTCTGCGACACAATGCTGTCAAAGGCTTTGTAATCGCTTTCCGCAGGCGCGTCTTGCGCCAGAACGGCCCCAGTCTGCGCCAGCGTTGCCAGCAGCAGCGCCAGAACTAGCAGACCCCTGCGCAACATCAAGCCAATCATGCGTCTTCAAACACCGTCGGGATATTCGACGGCGCACGGTCCAGCCATTGCGGCACCGGCAACCCCTTTTCCTTCAGGAACGCCGGGTTATACAGCTTGGACTGATAGCGGTTGCCATAGTCGCACAGGATGGTGACGATGGTATGCCCCGGCCCCATTTCGCGCGCCATCCGCACCGCCCCTGCGATGTTGATACCGGACGAGCCGCCCAGACAAATCCCCTCATCCTCCAGCATTTCAAAGCACAGGGGCAGCGCCTCGGCATCTGGGATGCGATAGCTGAAATCCGGGGTGAAGCCTTCCAGATTGGCGGTAATCCGGCCCTGCCCGATGCCTTCGGTGATCGACGTGCCGGGCGCATCGAACTTGCCGGTGGTGTAGAACGCGTGCAGCGCAGCACCTTCCGGGTCGGCCAGACCGATCTTCACGCCCTTCGGCTGCAACGCCATGCCGACGCCCGCCAAAGTGCCACCAGAGCCCACCGCACAGATGAAGCCATCCACCTTGCCGCCGGTCTGCTCCCAGATCTCGGGGCCGGTGGTCTCGATATGGCTCAGCCGGTTGGCGACATTGTCAAACTGATTGGCCCAGATCGCGCCGTTCGGCTCGGTCCGCGCCAAAGCCTCGGCCAGACGGCCCGAATAACGCACATAGTTGTTCGGGTTCTTATACGGGGCCGCTGGCACCTGCACCAATTCAGCACCCGCCAGCCGCAGCATGTCTTTTTTCTCTTGGCTCTGCGTCTCAGGGATCACGATCACGGTGCGAAACCCCATGCTGGCCCCGACCAGCGCCAAACCAATCCCGGTGTTGCCCGCCGTGCCTTCGACAATCGTGCCGCCGGGCTTCAACTGGCCTTTGGCGACCGCATCGCGGATCATATACAGCGCCGCGCGATCCTTCACCGACTGACCGGGATTGAGAAACTCGCATTTGCCCAAAATCGTGCAACCGGTGATCTCAGACGCCCGTTTCAGCTTCAAAAGCGGGGTGTTGCCAATCGTGTCAGCCAGGTCACTGTGAATCCGCATCGGGTCCATCCTTTATACCGTTGCCAAAGGAATAGGCGAGCGCACAGGCAAACTCAAGCGCAGCCCCACCGAAAAGGAAATCCGCGCGGCTTGTGCAAGCGGCGTTGAACCGCGTTCCAGCAATCCCCCGCCAGCCCAAACAATCCCCACCCATGGGCTTTCATACTGGCTTAAATATTCCCGCCGGAGGCTTCGACGCCTCCGATAAGCGCTGCCATCAGGCGCTCTACCGCATGCCTCAGCAATCGGCCCGCACATGCAGCATATGGGACGCAGCGCCCGCCGCATTGGACACCAGCGCATTGTAAGCCGGATCAAACCCCACCCAACGGCAGGTCTGCGCGACAGCCAAAGCCTGCTGTGCCATTGCCGCACGTTGTGCGACCGAAAGGTTCAACTGGTGGCCGCAGAGGCCTTCATCAATCGCGCCAATCGTGCAGATCGCCAACCGGCCGTTTTTACCATTGTAAACCTCTGGTCCCATGATCGAGCGCAGCGTGTAGACATCCACCCCCTGCAATGCCGCTTCCCTCTGCCAATCCGCCTCAGACACCCCCGCCCCGCCAGCGGGCGATGCCCAAGCGAACATGAACATCAGCGGCGTCAAACCGTCATTCTGGCGGGTAAGCTCTGGGCCTTTCATCCATGTCACGCGATACGGCCCCACAATCGCTTCGGTCTTGCTGCCAGCGCCGAAATTACCAGAACCCGCTCCGACGCAAGCGGCAAGCAACCCCAACGCACCCAAACCAAGCGCCCGCATCCACAGTCTCCGCATACTAAACTCCTACAATCCCACCATTTCACGGGCCATATAGCCCTGCGCCACTGGCCCCCACAACTTCTAACAAGACATTAACGCCGAAAACCAACCCCTTGATAATACGGCACAACCCTATCGGTCCACGCGCGGACCACAAAAGAAAAGGGCGAAGCCTTCCAGCCTCGCCCCCCATCTTTTTCTAAAATCGGCTTCAGATCACTTAAACAACCCGTCCGCCTTCAGACCCGCATAGCACTCATCCAACGAGGTCTTGGCCCGCGCGATCAACACGTCGATTTCTTCCGGCGTGATCACCAAAGGCGGCGCGATGATCATCCGATCCCCAACATGCCGCATGATCAGATTGTTGGCAAAGCAACGCTCGCGGCAGCGATAGCCGACCGTCCCGGTATCGCTGGAAAACTTCGCCCGCTTCTCTTTGTTCGGGGTCAAGGCAATCGAGCCCATCAACCCCACCAGCTGCGCATCCCCCACCATCGGATGATCCGCCAGTGCTTCCCATTTCGCTTTCAAATAGGGATGCGCCACATCGCGGACATGCTCGACGATCTTCTCTTCCTGCATGATCCGCAGGTTCTCCAACGCCACCGCCGCCGCGACCGGATGGCCGGAATAGGTGTAGCCGTGGTTGAACTCATCCGAACCCAGCACCGCCGCCACCTCATCACAGACAATTGAGCCGCCAATCGGCTGATAGCCCGAGCTGAGCCCCTTCGCGATCGTCATGATATGCGGCTTGATGCCAAAGGTCTGGCTGCCAAACCAATTCCCAGTGCGACCAAACCCGGTGATCACCTCATCCGCGATCAGCAGGATGCCGTATTTGTCGACGATACGCTGGATTTCCGGCCAGTAGGTCGACGGCGGCACGATCACCCCACCCGCGCCCTGAATAGGCTCGCCGATGAAGGCCGCGACGTTTTCGACGCCAAGGTTCAGGATCATCTTTTCCAATTCCTGCGCCCGCATCAGCCCGAAAGCCTCGGGCGTCATATCGCCACCCTGATCCCAATAGTTCGGCTCGCCGATATGGACCACGCCCGCAATCTTGCCACCATGGGCATGGATGCCTGACATGCCGCCCAAAGACCCGCCACCGATGGTCGAGCCGTGATAGCCGTTGGTCCGCGCGATGATGATGCGCTTTTCCGGCTGGCCCTTGATATCCCAATAGCGCCGCACCAGACGGATGTTGGTGTCATTGGCTTCCGAGCCCGAACCGGCAAAGAACGTGTGGTTCATGCCTTCTGGGGCCAGTTCGGCGATCTTGGCGGCCAAAGCGATGGCCGGCACATGGCTGGTCTGGAAGAAGGTGTTGTAATAGGCCAGCTCATCCATCTGCCGCTTGGCCACTTCGCCCAGTTCCGGGCGGCCATAGCCGATGTTGACGCACCACAGCCCCGCCATGCCATCGATGATCTTGTTGCCTTCCGAGTCGGTCAACCAGACACCCTTGCCCTGCGTCATGATCCGCGCGCCTTTTTTACCAAGGGCGGCGTTGGCGGTGAACGGGTGCATGTGGTGGGCTGCATCCAGCGCCTGAAGTTCAGCCGTCGGCATGTGGTTGGTGATTTTGTTCATCGCATGACCCTCTTGATACGCGCGGGCCATGCCGATTCCGGTGGCCTTTGGATCAGGATATGATCAAACGCAGCGGGGTTCAAGAAATTTGATCAAATTATTGCAGGACGCAGAGAACCGGCTAAATCTCACCGCGCTGCAAGGCCGCGCGCACCTGATCAACGCCTTGGCCAATATCGCGGTGAATCGCTGCGGCCACACCAGCAGCATCGCCCGAACGCATCGCCGCAAGCGCCTCTTTGTGGCTGTCCGGCAGGCTGGTCGCCCCGGATTTTGACGACACCACCCGCAGGCTTGGGCCAAAGCGCAGCCAGAGCGAGCGTGCCATATCCAGCAGAACCCCCGGTCCCGCCGCCTCATACAGCGCGAAATGGAAGGCATGGTTGTTTTGCAGATAGGCCGAGACATCATCGGCACGGATCGCGGCATCAACGCGGGCGTCAATCGCCGTCAAACGCTCGATTAGCGCAGGCGACACCGCCGCCGCCGCCAGTTCCGCCAGACGCGGCTCGATGGTCAGTCGCGCGAAGGCCACTTGCGCCAGATCCGAGGCGGTAAGACGCGGCACCGTCACGCGGCGGTTGCCCTGCGGCAGCAGCGCCCCCTCGGCGGCCAGTCGGCGGATCGCTTCGCGCACCGGAGTCATCCCGGTCACCAGCCCAGCGGTCAGGCCCTGAATCGTCACCGGTTGACCGGGTTCCAGCACGCCAAACAGGATCATGTCGCGCAGGCGGGCGTAGGTGACCTCATGGGTCGGGATTTTACGGGCGTCTTCGGTCATGCGGCCTGCACTCATTGATCTGACCGCCGTTTATGACGGCAATGGGCCATGTTGCAAGCCCGCCGTTTGTCACGCCGTGGGATGATAGCCAAAATGGGTGAAATCGGCACTCCAGCCCTGCCCGGTCAAATCATAGGCCACCATGCCCACGAAAGCCCCAGTGAACGAGGCATGCTCGCCGCGCCCGCCTTCATCCGAGATCACCGACGCGTCGAGCACAGGGCCAAGCGGTTGCGGCGCGCCATCTTGCGCCCAGAAGAACTGCTGGGTGGCGCGGTCAACTTTGACCGACAGCGTGATCGGACCATCGGGCACCGGCACGGGATCGGTGAAGGTCAAAGCCTCGGTCGTGTCGCCAATGCACGAGACGATGCGGGCACAGCGACCGATCTGAGGCTCATGCGTGATCAAAGCGGCGTGGAATTTGTGGCGGTTGTAATAGGTGGTCAGCCCCGCCGCGCGTTGCCAGTTTGGCGGATCGGCGAGGATAGTGGTCTCGGCGCGATAGGCCTGATCTTCTTGGCGGCGGGCAACAAGCGCTTGCTCAAACCAGCTGCCCAAGCTTTCGCGGCCAGTCAGGCGCAAGGCTTGCCCGGTCATCTGAAAAATCCGCGCAGGATACGGGGTGCGCAGCCATTGGAATTCAGGCGGCAGAGTGGTGGTCAGATCATGCACGGTCGACGGCCCCGCCACGCGGGCAGGCCCCGGCAAGGTGGCAGGCGGCACCAGCCCGCCGCCTTCAAGGTAAAGCCAATCCTCGACCCAGACGCATTTCGCCAGCCCGGTCTCACGTCCCGTTGCACAGAACGCGCCATGCGGCCCCTGCACGGGTCGGCCACACAGATAGCTGTGAAAGGCCTCGCCCTCGGGTGTCTCAAAATATTGGCCGTGGCCAACCCGCTGGATCGGATTGCCGGGGGCAAAGCGCGCGGTCATCAGGTGCTGATTGGGATGAGTCTCATACGGGCCGAAGATCGAGCGCGACCGCGCCATCGTCACCGCATGATCATAGCCGGTGCCGCCCTCGGCGGTGGTCAGGTAATACCAACCATTGCGCTTGAAGAGATGCGGCGCTTCGGTCAAGCCCAGCGTGGTGCCGGTGTAGATCGTGGCAACCTCGCCCAGCAGGCCCTGTGCGGGATGCCATTCCTGCAGCTCAATCCCGTCAAAGCGATCCTGCGCGGGGTTCAACCCGCTGCCTTTGGGCCGATGGTTCCAGCGCATGTTGCTGAACCATTTGCGGCCATCGTCGTCGTGAAACAGCGACGGATCAAACCCCGACGAGGTGACATAGATCGGGTCCGACCAATCGCCGTCAATCGTCTCGGATGTGACGATGTAGTTGTGGGCATCCTTGAACGCGCCGTCGAGGCGTTTTACATCGGTATAGACCAGCCAGAACCTGCCATCGGCATGGCTGAGGCACGGCGCCCAGATGCCGCAACTGTCCGGGTTGCCACGCATATCCAACTGGCTGGCACGGTTCAAAGGCCGCGCCACCAGCCGCCAATTCACCAGATCACGGGAGTGGTGGATTTGCACGCCGGGATACCATTCAAAGGTTGAGGTGGCGATGTAGTAATCGCCCCCCACCCGACAGATCGAGGGATCGGCATTGAAGCCACGCAACACCGGGTTCTCGATCATGGGCATCCTCTGTGCAAAAATATCCCACGGGGGTGCGGGGGTGTGAAACCCCCGCATCGTTTATCGCAGCAAAGCCCACGCCTGATCCGGCCCCAAAGCCGCAGGCCGGGTGCAGGTCGTGGTCAGGGTGATGAACTCGCCCGTCTCGCCAGACCGCAAAGCCGCCGTCATCACATCAACGCCGTGCAAGGTCCGTTCCAGCGAGCAGCGCGCATCGCGCCCCTCAGTGATCGCCAGCACCATATCCGCCATGCCTGCAGTGCGGTAATTCGCCTGATCCTCGCCGCGATGGCCCTGCTGGTTGACGATGCCGAAAGGATGATCCCAAGCCTGAACCGTGTGCAGCACGCCATCGCGCCCGGCCATTTCCAGCGGCCCGCCGAAGAAGTTCGGGTCGGGGACATAGAGCGTGCCCTCGGTTCCGTAGAGTTCGAAATGGTTACGCTTGTGGTGCCAAACGTCCCAAGACGCCGAAAAGCTGATCGTGGCACCCGAGTGGAACTCCAGCAACGCCTGAATGTTGCTGGGGGTTTTCACCGCAATCTCTTGCCCCGCCTTGTCACCCGACCCGATCACCCGCGTGGGCGTCGCCGCCGACGTCAGCGCCCCCACTCGGCGCACCGGGCCGAGCAGGTTGATCAGATTGGCGATGTAATACGGGCCCATATCCATGATCGGGCCCGCGCCGGGCAGATAGAAGAAATCGGGCGACGGGTGCCAGCTTTCCGGGCCGTGGCCTTGGATCGCGGCACAGCCTGTGGTGATGGTCCCCAGCTTGCCCTCGTCAATCAAGGCGCGGGCCTGCTGATGGGTGCCGCCCAAGAACGTATCGGGGGCGCAGCCAACAGCCAAACCCTTGCTGGCAGCCAGATCGCGCAAAGCCACGCCTTCGGCCAGCGTCAGCACCAGCGGCTTTTCCGAATAGGCGTGTTTACCCGCCTCCAGAATCCGCTTGGTCACCGCATAATGCGCGTCGGGGATGGTCAGGTTGATCACCACATCGACGTCATTATTCGCCAGCAGATCATCAACTGACTGCGCCTTGACGCCAAATTCCGCCGCCCGCGCCTGCGCGGTGGCCATGTTCATATCGGCCACCGCCCGCACTTCCAGCCCTTTGAACAAAGGTGCCAGCCGCAGGTACGAGGTCGAGATATTGCCGCATCCGATGATGCCAATGCCCAGATTTGCCATGATATATCCTTACAGCTTTTCCGCCGAAGCCAGCGAGCGGCGTGCAAAGCGCGCGTGGTCTGCGGGGTTGTCATGCTCCATCACGAAATTCGTGACGCCAATTTTGCGCAGCGCGGGCAGGATCGCCGTCCAATCCACCACCCCATAGCCGAGATCGGCCCAGCCATCTTCGGCCAGATTCTCACCCTTGGCCGCGATGTCTTTGACATGGGCTGCGACGATGCGGGACTTGTGATCGGCAATCCACGCCAACGGGTCGGCACCCCCGCGCACCACCCAAGCCACGTCCATCTCCCACGCCAGATCCGGGCCACCTTCGAACAAAGCGGTTTGCGGGATCGCGCCGTCTGCGGTTTTCACAAATTCAAAGTCGTGGTTGTGCCAGCCGAATTTCAACCCGGCATCGCGGATCGGCCCGCCTGCCTTCTGCAACCGCGCGCCCAGATCGTGCCAGCCTTTGCCGGTCGTCGGGCGCTCATCCGGGTGGATCCACGGCACGATCACCTGTTCCATGCCCAAGGTCTTGGCCACTTTGATCGCCCAATCCGGGGTATCCTCGACCTGTGACAGCCCAAAATGCCCGGAAGGCATCTTCAGCCCACAGGCGTGCAGACCCGCGTGCAGATCGCTCAGGCCCGCTTGATCGGCATAAAGCCCGCCGAAGCCTTCGACGGCGCGGTAGCCGGTTGCGGCCAGCATCTCCAAGGTTTTCGCCAAGGGCGGGAAGTTGCGCGAGGAATAGAGTTGATAGCTGAACATAAGTGCCTCCTCAGGCAGTCGGACCATAGGTCGCGGAATGAAGGTCTCGGATGGTGAAACGGGGCTCCACGCCAGATTGCGCGGGGGTGAAGGTGATGGTGTCGGGGTAGCCGGGGAACAGCGTCACGGCGTTGTGCGAGAACCGCCCCGGCAGGTCGGATTCCACCGCGACGAACAGCGCGAGGGCCTCGGCAGAGAGGGTGATTTCGTAGTGGCTATTGATCTTCTGAACCTGATGCGTCAGATGCGCAGGCAAAAGATCGTAGTGTTTGTAAGGCTTTGGCGCGAACGTATCGCCGGAAATCAGCGTGTCACCGTCTGACCATGTATAGGCCAGCATCTCTTGCACACCGAGATCGGCAGCGTCGATTTTCAGAGCGAGAACAGCGGTTTCGCCGACGTTTACCGTGGCTTCTGCCAAGTCGCGAATGCTGCCATCCATCGCCACAGCCAGCGCCTTCACCGTCACCTTCAGCGCAGGCCCGTCATTCACCGCACGCAATTCGATGCCACCGTCGACAGGAACCGCCGAAACCAGCACCGTTTGGAAAAACTGTTTCGCCATATGGTGCAAAAGCTTCCAGCCGCCGCCGTGATCAAGGCTGGACCACGAGCACACCGGCCAAGTGTCGTTCAACTGCCAGATCAGCGCCCCCATGCAATGCGGTTTCAGACTGCGCCAATGCGTGACGGCGGTTTTGATTGCCAATCCCTGCTGAACTTGGCTAAGGTAGACGAAATTCTCAAAATCCACCGGGAAGCGGAAATAGCGGAACATGGTTTCCGCAATCCGCGCATTGCCACCGGCGTTTTTCTGATGGCTCTCCATCACCGGGGCGGCGATGTTGAAATCCTTGGAGTCCGCGAAGCGGCGGATCACATCCATGCTGGGGTAGCTTTGGAAGCCAAATTCCGAGCAGAATCTTGGGCTTACATCGCGGTAGTGGTCGAAATCGCGGCCCTCATGCCAGACCGACCAGAAGTGCATGTCGCCCTTGCTATCATCATGCCAAGCATCGCCGAAATCCATCGGGCCGGGGCTGGGGCTGGACGGCCACCACACCGCATCCGGCACCGCAGCTTTCAACGCGGCTTCGATCGTGCGGTTCAGCCGATCATAGCCGACCAGATACAAATCCCGATTGGCACGGGTTTCGGGAAACCACGTCAGCGCCCCGATCAACTCATTGTCGCCGCACCACAGCACCAGACTGGCGTGGTGGTGCAGGCGCTTGGCTTGCTCGGTGACCTCAATCGTCACGTCATTCAGGAAGGCCGCATCGGCGGGATAGATATGGCAGGAGAACATGAAATCCTGCCAGACCATCAGGCCCAACTCATCGCACAGGTCGTAGAACCAATCCGGCTCGTAGCGCCCACCGCCCCAGACACGGATCATGTTCATGTTGGCATCCACCGCCGATTGCAGCAGATCGCGGGTGGCTTCCGGCGTAATCCGGCCTGACAAGGCATCCTGCGGGATCCAGTTCGCGCCCTTGGCAAAGATATCGCGGCCATTGATGCGGAATTTGAAACCCAGCCCTGCCGCGTCTTTGACATTGACCAAGGCGGCATCGCGCAGACCGATACGGCGGGTCAAGACCTGATCGCCAAAGCCGATCACTAGATCATGCAGCGGCTGTGCGCCCTGCCCCGCTGGCCACCACAAAGCCGGGTTTTCCACCACCAGCGCCGCCGCAGCCTGCCCGCGCTGCACTTTGGCTTGTGCGCTGACCCCACACAGGGCGAAGGACACATCTGCGCCCTCGGCCTCACCTTCCAGCTCTGCCGTCACCGTCACCACCGCGCGATGGGCCGCATGCGATTGCGCAACCCCGACCGCCGCGATGCGCGCCTGCACCAATGGTTCCAGATAAAAGTCGCCATAAACCCCGAAACTGCCCAGCGCGATGTTCCAATCCCAACCGAAATCGCAGGACGGCTTGCGCAGCATGTTTCCGTTATGGATCGGGGTGTTATTGGCAGAGAACGGCACGAAATACGGCTGTGCGGCTTGGCGCTTGGCAGCCTCCAGCTCGGGCGAGCGGAAGGTGATCGCGATGTCATTCGCACCCAGCCGAAGCACGGCAGACAGATCAACGCGGTAGCTGCGGAACATGCTGTCCGAGGCCAGCACCGTCACCCCGTTCACCGCGATTTCGGCCACCGTGTCCAGCATCGACACCACCAACGCCAGATCGCTGCGACTGACGTTAAAGCTGCGTTTCGCCACCCAATCGCGGCCACAAATCCAGCGCAGATCGTATTCGTTGCGGCCCCAATAGGGATCGGCAATCGCGCCCGCTGCATGAAGCGCGCTGACGCCATCCCCCGGCAAAGCGAAGGCGACAGAATATGCACCGCTTTCGTCAGAAAGCGTCCAGCCTTCGGCCAAATCCATCATCTTAGACCCGTTGTTCGCTCACTGTGTCGAAGATCGACGCCTTTGAGATATCCACCTTCAGATGCACCGGCGTGCCTGCCGCCATCCGCCGCTCCACGGGAACACGCACCGACATTTTCACCCCGCCCTCAGCCTCCAGCCAGACCAGACTGTCTGCGCCCATCGGCTCGTCAATCTCCACTACCGCCGGAATCGTGAGGCCCGGTTCGGCGTGGTCCTGAATCTGCAGATGCTCGGGGCGCAACCCAAGGATCGCTTTCGGGCGGTCCAAAATCGCACCGCCCTCATAGCCGGCAAGGTTGATCTTGGTGCTGGCGAATTGGAATGCCGTCCCGCCATCCGTCGTCGCCCCATGCAGGAAGTTCATCGACGGGCTACCGATGAAACCGGCCACGAACAGGTTCGACGGGCGGTTGTAAATTTCCTGCGGCGCGGCAAGCTGTTGGATCAGGCCACCGCGCATCACCGCAATGCGGTCGGCCAGCGTCAAAGCCTCAATCTGGTCATGGGTCACATAAACCATCGTGTTGTTCAACCGGCTGTGCAAGCGCTTGATTTCCACACGCAATTCGCTGCGCAGCTTGGCGTCCAAATTCGACAATGGCTCGTCAAACAGGAACACATCAACGTCGCGCACCAAGGCCCGCCCGATCGCCACCCGCTGGCGCTGACCGCCTGACAAAGCCGCAGGCTTGCGGTCCAACAACGGTTCAATCTGCAAAATCCCAGCCGCCCGCGCGATGCGTTTGTCGATTTCGTCCTTCGGCATCTTGGCGTTTTTCAAACCAAACGACAGGTTTCCGCGCACCGTCATCTGCGGGTACAAAGCATAGCTCTGGAACACCATGCCGATGCCGCGCTCACTGGGTTCGGCCCAAGTAACGTTCTTGCCCTTGATCCAGATTTCACCGTCGGTGATATCCAACAACCCCGCCAAGCAGTTCAGCAAGGTCGATTTCCCGCAGCCCGACGGCCCCAGCAGCACGATAAACTCGCCCTCTGCCACGTCGATATTCATGTTTTTCAGCACCGAAACCGAACCGAAATTCAAGCTCAGGTCTTTAACTTGGATGGAATGGGTCATGTGTCAGCCTTTCACGGCGCCAGCAGCAATGCCGCGAACAAAGAGTTTGCCAGAGACGAAGTAGATGAACAGCGGCACAAAGCCCGTCAGCAGCGTTGCCGCCATGTTGACGTTGTATTCCTTGACGCCCTGCACCGAGTTGACGATGTTGTTCAACTGCACCGTCATCGGGTAGATCTCGGGCTTGGTGAACACCACGCCGAACAGGAAGTCATTCCAGATCCCGGTGATTTGCAGGATCAGCGCCACCACGAAAATCGGCAGGCTCATCGGCACCATGATCTGAAAGTAGATCCGCCAGAACCCAGCGCCATCAACGCGGGCGGCTTTGAACAACTCTTCCGGCAAGCTGCTGAAATAGTTGCGAAACAGCAGGGTCAGGATCGGCATGCCGAAGATGGTATGCACAAGGATCAGACCGTAAAGCGTGCCGTAAATCCCCAACTCACGCAGCAGGATCACGATGGGATAAAGCATGATCTGATAGGGAATGAAGCTGCCGAAAATCAGGATGGTAAAGAACACTTCACTGCCCTTGAACCGCCAGTTCACCAGCGCATAGCCGTTCACCGAGGCCACGATGATCGAGATGATCACCGAAGGCACCGTGATCATCACCGAGTTCCAGAAGCCCCTTGAAAGCCCGTCACAGTTCAACCCGGTGCAAGCCTCGGACCAAGCCTTGACCCAAGGCTGAAAGGTGATCTCGACCGGCGGCGCAAAGATATTGCCCATGCGGATTTCCGGCATGCCTTTCAGCGAGGTCATCACCATCACCCAAAGCGGCAGCAGGTAGTAAATCGAGACCACGAACAAGATGCCGTAAAGCATGATATTTGCGCCAGAGAACCGCCGTTTCGGCTTGGCACCGCGCGGCTGAACGGCCGTCATTGCTCCAAGCGGCGGCGTGAGTGTTGCAGCATCAGCCATGCTTTTTGCCTCCGAATTCCAGATAGGCCCAGGGGATCAGCACAATCAGCACCGACAACAGCATCATCGTGCTGGCGGCAAAGCCTTGGCCAAGGTTCTGCGCGGTGAACATGTAGCGATAGACATACATCGCAGGCACTTGGCTGGCATTGCCCGGCCCACCCGAGGTTTGCGCCACCACCAGATCGTAAAGCTTGATGATGCCCGCCGCGACGATGACCAACGTGGTGATAAACACCGGGCGCATCATCGGGATCACGACAAAAATATAGGTTTTCCACTTTGGAATGCCGTCAACGCGGGAGGCTTTCCAGATATCTTCGTCAATGCCGCGCAGGCCGGCCAGCATCAGGCACATGGTAAAACCAGTGCCCTGCCACAGCCCCGCAATCAGCAGGCCATAGAGCACGGTATTGGGGTTGTGCAGCGGATCGAAGGTGAAGGTTTCAAACCCCATCCGGCGCACCACCTCTTGAATCCCCATCTCGGGGTTCAAAATCCATTGCCAGACCAGCCCGGTGACGATGAACGACAGCGCGAAGGGATACAGCATGATGGTGCGGAAGGTGTCTTCAAATCGGATTTTCTGATCCAGCAGCACCGCCAGCACGAACCCCATCACAATGGTGAAAACCAGCGACATCACGCCATAAAACGCCAAATTCCAGATCGCGGCATTCCACAGATCATTCGACCAAAGCCGCCGATACTGATCAAGGCCGACGAACTCCCAGCGTGGTAACAGCTTGGAATTGGTGAACGAATACAGCACCGTCCACAATGTGCCGCCGAGAAACACCACCAGCGTGGTCAGCACCATCGGCACCGCCGCCACCTTGGCATTCAGGTTGCGAAACAGCCGCAGCCCCCTTGGATGTCCTGCCATACCCGGAATTCTCCCCGCAAATGTCCATGCACCGGTTAAAAAAGCGCCGCCCGAACCGACCGGACGGCGCTTTTTGCCGCGAAGGGCTTAAAGCCCGGTTTTCAGGATCTCGACATAACGCGCCTGAGCATCTTCCGGGGTCATGTCGCCGCTCCAGAATTCGCTTTGCATGTCGGCAAGCTGGGTCTGCACATCCGGCGACCAGACCTGATCGCCTGCGGGCACGACATTGCCGGATTTCAGGATCTCAAGGCCCTTCTTCATGCAGTCATTGGCCGAAGACATATCAATGTCGCCGCGGATCGGCAGCGAGCCTTTCTTCAGGTTGAAAGCCACCTGCACTTCCGGGCTGACCAACACAGCGGCCAGACGTTTCTGTGCAGCTTCCTGCTCGGGATCGGCCAGTTTCGGGAAGTAGAACGCGTCGCCCCCGGTCGAGAGATAGGCGTTCAGCCCCAGACCCGGCAGGCAGGTGTAATCCGTGCCCGCAACCTTGCCAGCCACGGCAAACTCGCCCTGCGCCCAGTCGCCCATGATCTGACCAGCCGCATCACCGTTGATCACCATGTTGGTGGCCTGGTTCCAGTCTTGCACCGTCGATTTCGTCGCCAGCTTACGCGCCTCGGCTGTCGCCTGGAACACGGCGAGCATTTCCGGGCCAGCGGCCGCGTCCATGTCTTTATCGACATTGACCTTCTTCCACAGATCCAAGCCGCCAACACCCACGGTGATCGCGTTGAACGCGAGGTTCGACTGCCAGGCCTGACGACCCAGCGCCAACGGGATCTTGCCAGCGGCTTCAACCTGCGGCGCAGAGGCTACAAATTCGGTCCAGTTCGTCGGCACTGGGATGCCGAGATCTTCGTAAATCTTGTTATTGATCCACAGCCATTCCGGCGAGTGGATGTTCATTGGCGCACAGTAGACCTTGCCATCAATCGTGCAGCCATCCAGCAGCGAGACCGGATTGACCACTTCGCGCCACTTGTTGGCCTCGGCCACATCGGTCAGATCCAGCATCATGCCGGCCTGCACCAGTTCCAGTGCTTGCTGGCCGTGGTTGAACTGCGTCGCCGCCATCGGATCGCCGCCGGTGATCCGCGAGATCATCACAGGGCGGGCCGTATCGCCGCCGCCCGCAATCGCGCCATCCACCCATTTGTCACCCGAGGCGTCAAACGCCTTGGCAAGCTCGGCCACCGCCGCCGCTTCGCCGCCCGATGTCCACCAATGCGTCACTTCCAGATCGGTCGCAAGCGCCGCCTGCGGCAAAGCAACCGACAACAACAGGCCAGCGGCCAGTTTCCAATTCTTCATATGATCCTCCCAGATCGTTAGGCTTTCGCGGTTTCTATATCGTTATAGTCGATCCTATAACGTTATAGTTTTTCCAATCAAGCAATCTTTTCGCTTGTCGGTTGTAAATTTCTGGGCCTTGATTGGGGGTGGCATCTGTCGATGTTCCAGCTTTTCACCCTGCTCTGCGTCACGGCCCGTGTTACAGGAAGTCTCTGAAATTATGGGCAAGTTGCGACCTGCGTGCAGGGTCTCAGAAAGGGGCGTCGCATCCCGTTTGCAAGGGTAGGCGCCGAATCACAGGGCTGGAAGAATGCGCGGATTGCCGCCAAAAGAGGCCGCAGGCTTCGGGAATGGATGAGATGACAGAATCACCGCTGCCCTTGGTCGGGGCGGAACGGCCCACGCTGAAAACCATCGCCGCCGCCACTGGGCTTGCGATTGCCACGGTCAGCCGGGCGCTGAAAGACGCACCGGATATTGGCGAGGAAACCAAACGCCGAGTCCGCGAAACCGCCCTGCGTCTTGGCTACCGCCAGAACCGCGCAGCTGTGCGTTTGCGCACCGGAAAGACCAATGTCATCGCCCTGCTGCTGTCGACCGAATCCGATGTGATGAACCACACCTCAAAGCTTTTGTATTCCATCGCCGATGCCCTGCGCGGCACCGCTTATCATCTGGTGGTGATGCCGTTCTTCCGCGATCAGGACCCGATGGACCCGGTGCGCTATATTGTAGAGACCGAAAGCGCCGACGGTATCATCCTCAATCAGACCAAGCCGGACGATCCGCGCATCCGCTATCTGGCCGAGCATCACATCCCCTTCGCCACGCATGGCCGCACCGATATGGGCTTTGAGCACCCGTATTTCGACTATGACAATGAAACCTTCGGGCGTCTTGCCGTGCAGGCCTTGGCTGAACGGCAGCGCCGCCATGTCTATATCATCGCCCCACCACGCAATCACATGTATGCCCGCCATATGATCATGGGGGCCAGTCAGGAAGCCGCCGCGCGGGGCATGCGGTTTGAATTGGCCGAAGGTGTCACCTCGGACAGTTCCGCCGATGATATCGAAACAGCCGTCGCCCAGCGCTTTTCCGACACAGCACCGGATGCGATCATCGCAGGCTCCACCACCTCGGCGATTGCGGCGGTGGCCGGGGCAGAACGTGCGGGCCTGCAAATCGGCAAAAATCTGGATGTCGTCTCAAAAGAAGCCATCCGCCTGTTGCACCGTTTTCGCAAAGAGATGATCGTGGTGCAGGAGGATGTGGGCCGCGCTGGCAGCTTTCTGGCCCGCGCGCTGATCGCGGCGATAGAGGGGCGCGCGCCGGATGAAGGACAAGCATTGGAAGTGCCGCAAGCGTCGGACTTCCGCACGGGAAACTAGGGAGAGACCATGAAGACGATCAAAGGCCCAGCGCTGTTTCTGGCGCAATTCGCAGGCGATGCCGCGCCATTCAACAGCTTCGATTCGATCACCAAATGGGCCGCCGACTGCGGCTACAAGGGCGTGCAGGTGCCGTCCTGGGATGCGCGGCTGATTGATCTGGACAAAGCCGCCAGCTCGAAAACCTATTGCGACGAATTGAAGGGGATTGCCGCCGCGAATGGTGTCGAGATCACCGAGCTTTCCACCCACCTGCAAGGCCAACTCGTCGCCGTCCATCCCGCCTATGACACCCAGTTTGATGGCTTCGCTGCCCCAGAAGTGCGCGGCAATCCGAAAGCCCGGCAGGCTTGGGCGGTGGATCAGGTCAGCAAGGCGCTGACCGCCAGCAAGAACCTTGGCCTCACCGCACATGCCACCTTCTCGGGTGCCTTGGCTTGGCCTTACCTTTATCCGTGGCCGCAGCGCCCCGCCGGTCTGGTCGAGGAAGCCTTTGACGAACTCGCCCGCCGCTGGACTCCGCTTTTGAACCACGCCGACGCCTGCGGCATTGATCTGGCCTATGAAATTCACCCCGGCGAAGACCTGCATGATGGTGTGTCGTTTGAGATGTTTCTGGAGCGTGTGAACAACCACCCCCGTGCCAACATGCTGTATGATCCCAGCCACTATGTGCTGCAACACCTTGATTATCTTGAGCATATCGATATCTACCACGAACGCATCAAGATGTTCCACGTCAAGGATGCCGAGTTGAACCCGACAGGCCGCCAAGGCGTTTACGGTGGCTTCCAGTCTTGGGTCAACCGCGCGGGCCGCTTCCGCTCGGTAGGCGATGGGCAGGTTGATTTCAGCGGCATCTTCTCAAAACTGACACAACACGGCTTTGATGGCTGGGCGGTGGTGGAATGGGAATGCTGCATCAAGCACCCGGAAGACGGCGCGCGCGAAGGCGCGGCTTACGTCGCCAAACACCTGATCCGCGTGACTGAGAAGGCGTTTGACGATTTTGCCGATGCAGGCACCGACCGCGCCGCCAACCGCCGGATGCTGGGGCTCGACTAAGCCTTGATCACCATCGGCATCAACCTGCTGCTGTGGACAGCCAAGCTGCGGCGCGATCATGCGCCGCTTTTGGCACAGTTGCCGGGCTTGGGCTATCAGGGGGTCGAGGTGCCGTTCTTCAGCGGCAGCTTGGCAGAGGCTGCCGAAGCCGGGCAAATCGTGCGCGATGCGGGCCTGATCCCGGCGATGATCGGCAGCCTGCCCGATGCCGCGCACAACCCGCTGTCAGACGATCCAACCTGCGCCGCAGCGGGCCGCGATCATCTGCGCTGGTTGGTCGATTGCGCGCAGGCAATGGGGGCGGTCTCTATCGCGGGGCCGTTCACCCAGCCGCTTGGCCTGTTCAGCGGACAAGGCCCGACCCAGGCCGAATGGGCGCGTCTGGTCTCTGCGCATCAGGCGATGGCCGATCACGCTGGCCCCGATCTGGCGCTGATGGTCGAGCCGCTCAACCGGTTTGAATGCTATATCCTGAACACCGCCCGCGATGCCGCCCGGCTGGTGGCCGAGGTAGATCGCCCGAACTACCGCTATCTCTACGACAGCTTTCACGCCCATATCGAAGAGCAAAATCCGGTCGCAGCGCTTGTGCAAACCCTGCCCGCCGTTGGGCATGTGCATATCTCGGAAAATGACCGCGGCACGCCGGGGCGCGGCCATGCGGCGCTGATGCCGACCCTGCACGCGTTGCGCGATGCTGCGTTTAGCGGCTGGGTCTCGGTCGAAGCCTTTGGGCAAGCCCTGCCCGACCTCGCCGCCGCCACCCGCGTGTGGCGTCCGCTGTTCACCTCAGAAATCGAACTTGCCACCGAGGCCATTGCGCTGATCCGCGCCGGTCTCGCCAGATAGAAAGGACATCTTATGGCCATCACTGCAGCCCATACCGCCCGCGCTCCCCGCATCCGTCTTGGCATGGTCGGCGGCGGACGCGGCGCGTTCATCGGTGCCGTTCACCGCATCGCCAGCCGGATCGACGACCAATATGAACTGGTAGCAGGCGCGTTTTCGTCTGACCCCGAACGCTCTGCCGCGTCTGCCGCCGATCTTGGCGTGGCGCGCAGCTACGGTTCATACGCGGAAATGGCGCAGAAAGAAGCCCGGCGCAAAGACGGCATCGAGGCCGTCGCCATCGTCACCCCCAACCACATGCACGCCCCTGTCGCGCTGGAGTTTCTGAAGCGCGGAATCCATGTGATCTGCGACAAACCCCTGACCGCAACTTTGCCCGAGGCGAAAAAGCTGGCCAAAGCCGCCGAAGCCTCAGGCGTGGTCTTCGCGCTGACCCATAACTACACCGGCTACCCGATGATCCGGCAGGCCAAGGCGATGGTCGCGGCGGGCGATCTGGGCGAGATCCGTCTGGTGCAGGTCGAATACGCGCAAGACTGGCTGGCCCATGAAGTTGAGGGCAGCAAGCAAGCCGATTGGCGCACCGACCCTGCCCGCTCCGGCGCAGGCGGGGCCACAGGCGACATCGGCACACATGCGTTCAATCTGGCCAATTTCGTCAGCGGCCTGACCCTGTCGGAACTTGCAGCCGACCTGCAAGCCTTCGTCCCCGGTCGCCGCGTCGATGATAACGCCCATGTGCTGATGCGCTACAGCTCTGGCGCGCGCGGCATGTTGTGGTGCAGCCAAGTGGCGTCCGGTCAGGAAAACGGCCTGCGCCTGCGTATCTATGGCACCAAAGCTGGCATCGAATGGGAGCAAGAGAACCCGAACTACCTCTGGGTCACCCCGTTCGGCGCACCGCGCTACCGGCTGACCCGTGGCGGTGCCGGATCAGGCGAAGCCGCCGCCCGCGTCACCCGCGTGCCGCCGGGCCACCCCGAAGGCTATCTCGAAGGCTTCGCCAACATCTACGCCGAAGCCGGTCGCGCCATCATTGCCCGCCGTGATGGCAGCGCCGTTGATGCGGCGGTCAGCTTTCCGGGGCTGAAAGAGGGGTTGGAAGGCGTGGCCTTCGTCGATGCCTGCGTGCGGTCATCGCACAAGAATGGCGCCTGGACCAAACTGGCGCTGTAAGCTTGCAAAACCGCGCGGGGGTCAGCCCCCGCGCAACCGCTCGCGGTTCTGCGCCAGCCAGAAGGCCGTCAGGATCGTCGGCGCGTTGGAAATCTCGCCCGACCCAACCAACGCCATCAGCCGATCAAAGCTGATCAGATGGCCGCGAATATCTTCCGCCTCGCCTTCCACACCAAACACCCCCGCCACCGCATCCGGCAAATCGGTCAGCGCCACGAATGAATAGAGATATTCCGCCGAGCACCCTGGCGTCGGATAATAGCTGGCCACCGGCAGCAGATCGGTCAGCGCCAACCCCGCCTCTTCCACAGCTTCGCGCCGCGCCGCAGCTTCCGGCCCCTCGCCCGGATCAATCCGCCCCGCAATCGCCTCGATCTGCCACGGCTGTGGATCGCCGCGCAGATAGGGCCCGGCGCGGAACTGATCCACCACCAACACCCGATCGCGCAGCGGGTCATAGGGCAGCACCGTCACGGCATCACACGCAATGAACCCCGCCCGCGTCACCTGCGGGCTCATCGAGCCGTCAAAACGCCGAAAGCTGACGTCGATTTCTTCCATCGCAAAGAACCGCGCATAGGGCTCGCGCAGTGCCGCCACTGTCACATCCCCCGATGCAGCGTGATGGCGCAGCGTGGTCGCCGCAGCCTGCCCCGCCCGCACCCGAGACGCCCCGCGCGCCAGAATCTGCTCAAACCGCGCCGCCACCGCACGCGGCGGCTTCAGTCCGAACTGCGCCAGATAATCCTTGGCCATCGCGACAAATTCTGCACCAAACTGTTGCTGCCACTGCTCGAACATCCAAACTCCGCCGCGCTCGCAGTGATGCGCGCAAGCCTCGGGATGAAACACCAGGGCCACGACCGCCCCATCGTGGCGCATCACCTCCATCACGCGGCCGCTAAATCCGAAACCGCCCTCGAAGAAATCCATCCTTGCCACATCGGATTCAGAGCAAGCCGTAACCAAGATCCCCTCGGTGCGTGTCCCCGGCTCTTCGATCAAAATTGGAAAACTGCGATCCTTCACCCAGTACAGCGCATGATCCGCCAACCAAGCCGACGTGGCCACGACTTCATGGCCAAGCACCGCCTCCAACAGCGGCAGGTGCCGCAACGTGCCGTAAAAGAAATAAGGGCGGTTCACGACCAGCGTTTCCCTGCCCATTCCGTGATCAGCCCCGCCAAAACGCCCCCGACCAAAATCACGCCCAACATATCTGGCACCACCAGCATTTTGCCATAGTCAAACATCAGTTGGAAAATTCCCACCACAGCTTCCATCGGGCCATCATACATCATTCGCGTGGATTTTTTCAGCATGAAGTATACCGAAAATGCCAGCAGCGCCCAGAACACCAGGATCAGCGCCGTCACCAGACCCGAGTTGATCGCCTCCCGGTAGCCCTTGCGCGTCAGTTTGCCCATCACCAGCCAGCCCACTGCGAACCCAATCGCCGCAGTGATTTCGCGAAAATAGCCCAAGGGCGTGCCCTCTGGCAGATATTTGACAAAAGTCTGTGCAGCGACAAAGCCAAGCAAGGCATAAGCGATCGCGGCGACAAGTTTAGAGGCAGTTGGCATGACGGTCCTTCACAGCTTGGGCCTGAGCGACTGAAACTTCAGACCCCCGCCGCCCGGATCGTCAGATCGGACGGGTCAATGTGATCTGCGTTACATCGCAGTTTCCGCCCTCAAACGTGCCAGCACAAGAGGCGAGATAAAAGTTCCACATCCGTCGGAACCTCTCATCAAACCCCAATCCCGCAGCCTCGGCCCAGCGCGCGTTGAAACTGTCATACCAGCGCCGCAGCGTCTGACTGTAGCTTTTGCCAAACTCGATCGAGCCCTTCACCCGCAGCCCCGCGCGTTCCGCCTCGCGCTTCAACACCGAAGGGCTGGGCAACATGCCACCGGGGAAGATGTATTTCTGAATGAAATCAACAGCCTTACGGTAGGTTTCAAACCGCGCTTCTTGCACGGTGATGATCTGCAAAGTCGCGTGGCAGCCCGGCTTCAAGCGATCCCGCACGGTGTCAAAATACACCGGCCAGTATTTCTCACCCACCGCCTCGAACATCTCGATACTGGCGATGCCGTCGTACAGCCCGGTCTCGTCGCGGTAGTCCTGAAGCTTGATCTCCACCTTATCCTGCAAGCCCAACCGTTGCATCCGCGCCACGGCAAAATCATGCTGGGCCTGACTGATCGTCAAAGCCGTCACCCGCAGCCCGCGTTCCTTGGCGGCATATTCGGCAAAACCGCCCCAACCGCAGCCGATTTCCAGCACATGATCACCGGGCTTCGCCCCCATCTGATCCACCATCGAGGCATATTTCTGCGCCTGCGCGGTCTCAAGGCTTTCCTGCCCGGTGCGGTAAATCGCGGACGAATAGGTCATGGTATCGTCCAGCCACAGCCGATAGAAATCATTGCCCAGATCATAGTGATGCGCGATGTTCTTGCGGGCCTGCCGTTTCGAGTTCGATTGCAACCAGAACCGGAAGCGCTCATACGCCCGCACCAAAGCCATGCCGGGGAACGCGTCATAAACCTCGCCATTGCCCTCATGCACCAGATCCATGAAAGCCATCAGGTCGGGGCTGGACCAGCCGCCCTCGACATAGGCCTCACAAAACCCCAGATCGCCCTCACGGATCAACCGCGCAAACAGATCGGTGTCATGCACCGCAATCTCTGCCACCGGCCCCGGATTCTGCCCCTCAACGCGAAAACGGCGGCCATCGGGCAGTACGAAATCCAGCCGCCCGTTGCGCAACTTTTGCGCCAGTTCAAACACGGCGGAAAAGTAGCGCGGCAACTGTTTTTGACCTTTGGTCGTCGTCAACACGTCCATCATTCCCTCCCAACTGGATCTGTTAGCGCAGCAGCGCCACTTCGCGCCGCATAGGCTGCCAGCGCCCGCGCCCGCCCGTCGGCAAGGGTGACAATCGGCTTGGGATAAGCCTGCGTCACTGCCAAGTTCCAGCGCTTGGGCACGGCATCAAAATAGCTCTGCGCCTCTGCTCCCGGCTGGGCCGAGATCTCGGCAATCCAGCGTCGCCGATATGCCCCGTCGCTGTCAAATTTTTCAGCCTGTCCCGCCGGATTGAACACCCGAAAATACGGTGCCGCATCGGGGCCAGATCCTGCCACCCATTGCCAGCCCATCGCGTTGGCAGCCTCGTCCCAATCGGTCAGGCAATCGGCAAACCACGCCTGCCCCAACCGCCAATCACTCAGCAGATGCTTGGTCAGATAAGACGCCACCACCATCCGCGCCCGATTGTGCATCCGCCCGGTGACATACATCTCACGCATCGCCGCATCGACAAACGGCTCGCCGGTCATGCCACGCCGCCACGCTTCGGCCTCTGGGTTGTCGCCACGCCACGCGAAATCCTCCCAGCCCTCGCGCCAGCTTTGCGTCAGAATATGCGGCGAATGGTGCATCAGATGATATGCAAACTCGCGCCAGACCAGTTCCTTGCAAAACTGCTCCGCCCCCGCATCCCCCTGATGCAACGCCCGCTGCCCTGCCGCCCAGATCGTCCGCGGCCCAATCTCCCCCCAAGCCAAATTCTCCGACAGCCCCGAGGTCGCCCCAATCACCCCCGGAAAATCCCGCGCCGCGCGGTAGCGATCCACCGCCGTATCGATAAATTCATCCAACCGCGCCAGCGCCGCCGCCTCGCCCACCCGCTGATGTGGCAAACATACCGCAGCCCCGCGCCGCATCGCCGCCCCCATCTGCCAGTCGGCCAGATCCTCCGAGACAGGCCAAACCGAAGGTGCGCGCAGCGCCGTCACCGCAGGCACCGGCCCGGCAAATCCCCGCGCCGACACCGCCTTCCAGAACGGCGAATAGACCTTGTAATAACCGCCCTGCCCGGTCGCCACCTCCCAAGGTTCGATCAACAACGCGCCCGGAAAACTCTCCGCCACCAGCCCCTTGGCCTTCAGCGCCGCCTTCACTGCCGTATCCCGCGCCACCGCCTGCGGATCATACATCCGCTGCCACATCACCCCCGCAGCCCCGGTCTCCGCCACCAGAGCCTGCAAAACCGCCAGCGCATCGCCGCGCCGCAGGATCAACCGCTGCCCCATCGCAGCCAAGGTTTCAGCAAACCGCGCAAGCCCCAACCCCAGCCGCCATTTCGCAGCCGCCCCCAAAGCCTCCGCCTGCCCATCCAGTACAAACACCGGCAGCAAAGGCCGCCCCGAGGCCACCGCCGCCGCCAGCATCGGATGATCCGACAGCCGCAAATCCCGCCGGAACCATAAAATCAAAGGCTGATCGCTCATCACATCCCACACTGTTTCAAATGCTTACGCGTCAAACCTCCGATCAGATCACAAGTTCATCCTCTGCGCACAAATATCCTGCGGGGGAAGCCGCAGGCGGGGGGCGCAAAGCCCCCCGATTTCCGTCACGGAAATCGTCACGATTTTTCTCAAAAATCGCTACAGCACCCGGTCCAGCGCCGCGATCAACTGCACAACCTCGTCAGCCGAGGTGTAATGCACCAAAGACATCCGCAGCACGCCCTGCTCCAGATCCACCCCCATCGCGGTCAGCGGACGCACCGCGTAGAAATCCCCGGCCCAACAGGCGATGCCTTCGCGCCCCAAAGCCTCTGACACCGGCTCTGCCGCGCGGTCCAGCACCACCGCCACCGTCGGCGCGCGCGCCTCTGCCGCCCGTGGCCCGATCAGCCGCAGATCATTGCGCGCGGCCAGATAGTCCAGCAACGGCGCCACCACCGCCACCTCATGGGCCCGCATCAAATCATGCACCGCCCGGTTGCGCTGCGCCGCATCCGCCTGCGCGCCAAAATGATGCGCGTGCAAAGCGTCGATGTAATCCGCCATCCCGGCACAGGCCGCAATCTGCGCATGGTCCGGCCCCGCTGGCGTGAAGCGCTTATACAGCGAACCTGCGTTGAAATAATGCCCCTGCGCAGGCAGTTCCGCGCCGAACGCCTCAGAGATCACCATGATGCCCTGATGCGGCCCATAGGTCTTATAGGCCGAGAACAGATACACATCGCAGCCGAGTGCTGCAAAATCCGGCAGCCCATGCGGCGCATAAGACACCCCATCGACCACCACCCGCGCGCCAGCCGCCTTCGCCATCGCTGACACAGCCGCCACATCATTGATCTCTGCCACCACGTTCGAGCAATGCGGCAAGCACACCAGCCGCACCTGACCATCCGCCAAAAGCGCGCTCAAATCTGCTGGGTCCAGCGAACCCGTCTGCGGATCAATCTGCCACTCGCGCACCTCGATGCCCTCATCGGCCAACCGCCGCCAGACCCCAGAGTTCGCCTCATGGTCCTGATTTGTCACCACAATCGCCGCGTTCGCACCCTTCAGCCAAACCCGCACCGCCTGTGCCAACACATAGGTATTGGCCGAGGTCGAAGGCCCGAACGACACCTGCGGCCCGTTCACCCCCATCAGCCCGGCCAGACGCTCCCGCGCCTCATCCATCTCGGCGCCGCCCGCCTGCGCTCCCGGATAGGGGCCATAGGGCTGTACCTTGCGATCCAGATAAAACCGATGCAGCCGGTCCACCACCTGACGGCAGGGATAAGACCCACCAGCATTCTCAAAAAACGCATGGCTTCCCAGCACAGCGCTGTCAAAAGCCGGAAACTGGCTGCGCACAAAATTCAGATCAAGTTCGGTCATCAGACACCTCTTATTGCGGTTCAGACAAACGGCCCGGCAGGAGTCCACGGAAAAGCAAGGCCGTGGCAGGTCTTCCAGCCAAGCCGCAGCCCCGCACAGGCGCTGTGGCAGACCCCGCGCAGAACGCAGGTTCGCAGCAAACCTAGCGGCGGATTTTTGCGCCGTAAACCCCCCGCAAACGCCGATCACAGCCGCCATGATTCGGCCGGATCCTGCGGCGCTGCGCCAAGATTTTCGCCAAAGCCGCAGCCGCATTCGGGTTACCCCCCGCCCACGCCGCCCGATCTTGCAATAAGCGCTTGAGCCAACCGCGTCCCCGCTTTAGCCTCATCACCATCAGATCGCAGCCTGAAAAAGCGGTCGCCCTACAACCGGAAGGAACTCCATGCGACTCACCCGTCTATTTGCCAGCACGGCCATCACCCTCAGCATTGCCACCTTCGCCCATGCCGGAGATGCAGAACTGACCGTGTTCGACTGGGCTGGTTTTGAAAGCCAGTCTCTGATCGAGGCCTATGTCGCCAAGCATGGCGATATGCCGACCTACTCCTTCTTCGGAGACGATGACGAAGCGTTTCAGAAAGTTTCCAACGGCTTCAAGGCCGATGTCGCCCATCCCTGCGCGCAGATGGTGCAGAAATACCGCGACGCAGACCTGATCGAGCCTTGGGATGTCAGCAAAATCCCGCTCTATGGCGAAATTGGCGAGCGTTACAAGAACTCCAAGATCTTCGCCGATGAAGGCGGTGTCTGGTATATCCCGACCGATGGCGCATACACCGCCGTGGCCTACAACACCGATGCGGTGAAACCCGAACAGGTCGCCTCGCTGCAAGTGTTCACCGATCCGGCCTTTGCGGGCAAAATCTCGCTGCCCGACAACACCGACGACACCTGGTCGCTGGCGCTGCTGGCCACCGGTGTGTCTGACTGGACCAACGTGACCGAAGAGCAGTTTGCTGCCGCAGCTGCCTGGCTGCGTCTGGCTCATGCCAATGTGCGCACCTATTGGGCCGACCCTTCGGAACTGGCGCAGTTGATGAAAACCGGTGAGGTCGTCATTGCCTGGACGTGGAACTATGGCGTTGCCAACATGAAGCGCGAAGGCGTGCCGGTTGCCTTCAACCGCACCCCGACCGAAGGCGTCGCCAGCTGGTTCTGCGGCTATGTCAACTTCAAGGACGCGCCCGGTTCGGAAGAAAAGGCCTATGACTTCATCAACGCGTGGCTGGATCACGGCTCGGCCAAGGGTCTGCTCGAGAATTTCGGCTATGTCCACGCCAATGATGTGGCGATGAAAGACATCCCGCTGGAAGAGTTGAAAGCGGCCGATGTCGATCCGGTCGAGGGCATTCTGCTCAGCCAGGTGCCGATTGATCCGACCATGCGGGATCGCATGACGCAAGAGTTCGAGATGATCAAATCCGGCTTCTGATCCATCGCTGAAACCGTCAAAACGCCCGCAAATCCTTGCGGGCGTTTTGCATTGCGGCAGGTGCGGACCGCAAGAAACCCCGCAAACCTTAACAAGGCGTTAAATCCGCATCATCAACCCATTGATATAAAACAGATAAAAAAGGTCCCGAGTTGGGACCGCACACCACCTTGCGCCACCCCTCCCCTGCCCCTATATTGACCCTGTCCGGGGCAACTCGGACTATGGCGATAAACGCACCCATAATAAACGGCTCGGACCCGGGGGCGGTACCCGGCGACTCCACCAATTCACCCTTTCATTTGGGGCGTGTGGGGTCGAAACAGGATCGACGAACGTCTAAAGGGGCCAGCTTTTGCTCGGTGAGGTACCACCGTTATCGGTCCAAACGTACAGTTGCAAATGACAACCGTGCTCCGGCAATGGCTTTGGCTGCGTAAGCAGTTCGAGTCGCCGAAACTAAGCCCTTGCGCTTAGCCGCGTAAGGCGGGGTCCGCCGGAACCTGGCAACAGAATCCGGCACTTTCCCCTTCTTGGCTTGACGCAACTCCGCGAATTTCCTATCCAAATTCATGGGGTCCGCGAACACCCCGTGAGGCTTTGGCCCAAGCGTCGCATCCATTGTCATAGCAAAGGATGCCCGGCCATGCCGCAGCTTAACCAAATCACGCCCGCCCAACTGATCCGCCTGATCGGTCTGCCAGATGCCCCTGTCATCGTCGATATCCGCATCCCCGAAGACATCGCCGCCGACCCGCGCCTGATCCCCGGCAGTTTTCTGCTGGCGCACGATCGTTTTGATCCTGCCCCAGCCACCCTGCTTGGCCAACGCGTCGTTGTGGTCTGCCAAAAAGGCCGCAAGCTCTCCGAAGGTGTCGCAGCTCTGTTGCGCACTCAAGGCATTGACGCGCAAGTTCTGGAAGGTGGCTGCATGGCTTGGGCCGAAGCCTCCCTGCCCATGCTGCCAATCAAATCCCTGCCGCCAAGCAACCTCTGGGTCACCCGCCACCGCCCCAAGATCGACCGCATCGCCTGCCCGTGGCTGATCCGCCGCTTCATTGACCCCACCGCGCGCTTTTTGTTCGTCGCCCCATCCGAAGTGCAATCCGTCGCCGATCGCTTCAACGCCACCCCGTTTGATATCGAGGACACCTTTTTTAGCCATCGTGGCGACACCTGCACCTTTGACACCCTGCTGGAAGAATTTGCCTTGCACACCGAAGCCCTGCAACGCCTCGCCCAAGTCGTGCGCGCAGCCGACACTGATCGCCACGACCTTTCCCCACAAGCCGCTGGTCTGCTTGCGATTTCCGTTGGATTATCGCGACAATACCGCGATGATCTGGAACAACTCAGCGTTGGCATGACGCTCTATGATGCGCTCTACCGCTGGGCGCGCGATGGCCATGAAGAAGGCCACGACTGGCCCGCAGGCCGCGCGCAATGACCACGATCCCAGAGCTGACCCAAACCTTCGCCCGCATCGGCATCCTGTCGTTCGGCGGCCCTGCCGCACAGATCGCCATGATGCACCGAGAATTGGTTGATGAGAAACAATGGGTGACCGAAGAGGAATATCTCTCGGCCCTGTCCTTCTGCATGCTCCTGCCCGGACCCGAGGCGATGCAACTGGCGACATGGATCGGCTGGCGCAAGCTGGGCACACTGGGGGGCTTGATCGCGGGAGGCCTTTTCGTGCTGCCCGGCGCGGTGATCGTTCTGGCCCTCTCGATGATTTATGCAGCTTTTGGCACGGTGCCTCTGGTCGCGGCCTTGTTTATCGGGGTTCAAGCCGCGGTTTTGGCAGTGGTCGCGGAAGCGCTGCTGCGCGTCTCAAAACGTGCCCTGAAATCCCGCGCGCAATGGGCCATCGCAGTGCTTGCGTTCGTTGCCCTGTTCTTCTTCGCAGCCCCCTTCCCCGCGGTCATCCTTTCAGCAGGTCTTTGGGGATTTTTCACCGTAAAATCAGACCCATCTGCCAGTCAGACCACCCCCGCCCCCTGGGCGCAATCGCTGCGGGCCACTGCAATCTGGGGCGCTGTCTGGCTGATCCCTCTCTGTCTGATTGTGCTGTTTGGCCCAGACATCCTTGCCGATATTGCGCTGTTCTTCTCCAAACTCGCGATGCTGACCTTCGGTGGGGCTTACGCGGTGCTGACTTGGATGGCGCAGGATGTGGTTCAGCAAAAACAATGGCTTACCCTGCCGCAAATGATCGACGGGTTGGGGCTGGCCGAAACCACCCCAGGCCCGCTGATCCTTGTGACCGAGTTTGTAGGCTACCTCGCTGCGGCAAAACACGGTGTTGCGATGGGCCTTGCGGGCGCGTTGATCACCCTTTGGATGACGTTCGCGCCCTGCTTTCTCTGGGTCTTTGCGGGGGCGCCGTGGATTGCCCGACTGACCCACGCCCCCCGCCTGTCACAAGCCCTCAAAGCCATCACCGCTGCGGTGGTTGGGGTGATCGCCAACCTGTCGCTGTGGTTTGCGGCGCATGTGATCTTTGCCACCGTCACCCCGCTCACCTACGGCCCGCTGCATCTGATCTGGCCTGATCCCAGCAGCCTAAAGCTGCTTGCCACCGCCCTCGCCCTGCTTGCCGCCTATCTTTTGCTGCGTCGTCACTGGCCGCTTCCCATTGTGCTGGGTCTTTGTGCGATAACTTCCGCTGCAGTTGCAGCATTCTGAGCCGCCCCCCTTCCCTTTGAAGGCGAATCCCCTATGGTGGCAGCATTAAGAAGAGGTGGCGCATGGCAAAGTCTATTGATTACGGAAACCTCATGCACCGCGCGATGCGGGGATTGATTCAGACCGTTCTCAAGGATGTGTCGGTTCACGGATTGCCCGGCGCGCATCATTTTTTTATCACCTTCGACACCACGGTTGAGCGTGTAGAAATGGCCGATTGGCTCCGCTCGCGCTACCCTGGTGAGATGACCATCGTGGTGCAGCACTGGTTCGAAGATCTGATTGTCACGGACGAAGGCTTTGAAATCACGCTGAACTTTGGCAATCAACCCGAACATCTGGTGATCCCCTTCGATGCAGTGCGCACCTTTGTCGACCCCTCGGTCGAGTTTGGCCTGCGCTTTGAGACCCATGAAGATGATGACGAAGACGACGAGGAAGACGATCCCGAAGACGATCCCACCCCGCCACAGAACGATGCGCAAATCGTGCGTCTGGATAAATTCCGCAAGCAATAGATTTGCTTAGTTTTACAGGAGGCTGCCATGCCGAAAGAAACTGCTCTGTTCTTGCGTCAATTCGTCACCAATCCACTGCAAGTGGCATCCGTCGTGCCCTCCTCGCGTTGGCTGGCCCGCGCCATGGCGCAAGGATTGGGTCCGAACTCTGGTCGTGTGGTTGAATTTGGCCCCGGAACCGGCGTTCTGACCAGCGGCATTCTGGAAACCGGCCTGCCGCCGGAAAATCTGAGCCTGTATGAGATGAGCCCCAGCTTTGCAAAACTGCTGAAGAAGAAATTCCCCAACATCACCGTTCACAATGCGCCAGCACAATCGGTCGTTGGCAACGTCGAACCCGGCGTAGAGGTGGTGATTTCCGGGCTGCCGTTGCTGTCGATGCCAATGGCCGTGCGCGAATCCATCGTGAAGGCTGCGTTTGAAATCCTCTGCCCTGATGGACGTTATGTTCAGTTCACTTATGGTGCCAAGCCTGCGCTGTCGGCCGAACAGCTCAGCCGATTGGGTCTGAAGGTCATTGCCGGGCCGAAAGTCTGGCTGAACATCCCGCCTGCGCGGATTTTCATCTTTCAGCGCGCCTGAATTTGGATAATTTCGGTATACCTCTGTATACCGATTGAATTTTGAAGCCCGGCGCGCTAAGCCGCAGCCATCTGATTTAGGAGGCTTGCAGATGTCCGCCACCCGTACCGAAACCGACAGCTTTGGCCCGCTTGACGTTCCCGCC
>NZ_JAXMJJ010000068.1:0-6789 GCF_034376685.1 Cypionkella sp.
CCTGTTGGTCTTCGGCCATCGAACCCACCCTCCCACTCCAAAATGGAGATTACAGATGGTGTCTCGCTGAATCGACAGATCCTACAAATTTTTATACATTGAGAATGATTCTCAGTTTTGGTTGATTTGCGATTGATTTGCATTTACATAACATCAGCGAACAGAAACAAAGCAGGAGAGAGTCAAATGCCATCTGGGAATCTGAGGTCGATTGCGGTGTCGGTGACGGCGCTGCTGGTGGGCATGGCCACTCCAGTCGCCGCCGAAGACCGCATGAAAGTGGTGACGACCTTTACCGTGCTGGCCGACATGGCGGCAAATGTGGCGGGAGATGCGGCGGAGGTGGTTTCTATCACCAAGCCCGGCGCTGAGATTCATGGCTATGAACCAACCCCCGGCGACATTGTGCGCGCGTCGGACGCCGATCTGATCTTATGGAACGGCATGAACCTTGAGTTGTGGTTCGAGCAGTTCCTGTCGAACTTGGGCGACATCCCCTCGGCCACGCTGACCGATGGCATCAACCCGATCCCGATTTCATCAGGATCTTATGAGGGAAAACCTAACCCTCATGCCTGGATGGGCCTGGATAACGCGCTGATCTATATTGACAACATCGTTGCAGCCTTCGCGGCTCATGACCCGAAAAACGCCGCGATCTATGAGGCCAACGCCGCTGCCTACAAGGACAGGCTGCGCGCCACGCTAGAGCCGTTGCGCAGCAAGATCGCCGCCATTCCAGAAGATCAACGCTGGTTGGTGACCTGCGAAGGTGCATTCAGCTATCTGGCGCGCGATTTCGGCATGCAGGAGCTTTACCTTTGGCCGATGAACGCTGATCAGATGGGGACGCCGCAGCAGGTCCGTGCCGTCATCGACGGCGTCCGAGCACATGATATCCCCGTCGTGTTCTGCGAGAGCACCGTGAATACAGCGCCTGCCGAGCAGGTGGCCCGCGAGACTGGCGCCGCCTATGGCGGTGTGCTCTATGTGGACAGCCTGAGCCTTCCCGACGGCCCGGTGCCGACCTATCTTGACCTGCTGCGGGTGACGTCGACAACCGTTGCTGACGGCCTCGCTGCGGCGGTGAAATGATTGCCGAGCGCGCTTGCAATAGCGGGCTCGTGTCTGATTGAAAAGGAAGACTCCATGCTCGACACCAAGGCGTCCATGACCGCAGCGGACAACCCGAGCAATGCCGGGGGCGGGATTTCGGCGCGCGATGTGACGGTGACCTATCGTAACGGACAAACCGCACTGTGGAACGCCAGTTTCGAGATTCCGCGCGGCACAGTTACCGCCCTTGTCGGGGTGAACGGCGCGGGCAAATCGACGCTGTTCAAGGCGATCATGGGGTTTGTCGCCGCTGCAAAGGGCGAGATTCGCATCCTTGGCATGCCGGTGGCCGAAGCGCTGCGCAAGAATCTTGTCGCCTATGTGCCGCAGTCGGAAGAGGTGGATTGGTCGTTTCCGGTGCTGGTCGAAGATGTGGTGATGATGGGGCGCTTTGGCCATATGGGTTTCCTGCGCCGCCCCTCTGCCGTTGACCGCGCCGCCGTTGATCAGGCGCTGGCGCGGGTGAACATGCAGGATTTCCGCCATCGCCAAATCGGCGAGTTGTCGGGCGGTCAGCGCAAACGGGTATTCCTGGCCCGCTCGCTGGCACAAGACGGTCAGGTGATCTTGCTGGATGAACCCTTCACCGGCGTTGATGTCAGGACCGAAGAGCAGATCATCGGACTGTTGCGCGAATTGCGCGACGAGGGCCGGGTGATGCTGGTCTCGACCCATAATCTTGGATCGGTGCCGGAATTCTGTGATCGCGTGGTTCTGGTGAAGGGCACCGTGCTGGCCTATGGGCCGACCGAGACGACGTTCACCCATGATAATCTGGAAAAGGCCTTTGGCGGGGTGTTGCGACGTTTCACGCTGAGTGGCGGCACGTTGCATGACGACGCCGATGCGCGCTCGGTCACTATCCTGACCGACGACGAACGGCCTTTCGTGCAATATGGCGACAAGGTTCAGAAGGCGGAGCCGGGCGCATGACAGAGCTTCTCCTTGAACCCTTTGGCTATGGCTACATGACCAATGCGATGTGGATTTCGGCACTTGTTGGCGGAGTCTGTGCGTTTCTGTCCTGTTTTTTAATGCTTAAGGGCTGGTCTCTGATCGGCGACGCGCTGTCACATGCGGTCGTGCCGGGTGTGGCTGGCGCTTACATGCTGGGTCTGCCCTTTGCCTTGGGCGCGTTCATTTCGGGCGGTCTGGCGGCAGCGGCGATGCTTTTCTTGTCGGAACGCTCTGGCCTGAAGCCAGACGTTATCATCGGGCTGATCTTCACCTCTTTCTTCGGCTTGGGCCTTTTCATGGTCTCGGTCAGTCCGGTATCGGTTGACATCATGACAATCACCATGGGCAACATCCTTGCGATCACACCCGCTGACACCCTGCAACTTGCGATCATCGGCTTTGTCTCGCTCGTGGTTCTGATCGCCAAGTGGAAGGATCTGATGGTGACCTTCTTTGACGAAAACCACGCCCGCACGGTCGGGCTGCGGCCCGGTGTCTTGAAGGCCGTGTTCTTCACTCTGCTGTCAGCCTCGGTGGTCGCCGCAATGCAGACGGTGGGCGCGTTTCTGGTCATCGCCATGGTGGTCACGCCGGGGGCGACCGCCTATCTTCTGTGCGATCGTTTTCCCCGCCTGATCCTGACCTCGGTGTCTATCGGCACGCTGACCAGCTTTGTCGGCGCCTATGCGAGTTACTTTCTGGATGGGGCGACAGGTGGCATCATCGTCTGCCTGCAAACGCTGATCTTCCTGATCGTCTTCGTGCTGGCCCCGAAACACGGGCTGCTGGCGGCACGGCGCAAAGCCGCCCAAGCGTTGCGGCGCGGCCCGACCTCGGAGGTCCTGTGATGGAGTTCGATCTCGCCACCGCCTTGATGCCCTTCCGGTTCGGCTTTATGCAAAATGCCTTCCTGATCTCTCTCATTGTCTCGGTGCCGACGGCGTTGCTGTCGTGTTTTCTCGTGCTGAAGGGCTGGGCGCTGATGGGAGATGCAATCAGCCATGCCATCCTGCCGGGGATCGTGCTGGCCCACGCGCTTGGCGCGCCTCTGATCCTGGGGGCCTTTGCGGCAGGGATGCTCACCGCCGTCGCGACCGGCTTTCTGGCAGGCAACAGCCGGGTCAAGCAGGATACCGTGATGGGGGTGGTGTTCTCGGGCATGTTCGGTCTTGGGATCGTGCTTTACGTTTCGATCGACACCAACCTGCATCTTGACCATATCCTGTTCGGCAACATGCTGGGGGTTGAGCCGCACGAGCTTTGGCAGGCCGGGCTGATCGCTGCAGGGGTTGTGCTGATTCTGGTGCTGAAGTGGAAAGACTGGCTATTGCACAGCTTTGATCCGGCACAGGCGCGGGCCGCCGGGCTTTGGGTCAACTGGCTGCATTATGGGCTGTTGGCGCTGATCTCGCTGACCATCGTGGCGACGCTGACTGCTGCTGGCTTGATCCTTGCCATTGCTTTGCTGATCGCACCGGGGGCAATCGCCTTTCTTCTGGTGCGCAGGTTCTCAACCATGCTGTGGGTCGCTGTTCTGGTTTGCGTAGGGGCCATGCTGCTTGGCACCTATGCCAGCTTTTTTCTCGACAGCGCCCCGGCCCCGACAATCGTGCTTGTCCTGACAACTGTGTTCATTGCGGCCTTCGTCCGACGCCAGACGCTGAACCGCAGGGCCTCGATGCAATCTGTTGCGACCGCCGACGAAGCCTGAAGTGAATGTAGTACATAAGCAGACAGTCGCAACCTTGCTTTGCGGGGGAAAGGCGTCGCGGCACCTGTCTAAAAACAGCGTATCAAGATACCTGAGGCGGGCACCCGGTTCCGACCTCTTTCGTCGTGACCTGCAAAGAGCGTTGCGGCGGTTCATGGGAGGTCTTCTGATCGCATTTTCAACCGGCTTGGCGTCGATGTCGACGCGGCGATTGTCAAGGAACAGCCGAAAGCCGTCGAAAACCCCAGCGCACGGAACAAGGCCGCCAGTGGCAGGTGAACATCGCTTTAGCGTCAGGTTCCGCCGTTTGCTATCCAAGGGCAGTATTTTGACGGCTGTGTCTGATGGCAGTGCAAAGCATTGCGGGTTGGGAAAGATTGGGGTTCGCTGACCGCACGGGCGGGGCGAACTTTGACGAAAGTATCACCCTTAAGCCAAAGATGGCGCAGACGCGGCCCCCGGGCGGCAGAGCCAATCGGCAAGCCTGCGTACCGCTGGCTGGTCATCGCGATGCGCAGGGAGGACCAGATAGAACGCTTCCTTGGGTTGCAGCTTCGGGAAGGGAAGTACAACCAGCCGACCGCGCCGCAGCAGATCTGCGGTGTTCGAATCCCACCCCAGCATCACACCATGTCCGTCCAGCGCGGCCTGCGTGGCTTGAACATAGTTGGTAAAACTGCGACCTCCACCGCGTGGCTCCGGCAGGCCGACCGCGCGCAAATAATCCTGCCAACTGAGCCAGCTATCCTCACCCGAATTGACATGCAACAGTGGCAAACCGGCAATACCCAGCCCAGCATCTAGCATCCGTTGCCGAAGGCTGGGGTGGCAGACTGGCACGACGCTTTCTTCGAACAGCTTGATCACGCGCCCATCAGACCAATTGCCCAGACCATAGCGGATAGCAAGGTCGATACCAGCCGTGATTGCCGGCGCACCTTGCGCAGTGGTCATTACATTCACTGACACATCGCTATGATCGACATAAAACCCACTTAGGCGCGGCATCAGCCAATAGGTCGCGGTGCCCACCGAACAGGCCACTGTCACTGAACCGGGCGACACCCGCTGCAATGCGTGTATCTGCTCAATGGCGTCTGTGATCCGACCAAGGCCATCGGCCACCGCACGTTGCAGTATCCGCCCGGCTTCAGTCAAGGCCGGCGGGCGGGAGCGGCGATCCAACAGTGCCGCACCAATATGGGTTTCCAGCGCTTTGATGGCTTGGCTGATCGCAGGTTGCGAGACATTCAACTCTGCCGCCGCCCGTTGCGGACTACCGCTGCGCAGCACAGTTTCAAACACCGCAAACAGGCGAAGTGGAGGTAAACGCTGCGATTTCATCATAACTCTTAGCTTATGTTATTTGCAATTTTTACAGTGTTCTGCTGGATCTCGCTAGCCCATATTATGGTCACCATGGGAGAGCCAGTTGTAGGCGAAGCATCGCCCTTGCAAAGGAAAAGACGCAATGAACATTGCAATCGACACTTCGGTGATCTTGGCTGAAAATGGCCTGACCGTTCAACTTGCCTCGGGCCGCGCAGGTTATTTCAACGCTTATTGGTTGCGTGACAACTGCCCTAGTTCGTTCGACAGCCAAACCCGCGAGCGCACCTTTGATATCTTCCATCTTGACCAAACTCCGCAGCCGCACGGCACCGAGTTATCCGAAGATGGTCTGATCGTGGTGTGGAAGGACGGCCACCGCTCGAACTATCCAATGGCGTTTCTTGAGCGCTATGCCAAAGGCGAGCGCCGCGCCGATCCCGCTAACCTGCCGCGCCGCGCTTGGTTTGGCGATCATTACGCCAATATCGCGCGCTTCTCACAGCCCAAGTTGATCGCTGACAAAGCCGAGGTTGCGGCTTGGATAGAGGCGATGCTGGTGGAGGGTGTGGCGATCCTGACCGACATGCCCGACAACAATGAAGGGTTGACCGAAACCGTCCGCCTTATCGGCCATGTCCGCCCGACTTTCTTCGGCGAGTTCTTTGATGTGAAAACTCAGATCAAGCCTACCAATCTGGCCTACACCGCCAAAGCGTTGGAAATGCACACCGACACACCCGCCGAAGATCTGGCTCCCGGCGTGCAGTTCCTGCACTGCCGCGCCAACAGCGTTGAAGGCGGCATGAACTTATTCCTTGATGGCGTGGCCGTGGCCAATGATCTGCGCATTGAAGACCCTGAGGCATTCCGCTTGCTGTCAGAAACACAGATCCCATATTACTGCGAACATGATCACTACGACATGCGGTCGTTGCAACGGGTGATAGAGCTGGACGAATACGGCGCGGTATCTGGCGTCACGATCAGCCAGCACATGGCCGATGTATTCGATCTGCCACAAGACTTCCTCGACAGCTATTACCCCGCTTTCTGCAAGTTTGGCCGGATGCTGCAATCGGACAAATACATGATGCGTTTCCGGTTGAACGCAACGGAATGCATCGTATTTGACAACCACCGCATCGTGCATGGTCGTGCCGCATACAGCGCCACCAGCGGCGAGCGCTATCTGCGAGGTTGTTACTCGGATCGGGGTGAGATGCGCAGCACCTATCGCGCGATGGTCAGCGAGGGCCGGTTCAAATGAACGTTCGGTCGAGCCTGAAGGCGGATCCGTCACCGCCCAATCTGGACGCGGCGGCTTTGTGGAATCTGCGGTTGGATCTGGCCGCTGCTTTCCGAATTTGCGCGCAGATGAACTGGCATGAATCGGTGGGCAACCATTTCAGCGCCGCCGTCTCGGCAGATGGCAAAAAATTTCTGATGAACCCCAAATGGCAGCATTTCGGCGCAATACGCGCCAGCGATCTGCTGCTGCTGGACGCCGATGATCCAGATGTCATGCAGCGTCCGAATGCCCCCGATGCGTCAGCTTGGACGGTGCACGGCACGATCCACCGCAGCCGCCCCGCGTTGCGGGTGCTGCTGCACGCCCACACGCCCTATGCGACGGCGCTATCGACGCTGAAAGACCCGTCAATGAAGCCGTTAGA
>NZ_JAXMJJ010000069.1:0-12670 GCF_034376685.1 Cypionkella sp.
AGACGGCACCGGCTTCGCGCATCCGGGCGGCGGGGGGGGCATCGGCGGGGCGCGGGGTCATATTGCTGACCGTGGTGCCCAGAGGCATGGCCACGCCTTTGGTGGCGATGTTTTCCTTGATGGTGATCGGCACCCCGTCCAGCGAGACGCCGTTGCAGACGATCTGCGCGCCGTCTTTCCAGCGTGCCTCAGATGAGCGCGCGGCAGTCATTGCAAGATCGTGATCCACGGTCCACATGCCGTGCAGCTCGGGCTCGCAGCGGTCGATTTGGGCTAGCACGGCGCGTGTCACCTCGACCGGCGACAGGGTGCCATTGGCAAATCCTTGGGTCATTTCGGCGGCAGTCAGTTCATTCAGTCGGGTCATGGCGGTTCATCCGTTGAAGGTATCGATATAGCGGGTCGGCAGACCGCTCTGTCATTCGATTTGGGTCAGCAGACCGGCGGCCAAACGAGCGCGTTCGGGCAGACTACTGATCTCGATATGTTCGTTCAGCGTGTGCAGACCCTTGCCGCGCACGCCAATGGAATCCAGCGTGGGGACACCCATCGCGCCGGTGAAATTGCCGTCCGATCCGCCCCCCGCACTGCCCGCCATCATCTCGAACCCGATCTGGGCCGCCAGCCCGCGCGCCAGATCGTAAAGTGCCATTGTGCCGGGTTGAGGTTCCCAGACCGGTCGGGTCACGCCGCGGGTCACGGTGAAATCAACGCCGCCCTCACTGCCCTGAAGCGCGGACAGCGCGGCGATGCCCCGGTCCAGATCCTCTTGCGTCTTGGCCATGCTGAGCACCTCGGCCCGGCAAGTCGATGAAACACAGTTCACCCATTGCCCCGCATGGATGACGCCCACTGAAAAGGTGCAGTCTTCGGTCGTCATCGCCTCAATCTGCAAGATGCGTCGCGCCATGGCGGCGATGGCGGATCGCCCGTCCTTCAGCGCCCAGCCGGCATGGCTGGGGCGGCCTTCGGTCAGCAGATCAAAGCGTGCGATCGCATAGCGTCCGATGACCGCGCCACCATCGGGCGAGGCGGGCTCTGGCAGAAGCACCGCGCGTTGGCCGCGGGCGGCGTCCTCGATCAGGCCACGGGTGGCCGGGGTGCCAACCTCTTCATCAGGCGTGAACAGAAAGGTCACCGGCAGCGGTGTGGTCAGACCCGCGCGGGTGATCTGGCGCATGGCCTCAAGAAATATGTAGTTGCCGCCCTTCATGTCCATGATGCCGGGGCCGTAGGCCAGCCCATCCTCAACCCGGAACGGCAGTTTTTCCAGCGTACCGATGGGATGGACAGTGTCCATGTGACCCGAGACGAGGATGCCCGGCTTACCCAGATCAGCGTGCGGGAAGGTTGCGCGGATCGAGCTGCCGAAGCCCTTGGTGCCGGGGATGGTCTCGACGGTGGCACCAAGGGCCGACAGGTCGCGCGCGGCCAGATCCATCATCCGGCTGACGGCGGCAGCGTCCCAAGTCGGGCTTTCGCATTCAATCCAAGGGCGCAGGCCCTGTAGTATCGCATCGGTATCAAAGGGCAGGTCAAGCGCGCTCATGCGGTGCCCTCCAGTGGCAGGCGGCGCTCAATCAGCCGGGCATAGATCGAGGCACCCACGGGCAGAATGCCCTCATCCAGCACGAAACCCGGATTGTGCAACGGCACTGTGCCCGCATGGCCCAGATTGCCATAGGCGCCGGGCACCAGCTGCAACATGTCGGCGAAATCCTCAGAACCGGTGACAGGTTGCGACTGGTTGCTGACCTGTTCTGCACCAAGGATATCGGCGGCGGCCTGCGTCCAGGCATCCGACAGGTTGAGGTCATTGATTAGCACGTCGAAAATCTCGCGGAACGCCACGTCGATGGTCATGTCATAGCCCTGCGCCGCACCCGCGCAGATGGCGCGCATGCGGGCTTGCATCAGGTCGCGGACCTCGGGCTTGAAGAAACGGATGGTGCCCGCCAGCGTCGCCGTTTCGGGCAGCACGTTGTAGGCACTGCCGGCATGGATCTGGGTCACCGACAGCACCGCCTGATCCAGCGATGCCACGTTGCGGCCCAGAATGGTCTGGAACTGCCCGACAAGGCCTGTGGCCACCACCAGCGCATCGCGCGATTGCTGCGGCATGGCGGCATGGCTGCCCTTGCCGGTCACGGTGATGTCGAAGAAGGATGCCCCGGCCATCGCCGGACCCTTGCACAGCGTGGCCCGTCCCGGCTGGCCGTTGGGCTGGTTGTGCATGCCGTAAACCTCGTCCACCGGAAAACGCCGGAACAGCCCGTCAGCGATCATCGCCCGAGCGCCGCCCAGACCCTCTTCTGCGGGTTGGAAGATGAAGACCGCCGTGCCGTCGAAATTGCGGCTGGCCGCCAGATATTGCGCGGCCCCCAGCAGCATCGTTGTGTGCCCGTCATGGCCGCAGGCATGCATCTTGCCGGGATTGGTCGAGGCATGGCCCAGCCCGGTCGCCTCGTGAATCGGCAGCGCGTCCATGTCGGCGCGCAGGCCCACGCGGCGGTTGCCTTGCCCGCGCCCCTTGAGGATGCCCACCACCCCGGTCTGGCCGATGCCTTCATGCACCTCATCCAGCCCATAGGCGCGTAGCTTGGTGGCCACGACACCAGACGTGCGGACCTCTTCCATACCGATCTCGGGATGGGCGTGCAGGTCGTGGAAGATCGCAGTCAGATCAGCGGCAGTAGCGTCAATCTCAGGCAGGTTGGGCATAGGGCACCTTTGGCATCTCTCGGAAATTCTGGAAATCCCATGACCGGCCGGGGGCGGCTTCGATCAGGGCACGGGTATAGGCATGGGCAGGTGCGGCCAGCACCTGTGTGGCGGGGCCGTGCTCGACCACCGCGCCGCGTTGCATCACCATAACATCATCGCAGATCTGGGCCGCCACGCGCAGGTCATGCGTGATAAAGACGATGGCGATGCCCAGATCGCGTTGCAACTGGTCCAGCAGATCCAGCACCTGCGCCTGCACCGATACGTCCAGCGCCGACACCGCTTCGTCGGCCACCAGCACATCGGGGCGCATCATCACCGCCCGCGCAATGGCGATCCGCTGCCTCTGCCCGCCCGAAAACTGGTGCGGATAGCGCGCCAGCGCATCTTCGGGCAACCCTACGATGCCCATCAGGCGCGCGGCCTCGGCCAATGCGTCGCGGCGACGGGTGCCATAGTTCAGCGGCCCCTCGATCAGGCTCTCGGCAATGGTCCAGCGCGGGTTCAGAGACCGCATCGGATCTTGAAAGACAACCTGCAACTTCTGGCGATGCGGGCGCAGCGCACTGCGCGAAAGCTGCGCGATGTCTGTGCCGTCCAGCATGATCCGCCCCGCGCTGGGGTCGATCAACCGCATGATACAGCGGGCGACGGTGGATTTCCCCGAACCGGATTCGCCCACAATGCCAAGGGTCTGGCCGCGCGACAGGCTAAAGCTGACATCTTTGGCGGCATGGGCCTCGGGCAGTTTCTTGAGGATGCCACCACCGCCATAGATCTTGTTCAGGTTTTCGACCCGCAGCACGGCATCCCCCGTTCCGGCTCGCGCCGCACGCGGTGACAGGCTCGGCACGGCCTTGAGAAGTGCGCGCGTATAGTCGGCTTGCGGGTTGCGCAGCAGCGTCTGAACGGCGCCGGATTCCACAATCTCGCCCTGTTTCATGACATAGACCGTGTCGGCGATTTCGGCCACCACGCCCATGTCATGGGTGATGAACAGCACCGCTGTCCCGTGTTTCTGCTGTAATTCGTCAATCAGCCGCAGGATCTGGGTCTGCGTTGTCACGTCCAGCGCGGTCGTGGGTTCGTCCGCGATCAGCAGCACAGGCTCCAGCACCAATGCCATCGCGATCATGATGCGCTGGCGTTGCCCGCCCGAAAGCTGGTGCGGGTAGGATCGAAAGATGCGCTCGATATCGGGCAAATGCACCTGCTCCATGATCGCCAAAGCACGGGTGCGGCGTTCCGAAGCGGTCAGGGTGGTGTGCAGTTCCATCACCTCCATGATCTGATCGCCAACGCGCAGGACCGGGTTCAGGGCGGTCATTGGTTCTTGAAAGATCATCGCCACGCGGGCAGCGCGCAGCTCGCGCATCTGCGCCTGAGAAAGTGGCAGCAGATCGCGGCCCTGCAGCATGATGGTCCCGGTCGAAACCTTCAGCGCCTCAGGCAAAAGCCCCATGATCGCCAGCGAGGTCACCGACTTACCCGACCCGGATTCGCCGACAAGGCAAACCGTCTCAGATGCGCGGATGGTCACGTCGATGGATTTCAGCACCTGCGGATTGCCCGGCGTCTCGGGCAGGCTGACGGTCAGGTCGCGGGCTTGCAGCACAATGGCTGCGTCATCGAAATTGCGTGTCTTGAACAGCATCGCCTTACCCCGCCCGTTTCTTCAGCCGTGGATCGAGCATGTCGCGCGCCGCATCGCCCAGAAGGTTGATCGACAGGATGCACAGCGACAGCGCGATCCCCGGATAGAGGATCAGTTCCGGCTTGATGCGGAAGAACATCCGGCCCTCGGCCATGATATTGCCCCATGTCGGGGTCTCGGTGCTGACACCCGCGCCAAGGAAGGACAGGATCGCTTCGGTCAGGATCGCCGAGGCCAGAATATAAGTGCCCTGCACGATCAGCGGGGCCAGCGTGTTCGGCACCAGATGCCGGGTCAGGATCTTGTGCATCGGGGTGCCAAGCGCAATGGCCGCCTCGACATAGGGTTCCTCGCGCGCGGACAACACCACCGCGCGGACCAGCCGCACAACGCGAGGAATCTCGGGGATGGTGATGGCCGCGATGACGGACCCAACCGAAGGCCCGTTCAGCGCCACCAACGCAATGGCCAGCAGGATCGAAGGGATCGCCATCAGCGCATCCATCATCCGCATGATGATCGCATCCGCCGTGCGGAAGAAGCCCGCGACCATGCCGATCACCAGCCCCAACAGGACCGAGACGGCCGCCGTGGCGATACCGATCATCAGCGACAGCTGACCGCCGATAAGCACCCGACTGAAAATGTCGCGGCCGTAATTGTCGGTGCCCAGCGGATGACCCTCGATCGGGCCCTGCAGGCGCGCCATCGGATTCATGGTCAGCGGATCATGCGGCGCGATCCACTGCGCCAGCATCGTCAGCGCAACAATAACGGCCAGCACCACGGCGGCGATCTTGGTGCCCAGCCCGAATTGCGGCAGGCGCAGCGCCCGCAAGACCGGCTGCATCGCCGAGGCAGGAGAAGGACTAGGGGACATCAATATCGGATCCTCGGGTCAAAAAAGCTGTAGCTGAGGTCGATCAGCAGGTTCACCAGCACATAGAGAAAGCTGGTCAGCAGGATCATCGCCTGAATGACCGGATAGTCGCGCGCCAGAATGGCATCGACGGTCAGCCGCCCGATGCCGGGGATGTTGAACACGGTTTCCGTGACCACCACACCACCGATCAGCAGGGCAAAGCCCGATCCGATGACGGTCAGGATCGGCACGGCAGCGTTCTTCAGCGCATGCCGGAACAGTACGGTGCGTTCAGGGGCACCCTTGGCGCGCGCCGTGCGGATGTAATCCTCGCCCAGAACCTCCAGCATATTGGCGCGGGTCATCCGGGCGATCAGCGCGATATAGATCGTGCTCAGCGTCAGCGCAGGCAGGAAGGCTTTTGACAGGAACGCGCCCAGACCCGACCCGATGGGCGCAAAGCCCTGCACCGGAAACCAGCCCAGTTGCAGCGAAAAAATCAGGATGAAGATATAGCCGATCACGAAGACCGGCACCGAAAAGCCCAGCACGGAAAACGTCATCACCGCGTAATCGGCAGCACTGCGATGTTTCCACGCCGCCAGCACGCCCATCGGCACAGCCATCGCGACCGACATCAGGATCGTCAGGATCGCAATGGAAAACGTCGGCCCGATCCGGTCGGCCACCATCGTCAAAACCGGCGTGTTCGAGATCAGCGAAACCCCCAGATCGCCGCGCAGAAGCTGGCCGACCCAGGTGATGAACTGGATATGCAGCGGCTGATTCAAGCCCATCGCCTCGCGGATGCGCTCTAGCTGGGCGGGCGTCGCCATATCGCCTGCGATAATCGCCGCCGGATCGCCCGGCGTCAGGCGCAGCAGCAGGAAGACGAAAACGGCCACCAGCAGCATCACCGGAATGACGGCCAGAATACGTCTCAGGATGTAACCCAGCATTACGAACCTCAGGATCGGGCGGACAGGTCAGGGGCAGCACGCAGCCGCCCCTGCAGTGTTTCGGGATAGATCACTCGGCTTTCTGAAGGCCCCAGAACACCGGCACCGGAGAATTGATCATTTCGGTGATCGTCGTGCGGCGTGCTTGCGGCAGGGTATATTGCCCAAGCGGGATCAGCAGCCCGTTCTCCAACGCATGGTTCTGGACCTGTTCGGCCACCGCGACCTGCGCCGCGGCATCAGGGGCATCGATGAACGCTTCCTTCAGCTCTTCGATCCGTTCATCGGTGGGCCAGCCGAACCACGCGCCATCGCCGCGGCCGTTCAGCATCGGGTTCGAGATCGGGTTCGAGATTTCAGGCACCATCCAGTTGGTGATGAAGATGTTCCAGCCGCCCTCAGCCGGAGCAGACTGGCTGGCGCGGCGCGTCACCAGCGTCTGCCAGTCCATCGGCTGCAATTCGACGGTAAACCCCGCCTCGCGCAGCATCTGCGACACGACAACGGGTTGGGTCGCCAGCGCCACCAGATCGGTCGGAGCCATCAGCACCACCGGGGTGCCGTCATAGCCCGCCTCTTTCAACAGCGCACGCGCCTCGTCAACACCGCCGCCTTGGGTCAGGGTGGTGGCACCAGCTTCGCTTTCCAACGGAGTGCCGCAGCCCAGAACAGCACCGCAGATCCGGTAGTAATCCGGGTTGCCGATCATCGCCGCCAGAACCGGTTCCTGTTGGATGGCTTTGATCGCGGCCTGCCGGATCAGCTGATTGTCAAAGGGAGGGTGCAGGAAGTTCATCCGCGTCATGGTCTGCATGCCGGTCGAGTCGCGCGTCTCGACGACAATATCGGGATCGCCTTCCAGCAACGGCAGCAGATCAACCTGCATCTGTTCGATATAGTCAATCTCGCCACCCGACAGCGCGTTCACAGCAGTCTGGATGTCGGGCATGCTGACCCATTCGACGCGGTCGACTTTGACAACCTTGCCACCCGCCATCCAGTCGGCGGGCTCGTCGCGCGGGACATATTCGTCGAATTTTTCATAGACGACGATCAGGCCGGGCTGGAACTCGGCTTCCACAAAGCGGAACGGCCCCGAGCCGGTGTAATCGGTAATCGCCTCGTCGACCGAGGTTTCGGCCACGCGCGCGGGCATGATGAAGGGCGGCAGCGCGGATTGCTTGGACAATACATCCAGCATCGGCCCGAAGGGTTCGGTCAGGGTCCAGGTGATGGTGCTGGCATCGGTGGCCTCAAGACTGGCGGTGCGGTCCATGATGACCTGCCCGCCGGCATCTTTCTGCCCCCATCTTTTCAGCGAGGCGACGGCATCGGCTGCCGTCACCGGCGCGCCGTCATGAAAGACCAGCCCGGCACGCAAGGTGAATGTGTAGGTCAGCAGGTCATCCGAGATCGTCCAGCCAGCCATCTGTGGCTGCGGCTTGAACTCCGAATCCTGCGCAATCAGCACGTCATAGATCATATAGGCATGGTTGCGGCTGATATGGGCGGTGGTGATGATGGGGTCCAGCACACGCAGGCCGGAGTGCATCACCGCCTTGACGGTGGTTTCGGCCAGAGCCGTGCCGGTCAGCAGGGTCGTGGCCAGAAGGGTCGCTGTCAGTCGGTTGAACATGGTATCCTCTCTGTTGAACGGGACCGCGATCTGATCTTGGTGTCAGGCTTACGCGGTGATAGTAAAAACCGCCCCGCATGGTTCCAGCCTGACGCCGGGATGCAGGTGGCGGAACGGAAGGCTGGCAGGACTGACCGGCATGGGGCCGGGCGCGGTGCAGGTCAGAATGGCTTGGGCAATGGGCGCAAAATCTGCACGGAAATGGTTCGAGCTTTTGACGACCACAATGTCTTGCGCCTCGGGGTCGATACCAAGGAAGCGGAACATCTCGCGGTCGGCCATCTGTGCCTTTTCCGAAGAGACTGCGATGTGAACCCCGTCCATCCTCAGCGCGGCGCAGGGGCCAAGCTGCAAATGCGCGCCGCCGTAATAGGGGCCTGTGGCGTGGCAATGCCCGTCTGACAGGGCCTCGACCGTAAAGATGCCGGTCAGGGGCGCATCGCCTTTGATCCCGGATTTTCCGCCCAGAGACAGCTCAACCTTGGCACCAATGCCCGCCGCATGTGCTATCGCCGCAGCCTGCGGGTCGGTGATAAGGCCGATGGCTGCGTTCTGCGCGCGGGCGTCGATCAGCGCCCTCAGCATACCGGTCGTATCGGAATTGCCGCCTGCGCCGGGATTGTCCTGCGTGTCCGCGATGATCACCGGGCGACCAGCGGTCGCGGCCAGCCGCTGCGCCTCGGCCACACCCTCCGCCGCCGCGTAAGACACGCCCCGGAACGCTGGCTCAGCATCCCGCACAGCCTGCACGATCTGGTCGGCCGTGGCATCGGCCTGCTGCTGCGTATCGGCATAGGCAATGACCGAGGGGCGGCAATCGGGGAAATCCGCTGCCGGAAAGCCCATGAAAAATGAGGCCTGTGATGCGTCGGTCAGCAGATCATAAAGTCCGGCCGCAGGCTGCTGCATCGTCGATTGCCAGGCAATGGGGATCAGGAAATCCAGCTGCCGGAAGGCCTTGAAATTTCGCGCGCCAGCGATCAGCTGGTCCAGTGCCGCCGCCGCACGCAGTCCGGTTTCGGCCATGTCGACATGCGGATAGGTGCGAAACCCCACCAACCTATCCGCCGCCATGACCATCTGCGCACTGATGTTGCCATGCAGATCCAGCGCCGCGACCACCGGCACATCGGGGCCAACCACGTCGCGGATGCGAGCCAGCAGCGTGCCTTCGCCATCGGGGGCCCCCTCGGCCACCATCGCGCCATGCAGATCCAGAAACACCCCATCCAACGGACCTGATTGCCGCAGACCCTCCACGATTTCGTCGGTGATGGCCCGGTAACAGCTGGCGGTCACAGGGGCCGAGGGCACCGCCCCCGCCCAGATCAGGGGCAGCAGTTGCCAGCCATGCTGTTCCGCATAGCTGATCGCGCCCGCGACGGGCAGATTGACGCTCCGCGCCCGAATCAGAATCTGATCCCCCCTGCTCAGCGGCAGATAGCCGCCGCCCTGCTCGAAGGCGGCCATATCCGCCGGGCTGGGCGCAAAAGAGTTGCTTTCATGCGCGAAACCCGCCAAGGCGATCCGCTTGCGTCGGTCAATGGGCTGAAGTGCCTGCATATAGTATTGCCATCCGATACAGTTGCATTGCATAACGAATGTATTGGTGCACTTTTAACGATGTCAACACCGGAGATCGCCATGCCGCAGGAAAAGCCAGTTTCCGACCCCTCCCCGCCCGGCGATGCATTATTTGTTCAATCGCTTGCCCGCGGAATGAGCGTTCTGGAAGCGTTTCAGGGCGCAGATCGAGCTCTGTCACTGACCCAGATCGCCACCCGGACCGGGCTGACCCGCAGCGCGGCGCAACGCATCGTTCACACCTTCCGCAAGCTGGGCTATCTGACGCTGGCCGAGGACGGACGCGGCTTTCGGCTCGACCTGCCCATCCTCGACCTGACGCATGATTACCTGCGCATGAACCCGCTGGTCCGCCGCGCCAGCCCGGTCCTGCTGGAACTGCGCCGCAATGTCCGCGAGCGGGTCGATCTGTCGCTTTTTGACGGTCAACGGATGGTCTATGCCGCGCGGATGCAGAGCAAACGCGAGACGTTCTTTGCCACATTGGTCGGCCACAGCGTGCCGACCGCCTGCACATCGGGCGGCTGGGCGGTGCTGTCACAACTGCCGCCGCAAGAGGTGGATGCCATCCTGGCCGCCACCCAGTTCCGTCAGTTCACCCCCCGCACCATCACCGATCCGCAGCTGATCCGCGACCAGATCGCTCTGGCGCGCGAGAACGGTCATGCCTTGGCACTCGAGCAGATCCTGATGGGCGAGATCGCGATTGGCGTCGCCATTCCCGATGCAACCGGCCGCCCGGTTGCGGCAATCCACATCGTCGCCTCGCTGTCCGAATGGGACCCCGAAGCGTTCCGCCGTAGCGTTGCCCCCCTCGCCGCCGAGGCCGTGCGCAGCATCGTGTCAAGCTAACGCGCCGCGCGGATGATGCGACCGGGATCTGCTAGGGTTGTGTCGCAACGCTCTTTTATGAGAAGGCGCAGGCTATTTTTCGTCGACGCTTGGGCAACAAATGCCGCACGCTGGGCGAAAGGGCAGGCTCCAAGCTTTAACAGGCCTTTACGGATCATGTCGGCAACTTCAATGTCCTCGAGTGTCGCTGGTGTGGACAAGAAGGACTTGAAGCCCTGCGTGATTCGGATCCGCTTTTTGATGCATCGATCATGTTGTTCATGGACGTGACCTGCACCATCCCGATTGGGATTGGGCAGCCAAAGCGTTTCAAAATGCGCTTTGTTGCGGTAATTCTGGTGGCGTTGGCACCGCTCTTGTCGATCACGATCTAACGGCAGCCCGGTCGCCTCTATTGCAAGGCCAAAGAACCTGGTCGCTGCGGTCTTATTGCGCCGCTTCTACAGCATGAAATCTAACGCTCTTCCGAACTTGCCGATTGCCCGGCAAAGATGGACCCAATCGCCTTTCACTTTGAAGTAGGTCTCGTCCGTCCGCCAGGATGGGTTGACCGCAGGACCATAGACAAATGTTTCTAGAGCGGCACATTCAGGCTGTTCTTGATCCGCTTCAGAGTGAAACTGGTGTTGATAGACTGCACGTTTGGCAGCTCGACAAGTGCATTCTTTACCGTCGCCTCATACTCACGAACGCTGGTCGCGATTACTTGCAATACATAGTCATATTCGCCGCTCAAGGAGTAGCATTGCATGACCTCTGGAACTTTCGCCACAGCATCTTCGAAGGCTTTGAGTCTGTCACGTTGGTGATGTGAGATTTTCACAAAGCAAAAGACCAGGATCTCGAAGCCGATGGCTTCTGGATCGACGACGAACCGTCTGGCACTGATAGCCCCAGCCTCCTGAAGTCGTTGCAGCCGCCGCCAGCAGGGCGAGTGGCTGAGACCGGTGATCTCTCCCAATTCCCGCAGCGTCAGGTCGGGCTGCTCTTGCAGCGCCTTCAGGATACGTCGATCCGAATCGTCAAGCTGCATGCTTCACCCGTTATGACAAATGCGATAAAATCTGTGTAGAATTCAGAACAGCCTACCCAGAATAGTCATATAGGTGGTACAATGTTGCAGGATAGCCGTCAATAAGGTCAGCGATAGCGACCTTGTTTCACGCAACCTGCACTAGAGTGTTGCCAGAAGTGCCCAAGCCGGGCGGAGCATGCAAATGGCCATCACGCTGGACGACAAGTATACGGCGGAGCGTGGTTCGGTCTTGCTGACCGGGACACAGGCCCTGGTGCGGCTGCCAATGACCCAGATGCGGCGCGACCGCGCCAGCGGGCTGAACACTGCGGGGTTCATCTCTGGGTATCGCGGCTCGCCCTTGGGTGGATACGATCAGCAATTGGTCAAGGCCCGAAAGTTTCTGGGCCGGCATGAGGTGGTGTTCCAGCCGGGCTTGAACGAGGATCTGGCCGCAACAGCCGTCTGGGGTAGCCAGCAGTTGCACCTCTCGCCGGGTGCGCGGAAGGATGGTATCCTCGGCATCTGGTATGGCAAGGGGCCGGGTGTTGACCGCTCGGGCGATGTCTTCAAGCACGCCAACGCGGCGGGGTCAGCGCGGCATGGCGGGGTGTTGGCGATTGCGGGCGATGATCACACCTGCAAATCGTCCTCGATCCCGCATCAGTCGGACCATGCGTTTATCTCAGCCCTGATGCCGATGCTTTACCCGTCGTCGGTGCATGAGTTCCTTGAAATGGGCCTGCTTGGCATCGCCATGTCGCGCTATTCGGGCTGCTGGGTCGGCTTCAAGGTGATCTCCGAGACCGTCGAGATCACCTCGGTCGTCGATCTGGCGCAAGAGGCGCGGCAGTTCGTGCTGCCCACCGACTTTGAACTGCCGCAAGATGGCCTGAACCTGCGCTGGCCCGACCCACCGCTGGTGCAGGACGAACGGCTGCAAGAGCACAAGGGTTATGCCGCCATCGCCTTTGCGCGCGCCAATGGCGTTGACCGCTTGATCATCGACCACGCCCGCGCCCGCTTTGGCATCGTTGCCTCGGGCAAGGCCTATGAGGATGTGCGGCAAGCGCTGGCGGAACTGGGCCTTGGCGCGCCGGAGCAGGCGTTGATTGGGTTGCGGCTTTACAAGGTGCGGATGCCGTGGCCGCTGGAGCCCGAAGGCATTCGCGCCTTCTCGCAGGGGCTGGAGGAGGTGCTGATCGTCGAGGAACGCCGCGAGATCATCGAGAACCAGATCAAAGAGCAGTTGTTCAACTGGCGCGCCGACGTGCGGCCCCGCATCGGCGGCAAGTTCGATGAGGCGGGCCAGCCGTTCCTCAGCCTGTCCGCCGGGCTGAGCGTGGGGAGCGGCGCCGGGGCGATTGCAGAACGGCTGCGGCGG
>NZ_JAXMJJ010000070.1:0-11585 GCF_034376685.1 Cypionkella sp.
TCGGGGTGACGTTGTCATAGGTCAGGCCGTGGCCGGCGTGGACTTCGAGGCCGAGACTGTGGGCGAAAGCCGCGCCTTTGCGCAGGGCGTCGAGTTCTGCTTCGGCCTCGGCCAGACGGCCTTCGGCATGCAGGTCGGAATAATGGCCGGTATGGAGTTCAACCACGGCGGCACCGATGCGGGCGGAAGCCTCAATCTGGCGGGGATCGTGGCCGATGAACATCGACACCCGGCAGCCCGCTTCGCGCAGCGGTGTGATGAAATGGGTCAAACGATTGGCGTCGGAGGCGACATCAAGGCCGCCTTCGGTGGTGCGCTCGGCGCGGTTTTCCGGCACAAGGCAGACGGCGTGGGGCTTCAGGCGCAGGATGATCGCGGCCATCTCATCGGTAGCGGCGCATTCGAAATTCAGCGGAATGCCAAGGCCTGCGGCAAGCGATTCCATATCACTGTCGCGGACATGGCGGCGGTCTTCGCGCAGGTGTGCTGTGATGCCATCGGCCCCAGCAGCTTCGGCGAGAAGGGCAGCGCGCAACGGGTCAGGCCAGACCGAGCCACGGGCGTTGCGCACGGTGGCGACGTGGTCGATATTGATGCCAAGCCGTTGCCGCGCGAGATGTGCCATCGCCAGAGTCCTTTGTGGTTTTGATCAGATTACTTTGCGGCGACCTTACTTTGCGCCTGCGCTGCTGTCATCTCCGGCAGCGCGGCTTTCGCTGTCTTTCTCGGCGCGGTGCAGCAGACGGTTTTTCGCTTCGGCCACAGCGACTTTCAGGCGGTGCCGCCGTTCGCGCCGATCATCGGCCTTGGCGGCGCGGGCCTTTTGATAGGTCTGCACCAAGGGGATGGTCAGGTAATAGGCCACCGCCGAAATCACGATGCCGGGCAACAGAGCGCCGATGAAATAGGGCACATAGATTTCGTGCCAGAAGCGGATCAGGCCGCCCCAGTGCATCGTCTCGGGCGTGAAGATCGCCACGACGTTACGCCACAGATCGGTTCCGGCATGGGCAAAGGCTTCGCCGATTGCACCCGCGCTGAGCGGTTCCTGCACGCCCATGATCCAATGGCCGAAGGTCATCGCCAAGACCGCGAAGAACGGCGTGGTCAGCGGGTTGGTGTTGAATGTGCCAAGCAAGGCCGCCAGAACATTGCCGCGCACCAGCCGGGCAGCGCCCCAAGCGGCGACAAATTGCAATCCGGGCAGCGGCAGAAAGCCGATCAGCGAGCCTGCAAAGATGCCGCGCGCGATACGGTGGGGATCATCGGGCAGGCGGCTCATCCGATGGATGACGTAGCGGGTCGCGCGTTTGAAACCACCCCTCGGGTAGACCATCTCACGCAACCAGGCGAGCCATCCAAGCGGTTTCCGACGTTTGAAGACCATAGGGCGGCCCCGCTTCCTTCCTGCCTTGTTGGCGTGTGCCTTGCCGGATAATCCGTTAAGGCTTGCGTGTCATATCACGATGCCGCGACACTTGTGCGACATCGGTTTCGGCCTCTAGCGCCGTCATCACCATGTGCAAGTGTTCAACGTCGCGCAAGTCCACGTCAATGATAAGTCTGTAAAAATCCGGTTTACGTTCTGTAAAACGCAGATCAGATATGTTGGCTTTCTGCTCGCCGATCAAGGTGCAAATCCGACCTAAAACGCCCGCATCGTTCGAAATGGCGACATCCAGCGCAACGGTGTTCGTGGCGGCATGGCGGCCTGCGTGCCATTGCAGATCAACCCAGCGATTCGGCTGCTCTTCAAACTCTTCCAGCGCGGGGCAATCAATCGCATGGATCAACACCCCTTGGCCGCGATAGGTGATGCCAACGATGCGTTCGCCAGGCAAAGGCTGGCAGCAAGTCGCGCGGCGGAAGGTCTGATCATCCGGCATACCGATGACGGCGCGGGCGGATTCCACCTCATCCGTGCCGCGTTGCACCAGTTCGGGATAGAGGGTTTCAACCACCTTGCGGGCGGTCAGTTCTGCCGAACCAAGGGCGGCCAGCAGTTCGGCTTCATCGGGCATTCCAAGCATTTTTGCCGCAGTGCGCAACGCCTTGTCGGTGGCTTTTTTGCCAACATGTTCAAAGGCGGCGCGGGCGAGTTCCTGCCCAAGACGGACAAAACGGCCGCGATCTTCTTCGCGCAGGGATTTCCGAATCGCCGCCTTGGCGCGGCCGGTGGTGACGATGTCGATCCACGAGGCCTGCGGGCGCTGGCCTTCGGCGGTGATGATCTCGACCGACTGGCCGTTTTTCAGCCGCGTCCACAAAGGCACACGGATGCCGTCAATCTTGGCCGACACGCAGGAGTTGCCGATGCGGGTGTGGATGGAATAGGCGTAATCCAACGGGGTGGCCCCGCGCGGCAGTTGCACCACATCGCCCTTCGGGGTGAAGCAGAACACCTGATCGGAATACATTTCCAGTTTGACGTTTTCGAGAAACTCGTCGTGATCGCCCTCGTCCAGCCGTTCGGTCATCGCGGCGATCCATTTCGCCGGATCGACGGCAAACGGGTTCTTGGCGCGCACGCCTTCGCGGTAAGACCAGTGGGCGGCCACGCCGGCTTCGGCCACTTCGTGCATCTCACGGGTGCGGATCTGCACCTCCACCCGCTTGCCATCCCGCCCCGACACCGTGGTGTGGATCGAGCGGTAGCCGTTGGTTTTCGGCTGGCTGAGGTAGTCTTTGAACCGGCCCGGCACCGCGCGCCAGCGTTGGTGGATCACCCCCAGAATGCGGTAGCAATCGGCCACCGAGGCGCAGATCACCCGAAACCCGTAGATGTCGGACAGCCGCGAAAACGCGAGGTCTTTTTCCTGCATCTTGCGCCAGATTGAGTAGGGCTTTTTCGCGCGGCCATACACATCGGCGTCGATCTGCACCTTTTCCAACTCGGTGCGGATATCGGCGGTGATCTGATGCACCACATCGCCCGATTCGCGCTGCAAGGTCAGGAAGCGGCGGATGATCGAGTTGCGGGCTTCGGCGTTCAGCACGCGGAACGACAGATCCTCAAGCTCTTCGCGCATCCACTGCATACCCATGCGGCCCGCCAAAGGCGCATAGATTTCCATCGTCTCACGCGCCTTCTGCGCCTGCTTTTCCGGCCGCATCGACTTGATGGTGCGCATATTGTGCAGACGGTCGGCCAGCTTGACCAGGATCACCCGCAGGTCTTTCGACATCGCCATGAACAGCTTGCGGAAGTTCTCGGCCTGCTGCGATTCGGTGTTGGACAGTTGCAGGTTGGTCAGCTTGGTGACGCCATCGACCAGCTCGGCCACCTCTTCGCCAAACAGCTTGGCGACCTCGGCATAGGTGGATTTGGTGTCTTCGATGGTGTCATGCAACAGCGCCGTGATGATGGTGGCATCATCCAGCTGTTGCTCGGTCAGGATGGCGGCGACGGCGACGGGATGGGTGAAATACGGCTCACCCGATTTGCGCATCTGACCTTCATGCATGGCCGCGCCGTAGGCATAAGCCCGGCGGATCAGTTCAGAATTGCAACGTGGATTGTAGTTCTTAACGAGGGCGATGAGGTCTTCAACGTCAATCATCACCGCCCCACAAGGCCTTATACAGGCTTACAGCTCGCCTTGCGCTTCCATCAGCGCGCGCAGCAGCTTTTCTTCTGACATATCGTCCTGCATCGGGCGATCAATTTCGCCAGACATCAACAAGGCCATCTGATCTTCTTCCGGCTCGTCGACTTCGATCTGGGTCTGGTGACCTTCAATCATCCGCTCGCGCAGGGCATCAGCCAGCTGGGTTTCCTCGGCGATTTCACGCAGAGCCACCACCGGGTTCTTATCGTTGTCACGATCCACAGTCGCGGCAGAGCCGGACTGGATTTCGCGTGCCCGATGGGCCGCAAGCAGGACAAGTTCGAACCGGTTAGGAACCTTGTCAACGCAATCTTCAACCGTCACGCGGGCCATGAAAGACTCCAGTAGGGATGGGGGCTTTGAAGTGGCCTATTTAGGCGCGATGCCAAGGCTTGACAAGGGCATAATCAAGTGGATGCCAGAGGGACGACTTCGGCGCGATCTTTGGCCGGAAGCGCCGCCAGCATTTGCGCCACCGTCAGGCCGCTGACCGGATGCTGCCAGTCGGGGGCAACATCGGCAAGCGGCACCAGAACGAAAGCGCGATCAGCCAGCCGGGGATGCGGCAGGATCAACTCATCGGGGGCAAGTTGGCGTTGATCTTCGGGTGGCAGGCTTTGCCAGTGCAGATAGGTTTCAGCATCCGGCAACACTGATTCGCCCAAGGCCAGCAGATCAATATCAAGGCTGCGCATGCCCCAACGCTGCACCCGTTCACGTCCGAATTTCGCCTCTACCGTATGCAAACAAGTTAATATGTCAGCCGCACCCATTGCGTGACGTAACGTCACAACAGCTGCAGCATTCACATAATCCGGGCCTGCCCCAGCGGGGAAACATGGCGTTTGATACAGGGTGCTCAGCCGGGTCACCGGCAAGCCGACCCGGTCAAGTTCCGCTATAGCGGCAAGAATTGTTGCCTTTGGCGACAAATCGCCAAAATTCAGATTTGCGCCAAACGCAACCAGAGCGTGCTTTTCTGTTGACATGGTAACTGCTATCCTCACGAGAGATTGGCTTGCTCGCCCCGCGGCGACCCTGCTATTCAATCTTATTCGCCGCCGACCATCTACATTAGGTAGACCACTCACGATAGCGCGATTGGCGATTTGTTTTCGAGGGGAAGACTTATGTTTTACAAGGACGAACGGCTTGCGCTGTTCATTGATGGTTCAAACCTTTACGCGGCCGCCAAGGCACTTGGGTTTGACATCGACTACAAGTTACTGCGTCAAGAGTTCATGCGCCGTGGCAAGTTGCTGCGCGCGTTCTACTATACCGCTCTGCTTGAGAATGACGACTATTCGCCGATTCGGCCGTTGGTTGACTGGTTGCATTACAACGGCTTCACCATGGTTACCAAACCGGCCAAGGAATACACCGACAGCCAAGGCCGCCGGAAGGTCAAAGGCAACATGGACATCGAACTGACCGTCGATGCGATGGAGCTGGCCCCGCGCGTTGACCATGTGGTGATTTTCTCGGGCGACGGCGATTTCCGCCCGCTGGTGGAAAGTCTGCAACGACAGGGCGTGCGGGTTTCGGTGGTCTCGACCATCCGCAGCCAACCGCCGATGATCGCAGACGAGTTGCGCCGTCAGGCCGACAATTTCATCGAGTTGGATGAATTGCGCGACGTGATCGGCCGCCCGCCGCGCGAGCCGCGTCTGGAACGTGATGAAGTGGCCGTTGACGTAAAGTGAAGTGACGGAAGTTCCCCAGACTTCTGGTGTGTTTAATGAAAAGCCGGGGCGGGAAACTGCCTCGGCTTTTGCTATGCCGGGCGTTGGATGGCAGGGCGGACGGATGGATCAGCCCAGATCTGCGCAATCTTCCGACGCGACCGTATTACTTTCAGCCGCAAGACTAGACGAGGCCCGCGTGGCAGCTTAGGTCTAACCCAAAGATGAGAACCGCCATGACCCTGCCGCCCCCGATCCTGCCGCCATTAACCCTATACCTTGCCGCCCCCCGCGGATTTTGCGCCGGTGTTGACCGCGCCATCAAGATTGTCGAACTGGCGCTGCAAAAATGGGGCGCGCCGGTCTATGTGCGGCATGAAATCGTGCACAACAAATTCGTCGTCGATGCGCTGCGGGCACAAGGCGCGGTGTTTGTCGAGGAACTCGACGATTGCCCGGTGGACCGCCCGGTGATTTTCTCGGCCCACGGCGTGCCAAAATCGGTGCCAGCGGCGGCAGAAGCGCGCCGGATGATCGCGGTGGATGCCACCTGCCCCTTGGTGACGAAGGTGCATAACGAGGCGCAACGACATTCCGAAGCGGGCTTGCAGATGGTGATGATCGGCCATCAGGGCCACCCGGAGACCATTGGTACGATGGGACAATTGCCGGAAGGTGAGGTTCTGCTGGTGGAAACCGCTGACGACGTGGCGGGGCTGGTGGTGCGCGATCCGGGGCGGTTGGCCTATATCACCCAGACCACGTTGTCGGTCGATGACACGGCGGGGATAGTCGCTGCCTTGCAGGCGCGGTTTCCGGCCATTATCGGGCCGCACAAGGAAGATATTTGCTATGCCACCACCAACAGGCAAGCGGCGGTGAAGGCGATTGCGGGCAAGATCGACGCGCTGTTGGTGATTGGTGCGCCGAATTCCTCGAATTCACGCAGGTTGGTTGAAGTGGGGCGTTCGGCAGGCTGCACCTATGCGCAACTGGTGCAGCGGGCGAGCGATATTGACTGGCGGGCACTGGAAGGCATCGCTTCGGTGGGTGTCACAGCGGGGGCTTCGGCACCGGAAGTGCTGGTCAATGAGGTGATCGACGCCTTCCGCGCGCGGTTTGACACCACGGTGGAACTGGTTGAAACCGCACAAGAAAACATCGAATTCAAAGTGCCGCGCATCTTGCGGGAAAGTGTCTGATATGCCGGATTTGTTTGCCTATACTGACGGGGCCTGTTCAGGCAACCCCGGCCCCGGCGGCTGGGGCGTGTTGATGCTGGCGCGTGAAGGCGGCGCTGTGGTGAAGGAACGCACGCTGTCGGGCGGCGAGGCGCATACCACCAACAACCGGATGGAATTGCTGGCGGCGATTTCCGCGTTGGAGGCTTTGACACGGATGTCAGAGCTGACCATCGTGACCGATAGCGCCTATGTGAAAAATGGCGTGACCGAGTGGATTCACGGCTGGAAGCGCAACGGCTGGAAGACCTCTGGCAAAGACCCGGTGAAAAATGTTGATCTGTGGCAAAGGCTTGACGCGGCGCAAGCCAAACACAAGGTGATCTGGCGCTGGATCAAGGGCCATGCGGGACATGCCGAAAACGAGCGGGCCGATGAATTGGCGCGCGCCGGGATGGCCCCGTTCAAGCCGGTCAAACTGTAGCGTGATAAGCGGCTGGCCTAAGGCCGCGCGCGGCAGGCTGCGTCAGATCCAGTCGAGATTGACCTTGCCCGCCGGATATTTCGCAGCCACTGTTTCCCGCAGTACTTTGTAACGCTCGCGCAGATCCTTGAATTTGCGCTCATGCGTCTCGGCCACCAGCGCGCGGATGTTTGTGAACAAATCTTCACGATCCAGTGTTTCGAGGATGTCCAACTCGGCACCCTCAATATCCATCTTGATAAAAGCAATCTCGCCCCGCGCTGCCACATGCTCGCGCACCAGCGTCGGGAAGTCGAGCAGCGTCACCTCAACCGCGTTTTCCGCATCAATCCGCCGACCGCCATCCAGAATGGTGCTTTTGACCGAAGCGCCATCGGGATTGTCGCCGAAATTATCCGCCCGCATCAACCGGATCGTGCCTGCCCCCACCCCGACGGCAGCATTGATCAAAGTGACATTCGGAGTGTTTACGAACTTTTCTTCAAGAATGGAAAACGCATAGGGATCAGGCTCATAGGCCAGCACATCCGCCCCGGTCGCCGCAAGAAGCTCCGTCACCACCCCCATATTCGCGCCGCAATCCATCACCAGATCGCCGGCCCGGAGCATCGCAGTGATCGCGGTCATATAGCCTTCCGCCCAAGCCTTGCGCTGGTTGCGCTTTTGGCGGCGGATCAGTGCCTCTATCTCATCAGGGGTCGAGGGCAAGGGTTTGGTTGCGCGGTCTTTTTTGCCCTTCTTGACCTGCGGCTCCTGCGCCTCGTCTGGCTCGGTCATTCCTCCAGCGCCTTGGACGCATCGACGCCAATCTGCGCGCACATCCGCGCCGCGTAAGAGTTCGGCATAGGGGGATTTTTGCGCCAATACGGCTTGGTGCCGTTGGTATAAAGATGCACCGACAACGTGTTGTCGGTGAAATGCCCCTCAACCCGACCGTAGGGGTCGTAGAACACGTCGTTCAACTGGAACGGCACCGGATAAAGGTAATCCGAGGTTAGCGCCTTTTCAAAATCACCGGTCTGTTGCGCGAAATAGGTGAAGGCCTGCGGGCCAAAGGCGGTGCGCTCGGCGTTATAGATCCGCACGGCTTGCGGCAGGCTGCTGTCTTGCTTTTCGATCCGCTTGCGTTGCTGCTTGTTAAACCACGCCGGGGCATCCGGCAGGTTTTCATAATAGTCCAGCAATTGCTTGATCAACGCGCCCTGCGGCGGAATATAGACGACCCCACAGTTCAGTGCCCCCCTAAAGCCATGACCTGCATAGATATTCTGCATCTCATCCGGGAAGGGCTTGTGACAGAACGCATCACAATCGATCCACACCGCATCGGTTTTTTCGATCATCTTGTAGCGAAACACGTTGGACAAAAAGCTTTCCGAAGTCTGCCGCACGATATCCATATCAATCGCCATGATATCGGTGGCGGGTTTGACGATGATGCCATCAGGCACATTCGTCACCTTGTCGGTGCAGTAAAGCGTGGTCGGATGACCCTGTGCGACATGGCTGAGCAGGCAAAGCTGGTTCAGATAATGCAGCTTTTCGCCAATCCAAAGCGAGGCGACGGGTCTGCGAACGGGGGTGGACATGGTTACTGCCTCGCTTGTTTCGTTATGTGGAACAATGCCGCAGAGCCGTAAGGCTGTCCAGCATCTGACATTGGTTAACTCGGGTCGTCTGGATCGGTTGGCGCGGCCAACCTAAACCCTCGGGCGATATTGGCATCAAATCCATAGTCCGGCACATAGCCAAGCGCGCCAAGCAGGGCCTCTATCTCGGGCAAGCGTGGATGATGTTGCTCCAACAGCCGACCATAAAGGAAGATCTGCGTGGGCGCCGGGGCGGGCAACATTGGCAGCAGTTTTTGCAGCAGATCCGGGTCAAGCTTTGGGTCAGACAGCAGCAGAGCATCAGGCTGCACGCTGACAATCATCGCCAAAACACCCGCCGCCGGATCATGGCCAAGGATTTGATCTATCAAGATAAAACGATCATTAAAGCTGCGGTTGCTCAGCGCGCAGACCACACCCAGCATCTGCCGCAGCGCCGGGTTATCCTCTTGCAGATTGAAGGTCAGATCGGGTCTGATATTCGCGCAGTGCCCGGAGAGAAAGCCCGCCGCAGAGCCAATCTCCAACACCTTTGCGTGCTCGGCCAAAACCTGCGGCATCCGCCGCGCAAGGCCGCGTTCAAACTTGCCAGACTGGATCAGCGGCAAGGCCGAATCCGTGAAAACGCGCGGGTCAGCGGGCAGTTTCATGCTGTGATTTTGGTAAATGTCTACCGTCGCGTCTTGCGAAAGGTTAACGACGCCCGACTGATATGACCCCATCGGCACCGCCTCGACCGGATCTTTCGGCATGGCTTGCCGATCAGCCTTCGCTTTGGCCCCCCGGCGCTTTTCAACATCGGACATCAGCGCCGCGATCTTCTCTTTATCCCGTGCTTGCGGCGGTTTGGCGACGATCTGGGTGATCGGCACGGCGGAGGCTTTGGCGAGATCAGCCACCAGTTCGTGATAGGCCTCGGTCTGCCGCAACTCGGCCAATCGGCTTTCGGCCCGCGCGATCGCCGCATGGTGCAGGCGATTCAGCACCGGATCTTGCAGCAATTGCGCAATGATGTCGTTGCGCAAATTGGTGTAGCGCAGCATGGTATCATCGCGCACTTCATTGCGATCTTGCAGCGACCAATAGTCGGAATTGTACTTATCCGCCTTATTGTTCACATTGCCGCGCATCTTGCGAATGGCATAACTGTCGACCGATTTCACCGCGTAGTGATTGAGCTGCACCCAGTCATACCCCACCGTGCGGGTGATCGAGCGCCAGCCACGAAACTTGAAGTAATCCTCCATCTCGCGACCCGAGCCGTTCAGCCATTTCACCTGATCCGGGAAATCAGTTTCATGCCATTTTGTCTTCATTTTCGGGCGATGAATGCCCAGTTTCCATTTGTCAGCGCTGAAGGTGAACAGCGTCTTCACGCCCCAGCCCTTGTTCCAGGTCTGCGGCGCGGCCCATAGATATTGTTCGGTCACCGGGGCACGAGACCAATCCACCACCCCGCCCGAGCCGAAAATCCGCCAGGTCACAACGATGCCATTCGCGCCTTGCGCCTTGGTCGCCGCAAGCAAGTCATCGAGCGTGCCGTCGCCGTATCTGATCGACAGAAACTCATCCGCGTCAAACACCATCACCCAGTCGGACTGCTGCACAACCGGCTCTTCCTGCGCGTAGTTCAGCGCCGAGGGTTGCGGCCGTATGCCTTCGGGAATGTCGTTGCGGCGATGGTGGCAGAGGCCCAGTTCTTCCAGCCGGATCAGCATATCATCAGTGCCATCCGAACAATCGTTCGTATAGACCACCAGATCGGAAAACCCGACTGCCAGATGGTGGGCCACCCATTCGATCACATAGGCGCCTTCGTCTTTCATCATCGACACGGCAGTCACCTGCCCATGCGGGCTGTCATGGCGTTTCAACGGAAAATCAACCGTGCCCCAGCGCGCGCCAGCCCCCTTGGGCCGCCCGTCAAGAGGCGCAATGCCTTCCGGTTGTTTACCCTGTTTCGCCTTCACGCCCTGCCCTGCCGCTACGCCGCGAAGCCTCTGACCCGCCGCTCCGCCCTGTTTGCGCCCCAACATAGGGCAGGCCGGATTCCGCCAGCAAGGCCAATCAGAAAACGATGCACAACTGTGTCATAGCAGACAACTGTTTCCAATTTAGCAACGAAATCCGCGAAGTATTTCTCAAGCCTGAGCTCAAATGCGTGACTTTGCGCCACGAAGCGGCTTAATCTGCCGAAACCGTCGTAGTTTCCCCGACAGAGCAGGCGCATGACCCCAAAATTAACTGTGTTTTTCATCGTTGAGCCGCCAGAATATGAACTGATGGCCTGTTACCTCGCGGCGTCGTTGCGCGAACAGTTTGGCGATCAGGTCGCGCTGGTCGGCTACTGCCCCGACATAAAGCTTGATCAGGTCTCGCCAAATGTCAAAGAAGTGCTGCATCGGATGGGCTGCGAAGTGCGCCCGTTTGTGGTTGAGGGTCGGTTCTCGCCAGCCTATCCGCATGGCAATAAAATTCTTGCGACGATGGAGCCGCGCGATACCGAATATTCGGCATTTTTTGACAGCGACATCCTGTGCCTGCGCCCCAACCGGGTTGAAAGCATCATCATGGAGGGTTCGGTTTCCTTGACGCCTGCGGCCTCGATGAACTGGGGTAAAACTGACGATTGGACGCTGATCTATGCAGCCTGCGGCATGGAGATTCCGGAAGAGCGCATCAAGTTGATGCGCCAGTCTGGCAAGCGTCAGCGCATACCGTATTTTAGTTCAGGTTTGTTCACGTTCCCTGAACAGTATCGCAGCCCCGATGGCCGCAGCTTTCCGCAGGTCTGGATGGATGTCGCACAGACCCTTGATGCGCACCCGGATGTGCCCGGCAAGCGACCCTATCTTGATCAGATCAGCCTGCCGCTTGCGATCCAACAATCGGGATTGAAGTGGAATATTCTACCGGAAGAACAACACTTTATCCTTGGCGGCAAACTGCGCGGCGATGCGCTGCCGCAGGATCGTGAGATTTTCACCGTGCATTATCGTCGGGCTAGGGTACTGAAAGAA
>NZ_JAXMJJ010000071.1:0-5704 GCF_034376685.1 Cypionkella sp.
AGGCAAGATCGCCTATATCAGCCACCAGATGCGCCCCGCGCAGGACGGCTCGCATTATGGCTTTGCCGGGCCGGCACGCTGGGTTGGCGCAGGGATCGCGGCAAGCAAGGGCGCGATTGCCACCGTCATCAAATCGGTCGGCACCGATTACCACCGCAACCCGCACACCGGCGGCACCAGCTTTCCTGAAGGTGTGAAGCCGACCCCGGCAGGCGCGCTGAGCCTGCCCGATGCCGAGAACCTTGAACGGATGTTTGCCCGCGCTGGGGGCCGTCCCGTCACCATGAAGCTCGAAATGAACCCGCGCCAGATCGGCCAGACCCAAAGCGGCAACGTGGTGGCTGAGGTGGTCGGACGCAATCCGTCGCTCCCGCCGGTGCTGCTCGCGTGCCATATCGACAGCTGGTGGAATGCGCCCGGCGCGTTCGATGACGGGGCGGGTTGCGGGATCATCGCAGCGGCAGCGTTTCACGTGAAACATTCAGGCCAGCCCCTGCGCACCATCCGTATTTTGATGGCAGGCGCGGAGGAAACCGGCCTCTGGGGCAGCCAAGCCTATAGCAAGGCGCACCTGGACGAGCGCATCGCTGTTGGAATCGAGAGCGATTTCGGCGCCGACCGGATCTGGCGCTTTGACAGCAATTTCCGTGAGACCAACCCCGCCTTGCACAAACGCATCGCTGCTGCGGTCGCCCGGTTTGGCGTATCAACCAGCAACGAAGTTGCCACGGGCGGCGCCGATCTCAACATCGTGCGCGACCAGAAGGGCGCGCTGGTCGATCTGCAACAGGACGGCACCCGCTATTTCGATTTGCACCACACGCCCGACGACACGCTCGACAAGATCGACAAGGCCCAGCTGCGTCAGAACGTCGCGGTGTGGACGCAGGTGGTCGGCATCCTCGCCAATCAGGAAACCGCCATCCTGACCGGCACCCCGATCCCCGCCGCCCCGCCGATCATGTAGGCGCAGTAATTATTCAAACGGATTGCCGGGGCTCAACAGCGGCCATTATTCGCAGGAAGTTGCCGCCGATCAGTTTTGCGATGTCATCCTCCCCCATCCCGCCGCGCAGCAATCCGGCCACATAATGGGGCAGGCGGGCATAGGTATCGAACACGGGTTTGTAATTGGCATCCATATCCGTGCCCATGCAGACGTGGTCGATGCCGACCGCGTCGACCAATTCGAACGTTCGGGTAACGAATCCGCGCAGATCGGTGATCCCGATCCCCGCCGGCCACGCGCCCAGCAGACCGCCGCCGGTTTCGGCCACGGCTGACGCCAGATCGCGTGACACAAAGCGGGGGTGATCGATTCCGCCAGCCTTCGCCGGGTGGATATGGACATGGCTGGCCATGACCGGCTGGGTTGAAGCCTTGATAATCCCGAAAGCGGTGCCTTCGGATGCGTGGGCGACGTCAATCAGCATCCCGGCATCGTTCATGGCCTTGACCACTGCGATGCCTGCGGGGGTAATGCCATTGTGAACCGGCGTGCCGGTGATGATGTCGCCCAGTTCATTGGTGCGGTAATGCATCAGCGTGACGGATCGCACGCCATCAGCATAAGATTGCGCCACCCGATCGGCCCTGCCTTCGAGGAAATCCCCGCCTTCAACCGTGAACAGCGCGCCGGGCTTGCCAGCTTTGCGCGCGGCGGCGAAATCACTCACCGACCTGACTGGATAGACCAGCCCGCTGTCCACCAACTGCTGCAAGTTGGCGATTTGCCGCTGATAGCTGGCCCATGCTTCGCCGGGTTCAAATTCGCGAACCGCGGCGAGCCCTTCATCGACAAAGCCGATCGCCTGAAAATCGGCGACGGCGGCAAAGGCTGCCGCTGTCAGCCCTCCGGCCTGCATATCGCCGATGCTGCGGCTTTCGAAGGAGCCCAATATGACCGCCGCACGCGACATTCCCGAAACATTCTCTGCTCCGCTAACGAAGGTTCTCCCCGGATGGGCATGGGCATCAATCGACGGATATTTTTCCAGCAATGATCGCGCCGTTGCCAGCTCGTCAGCAGTGAAATCGTAACCCAAAGGAACCAGCGCGGGGTGTTTCAGCCGATAGGCGGCTGCGCCAAACCCGCCAACCACGACAACCGCCCCGCCGATCAGAAAATTGCGTTTTGTCATCAAAGCCATTGTGCGCTTCGACCCTTATTTTTTGAGTATTGAGGTCATTTCAGCGCCGGGCTTTGGCTTGCGGGCTATAGGCCCAGCATTCCAGCTCAACCCGCCCACCATAGGCGAGGCCGGTCGATCCAAAGGCGCTGCGGGCTGGCAAACGATCCGGTTTGAAATAGCCGACATAGACGGCGTTGAACGCTGGCCAATCATTCATGTCGGCCAGCATCACCGTGCATTTGACAACATCATCAAACCCTAGGCCATGCCGCGCCAAAACCGCGCCGATATTGTCCATGGTCTGGCGGGTTTCGCCCGCGATCCCGCCCGCCGCCAGCGTTGTTTCCCCCGGAGCAACGCCGATCTGGCCCGACAGATACAGCATGTCGCCCACTTGCACGGCTTCGGAAAACGGCATCCCTTCGGCGGCGTGATAGGTCGGCCCCTTGGCGCTCGACGCGGCGGGGGCAAGGGCGGCGGCCGCCGCCATGGCGGCACCGGTGGCGTAAAGGAACAAGCGGTTGCTTGGCATGAAAGGTTCTCCTGCCTATTGGCTTTCGGGCGGTGTGCCCTGTTTCAGAAGGCGCAGTCCCAACGCATAGACAAGCACCAGCATTGTCACGCCTGCAAACGACCATTTCAGGGTCGTAAAGATGCTTGCCAGCCAGGCCAGCGCCACCGGCTGATCCGGGTGCAGGCTAAGAAGCATGAAAACCGTGGCATTTTCCAGAATGTCGAAACCGAACAATAACAGCGGCGGCGCGAACGGCCAGCGGGCGTGTTCCAGCCGGGTGGTGCGTGTGACAAGCGCAATCGCCCAGACGAACAGCAGCGTATAGCTGATCGGATAGGCGATATCCGCCGTCACCAGAAACATCCGGTAGGAACTGCGGGCGGAATCCGAAAAAGCACCGATATTCGCAAATGCCGCAGCCGGGGTATAGGCAAACATCAGGTCTAGCGGCCCGGCGTCGGGGGTCGTCAACAATTCGGCCCCAATGCGCGGCATCACACCATAGCGAATGCCCCCGCAGATCAGGGCGACGATCACCAACCGCCTGATAGTTGCCGCCGCGATAAGCCTGTCGAATGGCGCCATTGTCGTTCCCTCCTTCGACGAGCTTAGAGAGTTTCTGAACTGTGTGAAATCAATTGGCAGAAAAGCCCAAGTGATTGACGCCGACCAGCCGCACGCTCCCGCCGGACCGCAAGAGAGGATTTACCAATTTTTCTTTATTGGGAGATAGAGTGCACGCACTAGCCATTCAGACCGTGCAATCCCGTTGCTTGCGAAGAATATTGCAAAGTGGGCACCGCCATGCGGCCGCATAAGTGATGACAATATGAACAAGAGCAGATCCCTCGACCCGGTAAAAGGAGCCAGCAACAGGCGGTATGCGCCGCGTTACGCTGTCCGTTTACCTGCTGTCGGAACTGATGCGGCGAGCAGCTTTGATGCTTGTATCAACTCCATTTCGTCGACGGGCATGTCAGTTCAGGTGCCCATTGAACTTAAAGTTGGGGAAGTTATCGAAATTGATCTTCCTAGCGCTGGCCTCACATCAGCCAAGGTCATCTGGAGCGATGGGGCAGTCGGTGGCTGCAATTTCGACACTCCGCTTGAAAGGAGTGTACTCAGTTCGATCAGGCTCAACAGCTATCCCACATCAGACTCCATGAACGGCTGCGCGTCGGCGGTCGAACTTGTTGACGCTGACCGGCGCTGGGCAGGCTCAACGCGGTTGGTCCTAATCATATCTGCGGCGCTGGCGGCTTGGTCTTTGGTGGTCACGGCGTTTCTTCTGGTTAGCTGATCAGCGCTGCGATCCCGCGAGCTTTGCGATCAGTGAATTACCTAGCGCTTTTGCGCCCAATTCATTGCAAACCATACCCAGCGCCATAATTCGGCCGTTACCGCATCGATTTCCTGACGGGCGTCAACCACTTTCACATCAACATCGCGTTCGCGCATCTCGCGCATCAGCGCGACGCGAAGTTCGAAGGCCGCTTCGCTGATGTCGCCAGGCTTGCGCCCGTTCGAGGTCGCAAAGTCGCAATCGAGGTGGATTGTCACGTCCGGCCTATGCCTCGCCATCCCGGCGTAGAGCCGATCTTCGATGCGCCATAGCCATGATGGCAGTTTCATATCCTCTGGTGGAGGCGTCGATGGGCCGTCCAGATAACCGCGTCGCAAATCTTGAGGCCAACGATCAGCAATGACGATCACCCCGCGATCGGCAAGCTGCTGGCATTTGCGCAATGCTGCGCGGCGCTGAACAGCAATAACAAGCCGCCAGACAGCCCGGCTAAATGCCTTGCGATAGGATAGTTTGCCGCCGCCACTGCGGCTGACGTGGTCATCAGATTGCGACCGCGCGCTGCGCAGTCTGGCGAAGGCCGAACGAAGGCGTCCGCGCCATGCCATCCAGGCCCCGTCGTTGGATCCCAGATAGACCCTTCCGCAGCGAAACCTCTCTCCGAACATTGCCTGTAGCCGGCTAGTTTGGGTGGACTTTCCGACCCCATCCGGGCCTATCAAGGCGACGACAATTCCGCGCGGCGACAATTTGCGCTTGGCAGCGTTGCGAGTGGGATCGTGCCTGCTCAAACGCCGCAGCACAGCGAAGGTCGCCTTGCGCACCCCGTGAAAAACGAGGTCAGTCAATGGCGCTAAAATACTGCTTGGCATTGCACCAGATCGCAGCGCCGAACGCATTTGGCGGACGGTTTTGCCTGGGATTGCGAACCCGCCTGATTGTCGGCGAACCTGACAAACAATCTCACGATCGGCGAGCCGGTAATGAAAATCCTGTGTTTTGACATCGACAGGTATCAAGTCTGCAAGAAGTGCCTCGCTGGCGCAGTCCAACCTTGCCCAACCGTTCATTGTCAACGATGACAGGGAGAAGATGGAGCGTAGGATGGCAATGCGCGCTGCCTCGACACCTGACACAACCGGTATGGGGGCATCAGCGAATAACCGGTTTTGCCAATCGGAGATGTCTTCAAAGCCAAGAGCCAGATAGCGCTTGTTGAATTTGGGGCCGATCCGCAAACCGAACGAAACATCGAAATGCAGCGCCGTGCCCGCGGTATCCGGCACGAACCAGTCTTCACGGCCTGACACAGCATTGTCATAGAGCCGGCTGCAGCTTGCCTGCACCCCGCCAAGATCAATCATGATGGCGCGAAAACTCGATGCGTCTTCGGAGTGGACAATCAGATCGAAGTCCATCGCACCAACCGCCGCCCGGTCGAGCAGCGCGACATTTTTGTACACGCCATATCGCAATCCTTCGGCCGCGAGGCGCTGCAACAGGATTGGCAGGATGGGCACCGCGCGTGCGCCCCGCGCTGTTGCGGAAATGGGGCGCTTTTCAGCCATGCGGGCGCACACCAGCATAGGGGCAGCAGTGCCTCGCGGTCACAACCAGACACATCATTTGTTCACCTTGGGCTTGCTTATGCGTTTGCGAACAACGCTCAGGCGTTCGACAATCAGATTGTTCAGCCAATCACCATTCTTGCCAAATAGTCCGCGGAATTGGAACCACATGACCATGGTGACCAAA
>NZ_JAXMJJ010000072.1:0-130535 GCF_034376685.1 Cypionkella sp.
ATGCTGGCGCAGGGCGCGGCGATCAGCCATGCCGCCCATGCCGTCGGATATGAGAGCGTGCCGCAATTCACCCGCGACTATGCCCGCTTGTTCGGCACGCCACCCGGTAGAGATATGCGAGAGGCCCGGTTGAGCGCGTGAAATGAATGACCAATGCAAGTATCAAGCTCGGCATCGCTCGCACAGTTGTCTGCCGGACCGTGAAACTGCGGGCTACTTTGATACGGTCTAAAAACTCGGCCCTTTGCAGATGCTCACCCCAGTCAGGATGCTGCTTCGCGGCGTTCCCAAAAGCCGCCGCTCGGCTGGCATCGTAGCAAGAACCCAGCCATGGTGGCCGCTTAGCAGGTTCTGTCAATCAGGTTTGGAAGATGAAGCACTGCCGCTCAGACAGTCAAACTGTCATCGCCATAGCTGGCCGTCCTCATAGCGCGCGTGGGCTAAACGAGGGCTGGAATTATCTTGCGACTTCTAAGCTCATCGAAGACCGCCATGAACATCTCTTCCGTATCTACATGCTCGTGAAAGCCGTAGCGCCGCGCCTTGGAGCCGTCAGCGAAGAAGTCATAGTTCCAGCTGAACACCGCATCAGCGAACGGCCAGGATGACACGCTTTGGTAAGAATTATCGTCCAGTCCGTGCGTAGCAACCAAATTGGCCCATAGCTCGCCCTTGTCCGCCATGATTGTGGAAAGCGACATTGGCAGCGGCGGGGCGACTTCCAGCTTGAAAAAAGTCGCAATCTTGGGCCACATCTCTGACCAGCGAAACAGATCACCGTTCGTGATATTGAACGCCTGATTTGCGCAGGCTGGAGTCGTCGCCGCCCAGACCATTGCGCGGGCAAGCAGGCCAGCATCGGTCATCTCCATCAACCTGTCATAGGCCCCCGGCTTGCCGGGAAACCGCAGCGGCAGTCCAAGCGCTTTTGACATTGAGGCATAGATTGCGATGGCAATCGCCAGATTCATTGGATTCCCCAAGCCGACTCCAACCACCACCGACGGCCGCAGCGCCGACCATGACCAACGCTGGCCAACCTGACGACGCTCGAGAAAGTCCTGCTGATCGATGTTGAACTCTGGTGGCATGTGGTTGGCATCGGTTTCACGGGCGGGTGTCTTGAACGGACCAAGATGCGCGCCGTAGACCTTGTAACCTTGCATGAGATTGATATGCGCCAATCCGGGCGCTGCGGGCACGATGGCATCCACCACATTGGTCAGCATGGCCAGATTCGGAGCCACAAGTTCGGACCACGACGGCCGGTCCTGATAGGCTGCATAGAAGATGTGGGTGACCTCTGTCAGCGGTGTCAGCTTCAACCGCGTATCCGCTACGTCCAGCAGATCGACCGCGACATGGCGGACGCGATCAGTTGAGACGCCACCACGTCGTGAGAGGCCGATGATCTGCCAGTCATCCATGGTCAACAAGTGATTGATGAGGTTGCCGCCGATCACACCGTTTGCACCGACCACAAGGGCCACTTTTTTAGAAATCGTCATATGTCTTCCCAACAGAATTGAAACATCTGGAGAAATCCTTCACATATTAGATGTGACGCCAGAAGATGGGTCCGTCTGCTATCACATATAAGAAAGACTTATGGATGGATGTATTCCGGGCGATGGTGACGTTCGTGCGTGTGGTCGAGGCTGGAAGCTTATCGGCAGCAGCACGCGATCTGAACGTCTCACAGCCTGCGATCAGTCAGCAGATCACAGCTTTGGAGCAGCATCTGCGCGTGCGCCTGATAAGCCGCACGACCCGGCAAATGGCGCTGACAGAGGCCGGGTCGCTTTATTATCGCAAGGCGCGGGCGATCATTGAAGCCGTTGCAGAGGCGGGCGAAGTTGCGGCAGGTCACAGCGCGACCCTGACTGGTGCGCTGCGTATTCAGGCACCGATTGGCGTCGGGCAAAGCTACATCGCCGATGTGGTCGTCGCGTTTCAGCAACAACATCCGCAGGTTATCATCGATCTCGTTCTGGACGACCGGTTTGTCGATTTGAATGCGCAAGCCGTTGATGTGGCTATCAGGTTTGGTAAGCTTGCATCATCCAGCCTTGTGGCGCGGCGTTTGGGCACCCTGCGCCGCATCGTCGTCGCATCCCCTAAATATGTAGCGGCGCACGGAAGTCCGGAGGATGAGTTATCGTTGGGCACCCATTCACAAGTGCGGTTCAACGCAGCGCCAGAAGGCGATGCCATGCCATTGATTGGGCCATCCGGACCCATCACAGTGCCGGTCAGAACCGCGTTCATGGCCAATAACGCTTTCACCCTGACGAAGGCTCTCGTGGCGGGTATCGGCATTGGCGGTGCTCAACTTCCATTGATAAATGACGCTCTGAAAAAAGGGCAACTGGTTCGCGTGATGTCCTCGTTCGCCTATGCGCCCTTAGAGGTCCACGCCGTATATCCTTCGGGACGCTTCATCCCCGCGAAGGTCAGCGCCTTCGTTGCATTTCTCGAAGATCACACGACTGGCATCTGGTGAAGGCAACGGGTTGCCACACTTCGAGTTGCTGCGAGAGGGCCAGCGGACCGAGCTGGCCTTGAAGCTCCCGATCGCATCCATGTCCAGCGTGACTGCGTTTCCAAGAGCCGGACCCTGTGGAGACCCGGAGGTGATGACCGTTCTGGCGCCCCCACCACCGATAGTGGTAAGCGATCAGCATTTGATTCAAGTTATTGGCGTTAATCCAGAAATGGCCCAAGCTCGGAGTGAACTCCACGAGCCGCACCACTACGCCCGAAAAAGCTGATAAACTGAGCTTGCATTGATTGGAAAAGGCCTGTGACATCACATGGACCCTAGCCAACAGGTGTTTCTGGCCTCAGCTCGATCCGCTTATAAACATCCGCCAGCTTTTCAAGCGCCGACCGCTGAGGATCTTCTGCGATGTCGTCGAGTGCGATATCTGACAGATAAGCATCAAGCGCGGGACTTGTTTCTTCGCGTCGATAAGCGGTTTTATGACCAAGAATCCGATCAATGGTGCTTAGATCGATGCCGATCGCACGCATAATCGTTGCACTTGTTCTGCGCAAATCGTGCCGATGCCAACTTGCGGTCTGGCTTTCGCGCTTGATTGCCCCGGTGATGCGCTCCCAGTTTTCCAGCTCCGTTCCGTGCGACGACGGGAAAACCAAGCGATCTGGATCATCAGCGCGCGCGGCATATCCAGGGAGCGACGTCAAAAGCTCAAGGGCGGCATCTGGAATCGGCAAAGTCTGAGATCGCGTCCCACCACGCACCGACTTGACGACTGGTTTGTGCCAGGTTCGCGCGTCGAAATCGACGTGTCGCCACTTCGCGACAACAACTTCGTTGAGTCGCGCGGAGGTCAGCAAGATGAAGCGCAGCGCTATCGGGCGCACGTCCTCATCAGACTTCATACGCATTCTCAACGAGGGCGGCGCCGGATACTTGAGGAGTGGTAACACCAATTGCAGTTCATCAACAGATAAGACCCTGTCACGCTTACCCGTGATTGTTTCGTCGTCTGCTGCAGGGTCGTGCGTATCGCGAAGATCTGCCACCTTTAAAGTCGGCTTTCTTCGTTTCCCTGCCGTTCTGAAGCGACCCCGGCCTGCGGACCAATCCAGGACGGCCATCAGGTTTGCGCGCGCGCGAGAGACTTGTCCGTTGGCTTTCTCAGCGCCTGACAGGGGCTCATAGTTGGTCATTGTATCGGAAAAATTATCATCTGTGATCTCAGACACGCGTCGCTCAAGCAGAGCGGCAAAGACCGTCCCAATCCGGTTTCTAGACTCAGAGTGCATGTTCCGCTTCGACCTTTTCCAAGTGACTCTCAACATGCCGGGGCCGTTCTCATACTCTTCAATCAACTTGGCTAACGTTGGATCAGCAGAGCCGGCCAGCGCGGCCTCGCGACGAACCTGATTCAAGTTACCTTCAGTAGCGCGAATATCGGCCTTCGCCAAAGCAGCTCTGGAGCGGGCATCTTTCAGCGATATGTCGGGATACTGGCCGAGCGTGACGCGCTGCGAAGTTCCATCCGCTGATCGGCACCGAACCGCCCAGCTTTTCGACCCGCTTGGAGTAATCCGCAGGGTCAAGCCTGGCTCGCGCGCATCCGCGATGTCCGTCCGAACATCGACCGACAGCCGTTTGATGTAGTGATCTGTAAGCTCAATCTTGGCCATCTCATTTCCTTGCAGCCTGCCATCGCAACATAACGGGGACACGCTGGGGACACAAACAGTCGCTGGACCTTATCCCCAAAATTGCAACATTGTGAAAAATGACCTACTTGACGCAGTCGAGTCAACACCTGTAGTTCATTGAAATTATACGCATAATTCACGATATAGCGTGTTTTTCAACTTGGCAGGTTGATTTTTCTCATCGCTTCAGACGAAACGACACACGTATTGAAAATCCGCGTGTCGGCGGTTCAATTCCGTCTCCGGGCACCACTTAAATCCTTGATTTATCGCGATTAAATGGTCGCTCGCTGTCTGAAGCTGTGTGGTTTGGCATGTTGTACACAGCTCTACACTTTTAGGCGGACAAGATGGCGGTCGAATCCAAGAACAAGACGACGTCGATCAAACATTTGCGCCAAGGGCTGTCTATTTTTCAGACTGGGCGAAGCCCATATTGGTTCATCCGATTGCGCGATCCCTTGGAGGGTCGATACGTTGTGAAGTCATCGAAGGAGGAGTCACGCGTTGAAGCCATTGCGGCTGCAAACGAATTTGAGAAAGCCTTTTTCAAAAAGGCCAACGGTGATTTTTCCCGAAAGAAAACAACAAGTTTCGAGCACTGCGCAGATCATATGCTGGCGACGCAAACGGCAAGATCGAAGTCGCACGATAGCGATCGCAAATTGCTGTATCATCAGAAAGACGGAATCATCTGGTCCCCGTAAAGCTTTACCAATTGGAAGCTTAGCTGCGGGATTCCATGCCCTTGATCGAGTTCTCTGGTATACTGATGGTATCGTCGGTGCTTCCGAATCGTCGATCTTGAAATAGGGGGGAATTTTTATGGCAAAGGTAACAGCCTACACGGCTTTCGATATGATCAATCCACCTATCTTGGACTGGTCGCTTCAAGGCTTTACAAGCACGGAAATAACAATTGTAGACGGGTTGAATACCGGGATTTATCGGGGGGATTTCACTTATGGCGGTTTCGGCAGCGTTTCCGGGGATCTTGATAGTTTTGAAACGCGTTTCAACGGAACTCTTCAGAATATAATTTCGGAACTTGATTTGGATGCAAGCCAAGTCTTGGCCTTGGTGCAAAGCGGTAATGCAGAAGACCTTTACGACCTGGCTCTGGACGGCAAAGATACGATTGTCGGCTCTGCTTTTGGTGACGTGCTTGCTGGGTTTGCAGGCGATGACAGTTTGCGCGGCAACGGTGGGGTAGACTATTTGTACGGCGGTGCCGGCAATGACACCATTGTCGGCGGGCTGGGAGCAGACCATCTTCACGGCGGGATCGGCAACGACGTCTATATCTTCGGAGCCGGAGATGTAGTTGTGGAACTAACCGGTGAGGGCACCGATACCGTCCAATCCTCGATTTCCAACGTGTTGGCAGGAAATATTGAAGTATTGGTCCTCACTGGGACGTCCGACATCAACGGCACAGGCAATATCCTGTCAAATCGGATCACCGGAAATTCCGGCGACAATAAGCTTTCGGGTGGACTGGGCAATGACACCATTGGCACGGGTCTGGGTGCGGACACCCTCAACGGTGGGGCCGGGCGTGACCTGCTGTACGGCGGTGTAGATGCGGCAGGAGATGTGTTTGAGTTCACCGCGCGGACGCAAACTGCCGTCGGGGCCAATCGCGACGTCATCTTCAATTTCACTAGGGGGGCAGATGATATTGATTTGCGCGTAATCGATGCCAACGCTGCGACTACCGGGGTGAACAATCAGTTCTTGTTCAGCGGGACAATAGCACAGGCCAATTCGGTTTGGTACACCGTGGTCGGATCAAGCACCATTGTGAAAGCAGATGTGACGGGCGACACCATTGCAGATTTTGAAATCATGGTGAATGGTGTGCCCAGTTTGAGTGCTTCTGACTTTCTGCTCTGATCCGAATTTTTTGCATGCTTGACGCTTTAGCGACACTTCTAGAACTGTCCTCCAAATTCACACTTGGGGGACAGTTTACGCTTGCCAGAGCAGCCAACGACAATACTCAGTCTCGGCGCAGCAGGATGTTTACGGGCTGCAAGGCATGCAGTATTAGCCATCAAAACAACTATTGGTTTAATTTACCTGTCTAAAAAGCTAGAGATCCGACGATTTATTGCCCAATAGTTTGCCTCACCAAGAGGTTTTGATCCCATGGTTTGCTGGTGTGACCCTTTCTCAAAATGGAAGCAAGCACTATGGGGCAAGTTTGCAATAGGAGAGCCACGGCCACGCACGCCTTCAGAGCAGCAATACAGCGATCCATTGTGCAGCTGGGCCAGGAGCTGCGCATCAATCCTAAGACGGTGTCAAAGTGGCGAATGCGGGCGACGGTCGAGGATATGAAGACCGAGCCGACGGAACCTCACTCGGCGGTTTTGACCGAGGTCGAAGAGGCTATGATCGTCACGTTCCGGCGCCACACGCTGCTGCCACTGGACGATTGCCTTTATGCCCTGCAGTCGTCTATCCAGCGTCTGACGCTGTCAGTCCTGCATCGCTGTTTTCAACGACATGGCAACTCGCGGCTGCCGGATGTCGAGGGCGACAGGCCCAAGCGCCAGAAGTTCGAGCACTACCCCATCGGGGTCATCCACATCCGTTGCCCTCTCGTGGTTTGCCCGCAAACCGAGAGAGGGGACATCGCCGAAGTGCAGCCCCCCAAGGCAAGCTCTTTCTGTTCGTCGGAATCGACAGGGCGTTCAAGTTCGCCGTTGTTCAGATCGTTGCAACTGCTTACAGAAAGACCGCCTAGGAGTTCCCCCAGCACATGCTTGAGGCAGTGCCCTGCCAGATCCACACGGTTCTGACGGATAATGGGATTCAGTTCGCAGAGCAGCCGCGGAACCGCAACACCATCTATCCCCGCCCGATACGCTTCGCCATGATGTGCGCGGCCAATGGGATCGAACATCGCCTCACGAAGCCCAACCATCCCTGGATCAACGGCCAGACCGAACGGATCCCTCTCATGGTTTGCGGACAAACCCTGAGAGGGCAACCGAAGCGGACGATCAAGGACCCGACTGTTAAGCGCTTCCACTACGACAGCCACGACCAACTGCGCACGCATCATGCCGACTTCCTCGCGGCCTGCAACTTAGCCCGAAGACTCAAGACGCTGAACGGACTCACGTCCTACGAATACATCTGCAAAATCTGGATATCAAAGCCGGACCGATTCATCCTCGATCCGATCCACCAGATGCCGGGACCGAATAACTAGGTGCAAGTACACACTGTCGATACGCAACATTGCTACATTGATAGAGAGTCGGCAGTGATCTTTGCTTGCGGGGCCGCGTTGGCACGGCCCCGTTTTGCCTGTCTTAATCCTCGGCACCCGCGATTTGCGACAGCACCTCGCCCTTGCCGCGCAGTCGCATGATCAGCGGAACCACAAGTGCCAGGAAGGTCACCAGCAGGATACCGGCGGAAACCGGGGTCGAGACCAGCGTTGTCCAATCGCCTTGCGAAATCGCCAGCGCCCGGCGGAGTTGCTGTTCGGCCATCGGGCCAAGGATCAGGCCCACCACCACTGGCGCAATCGGATAGCCGTGCAGCCGCATCAAATAGCCCATGATGCCGAAGATCAGCAGCATACCCAGCTCGACCGGAGACGGGTTCATGCCGATGGTGCCGAGTGTGGCGAACAGCAGGATACCGGCGTAAAGCCAATGGCGCGGGATGGTCAGCAGCTTGACCCACAGCCTGATCAAGGGCAGGTTCAGCACCAAAAGCATGACATTGGCAATCAACAGGCTGGCGATCAGACCCCACACCAGATCGGGCGAGGTGGCAAACAGCAGCGGCCCCGGTTGCAGACCGAATTGCTGAAAGCCTGCCAACATGATGGCCGCCGTGGCTGTCGTGGGCAGGCCCAGCGTTAGCAAAGGCACCAACGTTCCGGCCGCCGCAGCGTTGTTTGCGGCTTCTGGCCCAGCCACGCCTTCAATCGCGCCGTTACCGAACTCTTCCGCATGGCCCGAGAACCGCTTTTCCGCGCCATAGGACAGAAAGCTGGCAATATCGGCGCCACCCGCAGGCATCGCCCCGATGGGAAAGCCGATCGCCGTGCCGCGCAGCCACGGCTTCCACGAACGGCGCCAGTCTTCGCGGGTCATGGCGACAGCGCCTTTGATCGCATGCACCTTGTCATCCGCGCCGCCAATCTGAGCCGCGACGAACAGCGCCTCGCCCACGGCAAACATCGCAACGGCAAGGGTGGTCACCTCAATCCCGTCAAGCAACTGCGGCACATTGAAAGAAAGGCGCGCCTGCCCGGTCAACCCGTCAATGCCAACAAGTGCCAGCGCCAGGCCGACGAACAGCGAGGTCAGTCCTTTCAGCGCACTGTCGCCAAATGCCGCCGAGACGGTGACAAAGGCCAGCATCATCAAGGCGAAATATTCACGCGGACCAAAGATCAGTGCCAGCTTGACGATATGGGGGGCCAGAAACGCCAGTGCCAAGGTCGCCAGCAAGCCGGCCACGAAGGATCCGATGGCGGCTGTCGCCAAAGCAGGCCCGCCGCGCCCTGCCCGCGCCATCTTGTTACCCTCAAGCGCCGTCACAATCGACGCGCTTTCTCCGGGCGTGTTGAGCAGGATCGAGGTGGTCGAGCCGCCATACATGCCGCCATAGTAAATACCCGCGAACATGATCAAAGACCCTGCCGGATCAAGGCCATAGGTAACTGGCAGCAACAGCGCCACCGTCAGTGCCGGGCCGATGCCGGGCAACACACCCACGGCCGTGCCAAGCGTCACACCGATCAGCGCATACATCAGGATCATCGGATCCATCGCAATCGACAAACCGTGCAGCAGAAAATCCAGCGTGGTCATGTCAGCCTCCGTAGATCAGATGTTCCAGGAAACCGCCCGGAAGGTTCAACTGCAAAACCCGGTCAAAGATGCCATAGACCAGGAAGGCAAAGACGATGCCCACAGGCAGGGTCAGGGCGAGATTGCGCTTGCCGAAAGCAGCGGCGGTCATGGCAAAGAGAATCCCCGAGGCAATTGAAAAGCCAAGTGGCTTCAAAAGTACCAACTGCAACAGCAGCCCGCCCACGATGAAAGCGATCGGCACGACCTGTTGACGCGGCACAGCCGTTCCGCGGCCTTGAACGGCCTTGACCAGATGGGCCAGCCCCAAGGCGACGAGAGCCCAGCCAACGAACATCGGCGTATCGCCAGAGCCAATGCCCGCGTAGCCGCCTTTGTCCGGGATGATGGCACCTTGCCAAATCAGCAACGCACCCAAGGCCGCCAACCCTACGGCCACGATAAACGCCGCCCCATCGGGGCGACGTTTGGTTGTGGTATAAACCTTGGTCATTTCACCAGACCGATGTCCTTCAGGACAATCGTGGTTGACTCGACGTCGGCTGCGAGTTGCGCGTCGAACTCAGCGCCCGACAGGTAAGTGTCAGCCCAGCCCTTGGTTTCCAGCATGGTTTTCCAGCCAGCCGAATTCACCATCTTGTCGATATCCGCCGTAACAGCTGCCTTTTGCTCATCCGACAGACCCGGTGCCGCGGCAACCATGCGCCAGTTTTGCACATTCACATCGTAGCCCGCTTCTTTCAGGGTCGGCGCATCGGTGCCTGCCCATTTCTCAGCGGTCGACACCGCCAGCATCCGCATCGTGCCAGCTTCAACCTGCGGCAGGAACTCGCCCACACCCGAAATACCAACGGTGACTTGATTGCCAAGAATAGCGGCCAGAGCCTCACCACCACCGGCGAAGGCGACATAGTTGATCTTGGTCGGATCGACGCCTGCGGCTTTGGCCAGCAGACCGACGGTGATGTGATCCACCCCGCCAGCCGAACCGCCAGCCCAAGACACCGAACCCGGATCTGCCTTCATCATCTCAACCAGCTGATTGATGTCTTGAATAGGCGACGAGGCCGAAACGGCAATGCCAACGGCTTCGCCGGTCAGGCGCGCAATCGGGGTCACATCTGCCAGAGAGACCGGCGATTCATTGGTCAGGATCGCGCCGACCATCACATAGCCGCCGACGATCAACTGGCTGGGATCGCCCGACGTGCTGGACGCGAACTGCGCCAGACCCACGGTGCCACCCGCGCCGGGAACGTTCTGAACCTGAACCGAGCTGGAAATGCCTTCGGCCTGCAGCACCTCTTGCATTGACCGCGCGGTGCTGTCCCAGCCACCACCCGGCGCTGCCGGCGCGATGATCATGTAGTCGCCCGCCACTGCCGGAACGGCCAGAGCAGCTGCAAAGAACGCGCCCAAAAGCGTGTGTTTCATTCTGATTCTCCTCCCAAGGCACGGATTTTGTGCCGATTTCTTAGGGCGGCACCTCCTCGTGCCATCCCAGAGTTGAACTCCATCACACAAACCTGTCAACTCGCTGACAATTTTACTTCATATCCAGAGCCGCACGCCACAATCGGAACAACCGCTGCCGTTTGGCTTGATCGAGATAAACCAGAACGCCGGGACTGACCGAGACGGGTCGCAGTTGCTCGCCCAAAGCCACCTGCATGGCTCGGCCACTGTTGGCGCCGGAAACCTCAAGACTGACAGCAGGCATCCGCAGTTTTTCGGAAAGCAGGGTCTGGCCCTCTCTGCTCATCAGGAAACCCAGAAACTCTGCCCCCAGCTCTGGCGAGGCCGCCGCGCGCGGCACGAGCGCCACGCGGGACACCACCACGGTAAAGTCACGCAACAGCACCAGCCCCAGATCGGGGGCATTGCGGGCCTGATCAGCGGCATAAGAGCCTAAGATGTTGTAGCCCAACACCAAACGGCCATCTGCCACCCGGTCGATGATGTCCTGACTGGTCGGGAAAGTCTGCAACCCAGACGCCGCCATCACCCGCAGCAGCGACCAGATATCAGGGAAATGCTCGGCATCGCGGGCCAGAAACAGATAACCCACGGCGGATCGCTCGATATCATAGGTGCCGATTTTGCCCTGCAAGTCCGGTGGGGCGTGACGCAGCCATTGCATCAGCTCCAGCCGCGACGTTGGCGGGCCATTCGGAAAGCTTGGCTTGTGATAGACCAGAACGCCGGGCTCGAAGGTCATCGCAAAGGCGGTGTCCTGCCAATTCGCCCAATCCGGCCAGTTGCCCGCGGCGGGCACTGCCACCGGCTGCGCATAGCCATCATTGGCCAGCTTGATCTGCATATCCATCGCAGACGAGAACACAAAATCCGCGGTCGGCTGACCGGCTTGGGTCTCGGCGATCACCCGCGCGGAAATCTCACCCGCAAGCAGGTCTTCATAGCGCACCGACACCCCCGGATGCCCGGCCTGAAACGCTGCGATCAGCGAGACCGCCAACCGGTTATCCAGTGTCGAGTAAATCACCAGTTCCGAGTCGGCAGCGCCGTGCAGGGCCGGATAATCCACCACCTCGCCCCAGACGGGGCCAGTCATGACAGCGCTCGCAAGGGCTAAACCATGAAGTATTCGCATCATTTCAGTCTGCCCGATGCAACTGGCGTTCACAACTGCAGGGTTTCAGCCTAGCTTGAGCCACCGGAGGAGGTTCGGGATGCGCTTGCTGGTTGTGGAAGATGATCTGCCCTTGGCAGAAGCGCTGGTGACGCTTTTGACCTCGTCGGGCTATGCGGTGGATTGCGTCCACGACGGCGCATCCGCCGAAGCGCTGGTGGCGGTGGAACAGTTTGATCTGGTGATCCTTGATCTGAACCTGCCGCAGATGGATGGGTTGTCGCTGCTGCGCGCAATGCGGGCGCGGTCCAATGCGGCGGCGGTGATGATCCTGACCGCGCGTGGGGCGGCCGAAGATCGGGTGCGGGGCCTTGATCTGGGCGCGGATGATTACATGGCCAAACCCTTCGATGTGCGCGAATTTGAAGCCCGCGTGCGCTCGCTTTTGCGGCGTCAGGCCGGGCTGCGCTCTGCCACCGTGACGCTGGGTGCCATGACGCTGGATCTGACAACACGGCAATTTTCAGCGGCAGATCAACCGCTTGACCTGCCGCCGCGTGAGCGTGCCTTGCTGGAACTGCTGCTGACCCGTGCAGGCAAAGTGGTGACAAAGGAAGCCATCGTGCAGTCGCTGACTTCGCTGGATGACATGCTGTCGGACAATGCGATTGAGCAGTATATCTCACGCCTGCGCCGCCGGATTGCGCCGTATGGCTTGGGTTTGCGGACAGTGCGCGGCATTGGCTATCTGCTCGAGAAAGCCCCGGACAGCCGATGAAACCCTATTCGCTGCGCCGCCGTCTGCTGCTTTGGCTGTTTCTGGCCACGGCGCTGCTTGGCCTTGTGGCGCTGATGGACACCTGGCGCGAAGCGCTGCGCACGGCGCAAAGCGTGTCAGACCGGGTGCTGGTCGGCTCGGCTCTGGCGATTGCCGAACGGGTGACGCTGGACGAATCCGGCGGACTAGAGGTCGACGTGCCCTATTCCTCGCTGGAGATGCTGACCTCGACCGCGCAGGACCAGGTGTTTTACCGGGTTGATGGCCCGGTCGGAAGCTTTCTGACCGGATATGAGGATCTTGCGGTGATCCCGGCTGCGCCGGGCGGGGTGGCTTTTGCGGACGGCGCTTATGGTGCGGTGGGCATCCGCAGCGCCACGCTGATGCGCGAGGTCTCGACCGGCGCAAGCTCGATCCCGTTCAGCGTGACGGTGGCGGAATCGACGCGGGCACGGGCAGAACTGGCTCGCGCAATCCTGCTGCGGTCGGCCCTGCGGCTGGCGGTGCTGATCCTTGGCGTGGCCTGCATCGTCTGGATCGCGGTGACGCTGGCGTTGCGGCCGCTGGATCGCTTGGGCGCCGCCATCGCTGAACGCTCGCCCGACGATCTGCGCCCGGTGACAGCCGATACGCCGCAAGAGGCCGAGGCGCTGGTGCTGGCGATCAACTCGTTCATGACGCGGCTGGATACGGCGCTGGCAGCGCTGCGCCATTTCACCGGCAATGCCAGCCATCAGTTGCGCACGCCGCTGGCCGTCGTGCGCACGCAACTGGCGCTGATTGACCGCAGTGCAACGCCTGCGCAAACCGCTGTGGCGACCGGCAAGGCGAAAACCGCACTGGAGCGTGCCGAGCGGGTGTTGGCACAGCTTTTGGTGCTGGCGCGGGTCGATGCCGCAACCGGGGCCGCGACGCTGCAACGGGTCAACATCGTCGCGGTCGCCAAAGATCTGACCGCCGAAATGGTGCCGCTGGCGCTGAGCCACCGCATCGACCTTGGCTATGAAGGCGCGACCGAAGCGACAGCGCTGGCCGAGCCTGTGCTGTTGGCCGAACTGCTGAAGAACCTTCTGACCAACGCGATTGCCTATGCGGGCGGCGGCGCTGTTGTGACGATGCGCGTGCTGATCATCCAGCAAGCCGTAGTGGTCGAGGTTGAAGACAATGGCCCCGGACTGTCACCCGAGCAAACCGAGCGCGCGATATTGCGCAAACGGGGTGCGCCCACCCCTGCGCGTGCGTTGTCGGACGATCAGGAAACCGGCTTTGGGCTGGGGCTGGCGATCACCGCCGAAATCGCCGCTTTGTTTGATGCCGAGATTCAACTGCTGACAGGGGCTGGAGGCCGCGGCCTGCTGATCCGCATCAAGTTTCCCGCGCTTGCCTGAACACAACAGTCGCTGATGCGGTGCGGATCCGCTGGGAACGGCGTTCGCTTAGCCTGCAACGCCGCGCAGATTGGCTTGCCACTTCATGATATTTTTAGTATTTGTAAAGCATGGAGGAATCAGATGCTTGGAAACCGCTTCGCCACACGGATCAATTCCTTTGCATCAGGGGCGGCTGAATACTGGCCGGATCTGGCGGAAAAGCCTTCGCTCACGCAGATCATCCAGCGCGCCGCCACGGTTGCAGGCCTGACCGAGCTTGACCTGAACTATCCCGATCACGTCGGGGCAGATCCGTCAGAGATCGGCAAAGTCGTGGCAGATTGCGGCCTTTCGGTCAGCGGGCTTGCGATGCGCTATTACACCAACCCGGCCTTCAAGCGCGGCGCTTTCACCAACCCGGACCGGGCGGTGCGACGTGAGGCGATTGATCTGACCAAGCGCGGTATAGATGCGGCCCGCGCGATGGGCGCGCCGATGATGACGCTGTGGCTGGGGCAGGATGGCTTTGATTACACCTTCCAATGCGACTATGCCGCGCTGTGGCAAGACGAGATCGCGGGCATTGCAGAAGTGGCCGCGCATGATGCGGATTGTCTGATTTCAATCGAGTATAAGCCCAATGAACCAAGGGCTTACAGTGTTTTACCTGATGCCGCGACAACACTGCTTGCGATCAAGGAAGTGGGTGCTGCGAATCTTGGTGTCACGATAGACTTCGCCCATGCGCTTTATGCCGACGAACAACCCGCCTTCGCGGCGCAGTTGATCCAACGCCACAGCCGCTTGCTCGGCCTGCATCTGAACGATGGTTACGCCAAGCGGGACGATGGCCTGATGGTGGCTGCGGTGCACGAGCAAGCAACGCTGGAACTGCTGCGCGAAGTCAAGCGTGGCGGTTTTGATGGGGCGATCTATTTTGACACCTTCCCCGATGCCTCTGGCCTTGATCCGGTGGCCGAATGTGCCGCAAACATCCGCACCGTGCGCCGGATGCTGGCAGCGGTGGATGTGATGGCGGGCGACAACCGCTTGACCGATGCGCAGGGCCTGCAAGACCCGATTGCCGCGCAGGAAATTGCACGGCTTGCATTGGCCGGGCAAACACTGGTGCGTTAAACTTCACAAAATTGTATATTTCTGTGCTGAAAATACCGACCATCGAAATACCCTCTTCCCCACCACGCGTGAAGAGGGTGAGGTTAAAAGCAAGGGAAGATATGGACGACCCAAAAGCCGTAGCCGCGCAAATTCGCATGAGACTGCCCAGCCTGACACCGCTGGAAGCCAAGGTCGCGGGCGATATTCTGGCACGCAAGGATATTGACGCCGCAACCCCGCTGCGGGAAGTGGCCGAGAAATCGGCTGTGTCAGATGCGATGGTGGTCAAGGTTGCCAAAAAGCTGGGTTTTGCGGGTTTTCGCGCGTTTCGTCAGGGCCTTGTCGATTACTACAAATCCGACACTGCCGCGCTGCACTCTGAGATTTCCGCGCAAGACAGCGCCTCCGAGATCGTGCAAAAGGTCTTTCGCACCGCGATGCAGGCGCTGGAGGAAACCTTCGCGATCCTCGATCTGGCCGCGTTTGAGCGCGCCGTTGACTACCTGCATCACGCCGGGCAGCGCGATTTTTACGGCCTTGGCGGCTCGGCCCAGATTGCGCGGGATGTGGCGCATAAATTTCTGCGCATCGGCATCCGGGCGAGTGTGTTCGATGACGCCCATATGATGATGATGTCGGCTGCCTTGTTGGGCCCACAGGACGTGGTGGTGGCTTTCTCGCATTCCGGCACCACGGCGTCGGTGCTGGATGCGGTGGACCTGGCACGACGTAATGGCGCGCGGATTATTGCGGTGACCAACTATGCCGAAAGCCCGTTGGCCGGGATGGTTGATGTGGTGCTGTGCTCGACGGCGCAGAACTCGCCGCTGCTCGGGGAAAATGCCACGGCGCGGATTGCACAGTTGAACCTGCTGGATGCGTTGTTCGTGGCCACGGCCCAGAAAGACCGCGCCACCGCTGATCAAAACCTGAACCGCACCATGCAAGCCGTGCAATCGAAACGCAGACAGTGAGGCCAAGATGCGCAAACCCGCCCGCCTGACCGGAAACACCGTCCTTGTTGTCGGCAGCCTGCACTATGACATCATGGTCGAGGCGGATCATTTGCCCCGCAAAGACGAGACCGCGGTGGGCAGCCGCTGGTTTCCGAAATTCGGCGGCAAGGGTGGCAATCAGGCGGTCTCGGCGCAGGCACATGGAGCGGCTGCGCGGCTGTTGGGGGCGGTGGGGGCGGATGATTTCGGCCGCTTTCTGCGGGCACGGCTGGAAACTTCGGGCGTAGATCACCGCTTTGTGGCCACCTGCGACGATGTTGGATCAGGCATGAGCGTGGCGATCGTGGACGCAAACGGCGATTATGCTGCGACGATTGTGTCAGGCGCGAATTTGCAGATCGCCACAGATACCCTGCAAAACCCCGAGCTCTGGCAGGATGTTGGCCTGTTAGTGCTGCAAAACGAAGTGCCAGAGGCGATCAATCTGGCCGCCGCCAAAACCGCCCGCGCACAGGGCATCCGCACCTTGCTGAACGCCGCCCCCAGCCGCCCGCTGTCGGCGGAATTCGCGCGGTTGGTCGATGTGCTGGTGGTCAACGCCGTGGAAGCCGAGATGATGGGCACCGCCGCGGTCACCAGCCTGAAAGCCGCCGCGAAGGCGGCCAAAGCCCTCGCAGATCGGTTTGAATGTGTGATCGTCACCGCAGGCAGCTTGGGCTTGGCGGCCTGGAGTGCCGAGGACGAGCATTTCAGCATCCCCGCCGAAAAGATCACCGCCGTTAGTGCGCACGGCGCAGGCGATGCCTTCATCGGCGCACTCGCTGCCTGCATGGTGGCGGGCACGACGTTCAAAAAGGCCTGCGCTGCGGCTTCCCGCGCCGCCGCCGAGCATGTCGCCGGGCGGCCCACCAAGGTGATCCCGCGTTAACGCATCACAAACGGATCGGGGATCGGATCATCCGAGGTGCGCAGCCACACCGTCTTGACCGTGGTGTAATCCAGCGCCGCCGCCAAGCCGCCCTCGCGGCCGTGCCCCGACATGCCGTGGCCACCAAACGGCGCAATCGGCGACACCGCGCGATAGGTGTTCACCCAAACCACCCCGGCCCGAATACCCCGGATCATCCGATGCGCCCGCGTCAGGCTGCGGGTGAACACGCCCGAGGCAAGGCCGTAAACCGTATCATTGGCCAGCGCCAAAGCTTCAGCCTCGGTCTCAAAGCTGATCACCGACAATACTGGGCCGAAGAATTCCTGCCGTAACCCCGCCGCATCTGGCAGGCCAGAGCAATCCAGGATCGTCGGCGGGTAGTAAAACCCCGGCCCCTCCGGCACCACGCCGCCCGTCACCAGTTTGGCCCCCTGCCCCAAGCTTTGCGCCACCAGATCAGCGATCCGCGCACGTTGGCGCTGGGTGCACAGTGGGCCGACTTCGGTGGTCATCAGGTCGGGTGCCGCGATGCGGATGGCCTCGGCTTTGGCCTTCAGCTTGGCAAGGAAAGCCTCTTTCACCGAAGCCTGAATGATCAACCGCGAACCTGCCACGCAGCTTTGCCCGGTTGCGGCAAAAATCCCCGAGATCTGCGCATTCACCGCTGAGTCCAGATCGGCATCCTCAAACACGATGAACGGTGACTTGCCGCCCAGTTCCAACGAGGTCGAAGCGAGGTTTTCGGCCGAACCGCGCACCACATGCCGCGCGGTTTCCGGCCCGCCGGTAAAGGCGATATGCGCCACTTTCAGATGCGTCGTCAAAGCCACCCCTGCCGCTGGCCCTCCGGTCAGAATATTCACCACGCCGGGCGGGAAACCGGCTTCATGCACCAGCCGCGCGAATTCCAACATCGGCGCGGGGCCATCCTCGGACGCCTTCAAAACCACCGTGCAACCTGCGGCCAGTGCAGGCCCCAGCTTGACCGCTGACAGAAACAACTGGCTGTTCCACGGCACAATCGCCGCCACCACGCCAATCGGTTCGCGCCGCAGCCAGACCTCCATATCCGGCTTGTCGATCGGCAGATGCGCGCCCTCGATCTTGTCAGCAAGCCCGGCATAATAGCGATAGTACTCCGCGACATAGGCGATCTGGGCAGAGGTTTCGCGGATGATCTTGCCGGTATCCCGCGTCTCCAAAGCCGCCAATCGAGGGGCGGCTGCCTGCACCAGATCGGCCAAGCGATACAACAACTTACCGCGTGCCGAGGCAGTCAGCCCCGCCCAAGCAGGACTGCAAAACGCATCCCAAGCGGCATCGACCGCACGGCCAACATCCTGTGCCGAAGCCTCTGGCATCACCGCCCAAGGCTGGCCCGTCGCCGGATCAAGGCTTTCAAAGCTGACCGCGCCATCTTCAAAAACCCCGCCGATATAGTGCTGGAACCGCTGCATCTTATCTCCTCGGTCGAAAGCCAATCAGGCGAAAGCCGGCATCACGTCCTGCACAAAGCGCGTCAGCGACGCCTTTTTACGCGCAAAACTCATGCCGCTGTCAATCCACAGGCTGAATTCATCATAGCCCATATCCTGATAGCTTTTGATGCGTGCGATCACCTCGGCGGGCTGGCCAACAATGTTGTTTTTCCGCATCGCCGCTGCCGAATAGAACGGATGCGCAGCCACTTCCTCGGGCGTCAAAGTCTGGATCAAGCCCTGCGAGATCGGACGCTTGTTCAGGAACCACGCGCCGAAGTAGTTGTAAAACAGGTTCAATTCTTCCGCACCCTGATCGGCATCCGCCTCACTATCCGCCACATAGGTATGCCGCAGCACCATGATCTTCGGACGCGGCACCTCCGGGTGCGCAGCACAAGCCGCGTTAAACCGCTCCATCAGGCTCACCACTTCTTCATCGCCCAGATGCAGCGGCGTCACCTGCACATTGCAGCCATTGGCCACGGCGAAATCATGCGAGTTCGGGTCACGCGCCGCCACCCAGATCGGCGGGAACGGCTGCTGCACCGGCTTCGGGGCCGAAGTGGTTTTCGGAAACTGCCAGTGCTCGCCGTTGTGTTCATAGTCGCCCGCCCAAAGGCCTTTGATCGCCGGGATCAGCTCACGCATCTTCTGGCCCGCAGTCCAGGCGTCCAATCCGGGGCTCATACGATCATATTCAAACGTGTAGGCCCCGCGCGCGACGCCCAAATCCAGCCGGCCATCCATGATGATATCCGCCATCGCAGCCTCGCCCGCCAAGCGGATCGGGTGCCAGAACGGGGCAACCACGTTGCCAGTGCCAAGTCGCACATTCTTGGTGCGCCGTGCCAGATCGACAAGGTTCAGAAACGGGTTCGGTGCTATGGTGAAATCCATGCCATGATGCTCGCCCGTCCAGATCGCATGCATGCCGTTTTCGTCAGCAATCTGGCACAGTTCCAGCATTTCTTCATACAGCCGCTGCTGCGGTTCATCCGCGCTGACCCGCTCCATATGCACGAACAACGAGAATTTCATGGCATGTTTCCTTAGGTTTTACTTGCGACCGAAGCGACCCGGCCCACATTCTGATTTCCGAAATAAATGCCGTAATCGCCGACACGGGCCTCATCGGCCAAACGCTCCAGCATGATCCGCATGGCGGGATCGGTCACATCATCAAAGCCGTTTGGCGCAAGCTCAACAAAGCCGCCTTTCGCAGGCGTGCCGCTGGTGCTCGGGCAGAGAAACGCAATGTGCTGCTGACCGGCGGCGACATCTTCATAGACTGAATAGATGAAACCCGGCACCGCCTGAACGCCCGCAGCCTCGATCAGCGCCTGCAAGGTGGCGGTGGCGCCATTCGTCCCAACCCGCGCCGTCGGAAGGCTCAGCCCGCCGCGCCCATCGTCTTGCAACAGCACCCGGCCTTCTTGTTCGATCAAGGCCGAGACTACCACTGCAGGCCCGCTGGCCAGCGCCGCCCCCGCTTGCGCCGGGGTAAAATAAGATCCACGATAATAGCCCAAACCCGACTGGCCCGAAGCCTCAAACGCCTCAACCTGACCGATCAGAATAGCGTGGTCGCCCGCATCAACGACTTGATAGGTGGCGCAATCGAACCAAGCCGAAACGCCGTGCAGAATGGGCGCGCCATGTGGACCAACCTGCCACTGCACTGCAGAAAACCGATCCTCGACCGGCTTGGCGAAGGTGTTGGAGACATCCTTTTGCCCTTCCGCCAAAATATTGATGGCAAAGCCTTTTGCGGCCATGAACCGCGCATAATTGCTGGAAGTTTTCGCGATGGACACCAGCAACAACGGTGGGTCGAGCGATACCGAGGAAAACGAATTCGCGGTAAAGCCAATCGGCGCGCCCGCCTCATCCAGCGTGGTCACAACGGTGACACCCGTCATGAAGGTGCCAAAAGCGTCACGCAGTAGGCGGCGGTTTTCCAGTGTCATGCACGCATCCCCTTTTTCGCGGCGAGCAGCGGCACCGCCAACCATGTGGCAAGCGCCGCATTCACCTGCGCCGGAGCCGTCAGATTGACCATGTGGCGGTGGCCCTCAATCACCACAGCCTGCCCCATCGGCGCGGCCTTCGCCATGGCTTTTGCCATCGCCGGGGTGGAGTTCGCATCCCCCGAAGCCGTCAGAACCAGCGCAGGGCTCTGGATTTTCGGCCAAGCCTCGGCATAAGCCATGTCGCCATTGGCAAAGGCGCGGTAGGCCGCCGCATAGCCTTGCAGGTTAACGGTTTTCAGCCAGCCCGCCACTTGCGCCCGCACGATCTGATCGGCGGCACTATCGGAAAACCAGCGCGTCAGCGGCACATCAATGTCGTTGGCGCCGTTGGCCAAAGCGGCCGCCCGCGCCTGCACCGCCGCCCTTGCCTCGGGTGTGCGGCGGTAAACTCCGTTCAAAACCGCCAGCCGCAGCACCAGATCGGGATGATCCACCGCCAGCCCCGCCGCAATCAGCGCCCCCATCGAATGGCCAGCGACATTGACAAAACTACAGCCCAACTGCCGCAAAGTTTTCGCTGCCCAAGCGACATAATCGGTTAATTCCGGCTGCCCCGGCAGCAGATCCGAGAGCCCGTGTCCCGGCATATCCAGCGCAATCACCCGATTAGTTTTGGCAAAATGCGCGATCTGCGGCCCCCAAGCCTCGGCACACATGCCAACGCCGTGCAGCAGGATCAAGGGCTCGCCCTGACCAACCTCCAGATAGCTGATCTGCTGTCCGTCAGACAGCCGCAGGGTTTGCAGCGTCATGGCCCAGATCCTTAAGGTCTTGATAGCGATCGCCAATCCGGTGATGTGGGCGGCCACCAATAGACGCCCCCAGCGCCACCACAATCTCATCAGCAGCAGGCGCATCCGGCATCGCAAAGTGGATCGTCAGGTAATGCGAACGCCGCCCTTCGTCGTTTTTATCCATCAGCGGGATCATCACCGGGGTATTGGCCCCGCCGCGGATGTTGGTAAACGCCAGATACGATTTCGCCCCGACCGCGGTGCGATAGTGATTGCCGAAGCGCAAGGTGTGGATCAGCGCCGAGGCGTGTTCGACCTCACCATCCAGACCGACAATCGCCGCTTTGCCGTAAGCCTCAATCACCTCGCCCGAACCGGCAGCCTCCAGAATCATCGCCGTCAGCAACGCACCAAGATCAGGCGCAACATCGTGGATGGCAGGCTTCAGGTTCTCGACAAACCCCATCCCGGCCCACGGGTTTTTCACCACCGCCGCCGCTGCAATCAGCTTCAACGGCACGGGGGCCGCCTTGCCACCTTCGATCAGTGTGGTTTCAACGTGCAACAGGGTCTTGCGGATAACGGCTGGCATTGGGGCCTCAGAATCGCTGGATTTCTTTAATGGTATGTTGGTATACCATATGACCACATGTCAAGAACCAGTTGCGATGACGCGTCCCTTTCGCTATAATCCGCCCATGACCCAGCTTGATGACCTGAAAATCACCCACCCGCCGCAAACCCTGCGCGAAATCGTGCTGGAGCGGATGCGCAGTGCGATCCTGTCAGGCCGCTTTGCCTCGGGCGAACGTCTGGTCGAACGCACGCTTTGCGATCAGCTTGGCGTCAGCCGTTCCGTCGTGCGCGAAGCGATCCGCTATCTTGAGGCCGAAGGCTTGGTCGAGATCATGCCGAACAAAGGCCCGATGGTGGCCCGGATGGATTGGGCGCAGGCCGAGCAAATCTATGAAATCAGACAGCTTTTAGAGCAAAGCGCCGCCGCAGCCTGCGCAGAAACAGCCAGCGCGACGGTGAAAGCCGATCTGCAAGCCGCCACCCACGCCATCGAAGCCGCATCCGCTGCCAATCAAAGCGCTGCCCTGATTGCCGCCACCACCCGTTTCTACGAAGTGATCTTCACGGCCGCAGGTCATCATATCGCATGGGAGGTCGTGCAGCGGCTGAATGGCCGGATAAGCCGTCTGCGCGCGATGACTTTGGCAACAACCGACCGCCGGGTTTCTGGCCCGGTGCGAATGGCGCGGATATGCGAGGCTATCCTTGCCAATGATCCCGATGGGGCCGCGCAAGCCGTCTGTAATCACCTTGATGAAGCCGCGAAAATTGCCCACCGTCTGTTGAAAGAGGCCAAGTGATGCCCGCCTATTGGATCGCCCATGTCACCGCCACCGATCCCGCCCGCTACAAGGGCTACCAGTCGCTTGCGCCAGAGGTTTTTGCCAGATTTGGCGCAAGATTTCTTGCCCGAGGTGGCGCTTCCGACTGCCCGGAAGGCGCAGAGTTTGACCGCCATGTCGTGATTGAATTCCCCGACCTTGCAACCGCGCGGGCCTGCTACATGTCCCCCGAATATCAAGCGGCCAAAGCGCAGCGCGACGGGGCAGCTGAGGTAATGATCACAATGGTTGAAGGGCTTTAGCCCACCAGCCGCCCCTGCGGCACCCCCGGCAAAACACACAGCATTTCATACAGCAAATTCGCCCCGATCAGCGCGGTGTTACCCGATGGATCATAGGGCGGCGAGACCTCTACCAGATCGCCGCCGACCAAATTCAGTCCCGCACATCCGCGCACGATTTCAAGGCCTTGCCAGATCGTCAACCCACCCGGTTCGACCGTTCCTGTGCCCGGCGCAAAGGCCGGATCCAGACTGTCGATGTCATAACTCAGATAGACCGGCGCATCGCCAATCTTGGCCCGAATGTCCGCCATCAACGGCTTCAGCGATTTGTGCCAGCATTCCTCGGCCTGCACCACGGTCCAGCCATTCTTGCGGCCCCAATCGAAGTCATCCAGGCTATATCCGGTGCCGCGCAGGCCGATCTGAAAAACCTTATCATTCTGCAAACAGCCATCCTCCCAAGCGCGGCGGAACGGGCAGCCATGCGCCACTTTCTCGCCGAACATCGTGTCGTTGACATCGGCATGGGCATCGACATGGATCAGCGCAACCGGGCCATGTTTGGCTTTGATCGCACGCAAAATCGGCCAGGTCAGCGTATGATCGCCGCCCAAAGTCAGCGGCAAAGCACCATGCGCCAGCACGCCGTTGTAGTAGTCAGTGATGATATCGACCGACTTTTTCAGATCAAAGGTGTTGATCGGCACATCGCCAATATCGGCCACTTGCAGATGATCAAACGGCGCCGCCCCCGTCGCCATATTGAACGGCCGCAGCATCCGAGACTCGTCGCGGATTTGGCGCGGCCCGTGCCGTGTGCCCGAGCGGTTCGAGGTGCCAATGTCCATCGGGATGCCGATGAAGGCCACATCCAACCCGGCCGCCGTCTCTTGCGTCGGCAGCCGCATCATCGTCGCCGGCCCGCCAAAACGCGCCATCTCATTGCCGCCAAGCGGTTGATTGAATTTGGACATTTGCCAGCATTCTCCAAAGGGTCCGCCCCAGCTTAGCCGCAAGCAGTCAACGGTGAAAAGGCCTTTGTCGGGTGCAACTGTGCCGATTTTTCGGGCAAGTCAAAAGATTCATTACAATCACCTTTTTCCCAGCAGGAAAATAATTTGACATAGACGCATCCGTGTCGCTAGCCTGTTTTCCAACAGGAATGCAGCCCGAACCGGGCGCGAACAACTCGGAGGAAGACATGGCAAAACGTGTGGCAGTGATCGGCGCGGGGCCTTCTGGTCTGGCGCAACTGCGGGCTTTTCAATCGGCCAAGATGAAGGGCGCCGAGATCCCCGAGATTGTATGCTTTGAAAAGCAATCCAACTGGGGGGGCCTTTGGAATTATACGTGGCGCACCGGGTTGGATGAGAATGGCGAGCCGGTTCACAGCTCGATGTATCGCTATCTGTGGTCGAACGGTCCGAAGGAAGGTCTTGAATTCGCCGACTATTCCTTCGAAGAACATTTCGGCAAGCAAATTGCCTCATACCCCCCGCGCGCGGTGTTGTTCGACTATATCGAGGGCCGGGTGAAGAAGGCGGGTGTGCGCGATTGGATCCGGTTTTCGACCCCGGTGCGGTTCGTGAAATACAACGAAGCCAAGGGCAATTTCACCGTCACCGCGCATGATATGAAAACCGACCGGATGTATGAGGAGGAGTTCGACAACGTCATCGTGGCGTCGGGGCATTTCTCGACCCCGAACGTTCCGGAATATCCGGGGTTCGATAAATTCGGCGGTCGGGTGCTGCACGCTCATGATTTCCGCGATGCGATGGAGTTCAACGGCAAGGATATCCTGCTGCTGGGCTCCAGCTATTCGGCGGAAGATATCGGCTCACAATGCTGGAAATACGGCGCGAAGTCGATCACCGTGGCCTATCGGAATGCGCCTTTGGGCTATGATTGGCCGGAGAATTTCGTCGAAGTTCCGGCGTTGGAGCGGGTGGATGAGACGACCGCTTACTTTAAGGACGGCACCAGCAAGCGGGTCGATGCGATCATTCTGTGCACCGGCTATAAGCATCACTTCCCGTTCCTGCCCGATGATCTGCGCTTGAAAACGGCCAACCGGCTGGCAGCGGCGGATCTGTATAAAGGGGTGGTTTGGGTCAACAATCCGAGGCTGTTCTATGTGGGCATGCAGGACCAGTGGTTCACCTTCAACATGTTTGACGCGCAGGCTTGGTGGGTGCGCGATGTGATCATGGACCGGATTGCAGTGCCGGCGGATAAGGCGGTGTTGCAGGCTGACGTGGTGGACCGGGTGGCGCGGGAGGATGCGGGCGAGGACGCGCATGATGCGATCCACTATCAGGGCGATTATGTGAAGGAACTGATCGCCGAGACTGATTATCCCAGCTTTGATGTGGATGGGGCTTGCGAGGCGTTCTTTGAGTGGAAGGACCACAAGAAAGCAGGGATCATGACCTTCCGCAACCATGCTTATCGGTCGGTGATTACGGGGTCGATGGCTCCGGTGCATCACACGCCTTGGAAGGATGCTTTGGAGGATAGTCTGGAAGCTTACCTGCGTAACTGAATTTGGAAAAGGCCTCGGAATTTCCGGGGCCTTTTTTGCTGGTCCCAACTCGGGACCTTTTTAATTGTTTTTGTATTCAGGGGATTACGAGGCGGCGTTCAGAGAAAATTAACGCATCCGCTCTTTCGGGTCATGTTTCGCGTTTGCATCGCTGCCCACCAGCGTCTTCAATCCCGCATTGATCTGCTTGGCAATTCTGCGGAATTCGGGCAGGTGCGGGGCCACTTTTGACTCTAGTTCCTCGGCGGCTTCTGCCCCAATCGCTGCATGTAGCGCGGTGCGGTAGGCGGGGATGGCCTGCCAATCGGCGACGGTGGAGGGCAGGATTTCCAAGTGGTATTGCACGCCGTAAGCATGACGCCCCACCCGCATGGCTTGCACGGCGCAGGCGGGGTTGGAGGCCAGCACGACGGTGTCGGGCGGTAGGGTTGTCACTTCGACACCGTGCCATTGCAGGGTGGTCATCTTAGCGGGAAGCTGGGCGAAGATCGGATCAGAGCGCCCTGCCCCGGTTTGGGTGATCTGGGTCAGGTCGACTTCAGGGGTTTGCATTGGGTAGGCTTCGCCGCCCAAGGCGACGGCAAGCAGTTGGTGGCCGAGGCAGATACCGAAATAGGGCCGGTTGAGGGTTTGGACCCAATGTTTGATCGCGGCTTTTTCCGGGATCAGCCACGGGTGTTCGGCTTCTTGCCAGACATCCATCGGGCCGCCCATGACGGCCAGTAGATCGTAAGTGTCCAAGGCTGGGATTTGGTCGCCTTCGTCGAGGGCTATGACGTGGAGGCTGTGGCCGTCATTGATCCAGAGTTCGGTGAAGATCCCGGCGGTTTCACAGGCGAGGTGTTGGAAGATCAGGATTTTCATGGAAATCCGACGCTAGGGGCCGCAGGGGGAGCCTCCGGCGGGGATATTTGGGCCAAGATGAAATTGTTTAGGGAGTGGCGGGGTGGATGCCCGGCACTCCCATTGGTTTGGTTAGATATCCAGCGTGTTTTCGTGTTCCCATTTCGAGAAATGGCTGACGTAGCTGTCCCACTCTTTGGCCTTGAGTTTCAGATAGGCGGCGGAGAATTCTTCGCCCATTGCAGCCTTCAGCGTGGTGTCTTTGTCGTAGTCGCGCAGGGCATCGAGCAGGTTCAGCGGCAGCTTCGGCGCACCGGTCACCGTTTGACCTTGGGTGTACATATCAATGTCATAGCGCGGGCCGGGGTCGGCTTTGGTGCGCACGCCGTCGAGGCCTGCGGCGAGGATCACGGCTTGCATCAGGTAGGGGTTCGCTGCGCCATCGGGCAGACGCAATTCAAAGCGACCGGGGCCGGGAACGCGGACCATGTGGGTGCGGTTGTTGCCTGTCCACGTCACCGTGTTCGGCGCCCAAGTCGCACCGGACGAGGTGCGCGGGGCGTTGATGCGTTTGTAGCTGTTGACGGTCGGGTTGCAGATCGCAGCCAAGGCAGAGGCATGTTTCATGATGCCGCCGAGGAAGTTGCGGCCCCGGTCCGACAGGCCAAGTTCCTTGGAGTCATCGGAGAACACGTTCTTTTTGCCTGCCAGATCCCAGACCGAGATATGGGCGTGGCAGCCAGACCCCGTCAGGCCCTTGAACGGTTTCGGCATGAACGTGCAACGCAAGCCGTGTTTTTCGGCCACCGATTTCATCATGAATTTGAAGAAGCTGTGCTTGTCGGCGGTTTGCAAGACGTCGTCATACTTCCAGTTCATCTCATACTGGCCAGTCGCGTCTTCGTGGTCGTTCTGGTAGGCCTCCCAGCCGAGTTCCAGCATATAATCGCAAACTTCGGCGATCACATCATACTGGCGCATCATGGCTTGCTGGTCGTAGCAAGGTTTCTCTGCATTATCATAGGGATCGGCGATCTTGTCGCCTTCCGGGGTCAGCAGGAAGAATTCCGGCTCCACCCCGGTTTTGACGCGCAGGCCTTCTTTCGCGGCCTCGTCCACCAGTTTGCGCAGCACGTTGCGCGGGGCTTGGGCGACGGGTTTGCCCTCCATCACGCAGTTCGAGGCGAGCCATGCGACTTCTTTTTTCCACGGCAGTTGGATGACGGAAGAGGCATCCGGCACGGCCATCATATCGGGATGCGCGGCGGTCAAATCGAGCCAAGTGGCAAAACCGGCGAAACCTGCGCCATCGACGGCCATATCGTTGATCGCTTGCGCCGGCACCAGTTTGGCGCGCTGCGCACCGAACAGATCGGTGTAGCTGATCATGAAGTATTTAACGCCTTTTTCCTTGGCGTAGGCGGCTAGATCTTGGACCATCTGGTCACTCCCTGTCGTCTTTATGTTTGAAGCGGGCCTGATTTGTCAGACCCGCCAATAGGTTAGAAACCGTTCTTGCCGGGGATCCAGCTGGTGCCTGCCAAGGGGACGCCAGCCATAGCCGCGCCTTCGATGGTCAGCGCGCAGAGGTCTTCGGGTTCCAGGTTGTGCAGATGGTTCTTGCCGCAAGCCCGCGCGATGGTCTGGGCTTCCAGCGTCATCACCTTGAGGTAGTTTTTCAGGCGGCGGCCACCGAGGATGGGGTCGAAACGGTTGAAAAGCTCGGGGTCTTGCGTGGTGATGCCTGCGGGGTCTTTACCCTCGTGCCAGTCATCATAAGCGCCTGCGGTGGTGCCGAGTTTGTTGTATTCGGCCTCAAAGCGGGGATCGTTGTCGCCCAAAGCGATCAGCGCGGCGGTGCCGATGGCGACGGCATCAGCGCCCAAGGCCATCGCTTTAGCGACGTCAGCGCCGGTGCGGATGCCACCCGAGACGATCAGTTGCACTTTGCGGTGCATGCCGAGGTCTTGCAGCGCCTTCACCGCCAGCGGGATACAGGCGAGGATCGGCATACCGACGTTTTCGATGAACACATCTTGCGTGGCTGCGGTGCCGCCTTGCATCCCGTCCAAGACCACCACATCCGCGCCAGCTTTGACGGCGAGGGCGGTGTCATAGTAGGGGCGCGCGCCGCCGATCTTGACGTAGATCGGTTTTTCCCAATCGGTGATCTCGCGGATCTCCATGATCTTGATTTCCAGATCATCGGGGCCGGTCCAGTCGGGGTGGCGGCAGGCAGAGCGCTGGTCGATGCCTTTGGGCAGGTTGCGCATCATGGCGACGCGGTCCGAGATTTTCTGACCCAGCAGCATACCGCCGCCGCCGGGTTTGGCGCCCTGGCCGACGACGACTTCGATCGCATCGGCGCGGCGGAGATCGTCGGGGTTCATGCCGTAGCGGCTTGGCAGGTATTGGTAAACGAGAGTGTTGGAGTGGCCGCGTTCTTCTTCGGTCATGCCACCGTCACCGGTGGTGGTGGAGGTGCCAGCGGCGGATGCGCCACGGCCCAGGGCTTCTTTGGCGGGGCCAGAGAGCGCGCCGAACGACATGCCTGCGATGGTGACAGGGATGTCGAGGTGGATCGGTTTCTTGGCATAGCGGGTGCCGAGCCAGACGTCGGTGGCGCATTTCTCGCGGTAGCCTTCGAGCGGGTAGCGGCTGATAGACGCGCCAAGGAACAGCAGGTCATCGAAATGCGGCAGTTTGCGTTTCGATCCGCCACCACGGATGTCGTAAATGCCGGTGGCTGCGGCGCGGCGGATTTCGGCGTTCACGTCGTTGGAATAGGTCCAGCTTTGCTTCGGCGGGGTATGGGGAAAATCGCTCATATATGCCTCAGTACGACGACGCGTTGTCGATGTTGAATGTGTAGAGTTTGCGGGCGGAGCCGTAGCGTTTGAAATCGCTGGGTTTTGCCAAATGTTCGGCTTCGCCGCGCTTCAAGAGATCAGCAATGATCGCGAGGTGTTCCGGGCGCATTTCCTTCTCGATGCAGTCGGTGCCGAGGGATTTGACGGTGCCGCGCACGAACAGATGCGCCTCGTAGAGTGAGTCGCCCAGCGCGTCGCCTGCGTCACCCAGCACAAGGATGTTGCCGGATTGCGCCATGAAGCACGACATGTGGCCGATGTTGCCATGCACAACGATGTCGATGCCTTTCATCGAGATGCCGCAGCGCGACGCCGCGTTGCCTTTGATCACCAACAGGCCACCGCGACCTGTCGCGCCTGCGTATTGGCTGGCGTCGCCGTCGATGATCACGGTGCCGCTCATCATATTCTCTGCCACGCCGGGGCCAGCCGAGCCTTTCACACGGATCGTCGCTTGCTTGTTCATCCCGGCGCAGTAGTAGCCGGTCGAGCCGCGCACGGTGATGTCTACCGGGGCATCAACGCCGACGGCGATGGCGTGGCTGCCTTTCGGGTTTACCACCTCCCACGAGGTTTCGTTGGTCTGGCCCTTCAGGTTGTGAAGGGTCTGGTTCAGCGCGCGCAGGCCCTGCGCTTCAAGGTCGAAAGTCTGCATGTTCAGCGTTCCCAGAAGTAAACGGTGGCGGGCTCGGGCTCCCATACGCGGGCGGATTCGATGCCCGGCAGGTTGACGAGGGCGCGGTATTCGGAACCGAAGGCGACGTATTGGTCGGTTTCGGCCATCACGGCGGGTTTGCAGGCGATCGGATCGCGCACCACGCCGAAGCCGTCTTTGGTGCCGACGACGAAGGTGAAGAAACCGTCAAGATCGGTGAGGGTCGCTTCCAAAGCTTGGCCCAAGGTTTCACCCTGTTGCAGCTTGTGGCTGACGAAGGCAGCACCAACTTCGGTGTCGTTTTCGGTCTCGAACGTCATGCCAAGGCGTTTCAGCTCGCGCCGCACACCGTTATGGTTCGAAAGCGAGCCGTTGTGGACCAAGCACTGATCCGGGCCGGTCGAAAACGGGTGTGCGCCCATCGTTGTCACCGCGGATTCGGTGGCCATGCGGGTGTGGCCGATGCCGTGGGTGCCGTGCATTTTGGCAACCTCAAAACGGGCAGCGACGTCTTTCGGCAGGCCGACTTCTTTGTAGATTTCAATGCCTTCGCCAGATGACATGATCTTCATGCCGGGGCGGATTTTTGCCAAGGCCGAACGTGCCGCATCCAACTGGCCTGCGGGGACTTCCAGCACCGCGTGGGTGGATTTCACCAGCATCAGCACCGGGGTGCCCAGCGCATCTTTCAGATCGGCGTCGAGGTTTTTGAAATCAATCTCGGGGGTCGCCGACTGCACGGTCAACTTGCCGTGGCCAACTTTGCCTTGAGAATAGATGGCGATTCCGGCGCTGTCGGGGCCGCGGTCGGTCATGGTGATCAGCATGTCAGTCAGCATTGCGCCCAACTGAGGCTGTAATTTGGGGTCTTTCAGGAAAAGCCCGACGATTCCGCACATGGCGACGACTCCTTGTCGTGTGGATATGGCGTTACGCTATCACGGCAAAATAATCCGTCAACTGTGAAGAAACTTTTTTTCACCGTGGGTAATGATTTTCATTTCGCCTAATTTCTCATCAAATCCTTTGACAGAATGTCGCAGGGGGTGTTTCCTGTCAGAAAATAAAATTCACGCAGAGAAATCATCTGGGAAATCAAGCGGGACAATAACCCGCTGCGACTGCCGCGCTATGGCCCTAGGCGCGGTCAGGTGGAGGGGGCCTTGGGAGGTAATCTTGTCTGATCTGAACACACGGATCGAGGCGATGCATCGAAGTGACACGCGGATTGCGTGGTCCTTTGTCATCGGCCTTTGGCTGGCGATTGGCTTTGTGGCCTATGGCACCTGGGATCTGGCGCCCTCGGGTGGCGCACGGGTGATGCTGCTGATCGGCGGTGCTTTGGTGCTGATCTATAACACGGCGGCCATCATGGCGATGCTGCGGCATTACCGCGAGGACCGCGACTTTATGTATGGCTTGGACATCCAGTTCATGGATGCGGCCAAAGCTGCGAAGGGGAAATAGATGGCACGCTATATCCCCCCCGTTCAAAGCAAATTGGGCCAGATTATCGACGTGATCGTGCTGGTGGTGCTGTCGGTTGGCGCGCTGTTCGTGCCGTTGTGGCTGGGGCTGGCGGGATCAGCCAAGCTGCCGGTTCCGGTGGAAAACCCGACTTGGGAAAGTCTGGGGCAGAACCCGGTGATGGTGGCACAGTGGAACAAGCTGGGGTTTCCCGATGCGGCCTCGGCGCATGACATCATCACCGCGCGCTATGACTACAGTTTCAGCTGGGTTTCGCTGGCGGTGATGGTCGTGGTGATCGTCGGCTATTTCGTGATGATGATCCGGTTCTCCGACATCGAATATCGCGAAGTGATCGCTGAGAAATTTGGCGAGAAATAGGGGCGCATGATGGATACCTGGAATTACATCGAATACGGCGCCTGGGGCCTGTCGGCGCTATTCGGGCTGCTGATCGTGATCGACTGGATCAAGATCGACACCACCTATTCGGAAGAGATGCTGACCTCGTCGCGTGAAGGCGAGCTGGAAGCGATGACCGAAAAACATCGGCTGGAGGGCTGAGGATGGCACATTCTGATATGGACGTGGACCATACCGCACATGGCCAGTCGATGGGGCTTTTGCGGGTGCTGGGGCCAGCGCATGTCTGGGCGCTTGGCGTCGGCATCGTTCTGGTCGGCGAGTATATGGGCTGGAACTTTGCGGTGGGTAAGGGCGGGGCTTATGCCGCACTGATCGCCTGCTGGTTCGCGGGGATCCTGTATTCCTGCGTGGCGATGATTGACAGCGAGGTGACCTCGACGGTGGCGGCGGCTGGGGGCCAGTATACTCAGGCCAAGCATATCATCGGGCCGCTGATGGCGTTCAACGTCGGGCTGTATCTGGTGTTCGCCTATACGATGCTGGAGGCTGGCAACGCGATCACCCTTGGGTTTCTGGTGGATACGGTTGCGGGCATGACGGGCCATGAGGGTGGCCTCGATCAACGGCCGTTCATTGTGCTGGCGATCATGTTTCTGGCATGGCTGAACTACCGCGGCGTGCTCGCGACGCTGACGTTCAACCTTGTGATCACCGCGATTGCGTTTGTGGCGATCATCACGATTTTCCTCGCCACCTCGCCTTTGTTGGGGGCGGGAGAGATGCTGCACAAGGATCTGATGAGCGGTCAGGCAAGTCTGCCTTACGGCTGGTTGGGGATCTTGGCGGCGATGCACTTTGGTCTTTGGTATTATCTTGGGATCGAAGGGACGACGCAGGCGGCAGAGGAAGTGCGCTCGCCCGCGCGGTCCTTGCCGTTTGGCACCTTGGCGGGGATCATGACGCTGCTGATTGCGGCGACGTTGACGTGGTATGTCTGTTCGGGGCTGATGCCGTGGGAATACTTGGGTGACGGGGTGAATGGGGCAGTGGCGCCATTGTTCTCGGCGGCGCAAATTTCTGGATCGTCGGCTTTGGTCTGGCTGCTGGGGATCGGGACGTTGTTCGCGACTTTGGCAAGTGCCAATGGCTGTATCAATGATGCGTCGCGCGCTTGGTTCTCGATGGGCCGCGACCATTATCTGCCCGCATGGTTTGGCGCGGTGCATCCGGTGTACCGGACGCCCTACCGCGCGATCATCTTTCTGGTGCCGATTGCGCTGATCTTCGCTTTGGGCGCACCTTTGGATCAGGTAATCACCTTCTCGATCCTGTCGGGGCTGCTCGGCTATACGTTCATGCCGATCAACATGATCATGTTCCGTAAGAAATGGCCTTTGGATACGATCAAACGCGGCTATGAGCATCCGTTGCACCCGCTGCCGGCGATCTCGCTGATGGCTTTGTGTTCGGTGACGTATTTCGCGGTGTTCTTGGGCTATGGCACGCAGCTGATTGCGATGATCGGGTTTTATATCGTGGTAAGCCTGTGGTTCCACTTCTGGCGCTATCGGTTCGTCAAACGTGCCGATCAGTTCACCATGCCGTGGCCGCGTCCGCGCGGATATTGAAACGCTCCGGCCCGCCTTGAACGGCGGGCCGGATCATTTTTGGGACAACGCATGAAATTTCTGATCTGGGCTTTGGTGATTGCGATTGGGTTTGGCATTGCTGCGCGGTTGCGCGGGCAGAGCGCCAAGCGGTTTGCGGTGCGCGGGCGGTATTTCGCAGAGGTGGAAGCGCTGTTTGCAGAGCCGATTTTGGCCACCGCACCAACCGGATTTCCACGTCTGTCGGGCCGCTATCAAGGCGCGCTGTTTGATCTGCAAGTGGTGCCGGATACGCTGACCTACCGCAAATTGCCCGCGCTTTGGCTGCTGGTGACGCTGGCGGAACCCACCCCTGCCCGCGCCACCCTTGACATTATGCTGCGCCCGCGTGGAGTGGAGCCGTTCAGCAATTTTCGCGATTTGGCGGTGCAGATTGCCACGCCTGCGGGGTTTCCCGAAGATTGCGCCATTCGCAGCGATGCGCCGGGTAATGCGCCGCCTGCCGAACTGGTGCTGAAGCATCTGGAGGGGCTGGATGCGGATTTGCTGAAAGAGCTGGTGATCTCGCCCAAAGGTCTGCGCCTTGTCTGGCTGGCCGAGGAAGCCGACCGCACCCGCTATCTGGCGTTTCGCGACTCGGAGATGGGCAAAGCACCGCTGGCCCCTGCCCTGCTGGAACCGCTGCTGAATGCCCTGCTGGCGTTGCGCGATGATCTGAAGGAGTTGTCATGAGCAAACCGCTAAACCCGCATCTGGTGCTGGCCGCCGCGACGATCCTGCCGGGATCTGGCCAAGTGCTGAACCGCCAGCCGATCCGCGGGCTGACCTTTGTGTTCTTCATCGTGCTTTTGGGCGCGTTCACCCTGAAAACCGCAAGCCCCGAGGTGTCACTGGTCGGCAAACTGGCGGGCGGTTTGTTCGTCTGGGCGCTGGCGATGATGGATGCCTACAAGACCGCCCGTATCCGATTCGAGGTTTGGCGGCATAGCAAGGCAAGTTGAGCAAACTGGGCTGATCGCCCGATTTTGTGGCAAAATTTGTGGGAGAGACTCGGAAAATCAAATCCATATCGGATCAAAAGTTAAAAATTATTCCTCGTAGGTGAAAAATCGCTTTGCGCTTGGCCTGCTCCGCTTCAATGTGACGCAATCTAACGCGACCGATCCGCACAACCAAACGATCCGGCCACAGCAAGGCCGGGCAGCAACAGGGACAAAGGAACACTTCATGTCTACAGAAAGCAAAGCGGGCGATCTGCATCGCACGCTGAATTGGAAGGGCGCCTTCTGGGTCGCCGCAGGGGTGCCGCCCCTTGTGCTGTTTTCCATCGGCGGTATCGCGGGGGTGGCCGGACAAGCCGCTTTCGTCGTCTGGATGCTGTCGATGATCATGGGCTTTTCGCAAAGCTTCACCTATGCCGAAATGGCCGGGATGTTCGGCAACAAATCCGGCGGCACGAGCGTGTATGGTGCGACCGCGTGGCTGCGCTACTCCAAGCTGATCGCGCCGTTGTCGGTGTGGTGTAACTGGTTTGCATGGTCGCCCGTGCTGTCCTTGGGTTGCGCCATCGCGGCGGGCTATATCCTGAACGCTCTGTTCCCGATCCCGCTGGAAACAGCGCCGCAAGTGGTGGAATGGATTGCAGCCAATATTGCCAACTATACCGAAACCACCGAAAGCGTGGTGGCCTATATCGCAGCCAACGCGGGCACCACGCCTGCGGATGCGATCACCGCTGTGGCTTCGGCGGACGGCGTTGCAGCCCTGACCCCGGCGTTCCGGGTGTGGGAGGCTTACGCGCTGAACGTCCCCGGCCTTGGCACCTTGCACTTCAACTCGACCTTCGTGATCGGGGTTGTGCTGATGCTGATCATGCTGGCGATCCAGCATCGCGGTATTGCGGCCACGGCAAGCGCCCAAAAGGTGCTGGCGGTGGTGGTGTTGGTGCCTTTGCTGCTGGTCGGTCTGATCCCGATCATCAACGGCGACATCAACACGATGAACGTCACTGGCATTGTGCCACCAACGGCGGCCTATTCGGGCGTCAATGGTGAGTGGAATGTTGGCGGCTGGACGCTGTTTCTCGGCGGTATGTATATTGCGGCGTGGTCGACCTACGGCTTTGAAACTGCAGTCTGCTATACGGCTGAGTTGAAAGACCCCAAGCGCGATACGTTCCGGGCGATCTTCTACTCGGGCCTGCTCTGCATCGTGTTCTTCTTCTTGATCCCGTTCTCGTTCCAAGGCGTTTACGGCTTGGGCGGCATGCTGGAAACCGGGATTGTCGATGGCACCGGGATTGCGGCCGCATTGGGCGCGATGGTGGGTTCCAACCCGATCTTCATCCAGATCTTTGTGATCTTGATGATCCTCGCACTGTTTCTGGCGATCATGACGGCGATGGCTGGGTCTTCGCGGACGCTGTATCAGGGGTCGCGCGATGGCTGGTTGCCGAAATATCTGGTCAAAACCAACGCGCATGGCGCGCCTGTTGGGGCGATGTGGACGGACTTCGGCTTTAACGTGATCCTGCTGGCGCTGGCCTCGGATGTCGGTGGCTATTTCTATGTGTTGGCGATTTCCAACGTCGGCTACATCCTGTTCAACTTCCTGAACCTGAACGCAGGCTGGATTCACCGCATCGACAGCCCGCATCTGAACCGTCCTTGGAAAGCGCCGAACTGGCTGCTGGGCGTCAACACCGTGCTGGCGTTCGTGAACGCGGTGTTCCTCGGCGCGGGTGCGAAGGTCTGGGGTTATGAGAACGCGTTGTGGTCGGGGCTGGTGTTTGCCTCGTTCATTCTGCCGGTGTTCTGGTTCCGGCATTATGTGCAGGACAAGGGCCATTTCCCGAAGGAAGCGATGGAGGATCTGGGTCTGAGCGATCACGGCGATCTGGGGCCAAGACGCGCCGGAATGCTGCCGTATCTGGCGCTGGTCGCAGGCGCGGCGGTGGTGCTGTGGTCGAACTGGTTCTTCGTGCTGCCAGCGTAAGACTGCTGATGTTTTAGGCAAACGGGCGGTCTTCGGGCCGCCCGTTTGTGTTTCCGGCCTCGCACGCAAGAAAAGGTCGAAAAAATTCCCTGTCAGGAAATAATTTTGCACAAGAAGGTTGATTTTGGCTTGGGCTAATCGCAGACTGTTGCCAGCAAATATAACCGCTCTAGGGGGGCTACATGACAAATTCCTGGCGATTCTCCACGCTCGCAGACCGTCACCGCGCATTGGGGTCCAATCTGGAAGACTGGTCCGGCATGGGCACGGCTTGGTCTTATGAGAAGGGCGACCCGGACGCCGAGTATATGGCGATCCGCACCAAGGCCGGGTTGATGGACGTGTCGGGGCTGAAGAAGGTGCATATCACCGGACACGGTGCATCGCATGTGATTGAACGCGCCACGACGCGGAACATGGAAAAGCTGATGCCGGGGCGCTCGGTTTATGCCGCGATGCTGAACGATGCTGGCAAGTTCGTCGATGACTGCGTGATTTACCGCACCGGGCCGAATGCCTTCATGGTGGTGCATGGATCGGGCCAGGGCTTTGAGCAGTTGACGATGGCGGCAGCGGGGCGCGATGTCTCGGTGCGGTTTGACGACAACCTGCATGATCTGTCGCTGCAAGGGCCGCTGGCGGTGGATTATCTGGCGCAGCATGTGCCGGGGATCCGGGATCTCGCGTATTTCTCACAGATGCAGACCAGCCTGTTCGGCAAGCCGGTGATGATCTCGCGCACGGGCTATACCGGCGAGCGCGGCTATGAGATTTTCTGCCGCGGGCAGGATGCACCGATGATCTGGGACCGCATTCTGGAGGAAGGCGCGAGCATGGGGATCATTCCCTGCCGGTTTACCACCCTGGATATGCTGCGGACCGAAAGCTATCTGCTGTTCTTCCCGTTCGATAACTCGGAAATGTATCCGTTCGAGAACGAAGGCCCCGGCGATACTCTGTGGGAGCTTGGCCTCGATTTCACCGTCTCGCCCGGCAAGGTCGGCTTCCGGGGGGCGGAGGAGCATTACCGTCTGAAGGGTAAGGAACGTTTCAAAATCTGGGGACTGAAGCTGGAAGGCAAGAACGTGCCCGGCAATGATGCTCCGGTGTTCAAGGGCAAGGACAAGGACAAGGTCGGCGTGGTGACGCAGGCAATGTATTCGCCGCTGAACGACTGGACCATCGCCATCGCCCGCCTGCCCGTCGATTGCGCCAACAATGGCACCAAGCTGGTGGTGAATTGCAGCACGCATGGCGAGATCGCTGCCACGACGCATTCCATGCCGTTCTTTGACGTTGATAAAAAGCGGCGGACGGCGAAGGGCTAAGGCTTTCAGACTGGCTTAAATATTCCCGCCGGAGGCTTCCCGCAGTGGCGACAGGAGCCTCCGGCGGGGATATTTAGACCAAGATGAAATCGTGCAGAGCAGATCGTTCAAGGAATAACGGAACTATGACGCAGACGATGTTCGAGCCTTCCATCACCAGCCGCCCGGTTTATGGCGTGCTGACCCCTGCTATCGGGTCGGCGCATTTGTTTGTCGCCGATGGTGAGGGCGCGGAGGCGATCTGCGATCTGTTTGCCAAGCCTGAGGCGGCGGCGATGAAACCCGTCAGCCACATCATCTACATGCCGGGGGCGAATGGCTGCGACAAGACCACCGCCTTGCAGGCCTTGGGCGTGGCGCAGTTTCATCGGTCCCCAAGTTTTGCGGCGGCGCAGTCGCGGTTGGCCAAGGTTCTGGCCGACGCGCATATGGGTTTGCAGATCTACACTGCTGGCACTGAAGGGCTGATGGCGCAGGTGGCAGCGCTCGCGCAAGCGGCGGGGCTGCCTTATGAGGCGGTGCAGCAAGAGCATCGCGGAAGCCTCGCGCGGCGGGTGCAATGCGTGCATTGCAAGGGTGTCACCGAGAATGTGACGCTCGATCCGTTTGTCTGTAGTCATTGCGGGTTAAGCCTGTTCGTGCGCGACCACTTCTCGCGCAGGCTCGCGGCGTTTCAGGGCGTGAATATAGATGCGGAAGACCCCGGAGACGTTCCGGCTTCGGTGGAGAAGTTCAAATGAGTGTCGGCGCGCCGAAAATCCCGGTTGTTGTGGCCGAGGTGGTTGAGGTCAACGACCTGATCAAACGCTTCCGCTTCGTGCGCCGCGATGGGGCGGCGATGCCGGTGTTCTCGGGTGGCTCGCATGTGGTCGTGGAAATGGACGATCACGGCACCCGCCGGATGAACCCCTATTCGCTGATGAGCCATCCTGCCGACACGATGGGCTATGAAATCTCGGTGCGCCGGGACGAGGCCGGGCGCGGTGGTTCGCTTTACATGCACAGCCATGTGCGGCCGGGGATGGAGATGGTGCTGAGCCAGCCCGTCAACCTGTTCCCGCTGGATGCCCGTGCGAAAAAGCATCTGATGATCGCGGGTGGCATTGGCATCACGCCGTTTGTCGCACAGATGGCGCAGGTCGAGGCGATGGGTGGGCGGTTCGAGCTACATTATTCGGTGCGCTCACCTGCCTTGGGGGCCTATGTCGAGCATTTGCAGGACCACTACGGCCCGCGCGTGCATGTCTATTATGATGAACATAAACAGCAGATTGACCTGAAAACCCTGCTGAAATCGCAACCGCTTGGCACGCATATCTATGTTTGCGGACCGAAGGGCATGATTGCCTGGGTCAAGGCCACGGCGGCGGCGATGGGTTGGCCTGCACTGGCGGTGCATTCGGAAGAATTCCTCGCCCCGCCGGTTGGCATTGCCTTTGACGTGCAGCTTGCGGCCTCGGGCAAAAGCATCACCGTGCAGCCGAACCAGTCGCTGCTGGAGGCGATTGAGGCGGCGGGGGTGGAAGCGCCTTATCTTTGCCGCGGTGGTGCTTGCGGGCAATGCGAAACCGAGGTTTTGCGCTGTGACGGCCACATCGAGCACAACGATCACTGGCTCACCGATGAGCAAAAGGCCAGCCAAACCAAGATCATGCCATGCGTATCGCGGTTTCGGGGCGCTGCCCTGATCCTCGACCGATAGGGGGGAGCCTATGTCACTGGATTTCAACGACGAAACCTTTCGGGGCGACTATACGTTCAAGAACTCGGCGAAAGCGATCAAGCGCTTTCCGTTTCCGTTCCCCGAAGACAGTTACATGTATTCGGTGAATATGGAGCCGCATGTGCCGGGCCCGGTGGGCTCGGTGTTTGAGCATATGTTCGATGTCGACGAGCATTATGTGGCCGAGATGCGGGATCGTGCGCAGGTGCTGGCGGAAGATCCGCTGCGCTGCCAGACGCTGCCGCATATGGAACTGGCGGGTTGGGATTTGCTGGAACTGATCATGGAGAGCAAGGCGCAGGACTATCCGCACTGGTTCGAGTTGCACAAGGATGGCAACCAGTGGCACTGGATCAACAAGCCGTTGCAGATCGAGCAGCGCTTTACCTTCATGGATGCCTCTACCCTGCCCTATGGCCCTATGGAGTATATCACCCGGCAAACGCAGGGCGATTTTACCCTGCAAGATCAGCGGGATGATGATCTGTGGATTGAGGCGGGCATGGTGACGACGCAGGCCGATTGGTCACTGGATTTCGATATCGGCATGAGCTTCAAGCAATGGCACGCCCCGGTGCCCTTGGCGCATCAGATGAATATCTTTGACCGCGCGCTAAAGTTTCTGCTGAAGCTGCAACATGGCGCTCCGGTGCGGCGATTCAACTGGACGATGACGGTGGATCCGCTGCTGGACACCTCGCCCGAGAATTATCCGAAATGGGGGCCGTCGAAGACCACGATGACGCCGGACACCATCGGCCACCGTCAGCATCTGCGGGTGGAGTTGCAGACCTTGCACCGCTTGCCAAGATCGAACGCCATCGTGTTCCCGATCCGCTGTTATCTGATCCGGTTTGAGGAATTGGTGACGGTGCCGAAATGGGCGCGCCGCTTGCATCGGGTGGTGCGGGACATCCCGGACGAGTTGGCGACCTATAAGGGCTTTATCCGCAACAAGCCCTTGATGCTGGACTACCTGGCGCAGTTTGACGATGGGGCACCGACCTCACCGGGGTTTGGCGCAGAATAGCCCGACTAGGCATGCCCCGCTTCAGGCCTGCTTGTAGGAAATCACCGAAAGATAGCGGGCCGGAAGTTTCACCAGAACCTCTGGCCCGTGTTGGGCATCGGCGTCAAAGAACAGACTATCCCCCGGTTTCAGATGGAAAAGCTGATCACCATGACGGTATTCGACCTCCCCCTCCAGCATATACAAAAGCTCGATACCGTCGTGCTGGAAGGCGGGGAATGTGTCGGATTCGGTGGTCAGGGTGATCAGGTAGGGTTCCACCAGCACGCCGGAATCGTTCGATCCGATATGGCCGAGCAAGTGGTATTGGTGACCGGCACGGGTGCCGCGCCGCTCGATTTCAATGTGATCGCCGGCCTTGACGTGCTGCACTTCGCGCCGCTCTTCAAAGCCACGAAAGAACGAGGTGACCGGGGTGGAAAACGCGTGTGACAGGATTTGCAAAGTGGTCAGCGAGGGCGATGTGATGCCGTTTTCGATTTTTGAGAGCATGCCGATGGACAGCCCGGTGACGCCTGCCAAATCGGCCACCGTCATGCCTTGGGCGCGGCGGAAGGCGCGGACAGAGCGGCCAATGGCCATTTCCAGATTGCGCTCGGACAGCTCGCGCACGCGGTGCGGGTCTTGGTCAAACGCCGGTTTGGCGCGTGGCAGGTTGGGTTCGTCCGTGTCGATATCCATGAAACCGGCTCTGTCTGGGGTCACTGTTGCCCTTGTTTACTACCGTGAAACACAATCCCACTCAACAGAAAATCCCCGACGATGAATATCCACCGAGATACCGCCGCGACTTTGGGGTTTTTGCTGTTCCCCGGCTTTCCTATGGCCTGTCTGACCTCGGCGATCGAGCCTTTGCGGGCCGCGAATGAGATCACTGGGCGGAAAGAATTTGCCTGGAAGCTGATTGGTGAGGCGGCAAGCCCGATCCGGTCCTCCGCAGAGGTGCGGTTTGACCCGGATGTGACGCTGGCCGATGCGGTGGGGTTGGACTATTTGTTCTTTCTGTCGGCCCCGACTTCGCAGTTTCAAAACCCCAAACGTGGCAATGCGCAGGTGCGCTGGCTGGATCGATCGGGCGTGGTGCTGGGCGGGTTTTCGGGTGGGATTTTCCCGTTGGTGCGGTCTGGGGTGATGGAGCGGCATGCGGTGTCGGTGCATTGGTGCTATGAGGCGGCGTTCAAGACCGAGTTTCCCGACACTATTGCGTCGCAAGCGGTGATCCTGCGGGATCGGCGGCGCTATACCGCCTCGGGGGCAGGCGCGGTGTTTGATCTGATGCTGCGGCTGATCGAGGAACGCTTGGGCCGCGATACGATGACCGAGGTGGCCTGCTGGTTCCAGCATCCGTTCGTGCGCACCGAAGATGCGGCGCAGAAGGTGCCGGTGCAAAAACAAGGCGGCACCGATGATCTGCTGCCCGATACCGTGCGCGCGGCGATCCAGATCTTTGCCGAGCATATCGAAGACCCGTTGCAGATCGCTGACGTGGCGGAAGCTTTGGCGATGTCAGAGCGGCATCTGGAGCGTTGTTTCAAGCAGGCGACCGGGCAAAGCCCGCTGAAATACTACCGCCTTATGCGGCTGCGCAAAGCCCGGCAGCGGGTTTTGTATTCGACGCAAAGCATCCGCGAGATTGCGCAGTCGGTGGGCTATGCCAGTTCGACCCCGATGACCAAGCATTATGCCGAGGCGTTTGGGGTCAATCCGAACGATGAGCGGCGGCGGTTGGTTGGGTTGCGCGGGCTGGCAGGGGCAATGCCGCCGAACGATTAGGCTTGTCGCCAGCCGTTGGGGGTTTCACACCCCCTATGCCATTGGTCTCTCGAACCAATGGCAAACCCCGTGGAGTATTTATGCCAATGTGAAAGCCTAGAAGGTGGCTTTGGCGGCTGTGGTCAGCGCATGGTGCAGGCTGTGCGCCGAGGAGCGCGGGCCGAGGATACTGACTTCGGTGTCGGCGCGACGGATAACGTAGCAGCCCAGATGGTCGATGATGGTGCGGGTGGTGGCCCCTGCCCCGGCTTTACGCAGATCGTAGTTGCACAGCCGTTCAAACAGCGCGGGCAGATCGGGGGCTGTCAGATCAAAGCGCACCCAGGCGTCGGTTTGCTCGGTGATCGAAGCCGACTCGCCGAAGATCGGTTTCAGGATCGCCACAATGTCCTCGTGGCTGGCGAAGGGGGCCTCGATCATCCATTGCTCGGGGCCAAGCCAGAGTGTGGCATAGGTGGTGGCAGCGTCGCTCCGACCGGGGCCGGGCAGCGGGATGCTGGCGGCTGCCGCGGCGGAGGCAACTTCGGCTTCAAAGCCCATGCGGGACGCCAGCGAGGCCAGCGCCGTGCCGGTGTTCTCGGTGATCGTCACCGGGCCGATGGTTTCGGTGATGGGTGCATCATGGCCCAAGGGCGTGAGGGATTTCAACGGATTAGCCACGGAGACGCTCTCCCTCAGGATCAAAGAAATGCGGGCTGACGATCTCAACCTCGACATCGGTTTTCGCCAGCAGGTTGACGCTGCGCAGCCGCTCGCCCTTGCGGGTATCGCCGGATTTCAGGTAGCCGAGGCCGATGGAATGGCCCAGATGCGGCGAATAGACCACCGAGGTCAGCCAGCCGCCGTCATTCGCGGCCACCGCTTCCGCACCTTTGGCCAGGAAATGCGCGCCTGCGGTCAGGGCATCGCTGGGGTTCACGGGCTTTACGCCGACCAAACGGTAGCCGGTCGGGATGTTCATGCCCTCACGCTGCGACAGCACCATGCCGATGCTGTCTTTCTTTTTTGACACCATCTTGCCGAGGCCCATGTTCAGCGCCGAGGATTGGCCGTTCAGCTCATTCCCCGCGACATGGCCCTTTTCCACCCGCATCACGCCGAGGGCTTCGGTGCCATAGACCACTGCGTCAAACTCGCGCCCAGCCTCAACCAAAGCCCGGATCATCGCGTCGCCGTAACGGGTCGGCACCGCGATTTCATAGGCGAGTTCGCCCGAGAAAGAGATACGGAACAGCCGCGCGCGGGTGCCTTGCACGGTGATCGCCCCGCAAGCCATATAGGGGAAGGCGGCGTCAGAGATATCCTGATCGACCAGTTTTTCCAGCAGTTTCCGTGCGTTGGGGCCAGCGACGGAATACTGCGCCCAAGCCTCGGTCGTCGAGATCAGTTGCACATCCAGATCCGGCCACAACACTTGGCGGCAGTGTTCCAGATGGCGGAACACTGGCACCGCATTGGCGGTGGTGGTTGTCATCACATATTCATTCTGCCCCATCCGCGCGGTGGTGCCATCGTCCATCACCATGCCATCTTCGCGCAGCATCAGCCCGTAGCGGACCTTGCCGACGGCCAGAGTGCCAAAGGTGTTGGCGTAAACCCGGTCGAGGAACAGGCCCGCATCGGTGCCTTGAATGTCGATCTTGCCCAAGGTGGTCACGTCGCAAATCCCGGCGGATTTGCGAGTTTGCAGCACTTCGCGGTCGACCGATTGCCGCCAAGTGGTCTCGCCTTGGCGCGGCAGCCATTGCGTGCGCAGCCAGTAGCCGACTTCGACGAAAATAGCCCCCTGCTCGGCGGCCCATTTGTGGCTAGGGGTTTGGCGGGTAGGTTTGAAATCATGGCCCCGCGCGCGGCCGCCCAAAGCGCCCATCGCCACGGGCGTGTAGGGCGGGCGATAGATCGTTGTGCCGGTTTCGGGGATGGTTTTTCCGGTCAGCTCGGCCATCACGGCCAAGCCCAGCACATTGCCGGTCTTGCCTTGGTCGGTCGCCATGCCCAGTGTCGTGTAGCGTTTCAGGTGTTCGACCGAGATGAAGCCCTCTTGCTTCGCCAGCTTCACATCCTTCACCGTCACATCATTCTGCTGATCAACCCAAGCGCGGCCTTTGCCGGAATGGACATACCATGCCGGGGTCAGATTGAGGGGGGCGTCTTCGGCTTGCGGGATATCGGCAGTGGCCGTGATGCCCAGATCGGCGAGGGCGGCAATCGCATGGGTCGCCCCGGTGGTGAGGGCGGCATGGGTCGAGAACGCACCGGCCGCAGCACCCACACAGGTGAGGCCCGCGATGCTTTCCGGCGCGGGAATGAAGGCCGCGATTTGATCATCCCAAATCGGGCGACCCCGGTGGTTTGAGGCGATGTTAAGGTTCGGGTTCCAGCCACCCGAGACGCCAAGGGCGCTGACTTGCAGGGTTTCGGTTTGGCCATTGGCGCGACGCACGGTGATAGATTTCAAGCCAAGGCGACCAGCGGAATCAATGACTTCATCGCCTTTGCGAGCGTCAATCACGGCGACATCGAGCCCCTTGGCTTTCAGATCGCCCACTGTGCGCAACCCGTCGTCGTTGTTGGTGAACACCGCCACTTTCTCGCCCACAGCCACGCCCCAGCGGTTGGCATAGGCACGCAAGGCACCCGCGAGCATGATGCCGGGGCGGTCGTTGTTCTCGAAGGCAATCGGGCGCTCGGTGGCTCCGGCGGCGAGGATCGCGCGCTGGGTGTAGATGCGCCACAGGATTTGGCGGGGTTTGCCGGGAAGCGGCGTTGCGAGGTGGTCGGAGACACGCTCCACCGCACCATAGATGCCGTGATCGAACGCGCCCATGACGGTGGTGCGGGTCATCAGGCGGACGTTAGGCAGGGTGGCCAGTTCAAGCACGGTTTTCGCTGCCCAGTCGGCTCCTGCCGCTCCAGCGATTTCCAGCGTTTCGGCGTTCAGACGGCCCCCCATGCGGAAATCTTCGTCCGCCAAGATCACCCGCGCGCCTGCCCGACCTGCGGTCAGGGCGGCGGAAAGGCCTGCGGGGCCCGCGCCGATGATCAGCAGGTCGCAATGCAGGAAGCCTTTGTCGTAGTCATCGGGGTCGTCCAGTTTCGACAAGCTACCCAGACCAGCGGCACGGCGGATGATCGGTTCGTATATCTTTTCCCAGAACGCAGCCGGCCACATGAAGGTTTTGTAGTAAAAACCAGCAGCAAAGAACGGCGACAGGCGGTCGTTGATCGCCATCGCGTCGAATTTCAGGCTTGGCCAGCGGTTCTGGCTTTGCGCGCTGAGACCATCGAACAGCTCAATCACCGTGGCGCGGGTGTTGGGTTCTTGCCGCGCGCCGGTGCGCAGTTCGACAATCGCGTTGGGTTCTTCCGAGCCTGCCGAAATCACCCCACGCGGGCGGTGATATTTGAAGCTGCGGCCCATCAGGCGGACGTTGTTGGCAAGCAGCGCCGAGGCCAGAGTGTCGCCGGGATGGCCGTTGTAGGACACACCATCAAAGCTGAAGCGCAGGGTTTTGCTGCGGTCGATCTGACCGCCGGAAATACGGCTCATTTGCTGCGGCCTTCTGTACGGGCCACGTCGCGGGCCAATTCTACGGCGGTAATTTCATGGCTGACGGTGTTGCGGGTGACGACCAGCCAGCTGCGATCGCCCTGTTCGTGATACCAGAGCTCGCGGTGTGTCCCGGCGGGGTTGTCCCGCAAGTAGGTGTAATCAATGAACTTATCCAAGGCACCCTCAGCCATGCCATCGGGTCGATGGATCAGGGCGGCATCGCCGAGATAGACGAACTCTTGTGAATCGCGCGGGCCGAGCAGGGGATGATTGATGATCATATCGGCCTCTTAATGCAGGTTCGGTTGGGCGCCTTGGCCCTTTTCGTCGATCATCAGGCCCTTGGCGAAACGATCAAAACGGTAGGCGGTGGCGGTGCTGTGCGGGGTATCTTTGGCCAGCAGATGCGCGAAAACAAAGCCGCTGGCGGGCGTCGCCTTGAAGCCGCCATAGCACCAGCCGCCGTTGAAATAGAGCCCGTCGATATGGGTCTTGTCGATGATCGGCGAGCCATCCATCGACATATCCATAATGCCGCCCCACATCCGCAGCAGGCGGGCGCGACCGATCATCGGCATCAGCGACATGCCCCCTTCGGCGACATCCTCGACCACCGGCAGGTTGCCGCGTTGGGCGTAAGAGTTATAGCCGTCGATATCGCCGCCAAACACTAAGCCGCCCTTGTCGGACTGGCTGACGTAGAAATGCCCGGCGCCATAGGTCATCACACCGTCGATCAACGGCTTCAGCCCTTCGGAAACAAAGGCTTGCAGCACATGGCTTTCCATCGGCAGGCGCATCCCTGCCCCGGCCATCACCTTGGAGGAAGACCCCGCCACCGCCACACCGACCTTTTTCGCGCCAATGAACCCGCGTGAGCTTTCCACCCCCAGCACGCGGCCATTCTCGATCTTCATCCCCAGAACCTCGCAGTTCTGGATGATATCCACGCCGCGACTGTCCGCGCCGCGCGCATAGCCCCAAGCCACCGCATCATGCCGCACCGTGCCGCCACGCCGCTGCATCAACGCGCCCTTGATCGGGAAGCGTGCGTTCTCGAAATTCAGGAACGGATACATCGCCCGCACCTGATCCTTATTCAGAAGTTCCGCATCCGCGCCGTGCATGATCATCGCATTGCCGCGCCGTGTGGCGGCATCGCGCTGCGCGTCGGTGTGGAACAGGTTGATGATGCCGCGCTGAGAAACCATGGCGTTGTAGTTGAAATCTTGCTCCAACCCCTCCCACAGCTTCATCGAGAATTCGTAGAACGGCTCGTTGCCATCGAGCAGGTAGTTCGAGCGCACAATCGTGGTGTTGCGCCCGACATTGCCGCCGCCAATCCAGCCCTTTTCCAGCACCGCAATCCGCGCCTGCTTGAACTCTTTAGCAAGGTAATAGGCCGTCGCCAGGCCATGCCCGCCGCCGCCGACGATGATGTAGTCATAGGACGCTTGCGGAGCCGGATCGCGCCACGCTGGTTTCCAGCCTTTATGCCCGGTCAAAGCCTCGGCAATCACCCTAAAACCCGAATAGCGCATCTGGTGTTCCTATATTCGTATTGGCCTGAATATGGCGCGAACCGCAGCAGGGTGTGCTTTCATTCCCGACAAGCAACCTTTCGTTTCAGACAAGCCCCAACACGGCGATGCCGGCAAACACCACCACCGCGCCAGCCCATTGCAGCGGCTTCAGCGCCTCGCCCAGAAAGCGCCACGCCAGCAGAATGGTGACAAGGCCGAAGATTGACGAGGCGACCGAGGCGAACTCGGGCCGCGCAAAGCCGCCTGCGATGGTGACGGCAGTCAAAGCGGTGACATCCAGCGCGCCCATCAGCGCAAGCTGCGGTAGAAAGACGAAAGCCGGTTTCAGATCAACGCGTTGCACGGCCACCCATGCCAGCATCGCCGCACAGGCGGCCAGCCGCGACAGCAGCGATACCGGCAAATCCGCCCCCAGCTCTGCCGCCCATTGCAGCAGGCCAAAGGTGGCGGCAAAGCTGACACAGGCGAGCAAAGACCACGCCACTGCCGCGCGCTTGCTGCCCGCCGTGTCATCGCTTTCGCCGCGCGCCACGATGGCAATGCCACCGACCACCGCCGCCACGCCCAACCAGACCAGCGGCCCGGCTTCCGCGCCGCGCGCCACCGCAAAGGCCACCGACAGCAGCGGAAACGCGCCGCAGATCGGGGCCACCAGCCGCACCGGACCAATCGCAAAGGCGCGATACAAGCCATACCCCGCCAAAGCCGCAGCAAACCCCGAGGCCAAGGTCAGCAGCAAGACCGGGGCGGTCAGCGTCACCCATCCCCCCGCGAAAACCGCCAGCGGCAACAGCAAAGCCGCCCCCACCGCCAAGACGATCAGATACAGCGCTGCCGCATCAGCTTTCGGCCCAATCTTGCGCACGGTGAAGTCATGCAGCCCCCAAAGCAGCGCCGCCAGCAGGCCAAGTATCAGCGATTGCACAAGCTTCCTCCGATTTGCGATCTATTACAGGCTAGGCGTGTAAAACCCTTGCGCAAATCCTTATCCGCGATATTCTTCAAAAGAAACAAATTTGCCGTGTATGCAAAAAGTGAGGCTCTGATGCTCGACTCATACCCGACTGTTCGCCCCGGCCCGCCGCGCCCCAGCCAGATTCTGACGCCAGAACCCTTTGGCACCCGCGCAGGGCTGGAGAAGTTTGAAGTGCCGGGCGGTGGCGCTTGGCTGATCGCCTTGGGCGTGGGCGACCGGGTGACGGTGGTGAACCTTGAGGGCGGCCAGCGCGCCGAACTGATTGCCGCCGATGATCAGGGCCGGGTTGATCCGGGAATCCTGGGGGCCAGCGGCAATTCCGATGCTTCGGGTCTGATGGCCTTGCTGGCAGAAGGCAAAGCGCCGGGTCTGGCAGGATTGCGGCTTGGGATCGAGCGGCGCGGCATCAATCTTGCCAGCGCGCGCGCCATCACCTGCTTTGGCGAAGCCTCCCCCGCCGAGGCTGAGGAAAGCTTCACCGCCAGCCGCGACGGTGTGCTGATCATCGCGGCACCGGGGGCCGCAATGCAACCCGAGGCGCAGGATACCTTGACGCCGATCGGGGTGCGGGTGCAGCGGTCTACCCTGCTTGGCCTCAAGAAATTTGACCTGCCCGACCCGCTGGCGACCCCAGTGCTGGACCTGCGGGTCAAATCCGCGACTGCAGAAAGCTATTTCGTCAAGGCGGGCGACTACATTCAGATCATCGACGTCGATGGTCGGCAATGCACGGATTTTCAATGCTTTTCCGCCCGCAAGCTGGACAAGGGGCTGGAGCATCCGTTGGACGTGACCACCTCGCGCACGCTGATGGGGCATGCCTATTCGATGCCCGGCCTGCACGCGAAATACTACGATCAGGATTGGCTGCCGCTGGTCGAGGTCATCCAGGATACCGTCGGTCGCCACGATGCCTTCGCCATGGCCTGTGCCGCGAAATACTATGACGACATCGGCTATCCCGGCCATGTCAACTGCTCGGACAATTTCAACACCGCCCTCGCCCCGCATGGTGTGACCGCCCGCCCCGGCTGGATGGCGGTGAACCTGTTCTTCAACACCGCGATTGACGCCCATGGCGTGCTGATCTCGGACGAGCCGTGGTCGCGCCCCGGTGACTATGTTCTCTTGCGCGCGCTGACCGATCTGGTCTGCGTAAACTCCGCCTGCCCCGATGATACCTCACCGGCAAACGGCTGGTATCTGTCGGATATTCATGTGCGCACCTATGACGGTGCCGAGCCCTTCCAGCGGTCCATCGCCTACCGCCCCACCCCCACATCGGAGCCTGTGATGACCAAGGAAACCGCCTTCCATTCGCGCATCGTGGAAAAAACCCGCAATCTGGTGGAGTATAAGGGCTATTGGCTGCCGCAGACCTATGCCTCGAATGGGGCCATCGAAGAATACTGGGCCTGCCGCGAGAAAGCCGTGGTACTGGATCTCTCGCCTTTGCGCAAATTTGAAGTGACCGGCCCGGACGCCGAGGCTTTGCTGCACTACTGCCTGACGCGGGATGTGAAGAAGCTGTCGGTGGGTCAGGTGGTCTATTCTGCGATGTGCTACGAGCATGGCGGCATGATTGATGATGGTACCTTGTTCCGCTTGGGCAAGGATCAGTTCCGCTGGATTGGCGGCGATGATTACTCTGGCATCTGGCTGCGCGAACAGGCGGAGAAGCTGGGGCTGAAGGTGATGGTGCGCTCGTCGACCGATCAACTGCACAATTTGGCGGTGCAGGGGCCGAACTCGCGCGAGATTATGAAGCGGATGATCTGGACCGCGCCGCACCAGCCGACGATCGAAGAACTCGGTTGGTTCCGCTTCACGGTGGGCCGTTTGGGTGGGCCGGATGGCGCACCGGTGGTGGTGTCGCGGACGGGCTATACCGGCGAGCTGGGCTTTGAGGTGTTCTGCCATCCAAAGCATGGGACGGCGGTTTGGGATGCGGTTTGGGAGAACGGCGCGGATCAGGGGCTGCGGCCGATGGGGCTTGCGGCGCTGGATATGGTGCGGATTGAAGCCGGGTTGATCTTTGCGGGCTATGATTTCTCGGATCAGACCGACCCGTTCGAGGCTGGCATTGGCTTTACCGTGCCGCTCAAATCCAAGACCGACGATTTCATCGGGCGCGACGCGCTGATCCGGCGCAAGGAAAACCCGCGCGACAAGTTTGTGGGCCTTGAGATTGATGCGGCGGTCGAGGTTGGGCATGGCGATGGGGTCTTTGTCGGGCGGGCTCAGGTGGGGGTGGTGACTTCGGCGGTTCGGTCGCCGCTTCTGGGCAAGAATATCGCCCTCGCCCGGCTGGATCTGGCGCATTCGGGGCCGGGGACGGCGGTGGAGGTGGGGAAACTCGACGGCCAGCAGAAACGGCTGCCTGCGGTGGTGACGGGAACCTCGGCCTATGATCCGAAGAAAACCCGGCCGCAGTCGTAGGGGGCGGGCGTGGCCTCGGTGATCGAACGGATCGGCGGCGAGGCGGCGGTTCGGGCGCTGGTGGAGCGGTTCTATGATCTGATCGAAACCGTCCCCGAGGGGCGGCAGATCCTGCACCTGCATTTCCGGGGGCACGGGATTTCCCACGTCAGGGCCGCACAGTTTGAGTTTCTGTGCGGCTTTCTGGGCGGGCGGCGGGATTATATGGAACGGGTGGGGGCGCTGAGTTTGAAGGACCAGCACGCCCACGTTCCGATCCGGCCCGAGGATGCCGAGGATTGGCTGACCTGTATGGGGCAGGCTTTGCAGGATGTGGGGGTTTCCGAGCCGGTCAGGGGGCAGGTTTTCGGGGCCTTCCAACGGGCCGCCCGGGCGCTGATCAACCGGGAGGCCGGCTCGGCTGCGGAGTAGTGTCCACGTGTGGACAGAGGGGTGGGGTGAGGGATTTCAAGGGGTTAGGTGGGGCTTGTTAAGGGAATTTTAACGTTTTACTGATCATTGTCTGGATAGCATCGCGAAGGAGATGCACCCACTTACGGCGAAACCGAGCACTCACAAGCCTAAAATCTGGTAGGTTCAAGGCTTCCTGTTTAGATAAAAATGGCCTAGCAACAATCGCAAAGATTGTTTCAAGAAAGATGTGGCCCTTCGTGAGTTCTGACCTTATTCACTTCTACAGCGATAGTAGTAGTCATCGTGGCCATCAGTTCGTCGTCGTTGGCGGAATCGCGATAAGGCCAGACCACGTTGAAAGAATTAACGGCCTTCTACAGTCGTTGAAAGACGACGCTGGGATAAATCGCGAATTCAAGTGGAATGAATACAAAGGTGGAAGAAAGCGGCAGGCCTATGAAGCCGCCGTAGATTTGTTCTTTCAACTGCTTCATGAGAACAAACTACATTTTCATTGTGTTATCTGTGATTTCACGGCTTTTGACCACAAGAAGGATGGACTAGGAAGCCCTGAAAAGAGTGTGAATAAGCTGTATTATCAGCTTATGTTGCATAGAGTATGCGCGTTTTATGGTCAGCAGATGCGCATCATTATGACACCTGATCATGGAAATGACTCATCTGAAATAGTGAATTTTCGTGGCGCGATTTGTGCGGCAGCTTATCGGAAATACAAAACTCGGCCAAACTGTTTGCGTGCGATCCAGCCGCAGCCATCCGCCAGCAACAACATTCTTCAAATGTTAGATGTAATTATTGGTGCTATTGCAGCACATCGTGAAAACCGCAAATTGGGTCCAAACAAGGTTCACCTGCGAGACTACATATTGTCTTCTTCGCCAATCAAGGACTTCAGCATCGACACTACAAACGAGGCGAGGCGTCTAACAGTCTGGAATTTTAAATGAATATGCTCCCGATACTCTAGCCATAAGGCACGGCAAGAACTAGCCTGCGTATTCGAGCATCAGGAACATGTTATACATAGTGATTGGCAGGCTAGAGGTCAAGTGGAAGAGGGATCAGTCGTCAGACAAACAACTAAAATTTGAACTAATGGAAACCATCACACCGCCGGAACGACGGACAATTTTTCGTTCCCAAACCGATCTGAAAACGCTCCTGCGGAGCGTTTTTCGGTTTGTTGGCCATAAGGCTGAAAGCCGTTGGACAAGGGGTGTGGAGCAGCGGGCTGGGGTTTGATAAATCGGGGCGCGGCTGCCTCGGTGGACGCAATTCGCGCCTGCCGGGGGCAGGCAGGCGCGGCCCGATTTGTTTTCGAACAAATCGGGCAAGAGGTAGGCGGCGTGAGGGGTTAGTGGGGTTGGAAGTAGCGCTCTATATGATCCATCACATCGTCGATCAGCGCGCCGGAGCGGGCTTCGGGGCCGCAGAAGCGCATGATCCAGCCGTCGCCGGATTTTTCCCGCCTGATCGTTAACCCCTGCTTCAACTGCAGCAGGCGTCTGGGGCGGCCGGGGGTGGTGGCGGTGGCTTCCTCGGTGGGGTCCAGCGACTCGGACAGGATCGGCAGCAGGGCTTGCCATTGGGTGGGCAAGGCGGAGCGGCGGTGGTCGCGCAGGGTGAGGTGGATCAGCTCGGACAGGCCGGCGCGCAGGGCGGCGGACAGGCGGTGCATTTGGCGGCCCGTCAGGCGTTCGGGGGTGACAATGGCGTCTTGCAGGTCTTCGACCACCTCGGCGAAGGCGCGCAGGCGGGCGCGTTTTTGACGGGAGGCGCTGGCGTGCAGGGTTTGGGTGGCATCGTCCAATGTGTCGAAGATACCGGCGCGGGTGGCGGCTAATAGGGTTGCACCTTTCTCCCAAGCACTTGTTTCCGCGCGGATTTCGTTTTCGGCCACCATGTCGGCCATCGCTGCCGGGATGGTTTCGGGGGTGCGCAGGAAGGCGGCGATTTCGGTGAAGCTGCCGTTTTGGCGCAGGGTTGCGAGGCGCTGGTGGGCGGTGAGGCGGCGCAGGCCGGAGATCAGGCCGTAGCGGTGGGTCTCGGTCGGTTGCGAGAGTTTCCAGACCTCAATGGGCATGCGCAGGCCGGTGGTGGCGATGGAGGTGGTCAGCTCGGCCATAGCGTCTTCGTCGAGCTGGGTGCGGTCGCGCGGCAGGGCTTCGGCGTCGATTTCAATGATGGGGATCAGGATGTGGGGGGTCATGGGGTGCTCCAGTGGTTTGGGGGATTGGAGCGTGTTGTGGTTAAGATTGCATGGGCGGAGCGGGCGGTCGCGGCTCAGATCACCGGGGTGATGAGGGGCTGGCCCGCGAAATAGGCGGTGAGGTTGTCGCGCATCAACTGGCCCATCGCGCGGCGGGTTTGCAGGGTGGCCGAGGCGTGGTGGGGTTGCAGCAGGGCGTTCTTGAGCGGGGCGAAGCGGGGGTTGATCTGGGGTTCGGCGTCGAAGACGTCGAGAGCGGCTCCGGCGATCTGGTTGGATTCGAGGGCGTCCAGCAGGGCGTTTTCGTCGATATTGGCGGCGCGGGAGATGTTGATGAGAAAGCCATCGGGGCCGAGGGCTTTGAGGGTGGCGGCGTTGATGATGTGGTGGGTTTCGGGCGTGGCGGCGGCGGTGACGATGAGGAAATCGGCGTGGGCGGCGAGGTCGGTAGGATCGGGGATGTAGGTGTAGGGCACGGGTTTTTCGCTGCGGGCGGAATAGGCGATGTCCATGCCGAAGCCTGCGAGGCGGGTGGCGACGTCCTGGCCGATGCGGCCCATGCCGAGGATGCCGGCTTTGGCACCCCAGACCCGGCGTTGTAGCGGGAAGCTGGCTTTGGTCCATGCGCCGGAGCGGGCGTGGTAGTCGGCTTGCGGGATCTGGCGGGCGATAGCGAGCATCATGCCGACGGCGAGGTCAGCGCAGTCGCCGGTGAGGACGTCGGGGGTGTTGGTGACTTGGATGTTGCGTCCGGCGCAGAGGGAGAGGTCAATGCCATCGTAGCCGACGCCGTAGATGGCGATGAGTTTGAGGTTGGGGCAGGCTTGGATCACCTCGGTGGCGACCCCTGCCCCGCCGCTGGTGGCGATGGCCTCGATCAGGGTGAGGTCGGGGTTCTGCTCAAGCCGGTGGGTGGTGTAGGCAGCGTCGAGGGCGGTTTGGTCCCATGCGGGGTAGCTGGCGACCTGGAGGATGTGGGGTTTGGGCATTCTGGCCTCCGGTTGACAGGGTATGTGAGCGGTAACATAAACGCATGGGGTTCGGGGGGGCAAGATGGGGCTGTTTGATCTGAGCGGCAAGCGGGCGCTGGTGACGGGGGCGTCGCAGGGGATTGGGCTGGCGCTGGCACGGGGGCTGGCGGAGGCTGGCGCGGCGGTGGTGCTGAACGGGCGGGATGCGGGGCGGCTGGAAGCGGCGGTGGCGCAGGTGCCGGGCGCGCGCGGGCTGGCGTTTGATGTGACCGATCATGGCGCGGTGCGGGCGGCGGTGGATGGGTTTGAGGCCGAGGTCGGGGCGATTGATATTCTGGTCAACAATGCCGGGATGCAGCATCGTGGACCGCTGGAAGACTTCCCGGAGGACGCGTTTCAGCGCTTGTTGCAGTGCAATGTCGCCAGCGTGTTCAATGTGGGACAGGCTTGCGCGCGGCATATGATTGGGCGTGGAGCGGGGAAGATCATCAACATTGCCTCGGTGCAGACGGCTTTGGCGCGGCCGGGGATTGCGCCTTATACCGCGACCAAGGGGGCGGTGGGCAATCTGACCAAGGGGATGGCTGCGGATTGGGCGCGGCATGGGCTGCAATGCAATGCGATTGCGCCGGGGTATTTTGACACGCCGTTGAATGCGGCGCTGGTTGCGGACCCGGCGTTTAGCGAATGGCTGGAAAAGCGCACGCCTGCGGGGCGCTGGGGGCGGGTAGAGGAATTGGTCGGGGCTTGCGTGTTTCTGGCATCGGCGGCATCGAGTTTTGTGAATGGGCAGTGTTTGTATGTCGATGGCGGGATAACGGCGTCGCTATGAAAATCATCTTGATGGGCGTGGCAGGGTGCGGGAAATCCTCGGTCGGGGTGGCGTTGGGAGAGGCAGTGCGCCTGCCCTACCGCGATGGCGATGACCTGCATCCGTCCGAGAATATCGCCAAGATGAGCCGGGGCGAGGCTTTGAGCGATTCGGACCGCTGGCCTTGGTTGGCACTGGTGGGCCAAGCTTTGCGCGGGCCGGGGATTGTGGGCTGCTCGGCTTTGAAGCGGGTGTATCGGGAGTTGATTGACCGCGAGGCGGGCGGCGGGGTGGTGTTTGTGCATCTGTCGGGATCGCGGGCGGTGATTGAAGGCCGGATGCGCGGGCGGACCGGGCATTTCATGCCGCCTGCCCTGCTCGACAGCCAGTTTGCGACCTTGGAAGCGCCCGCGCCGGATGAGCGCGCGGTGGTGGTGGATATTGATCAGCCGTTGGCGGCTGTGGTGGCGGAGATCGTCGGCAAGCTGCGGGGCTTGGGGCTGGCGGCTCGCCCCCAGACCCCGAGGATATTTAGGCCAATGTGAAAGCAAATTTGAGTTAAATTTTACAGATTTGGTTGGAACTCAAGCATTGGTCCGCCCTGTTCTCCCCTCTTGATACTTTCACATTGGCATAAATATCCCACGGGGGTCAGGCCAGTTTGGCCAACGGCCAATCTGGCTTGGGGGTGTGAAACCCCCGGCGTTGGCGGCTTGGTGCGCAGCTCCAAGAAAATCCTGAGCTTCACGGCCGATTACACGATCACCATGTTCTGAATCTCGCGCGCCAATCGGGCGGCGACCGGGGGCAGGATGCTGCCTGCGCGGGTCACAAGGCCGAAGGGTTCAACCTCGATGCCAAGGTCGATGGCGAGTTCGGTGTAGGGAGCGTCGGGATGGGCGGAAAAGCTGGTGACCACGGCACGCGCCAAGGGGGCAATGGCGTTGGATTGTTGCAAAAGCGCGAAGATCAGCAGGAAGGACGCAGTCGACAGCCGCTGCGGCGGGCTGGGCATACCACGGGCGCGCAGGCTGGCATGCACAGCGCGCGACAGCAGCGAGTCGGGCGGCGGCATCACCCAGTCATAGGCCAGCAGGTGTTGCGGCGTTGGGGTGGGGTGGTTTGCCAGCGGGTGGCCTTTGCGCACGACAAGCGAGACCGGCTCGGCCGCAATCGGGGTCAGGGTGAACAGATCGCGGCTGGGGCCTTCAGGCAGGCGGCCGATGACGAAATCGAGGCGGCCTGCGAGGAGCTGTTCGCACAGCAGGTCCGAGGGCGAGACCACAACCTCGACGGTGACTTGCGGCGCGGTCAGCCGGGCATTGCGCAACGTCGGCAGCACGCGGTCGATGGCGGGGCCGGTCACGCTGCCAATCCGCACATGGCCGGTGGTGCCGGAGGCCACTTCGGTCATGTCGCGGGCGGCGTCGCGCAGTTCCATCTGGATGCGTTGCGCGCGGGCGGCGAGGGCTTGGCCTACCGCTGTCAGGCTCATGCCGCGCCCGGTGCGGTGGTGGACGGGGGAGCCGACGATGCGCTCTACCTCGGCCAGCAAACGTGAGGCGGCGGGCTGGGTGGTGCCGATACGGTCTGCGGCAAGGCTGATTTGACCGGTATCGGCCAAAGCCGCCAGCAGGCGCAAATGGCTGAGTTTCAGGCCGCGTTGCGCCAAAAGATCGGCACTGAGGGGTTTTGACATATCAGTTCAGCCATGTTTCTATATTATTTCATCATTTGACCGATATATTTAGCTGTTGCAAGAGTGCCGCACGGTCTCGGGAGGGCCTGCTCTGTCGATCCGTCGGGTTATCGCGGCCAACGTGCCGCTTGGGAGGATATAGAATGCAAGTTTCAAGAAGGGCGCTTTTGGCGCTGGGCGGCGCTGCGGCTGCAACGGGCGTGTTCGGTCTGCCAGCTTTCGCGCAAGACAAGGGCACCATCGGCATCGCCATGCCGACGCAATCTTCGGCGCGCTGGATTTCGGACGGCAAGTCGATGGTGGATCAGTTCACCGCAGCGGGCTACACCGCCGATCTGCAATATGCAGAAGACGACATTCCGAACCAGCTGGCACAGATCGAAAACATGATCACCAATGGCGTGAAAGCGCTGGTGATTGCGGCCATCGACGGCACCACTTTGTCGAACGCATTGGACGCCGCCAACAAGGCTGGCATCAAGATCATCGCGTATGACCGTCTGATCCGTGATTCCGGCTCGGTCGACTATTATGCGACGTTCGACAACTTCAAGGTTGGCGTGCAGCAGGCGACCACGTTGGTTGAGGGCCTGAAAGAGCGCTTTGGCGATGTGAAGCCGTGGAATGTCGAGTTGTTCGGCGGCAGCCCGGACGATAACAACGCGTTCTTCTTCTACAATGGCGCGATGTCGGTGTTGCAGCCGATGATCGACTCGGGCGAGATCGTGATTCCGTCGGGTCAGATGGGCATGGAAGTTGTCGGCACCCTGCGTTGGGATGGCGCTGTGGCTCAGGCCCGCATGGATAACCTGCTGTCGTCGAACTACGGCGACAAGGCTTTGCATGGCGCGCTGTCGCCTTACGATGGTCTGTCGATCGGTATCCTGTCGTCGGTCAAAGGCGTGGGCTATGGCTCGGGCGATCTGAAAATGCCGATCGTCACCGGTCAGGATTGCGAAGTGCCGTCAGTGAAGTCGATCATCGCGGGCGAGCAGTATTCCTCGATCTTCAAGGACACCCGCGAGCTGGCGAAAGTCACCGTCAAGATGGTGGACGCGGTGCTTTCGGGCGGCACGCCAGAGATCAACGACGAGAAAACCTATGACAATGGCGTCAAGGTTGTGCCGTCGTATCTGCTGGAAAGCCAGCCGGTGACTGCCGCCAACTACGAAGCTGTGCTGGTCACGTCGGGCTATTACACCGCTGACGAGCTGAAGTAAGTTATTTCCCGTGCCCGTCCATCTGGGCGGGCACGGGCTTTTGGAGGAAACCATGACAGCACTGTTGGAAATGCGGGGGATCAGCAAGGTCTTTCCGGGTGTTCGAGCGTTGGACAATGTGTCTTTGAGCGTTCAGCCGGGTGAGATCCATGCGATCTGCGGCGAGAATGGTGCGGGCAAATCGACGCTGATGAAGGTGCTGTCGGGGGTCTATCCGTTTGGCTCTTACGAGGGCGATATCATCTATGACGGCGAGACTTTGGCTTGCCGCAACATCCGCGACAGTGAAGCGCGCGGGATTATCATTATTCACCAGGAACTTGCGCTGGTGCCGCTGTTGTCGATTGCCGAGAACCTATTCTTAGGCAACGAGGTGGCGAAGAATGGCGTGATCAACTGGCCGGAGGCCTATCATCGCACTGAGGGGCTGTTGAAGAAAGTGGGCTTGCGGGAATTGCCGACCACCAAGGTGGAAAAGCTCGGCGTCGGCAAGCAACAGTTGATCGAGATCGCCAAGGCTTTGGCCAAGGATGTGCGGTTGTTGATCCTGGATGAGCCGACCGCGGCTTTACAGGAAAATGACAGCCAGAAGCTGCTGGACCTGATGCTGGAGCTGAAGGCGCAGGGGGTGACGCAGATCATCATCAGCCACAAGTTGAACGAGATTTCCCGAGTGGCGGATCGGATCACCGTGATCCGGGACGGCGCGTCGGTGTCCACGATGGACAAGCACGAGATCACCGAAGACCGCATCATCCGCGACATGGTGGGGCGCGATATGGCGCATCGTTATCCTGAGCGGGTGCTGAATGCGGGTGAGACGCTGATGGAGGTGAAGGGCTGGAACGTCTGGCACCCCGAGCAGGCGGATCGGCAGATCATCAAGGACGCATCCTTCACGGTGAAGAAGGGCGAGATTGTGGGCATTGCCGGGCTGATGGGCACCGGGCGCACCGAACTGGCGATGTCGATTTTCGGCAAGTCTTATGGGCAGGGCCATAAGGGTGAGATCAGGATGCACGGGCGGCCCGTCGATGTCTCGACCGTGCCGAAAGCGGTGAAGGCGGGGATTGCCTATGTCACCGAAGACCGCAAGGGGCTGGGGCTGATCCTGGAAGAACCCATTGTAAAGAATATCACTTTGGCCAATCTAGCGGGCGTGGCGATGCGCGGCGTGCTGGACAAGCGGCGTGAGACCCGCGTGGCCGAGGGCTATCGCAAGCAACTGGCGATCCGCACGCCGGGGGTGCAGCAGAAGGTGATGAACCTGTCGGGCGGCAATCAGCAAAAGGTGGTGCTGTCGAAATGGCTGTTCACCAACCCCGAAGTGCTGATCCTGGATGAACCGACGCGCGGCATCGACGTCGGCGCGAAGTTTGAGATTTACACCATCATGAAGGAATTGGCCGAACAGGGCCGCTCTATCGTGATGATCAGCTCGGAAATGCCCGAGCTGTTGGGCATGTGCGACCGCATCTATGTGATGAACGAGGGGCGGATTGTTGGGGAATTGGGCCGCGAAGAGGCCAGCCAAGAGAAGATCATGGCGATGATCCTGAAGGGCGAAGGGAAGGCTGCATAATGGCACAAGACAACAAATCCAGCTCGGCTTTGGGCGAACGGCTGCGCGAAAACGGCATGCTGCTGGCGCTGGTCGCCATTGTGGCGCTGTTCTCGATTTTGCTGGGCTATCAGGGCAAGACCTTCTTGCAGCCGCAAAACATCACCAACATCTTCTTGCAGAATGGCCATGTGATCATTCTGGCGCTGGGGATGCTTCTGGTGATCGTCTCTGGTCACATTGACCTGTCGGTGGGATCGGTTGCGGCGTTTACCGGGGCGGTTGCAGCCTATCTGACGGTGAAACTTGGCCTGCCGTTCTACATCGTCATTCCCGCCACGCTGGTGGTTGGCGGCTGTATTGGTGCGGTGCAGGGCTATTGGGTGGCGTATTGGCGGATCCCGTCGTTCATCGTGACGCTGGCGGGGATGATGGTGTTTCGCGGTGCGACGATGTGGATGCTCGGCGGGCAGAACATCGGGCCGTTTCCGAAAGAATTCCAAGCGATTTCAAGCGGTTTCCTGCCGGATCTGACCGGGATCAACTCGCCGCATGGCCTGACCGTCTTGCTTGTGGTGCTGGCGATTGGCGCGCAGTTCTGGCTGGGGTTCAGGGCGCGGGCGCGCGATGTCGAATTCGGGATCGAGCCGGAGCCGATGGCGCTTTTCGTCGGCCGCACCGCGCTGATTGCAGCCGCGACCGGGTTTGTCGGCTATCAGCTGGCCTATCTCAAAGGTCTGCCGAACGTGCTGGTGGTGCTGATCGTGCTGACCGTGCTCTATGCGTTTTTCACCGAAAACACCACGATGGGGCGGCGGATCTACGCGGTGGGCGGCAATGAGAAGGCGGCGAAACTGTCGGGTATCCGCTCGGATCGTCTGGTGTTTGCCTGCTTTGTCAACATGGGCGTGCTGGCGTCTTTGGCGGGCATGATGGTGACGGCGCGCTTGAACTCGGCCACCCCTAAAGCCGGTACCGGGTTTGAACTGGATGCGATTGCGTCGGTGTTCATCGGTGGGGCTTCGATGACCGGCGGGTCGGGCAAGATCGTCGGCGTGGTGATCGGGGCGCTGATCATGGGTGTGATGAACATGGGCATGTCGATCATGGGCATCGGCATTGATTATCAGCAGATGATCAAGGGCCTTGTGCTGCTGGCAGCCGTGGTGTTCGACGTTTACAATAAAGCGAAATAAGGCAGAAATATCATGCTGTTGTCTCAGATTAAGAACGCCGACGGATCCATCAGCGTGGTGGCGCGGGAAGGCTCGGAAGCGGCGATTGTGCGCGGCGCGGTCAGCACCTATGCGCTGGCGACCGAGGCTTTGGCGCAGGGCAAACCCTTGGCTGCGGTGATCGCAGCGCGGGGCTTGGGAGAAGCGGTGGATCTGGTGGCTTTGGCTGCTGCGGGGCGGCTGGCTTTGCCGATCACCCACCCGGATCTGACGCATATGCACCTGACCGGCACCGGGCTGACGCATCTGGGGTCGGCGGCAACGCGCGATGCGATGCACGCCAAGTTGGACGGCGCCGAGACGCTGACCGACAGCATGAAGATGTTCCAGATGGGGCTGGCCGATGGGCGGCCTGCGCCGGGGCAAGTCGGGGTGCAGCCGGAGTGGTTTTACAAGGGCAACGGGTATACGGCGGTGGCTCCGGGTGCGGCGCTGACCTCGCCGGGGTTTGCGCTGGATGGCGGGGAAGAGCCGGAACTGGCGGGGATTTATCTGATTGACGCCGATGGCACCCCGGCGCGGGTCGGCTGGGCCTTGGCGAATGAGTTTTCCGACCATGTCACCGAACGGATCAACTATCTGTTCCTGGCGCATTCGAAACTGCGCGAAGCTTCGTTCGGGCCGGAATTGCTGGTGGGTGATCTGCCAGCGGATGTGCGCGGCGCAAGCCGGATCTGGCGTGATGGCCGCGCGATTTTCGACAAGCCGTTCCTGTCGGGTGAGGCCAACATGTCGCATACCTTTGCGAACCTTGAACATCACCATTTCAAATATGCGCTGTTCCGCCAGCCCGGCGATCTGCATGTACATATGTTTGGCACCGCCACGCTGAGCTTTGCCGAAGGGCTGAACGTGCTGCCCGGCGATGTGTTTGAAATTCAGGTCGATGCGTTTGGTCTGCCGTTGCGTAACCCCTTGGCCGTGGCCCCTGCCCTGTCGGGTGCGGTGAGCGTCAAGCAACTCTGAGGATAACATGACCTTCAAACCCGCCACATGGCCCCGCAAACTGCGCTCGCAAACCTGGTTTGGCGGCACGTCAAAGGACAATATCTACCACCGTGGCTGGATGAAGAACCAAGGCTTCCCGCCGGATTTGTTCGATGGTCGGCCCGTTATTGGCATCCTGAACACATGGTCGGAATTGACACCTTGCAACGCGCATCTGCGCGATCTGGCAGAGCGGGTGAAGCATGGGATTTATGAAGCTGGGGGCTTTCCGGTTGAAGTTCCGGTTTTCAGCGCGTCGGAATCTGCCTTCCGCCCCACCGCGATGATGTTCCGCAACCTCGCCGCGATGGCGGTGGAAGAAGCCATGCGCGGCCAGCCGATGGATGGCTGCGTGCTGATGGTGGGCTGCGACAAGACCACGCCTTCTTTGCTGATGGCGGCGGCGTCTACGGATATTCCGTCAATCGTGGTGACAGGCGGGCCGATGCTGAACGGCTATTACAAGAATGAGCGGGTTGGATCGGGGACTCACCTTTGGAAGTTCTCCGAAGCCGTGAAGGCCGGGACGATGACCAAAGAGGAATTTGTCGACGCCGAAGCCTCGATGAGCCGCTCTCCGGGGTCGTGCAACACGATGGGGACGGCGTCGACGATGGCCTCGATGGCGGAAGCCTTGGGCATGGCGTTGTCGGGCAATGCGGCTATTCCGGCGGTGGACAGTCGGCGTCGGGTGATGGCGCAGATTACCGGGCGGCGGATTGTGCAGATGGTGAAGGATGATTTGAAGCCGTCGGATATTCTGAAGAAAGAAGCGTTTGAGAACGCCATTCGCACCAATGCGGCGATTGGGGGATCGACCAACGCCGTGATCCACCTGCTGGCGATCGCGGGCCGTGTCGGCATTGATCTGACGCTGGAAGATTGGGATCGCTGCGGCCGCGATGTGCCGACGATTGTGAACCTGATGCCGTCGGGCAAATATCTGATGGAGGAATTCTTCTACGCGGGCGGTCTGCCCGTGGTGATCAAACGTCTCGGCGAGGCTGGTCTGCTGCACAAGGATGCGCTGACGGTGTCGGGGGAAACCGCGTGGGAGCAGGTCAAGGATGTGGTCAACCACAACGACGATGTGATCCTGCCTGCCGATAAAGCGCTGGCGCAATCGGGTGGCGTGGTGGTGGTGAAGGGCAATCTTGCGCCGAAGGGGGCTGTTCTGAAACCTTCAGCGGCAACGGCGGCTTTGCTGACCCACCGGGGCCGCGCCGTGGTGTTTGAGGATATCGACGACTACAAAGCCAAGATCAACGACGAGGATCTCGACATTGACGAGACCTGCATCATGGTGTTGAAAAACTGCGGGCCGAAAGGTTATCCGGGTATGGCAGAGGTCGGCAATATGGGCCTGCCGCCGAAGATCTTGCGCCGCGGCATCACCGATATGGTGCGGATTTCCGATGCGCGGATGTCGGGGACGGCCTATGGCACCGTGGTGCTGCACACCTCGCCGGAAGCGGCAGCGGGTGGGCCGTTGGCTGTGGTGCAGAACGGCGATTTCATCGAGTTGGACGTGCCGAACCGTCGGCTGCATCTGGATATCTCGGATGAGGAACTCGCGGCGCGGTTGGCGGCTTGGGTGCCGATCCATCCGTTGTATGAAAGCGGCTATGGCTGGCTGCATCAGCGCCATGTCGAGGGCGCAGATACCGGGGCCGATTTGGATTTCCTGAAAGGCGCGCGCGGCAATGCGGTGGGCAAGGATTCGCATTGATGAAGATCGCACTGGTTGGCATCGGCAAAATCGCCATTGATCAGCATGTTCCGGCGATTGCGGCCTCGCCGGATTGGGAACTGACCGCGACGGTCTCGCGCAAAGGTGCGGTTGAAGGCGTCGAGGCGTTTGACGATTTCGCGGCGTTTTTGGCGGCACGGCCGGGTGTGCCGGTGGTTTCGCTGTGCCTGCCGCCGGTGCCGCGGTTTGAGTATGCCGAGGCGGCCCTGCTGGCTGGACGCCATGTGATGCTGGAGAAGCCGCCGGGGGCAACCTTGGCGGAAGTTCATGCGTTGCAAGCCCTTGCGGCTTCCAAGGGGCTGACGCTTTATACCACATGGCACAGCCGGATGGCGCATGCGGTGGCTGCGGCGAAGGCTTGGTTGGCCGACAAGCGCATCCTGAAAGCCCATATCACCTGGCGCGAGGATGTGCGGAAATGGCATCCGGGGCAGGATTGGGTGTTCGAGCCCGGTGGCATGGGGGTGTTTGATCCCGGCATCAATGCGCTTTCGATCCTGACCGAAATCCTGCCCGCTCCGGTGCATCTGACCGCTGCCAGCCTGGAGTTTCCGTCCAATCGCCAGACCCCGATCGGGGCCAAACTGACCTTCTCGGGCCATGTCACCGCTGATTTCGACTGGCGGCAAACCGGGCCGCAAACCTGGGATATCGAGGTCGACACCGACCAAGGCCCGATGGCCCTGCGGATGGGCGGTAATGTGCTGGAAATCGGCGGCAAAGTCGCGGGCGGCGAGAATACCATCATGGGCGAATACCCCGCGCTGTACAAACGGATGGCGGAATTGGTGGCGCAGGGCGCATCCGAGGTTGATCTCGCGCCGATGGTGCATGTCGCCGACGCGCTGACTTTGGGCCGCCGCATTGAAACCGAGGCTTTCGACTTCTAATTTCACATTGGCTTAAATATTCCACGGGGGTCTGGGGGTGTGAAACCCCCAGCCTTCGATCAAGGAGACCATCATGCTAACAGGCAAACACCTTATCGCGGGCAACTGGGTTGCGGGCGATACGACCTTCCTGTCCACTCCGGCGACGGGCGAGGCTTTGGCCTTCGCCGTCGGCACGCCTGCGGATGTCGATGCGGCGGTGCAGGGCGCGGAAGCGGCTTATCCGTCGTATTCGGGCTTAAGCCGTGAGGCGCGGGCGGCTTTCCTCGACAAGATCGCCGAGGAAATTGACGCGCGCGGGGCCGAGATCACCGCGATTGGCACTTCGGAAACCGGGCTGCCAGCGGCGCGGCTGGAGGGGGAGCGCGGGCGCACCACCGGGCAGCTGCGGCTGTTCGCCAACCACATCCGCAAGGGGGAATATCTGGATCGCCGCTTTGATGCGGCGCAACCGGATCGCGCGCCTGCCCCCCGGCCCGAAATTCGCATGATGCAGGTGCCCGTGGGGCCGGTTGCGGTGTTTGGCGCGTCAAACTTCCCGTTGGCGTTTTCCACGGCGGGCGGCGATACCGCGAGCGCATTGGCGGCAGGCTGCCCGGTGGTGGTCAAAGGCCATTCGGCGCATCCGGGCACCGGCGAGATTATCGCCCAAGCCATCGATGCGGCAATCAAAGCGCATGGTTTGCATCCCGGCGTGTTTTCCTTGGTGCAAGGCGGTAACCGCGATGTCGGCGAGACTTTGGTGCAGCATCCCTTGATCAAGGCGGTCGGCTTCACCGGATCTTTGGGCGGCGGGCGGGCGTTGTTTGACCTCTGCGCGCGCAGGCCGGAACCGATCCCGTTCTTTGGTGAATTGGGTTCGGTGAACCCGATGTTCCTGCTGCCCGCTGCTGTGGCGGCACGGGGCGAGGCTTTGGCTGCAGGCTGGGCCGGATCTTTGACGATGGGGGCTGGTCAGTTTTGCACCAATCCCGGCATCGCGGTGGTGATCGACGGGCCCGAGACGCAGGCGTTCATTGATGCCGCCAAAGCTGGGCTGGCGAAGGTTGGCGCGCAGACAATGTTGACCGATGGTATCGCCTCGGCCTATCGCGCGGGCCGCGACCGGGTGGCGGCAAGTGCGGGCGTGCAGGCGGTGCTGACCTCGGTTTGCGACATGCGGCAGGCGACGCCCTATCTGTTCGAGGTTTCTGGCGCGGATTGGCTGGCCAATCATGCTTTGGGCGAGGAAGTGTTCGGGCCGTTGGGGCTGATCGTGCGGGTTGCCGATTTTGCCGAGATGCAGGCGGTGGCACAGGCGTTGCAGGGGCAGTTGACCTGCACGTTGCAGATTGATCCGGCGGATTATCCAGCCGCGCGGCTGCTTTTGCCGGTGCTGGAGCGCAAGGCGGGTCGGGTTCTCGCCAATGGCTTTCCGACTGGGGTGGAAGTGGTCGATGCGCAGGTGCATGGCGGGCCTTATCCGGCCTCGACCAATTTTGGCGCGACGAGCGTGGGCACGTTGTCGATCCGGCGCTGGCTGCGCCCGGTGGCGTTCCAGAACCTGCCCGCAGAGTTGTTTCCGGCAGATCTGGCCTGATTTCAACGGGTTGTCTGCCGCATTGATCGCCGGGGGTTTCACACCCCCGGAGCCCCCGTGGAATATTTTAGCCAATATGAAAGAAAATTTTAGTTAAATTCTAATGAGTTAGAGCAGATCTCGTTCTGCCAGATTGCGCATCAGGGCGCTGGTGCCGAAGCTCCATTCCGGGGCTTCGGTCGACAGACGCACCGTGTTGCGCAAGCTGCCGAGTTCGGGCGTGGAAATGGTCACAACGTCGCCGATGTGGTGGGTGAAGCCCTGCCCCGGCCCGTCGCGGTCTTGCACCGGCGAGAACATCGTGCCGCAGTAAAGCATGAAGCCATCGGGATATTGGTGATGGCGGCCCCGGGTTTGCGCGACCAGATCGGCGGGGTCGCGGCTGATCTGGCGCATCGACGAGGCGCCTGTAAGCTGAAAGCCATCCTCGCCGGTGACGATCAGGGTCAACTCAAGCGTGCGGACACTATCCAGAGTGAACGCATCGTCGAAGATGCGGATGAACGGACCAATGCTGGCGGCGGCGTTGTTGTCTTTCGCCTTGCCAAGCAGCAGGGCCGAGCGGCCTTCGACATCACGCAGGTTGACGTCATTGCCCAAGGTTGCGCCAACGATCTGGCCTTTGGAATTGACCGCCAGCACCACCTCGGGCTCGGGGTTGTTCCATTGGCTGATCGGGTGCAGGCCGACCGTGGCCCCGTAGCCGACGGCAGACATCGGTTGGGCCTTGGTGAACACCTCGGCATCGGGGCCAATGCCGACTTCGAGATATTGGCTCCACAGATTTTCGGCTTGCAGCAGGGCTTTGACTTCGGCGGCTTTCGCGGAGCCGGGGATCAGATCGCGCAGGCTGTTGCCGATTACATCCGTCACGCGGGCACGGATTTCAGCGGCGCGGGCGGGGTTTCCGGCGGCGCGTTCTTCGATCACCCGTTCGACCATCGAGCGGGCGAAGGTGACGCCGCACGCTTTGACGGCTTGCAGATCGTTCGGGGCCAAAAGGTGGGTTTGGCTTTGATCAGGTTCGATGGAGGCAGCGGCGATTTCGGACAGTGCCCCAATGTCTTCACCGTGGATACCAGCGATAAACCCGGCGATATCAGGGTGTTCCAGCGCATCGCGCATTGTGGGGACTGCGCGCGTGGTGATGTCGATGACGCGCGTATCGCGCAGGGTGACAAGGCTGGGGCCCAGCCCCGCACGCCAGACGCGGCCCAGCCAGAGGCCCGTTGGGAGGATGAGGTCTGTGATTTGCGACATGGCCTTCACCTTCTTTTGGATACTGCAAGAGTGCTGGATTTCGCGGGCGCTGTCGATAGTTCAGCGCGCACCGCCGCCTGCCCTAATCCAGCCGAAATAGTCCGCGCTGCCCATCTGGCCACCTTTGAGTGCCAGTTGCAGGCCATCATGCACGCCGTCGCCGTGAGCCATGAACAGCGCGGCGCCGGGGATGGTCGGGGCCAAGGCGCTAAGGGCGAACAGGCCCAACTGCCGCACGCCGTGGCCAGAGGTATCGCCGCCGGAGATCACCGCGCGGCGGATTTTCGAGGCGCGCAGGGTGGCGTCAAGCACGCGGCCAAGGCTTTCGCCGATGCGTTGATTGGCCGCTTCGGGCGGAATTTCGCTTTGCGCGAGGGTTGTGCGGAAGGCGGTGACGGCGGGATCCGTGGGGCCCGCGGCGGTCAGGATCAGCGGGCTTTGGCCTTGCGCGATCAGGGCGAGGGCGGCTTGAGCGGCCTCGGCTTCGGCGGCTTTGGGGTTGCTCAGCAGGGTTGCTGCATTCAGGCGGACAAGGCCGAAACCGTTTGCGGCGGACCATTCGATCTGCGCGGCGGTGGTCGGCGAGACCGACCCAGAGACGGCAATGATCTGGGCCACCTCCCCTGCGGAGGGGGTGGGGGATGCGGCAGGGACCAGGCCTTCGCGCTGCCAATGTTCGATAAGTGCATATTCAATGCCTTGAGAACCAATCAGAAGCCGCAGATTATCGCGATTCTGCCAGATCAGGCGACCTGCGGCGGCATCTGTCTCGGCTGTCATTGTATCAATGCTCAGCAGGCGGGCGGTTTGCAGCGCGCTGTCCAGGGCGGTTTGGGCTGTTTGTGGATCTGCCAAAGCCTCCAGATCCAACAGCGCCGAGGGCAGCGGGGTTTGTGTGGCGAGATGGCGCAGCACATCGGATTCGGCCATCGGCGTGACGGGGTGCTGCGCCATCACCGGATGACGATCAAGCCTGAACACCCCCTGCGGGGAGCCCGCGAACAAATGGCCAAAGGCCTGATAGCGGCGCATCCGGGGGGCGGCGGTCAGAACTGGGATGCCCTTGGAGGGGCAGGCTTGCAGGGCGAGGTCGATGGCGGTGCCGATATTGCCGGCATGGGCAGCGGAATCGAGGGTGGAGCAGATTTTATAATGCAGAAAGGGCGCGTTCAGCGCGGCCAAGAAGGCGAGCGGCGCGGGCATGTTTGCGGCCATCCAAGCCGGGCTGTGGCTGCGGGCGGTGGAGGCGATGCCCAAACCGCGCATGCCGGGAAAGCGGGCCAGTTGCGCGGGGGTCGGCGTATCGAAGAACAGCACAGAAGGCAGGCCTGCGAAGGTTAACGCCTCCATCACCGCCGCTGATCCGGTGAAATCATCGCCATACCACGTCATCAGCAGGCCGTTCGGCAGGGCTTCTTGCATTGTGCTTCCTTCGACTTGTCGCTATCACATTATCTCATCATACCAGTTGAGCAAGTGGCGAATGGAGAGAGCTATGACGAAGATTGCGCTGTTTGGGGCGGGCGGAAAGATGGGCGTGCGGCTGTCGCGCAATCTGGCGAAAACCGATTATGTGGTGGCACATGTTGAGGTATCGGAGGCGGGTCAGGCGCGGTTGAAAGAGGCGGTTGGTGCCGATTGCGTGGCCCCGGCTGTCGCGGTTCAGGGTGCCGATGTGGTGGTGCTGGCGGTGCCGGATACCGCGATTGGCAAGGTGGCGGGCATGGTGGTGCCGCTGGTGGCACCGGGGACGATTGTGATCTGTCTGGATGCGGCGGCCCCTTTTGCCGGGCATCTGCCACCGCGCGCGGACATCACCTATTTCGTCACCCACCCCTGCCATCCGCCGATCTTCAACGACGAGACCGACCCGGACGCCAAGCGCGATTTCTTTGGCGGGGTGGCGGCGAAGCAAGGTGTGGTGAACGCGCTGATGCAGGGGCCAGAGGCGCATTATGCGGTGGGCGAAGCGGTGGCCAAGGCGATTTTCGCCCCGGTTGTGCGCTCGCATCGCGTCACGGTGGAACAGATGGCGATGCTGGAGCCGGGGTTGTCGGAAACCGTGGTGGCCTCGCTTCTGGTGGTGATGCGCGAGGCGATGGATGAATGTGTGGCGCGCGGGGTGCCGCAGGCCGCGGCGCGTGATTTCCTGTTGGGGCATATGAACATCCTTGCGGCGGTGATCTTTGACGAACAGCCGGGGGTGTTCTCGGACGCGTGCAACAAGGCGATCGAGTTCGGCAAGCCGATGCTGATGCGCGATGACTGGAAGAAAGTGTTTGAATGGGACGAGATTACCGCGTCTATTCAGCGGATTACCTGAGGTAGCTCATGTAAATTAGTGCCCCCTTCCGCAAGGTTGGGGGCGTTTTTCATTTCTGGCCGAATTTCTGCAGCGCCTGTGCCAGTTCCTTGTGATCCTTGGCATAATCGGCCAAGGCCACGCCCTGCACGGCTGCCTCCCACGCTTGGCGGATGGCCGCGACGCCAGAGGCGGCTCCGCCCGGATGGCCGTGGATGCCGCCGCCGCCGAGATACATCAGATCCGTGGTTTGCCCGGTTCTGGCATAGGTTTCAACGGCTTGTCCGCCCCACTGACCAGATCCTACCACCGGCAAGGGGCGATCTGCGGGGGTGAAAATTGGCGTCATGCAATCGTGGAACGAACGTACGAAACTATCGTCAGGTTCCCAATACTTTGCGGCTATGCCGTTGATCTGAAACTGATCTACCCCCAGCAAGCGCCAAATTTTCGCCCAAGCGGCGAATTCCATGCCCAAACCGGGATGGCGAGTCAGAATATCCCAGCCGTTGCGGTGGGCGTGCAGGCAGAGTTGCGAGCGTTTGCGCAGGAATGTCATGCCACCGTAGCCGACGGAGTTGATGTTAATCACCGCCGCGTTGCCACCGGCTTTGACCACAAGATCATGATTTTCCAGCATTTGATCGGGGTCGGCTGAGGAAATCCCCCACGCATACATCACCCGCTTTCCGGTGCGCTGTTCGTGGGCGTCGATCACCGGCATCACGGCAGCGATGCGGTCGGCTAAAGGGGAATAGCCGGGGCTCATCAGTTTTTCATCGTCTTTGATGAAATCAACGCCTGCTTCGCAGAGTTCTTTCACCATCAGCGCGGTTTCAGAAGGCGTCAGGCCCAAGGCGGGTTTGATGATCGAGCCAATGATCGGGCGGTTGTAAACATTGGTCAGTTTGCGCGAGCCGTCGATGCCGAATTGCGGGCCGGGATGGCGCGCAAACGCAGGCGGCAGGTCGAAATCCATCACCCGCACACCCGACAGGCCACGCACCGAATAGACGCCGCCGACAGTGATCGTCATCAGCGCAGCAATGTCGGTGCCGACGGCTTCCAGTGGGTAGCCGATCACCACATCGGCGCGGTGGAAGCTGTGGCCTTCGGTGGGGAAAGACGGCGTTTGCGTGTCGGGCAAAGCGGTGATCGACAGCACACGGGCGGCGCAGCGGGCTTTCACCGCCGCGGTTTCCCCCGGCAGATCGGTGAAGGTTCCGGTCGATTGATCCGAAGCGATTTTCGCCGCCAACGCCGCAATATCGCCCGGAGTTTCAAGGCGATAGGTGACTTTGATCAGATCATCGGACATCGGCGGCCTCCTCTTCAGGTATAGCTTGCATACTCATCATACCTGTTGAATTCAAGCGTCCTGCGTGGCAAGGTTTGCGCAGTTTGGAAGGAGCCTTGTTTTGCCACAACCCCTGATCGGTGCCGTGATCGGCTGCGGATTTTTCGCGCAAAATCAGCTACATGCCTGGGCGGACTTGCCGGGTGCGCGGATTGTGGCGCTGTGCGACCGCGATGCGGTGCGGCTGGCGGAAACTGCCGCGCGCTTTGACATTGCGCGGACCTATGCCGATGCGGAGGCGATGTTTGCCGCTGAACGCTTGGATTTTGTCGATATCGCCACAACGGTCGCCTCACATCGACCCTTGGTCGAGATGGCGGCGCGGGCGGGGGTGCATGTGATCTGCCAAAAGCCGTTTGCCGCGAACATGGCGGATGCGCGGGCGATGGTGGTTGCGGTCGAGGCCGCGGGCAAGACCCTAATGGTGCACGAGAATTTTCGCTGGCAATCGGCGGTGCGGCGGGTGATCGAGATTGTGCGGGCGGGCGAGCTCGGTGAGGTATTCTTTGGCCGGGTCAGTTTTCGGTCGGGCTTTGATGTGTTCTCGGGCCAGCCCTATCTGGCCGAGGGCAAGCGCTTTATCATTGAGGATCTGGGCATCCATACCCTTGATATTGCACGGGCTTTGTTTGGTGATGTGGTGCGGATGGCGGCCACCACACGGCGGATCAATCCTGCGATCAAGGGCGAGGATGTGGCGACGATGCTGCTGTCGCATGGCTCGGGTGCCACAAGCGTGGTCGATTGCTCTTATGCCACCCAGCGCAGCCCCGAGACTTTCCCGGAAAGCCTGATTGAAATCGACGGCACCAAGGGCAGCTTGCGGTTGGATGCGGGCTATGGGCTGGTGTTGGCGGATCGGGTGGAGGATCTGTCGCCGCCGGTGTTGGCTTGGGCCAGCCGACCTTGGCACAATATTCAGGAAAGCGTGCTGATCATCCAGCGGCATTTTCTGGCGTGTATTGCGGCGGGAAGCCAACCGGAAACCTCGGGCAAGGATAATTTGCAGACCCTCGCCTTGGTCGAGGCCGCCTATCTTTCTGCGGCAGAGGGTCGGATGGTGGAGCTGGCGGCGCTATGAAGATCAGTCATGGCGCGCTGAGTTTCGACTACGAGGATGGCGCGCTGCGGCAGATCTGTTTGGGCGAGACCGAGGTGATCCGGGGCATCGCCTATCTGGTGCGGGATCGCGACTGGGGCACACTTGTGCCGCAGATCACCCGCGAACGCATTGAACCGACACAGATTTCCTACCAAGCGCGGTTTGAAAGCCAAGGCGCTGCGCTGGTGGTCGCCGTGGTGATCGACTTTGCCGACGGGCTGAGTTTCACCGCAAAGGCGCAGGCGGAGGGCGCGTTTGAGACCAATCGCGCGGGCTTTACCGTGTTGCATCCGATCACCGGGGTGGCGGGGGCCAAGGTCACGGTGGAACATTGCGATGGCAGCAGCCGCACCGCAGAGTTTCCACGGCTGATCGAGCCTTGGCAGCCGTTTCAAGACCTGCGTGCGCTGACGCATTGGCTGGGCGGCTGGCAAATCGCCTGCCGGATGGAGGGCGACGCCTTTGAGATGGAGGATCAGCGGCAATGGGGCGATGCCAGCTACAAGACCTATGTGCGGCCCTTGGCGCGGCCCTGGCCGTATCAGATCGCGGATCGCGCGCGGTTTGATCAAGCGGTTCGGCTGAGCTGGCAGGTGGCGGAGACGGTTGCGCCCCCCCTGCCCAGCACCTCTGCCTCGGGGGTTTTTCCGCAAACTGCGTTGGTGATCACCGCCGAAGAAGCACGGCGGGCGGTAGAGCGGCCGGGCGATCTGGAGCTGGTGAAACCGCAGCGGCTGCTGTGTCATTTCGATGCAACCCGGCATGGGTTGGCAGAATTGCGGGCGTTCTCGGTGCTGCAAGCGGTCTATGATGCCGCCTATGATCTGGAACTGATCGCGCGCTGCGACGGTGATCTGGATGCTGAATTCTCGGGCCATGCCAAGAACTTGGCCGCATCGGGGCTGCGAGTGGCTTCGATCATGGTCTGCCCCTCGGTGGATCGGCAATCGACCCCGCCGGGATCGGCATGGCCGCCCTGCCCGCCTTTGACCGATGTGTACAAAGCCGCCCGCAAAGCCTTTCCTGACGTGAGTTTGGGCGGTGGCATGGTCAGTTTCTTTCCCGAACTGAACCGCAAGCGGCCCCCGGTTGCGAGCTTGGATTTCGTCAGCCACGGCCTTTGCCCGATTGTGCATGATGCCAGCGACCATGCGGTGATCCAGACGCTGGAGTCTGTGCCGCATATCACCGCCTCGGCGCGCGCGTTCATCGGGGAAAGGCGGTATCGGCTGGGGCCAAGCACGCTTGCGATGCGGCAGAACCCTTACGGCGCGCGCACCATTCCGAACCCGGAGGGCGCGCGGCTGTGCATGACCGATGACGATCCGCGCCACCGGGGTGATTTTGGCGCGGCCTACACCGTGGGGCTGGCCGCTGCATTGGTGGGATCTGGGGTGCAGGTCTGGACTCCGGCAGGGCTTTACGGGCCGCGCGGTGTGATGGATTGGACGGGGCAGAGCTACCCGATCGCGCGGATTCTGGCCGAACTGACCGCACGGGCAGGCGCAGAAGTGGAGGCCGAGGTTGTGCCGCATGTTTTCGCGCGTTTAAGCTTTGCAGATGCCAAGATCACCACGAATCTGGCGAGTTATGTGCGGACAGAGCTTGCCTGAGCCCAAGCCTTGCGCCAAAGCCAAGGCAGGGGTCGGGCGAAGTGAGGGCGTGATGGTTTCAGACAAGATCACCCGGCGGAAGCTTTCGGATCAGGTGTTTGATCGGCTGCGGGCGATGATCCTGACCGGCGAGTTGGCAGCGGGCGCGGTGGTGCCCTCGGAACGCGCGCTGATGGCGCGCTTTGGCGTCGGCCGCCCTGCCGTGCGCGAGGCCTTGCAGCAAATGCATACGATGGGGCTGATCAGCATCGCCCACGGCGAGCGCAGCCGGGTCAAGCCGCTGAACGCGGGCGCTGTCCTGGGCCAGGTGGATGCGGTGGCGCAACTGCTGTTGTCGGCGGAACCGGGGGCTTTGGCGCATTTGAAAGAAGCGCGGCGATTGTTTGAATCCGGCATGGTGCGGATTGCCGCCGAAAAGGTGGTCGAGGCCGATCTCGTCGATCTGTCCGAGATCCTCGACCATCAGCGCGCTTGCCGCGGCGATGCCCGCGCATTCATCGCCGCCGATATGGCGTTTCACACCCGGATTGCGGCGATGACCGGCAATCCGATCATGTTGGCCGTGTCAGAGGCGATGCTGAAATGGCTGTTCCACTATCACGCCGCGCTGTTGCACTGGTCAGGCAAGGAAGAGGTGACGTTGCTGGAACATGCCCGCATTCTGGAGCGCATCGCGGCACAGGATGGCGCTGGCGCGGTGGCGGCGATGCAGGCGCATATCGCGCGCTCGGCAGATGTGATCGGGCATCACGGCTGAGATCGTGCGGGGCTTGGGGATTGCTCTTTTGGAAATACTCCCGCCGGAGGCTCCTTGGCCGATGTCGGATGCCTCCGGCGGGAGTATTTTCGCCAGAATGAAAAATTTTAGGCAAGTTTTAGCGGTCTAGCCGAGGGCCTTGGCGCATTCTTCGATGATCATGCAGGCGCTGACGGCGCCGGGGTCTTTGTGGCCCAAGCTGCGTTCGCCCAGCCGTGCGGCGCGGCCTAAACTGGCTTGCATCTCGGCGGTGGCATCAGCCCCGGTCTGGGCGGCTCGCAGGATTTCCGGCCAAGTTGCGCCGGATTTTGCGGCTTCGGCAGCGGGATGCCAGGCGTCGATCATAGTCTTTTGACCGGGTTCGGCTTTGCCGCGATGGGCGATGCCTTCGGCCATCGCACTGATCAGGGCCGGGGTTTCGCTGCGCGGCATGGCGGCGCGCGGGCCTGCGGCCTTGGCGGCGCGCATCAAAGCGGTGGCGTAGAGCGGGCCAGACGAGGCCCCGACGGCGTTCAGGAAGGCCTTTGCGGCGGCGTTGAATTGGTCTTGCAGGGTAGGTAAGCCGGGGACGGCTGCTGCGGCGGCTTGCATGCCTTGCTCCATCGCAATGCCGTGATCGGCATCTCCAATCAGTCCGTCCAGCGCACAGAGGGCGTCGCGCTCGGCGGTCATACGGGTGGCGAGGGCTTGGAACAGATGGGTGCAGGTTTCGGTTGTGAAATCCATTACTTAGCCCACCCGGAACATGGCGCAGTCGCAGGGGTGGTCGAGCATCTGGGTCAACTCGTCGTCAAGGTGCATCAGGGTGATTGAGGCTCCGGCCATTTCCATCGAGGTGCAATAGGGGCCGACGAGGGCGGAGTGAACGGTGAGATCAGCGGCGGCAAGGCGTTCGGCGACGCGGGCGTAAAGGATGTAGAGTTCCATCAGCGGGGTCGAGCCGAGCGAGTTCACCAGAACCGCAACTTTTGCACCCGCAGGGGCGGCCATTTCGGCGAGTATAGCATCCATGATCTCATCGGCCACGTCATTGGCGGGCTTCAGCGACCCGCGCCGGATACCGGGTTCGCCGTGGATGCCCATGCCGATTTCCATCTCCCCCGCTGGAAGGTCGAAGTTCAGCCGGCGGGTTTGTGGCAGCGAGCAGGCAGAAAGCGCCACGCCCATCGTATAGGTGCGGGCGTTGGCGTGGCGCGCAATGCGCTCCACCTCATCCAAAGGCAACATCTGATCGGCGGCGGCACCTGCGGCTTTGAAGATGAAGACATTTCCGGCGACCCCACGGCGTTTCGTTCGGTCAGGCGACGACGCGATATCGTCGGTGGTCAGCACAGTGCGGGCCTCGATGCCCTCCATCTCCAACAGCTCGCTGGCCATGTCGAAATTCATCACGTCACCGGCGTAGTTGCCATACATGAATAGCACCCCTGCCCCGCCGTGGGTCGCCAAGGCCGCATCCACGGCAGGCTGCGGTGGCGGGGAGGCGAAGACGTTTCCCACTGCTGCGGCATCGGCCAAGCCCTTGCCGACAAAGCCCAAAAACGTCGGCTCATGCCCTGATCCGCCGCCGATCACCAGCGCCACCTTGCCGGGGCGCGGACCGTGTTTGGCAACAATCGCACGCGGGGCGGCGAGGGTCAGATGGTTGGGATGGGCGGCCAGAACCCCCACCAGCATCTCATCCACCGCGCGGTTGCCATCGTTGATCAGCTTTTGTGTGGGTGCCATCTGCGCCTCCGGTTTGCGCCAGAATGGCGGCTCTGGGGGATTGAGACAAGCCCGGCTGAGGAGGAAGCCGGGCTTGCCCGCCTGCGGCTAAAACGCCGCCACAGGCTAGGAGTATTTCTTGTCCAACGCGTTGATCGCATCGACATTGCTGGCCGAGCGGCCTTGGGGATCGAAGGTTTCTTTCAGGAAGGCGTCGGCAATCGCCTTGGCAAGTTCCGAGCCGATCACCCGCGCGCCCATGGTGATGATTTGCGCGTTGTTCGACAAAGCCGCACGCTCGGCGGAATAGGTGTCATGCGTCAGGGCGGCGCGGATGCCCGGCACTTTGTTGGCGGCAATGCAGACGCCAATGCCGGTGCCGCAGACCAGAATAGCGCGGTCGTATTTGCCTTGCAGCACTTCGTTGGCCACCCGATCCGAAAGATTGGCGTAGAAGGCATCGGGGCCAGCCTCGGTGCGCGAAATCTCGGACACTTCATGCGTGGCTTTCAGGTGTTCAGCGAGGGTTTTGGCCAGGCCTTCGCCTGCACTGTCGCCCGCGATTGCAAGTTTCATTGGATTCTCCTTCACAAAGTTGCGGCGACGCGGGCGAGGATGTCGAGGTAGCCTGCGACATTCCAGGCCGAGCGGCCAATGAACAGCCCGTCGATATGCGGGCAGGCGATGAGTTCGGCGGCGTTGCCGGGGTTGACCGATCCGCCGTAGAGGCAGGGGATGCGGCGGTTCAGGATGGTTTCGGCGGTGGCGATGATCTCGGCTTGGCGGGCGTCGGCATAGTCGGATGTGGCCGGGATGCCGTTGGCGCCGATCGCCCAGACAGGTTCATAGGCGAGCAGGATTTGCTCGGATTTCTGGCTTTCCGACAACTTACCCAAAGCGCCTGCGACTTGGGCGGCGAGGGTTTCAGTGGCGCGACCGGCTTCGCGTTCAGCAAGGGTTTCGCCAATGCATATCAACGGGATAAGGCCATGCCGCACGGCGGCTTCGACCTTCAGGCCGACGGTTTCGTCGGTCTCATTAAAGAATTCGCGGCGTTCGGAATGGCCCAACTCGACGATATCCAGCCCGCAATCCTTCAGCATCGGGGCTGAGACTTCGCCCGTCCAAGCGCCATCCTCTGCCCAATGCATGTTCTGCGCGCCGACCTTTACCGATGTGTCGGCCAGCATGGCCTTCACCTCACGCACGGCGGTGAAGGGTGGGATCACAAAGCGTTGGATGTTTGGGTCGCCTTCACGCGGTAGGCCCTCGGCAAAGCTGCGTGCTTCGGCCAAAGTTTTATTCATTTTCCAACTGGTGCCGACCCAGACGTGTTTGCTCATGCGCGGTCTCCTGCGATGCGAAGCGCGATGCCTGCCCGGTCCAAAGCGACGCGGGCTTCGGGTTCGGGCTGGGCATCGGTGATGATGGTGTCGAACTCAGACAGATCGGCCAGCACATGCAAGGCTTGGCGGCCAAAGCGTTGGTGGTTGACCAGAAGACAGGTCTTGGCGGCGCTGGCGATCATCGCCCGTTTGGCGCGCACCGCGTTGTCATCCATGTGAAACGCGCGGGTGCCCTGCACGGCGGGGGCAGAAATGAAGGCTACATCGGCGTGCAGGCGGGTGAGGGTTTCTTCGGTCACCACACCAAAGAAGCCATTGAATTTATAGGAGTAAACTCCGCCCAAAGCGATGAGCGTGATGCCATGTTCCGCACGCAACGCGTCGATGATCGCGGCGTTGTTGGTGATCACCGTCAGCGGGCGCTTTGCCGGCAGCATCGCGCCCAAGACCGCTGCCATAGAGCCATCGTTGATCATCAGCGTCATGCCGGGCTCGATCAATTCCAGTGCTGCGCGGGCCATCCGGGCCTTGGCGGCCCCCTCTTGGCGGGCGCGAAAGCGGAAGTCGGATTCGAATTGGGTGCCGGATTCAATCGTCGCGCCACCGCGCATTTTGCGCAGCAGACCTTCGGATTCCAGATCATCCAGATCGCGGTGGATGGTCATTTTGGACACCGCAAAGCGTTCGGCCAGATCATCCAGATCGACCGCGTGCTGCTCTACCAGCAGATCCATAATCGCCTGTTTGCGATCTTCGCGCTTCACCAGATTCCCCCTGTTTGTGGTATTTTTTTAACATCCAAAATCACGAATGAAAAGTGATTTATGTGATTTTGAGATTTTTACTTGTGATAATTGTTGGATTCCTGTAGCTGTTAGCGCAAGCATATCCCATCGATTCCCGCAGAGGAGAACGTGATGAAATTCTTTGTCGACACCGCCGTTGTCAGTGAAATCGCCGAGTTGAACGACTATGGCCTGCTGGATGGCGTCACCACCAACCCCAGCCTGATCGCGAAATCTGGACGTGATTTCAAAGAGGTGATCGCAGAAATCTGCGCGCTGGTTGATGGCCCGGTCTCGGCTGAGGTGGCTTCGATGGACTATGACGGCATGGTGGCCGAGGGCGAGCATCTGGCGAAGATCGCGAAGAACGTCGTGATCAAGCTGCCGCTGACGCTGCCGGGGCTGAAAGCCTGCCGCTATTTCACGCAAAAAGGTATCAAAACTAATGTGACGTTGTGCTTCACCGCCAATCAGGCGTTGTTGGCGGCGAAAGCGGGCGCGACCTATATCTCGCCGTTTCTGGGCCGTTTGGACGATATCAACATTGACGGCATGGATCTGATCCGCGACATCCGCGAGATTTACGACAACTACGGCTTTGAAACGCAGATCCTTGCGGCCTCGATCCGCAGCGCCAACCACGTCAAGGAAGCAGCACTTGCGGGGGCCGATGTCGCGACGATTCCGCCGAGTGTTATCAAGGGCTTGGCCAATCATGTGCTGACCGATAAAGGGCTTGAGCAATTCGCCAAAGACTGGGCGGCCACCGGCCAAACCATTCTTTAAGACGGTTTGAGCCTGTAGCTCAAACCGTTTGGCGATGGCCGGGCTATCCGTGGTGGGTCGGCCCGGCCTCATTTCGCCAAAACCAGCGCGCGCGCAGTGGTCTCATCGGTGATCAGGCCTTTCAGGCGGCGGCTGGACAGCACGGCGCGGATTGCAGCGATCTTGTCCGGCCCACCCGCGACGGCAACGATCGGGTCGCCCGCTTCGGCAAAACTGACCGACAACGTCCGTGCCGTCAGCTGGGTTTGCAGGATGCGACCTTCGGCATCAAAGAAATGCCCCAACAACTCCCCCACCCCACCCGCGGACTGTATCGCCTTGATCTCTTTCGGCTCGATCATGCCCGAGGCCACCAGCTGCGCATCGACCTCAACCGTGCCGATGCCAACCAGTTTCAGACCTGCGGCATTCGCCATCGCGAACACTTCGGCCACGCCGCGCTGCGCCAACAGCACCTCACGGTCTTCGGCGGTATTGGCGAAAAACGGCACCGGCATGACATAGGCGCGCGCGCCGGTTTTCTCGGCAATGCGGTGCATCACGTCATGCGGATTGGCCGAGTAATTTCGGGTAAGCCCGCCCAACAGCGAGACAAATTTCAGATCCGGCGCCTCGATACGCGGCAAATACTGGACCATCGCGGCCAAGGTGCGGCCATGGCCAAGCCCGATCACCGGGGTCGCCGCCGCCTCGATCTGTCGGCGCAGAAAATCTGCCCCCGCCATGCCCAAGCTGCGGATCGGCAGGCCGATCTCATCGAGATCCGGGGCGACATCGCAGAAATCCAGGCCATAACGCGCGACAAGTTCGGTTTCCAACTCAACACATTCGACAATATCGCCGTCGATGCTAACTTTGACCGCCCCCTCGGCCACCGCGCGGGCGATCAGGCGGTGAGCTTTGACCGAGGCAATGCCCAGCCGCTTGGCAACGGCGGCTTGCGTCAGACCGCCGACGTAGTGCAACCAGGCCGCGCGGATCGCCAGCGATTGCTCGGGGTCCAGCGGGGCACGGCTCATGCGGTGGCCATCAGGATGGCAAGATCGGTTGCACTCAGCCGCACAGGATTGGCCTGCATCGAAGAGGATGTTGCCGCGGCCTCGGCGGCCTGATGCAGATGTTGCGGCGTGAAGCCCATCTGCGCAAGGCTGGGCAGGCCGTTCTGACGCGACCACTGCGTCAATGTGCAAATCGCCTTTTCCGGTTTGACGTCAAAGGCTTCTGCAATCCATCCAATTACCTGCCTGATACGGCTGGGGTCTGCGGCACGCTCGGCATTCATCGCTAGCCCTTTCGGCAACAGCGTGCCGCAGATCGCCCCATGCGGCGCGGCGATCAGCCCACCCAACGGCCCGGCAAGACCGTGGATCACCCCCAGCCCGGCATTGGCCAGCGCCAGCCCGCCACACAGGCTGACCCAAGCCATGTCATCGCGTGCGGCGGCATCTTCGCCCTGCATCAGACGGCGCAAAGCGCGCAGGCCCTGCGGGATCGCATCACGGCAAAGCGCGTCGGTCAGGCGGTTGGCGCGGGTGCAGATGTAGGGCTCGATCACTTGCGTGATGGCGTCGAGGCCCGAGGCAAGGGTGATGTTTTTCGGCGTATGATCGGTCAGCGCGGGGTCGATGATCGCGAGCGCGGGCAGCATGCGTTTGTCACGCAGAGAGACTTTGCGCTGATGCCCAGGCGCGCCGATCACCGCATTGCGGGTGACTTCCGCGCCGGTCCCGGCCGTGGTTGGGATCGCGATGAAGGGCAAAGGCGCGTGATCCAGCGGCAGAGATTTCCCAATGACCTCAAGATGATCCATCAAGGGGCGCGTGGCGGGCACCATCGCCGCCACGGCTTTTCCGGCGTCAATCACCGCCCCGCCGCCTAGGCTTACCACCACCTGCGCGCCTTTGGCGGCTTCGGTGGCGGCCTCGATCATCGCGATGTCCGGCTCGCCCTGCACGACAAAGCGTGTCACCTTGCAGCCCTGCCCTGCCAGCGCGTCGCCCAGCCAATCGGCGCGGGCGGGGCTGCCGTGCAGCAGGAAGACCGTGCCACCAAGCGCCTTTGCGCGCGCTGCCGCCTGCGCCGCCGTACCCCGTCCGAACAGAATTTCCGTGGCGGTTAGGAATGCGAATGCAGACATGGCAGCCTCCTCAGATGTGCAGATCATCGACACCGCTGTGAATGTGCGGCGCCCAAAACGCAATGCTTTCAGCGATTTGGGCGATCACCTCGCGGTCATTCGGGTCACGCTCTTTGAACGAGAGTTCCAGACAGATTTCATTGTGCTCTGCGCCGCCTTCGGCGAGGGCTTTCAGCAGGGGATCCGGGTGAATCCGGCCCTTGGCGTTGAAGGCCGCGGTAAAGGGGCGGTGGCCACCTTTGTCCATAAGGCTTTGCTTGATATGGATAATCGGGGAGACTTTCGGCACCGCACGCGCCCAGGCGTAGGGGTCAACATCATCCGGGTTCGGGCTGGTCAGATCGCCGTGGTCAATGTCAGCCATCATCCACATCGGCACTGCCATATTGGCTGCGGTCAGCCGTTTTTGCAGGGCAAGGGCCGAGGCGATGGTTTCGCCAAACTCACGCCCGACGCTCATCGGTTCCCAGAATACATATGTCAGGCCAGCGGATTTGGCGTGTTCGGCGACTTCGGCCCAAGCGTCGATTGCGGTCTGGATCAGAGATTCGCGGCGGATTGGGTCGTCAAAATCCTGATAGGCGAAGATGGCAAACTGCGTCCCCACGCTGGTGCCGCCCAGATCGGCGGTGATGTCGGCGAAGGTTTTGAACCAATCAATATAGTAGCGGCGCACGTCGCGGTCGGGGTGCCCGAAGTGGTTCAGACGGCCATAAGGCCCGGTCATGCCCGAGGTGACGCGCACGCCGGTGCGGTGCAGGGCGGCGTCCATCTGGCGGGTCAGACGACGGATCACCGGGGCGGGCCAAGACGGGTTGATGAACTCATGCGTCAGTTGCAAATCGCGGATGCGCAGATCGCGCGCGACGGTATTGATCAGATCATCCGGGTCGGCAAAGCGGTTCACCAGCGGGTTGGTGTTCAGTGAAAGCGTTAACATCTTACGCCCCTTTCGCCATCCAAGCGGTGAAAGCCGCTTGCTGCTCTGCCGTCAGGTGCAGGTTGTGCTTGGTGCGGCGTGTCAGAATATCCTCCGGCGTTTGCGCCCATTCACGCGCGATCAGATAGCGTGCTTCAGCCTCGTACAGATCGCGGCCAAAGTGTTGGCCCAAGCCATCCAACCCTGTCGCACTGCCCACCAGATCACGGGTGCGCGCGCCGTAATGGCGGCCATAATGCGCAATCAGGCTGCGCGGCATCCACGGATAGGCCACACGCAAGTCATTGGCAAAGCTTTCATAATCGGCATTCGGCATCTCACCACCCGGCAAGGTGGCATGGGCTGTCCAATCCGGCCCCATCTGCGGAAAGATCGCTTTCAGGCGGTGTAAGCCACGCTCGGCCAGTTCGCGGAACGTGGTGATCTTGCCGCCGAACACATTCAAAAGTGGCACACCGCCGGTCTCGTCCAGATCAAACACATAGTCGCGGGTCACGGCAGAGGGGTTGCCTTTGCCATCGTCAAACAGCGGGCGCACGCCCGAGAAATGATGCACCACATCGCTGCGGCGCAGCCTTTCCTTGAAATACCGGTTAACGGCGGCGATGAGATATTCGATCTCGGCCTCCGTCGCCTGTACCTCTTCCGCACGGCCCTCATAGGCGACATCGGTGGTGCCGATCAGCGCCTTGTCGCCCTCGTAAGGGTTGATGAAGATCACCCGCTTGTCGTGGTTTTGCACGAGGTACGCGTGATCTCCGGCCCAGAATTTCGGCACGATGATATGGCTGCCTTTGACCAGCCGGACGTTGCGCGAGGAATTCGACCCGGCCACCCGCGTCACGATATCCGTCACCCAAGGCCCCGCCGCATTGACGATACAGCGCGCGCGGAAGCTGCGGGTTTCACCGTTCTGATCGGTGGTCTCAACGGTCCAAGCGTCGTTTTCACGCCGCGCCGAGGTGCAGGCGGTGCGGGTCAGCACCAATGCACCCTTTTCCGCCGCATCCAGCGCGTTCAACACCACCAGCCGCGCGTCATCCACCCAGCAATCGGAATATTCAAAGCCGCGCTTGTATTGATCCATAATCGGCGCGCCCTGCGGATCGCGCCGCAGATCCAGCGTGCGGGTGCCGGGAAGCTTTTTGCGCCCGCCAAGGTGATCATAAAGAAACAACCCCAACCGCACCAGCCACGCGGGCCGGTCCGTGGGCGAATGCGGCAGCACAAAGCGCATCGGCCAGATGATATGCGGGGCGGCGTTCAGCAGCACTTCACGTTCGATAAGCGCTTCGCGGACAAGGCGAAATTCATAATACTCCAGATAACGCAGCCCGCCATGCACCAGTTTGCCAGAGCGCGACGAAGTGCCTTGCGCCAGATCATCCTTTTCACACAGCACCACCGACAAGCCCCGCCCCGCTGCATCGCGGGCAATGCCAGCACCATTGATGCCACCGCCAATGACGAACAGATCAACCAAACTAGGGTCAGAAACGCTAGGCTTAGAAATGTTAGGCTCAGAATTACTAAGGCTCATTCGGCTGTCCTGTCTTTGGCTTGGCGACTGTCCGCAAGGCCAGACCATGCGGTGGTCAGTCCCTCGCGGGCGGATTTATAGGCGGGATAGGTTTGGGCGTAGGTGGCGGTCAGGGCGGGATCGGGTGCTTCCGCCGCGCCCAGCAAGGGGGTGACCCATTCGGCAATGCAGGCATCCATGGACGGATAGGCGCCAATCGCCACCGCCGACATCATCGCGGCAGCGGCGGCACCCGCCTCTTCACGACCAGACACCCGCACGGGGGCCCCGGTCGCAGCAGACAATACGCCGCGCAGGCCTTTCGAGCGCGCAGCCCCGCCCGTTAGTCGCAGTTCCAACGGCATAGCCCCCATTGCGGCATAACAATCGCGGGTCGCCATGCCCAAGCCTTCGACCACGGCACGCAAAAGATCCGCGAAACGGTGGGTGAAATTCAGGCCCACAAACCCGGCGCGGGCATCGGCATTGACAAAAGGCCCGCGCTCTCCGGCCTCCGAGATATAGGGGTGGTAGAGCAACGCCCCCGGCTTGCTGGCCGCAAGCCAGCTTTCAATCAGCGGCACGAGATGAGCGTGAGTGGTCGGCCGCCCGAAATCGGACATCAGGTCAGCCGCCATCCGCAGCACCCAGTCGATGTTCAAGGTGGCCGCCATATTGGTCTGCACCTGCGTCACCATCCCCGGCACCGGAAGGCAGATCACATAGCCGGTGCCCTCGGCATTCAGGTGCACGCCATCGACCGGGGTGGCGCGCATATGCACACCCGTCGAGCCTACGGTGGAACAGGCCGCCCCTGCCGCCCCGGTATGCACCCCTGCCCCCAGCGCCGTCATCACCATATCGACAAAGCCAAGACTGACGGGCGTGCCCGCGCGCAGGCCAGTCTGCCGCGCCGCTTCAAGCGTCAACGGATGGGTGATTTGGCTGCCGTCGATGATCTCTGGTAGCAGATTGCGACGATGGGACAATCCCAAAGCGTCGATCACCTCGGCATCATATGCACGCGTACGGAAGTTGCCGAAGGTAAAGCTGGCCTCGGAAGGATCGGTGGCCCGCACCCCGGTCAGGTTCAGATAAAGCCAGTCTTTGCAATGCAATACCACTTCGGCTGCATCCAGAAGTTCCGGATGAAACCGATCCATATGCGCCATCTGGCTGCCCTGCTGGCAGGTGTTCAGCCCGGTGCCCGTCGCCTCAAACCGGGCGCGATTGGTTGGGCTGGCAGCCAGACGCTCTACCGTGGTGGCCGCGCGGGCATCCAGCCAAAGCCAGGCATCGCCAACGGGAGTGTTGCCCGCCCCGGCCAGCCATGTGCCATCGCCCTGCGCCGTCACCGAGACCGCCGCCGTGCGCGCGGCGAGATTGGGCACCTTTTCCGCCAGACCGCGCAGAGCGGCCGCGCAATCAGCCCAGGTCTGCGCCAGATTTTGCGTCGCAGCCCCCGCAGGGCCCGTCGCATAGGCATTTGGCACCGCATGGGCGGCAAGCTGTGCACCGGCAAGGGTAAACGCCACCGCTTTGACCACCGAAGTGCCCGAATCGATGCCGATCAAAAGCTCTGCCATTCTGCCCCCCTCAAACGCCTACGCCATCAAAACCCCAGCCCCCTCCGGCTGGCCCCGTCGTATTATCACATAGTCATAACACGAAAGATGAATTATTTTTCTGACATAGTAATTTCTTTCAGATAAACTGCGATCTGTCAACCAAAGCCAAGGCAAAGCCAGCAAGATCAGCGCCCGGCGCGATCTGCCGCTTAAAACCAGCTGCAGCAACGCAGATGAATCCATCCAGTATGACAACACTATATCTTATTATCAGTTAGTTATCTTGATTTCAGCCGACCCAAGAATGCTGCAATGCAGCACATTGCGCAGCTGCAGAAGCCTCCCCCGACTCAGGGCTCAGCGGCGATAGGGCAGCCCTGAATGCTGACAATTCGGGCGGTATGCCTGCAAAAGACTCGATTGACAGACCGCGGAACTTATAACAGTATCTTTCGAGTTGATACCATAACTCTATCACGGATAGGGGTGTAACACGGCCATATCAGCACAACGGGAGGGAATCGTTCGTGCTGATTTGGCAGAAACGGGGGGAGCCATGCTGAACTGGCAGCCGCATTGCGGCTTGGCGCACCGCCTGCGTGTCGCATCGTCTGGCAGCCTTCGGGCAGCTGGCCCCGCCCCCGAGACCATCGCATGCAAGGTGACCCTACCATGAGCCAACCCGCTGACATCGCACCACAATCCCGCCGCACCCTGCTGATGAGCGCAGCCTTTGCCGTTCTGGTGCTGGGCGCAATCGCGCTGGATACCACCGTGGTGCGCATTGGTTCGGAACAGGATGTGCGCGCCGCGAAGTTCTCACCCGAGGCATTCGGCGTGGAAGCCTTCCCGAAAGTGCAGGCCAATGTCACCGAACGCGCGGTCGATGTGGTGGAACTGGCGACGGCCATTGCGGCGGATGCCAAGGCGGCAGAGGCGAAATACAGTGTCGCGGGCGTCTATCCGGTGAAGTTCGAAGGCGTGGTGGGTGAAGGTAAGTCCGGCATCTATTACGTTGATGTGGCAGGACTTCCCGCGCCGTTGCGTCTGCGCGTTCAGACTGGCCCCGCGATCAACGGCACCGAGTTGCGCGATGCCAGCGGTGAGATCACCTTCAGCCAGTTCACCAACCAGATCGAATATCAGGACGCGGGCTCTGCGCTGAACAAAGAGATGAAAAAGCTGGTGTTGGACGGGATTGATAACGTGGCTCTGACCGGGAAAACCCTTGTCGTGGTCGGGGCCTTCAAGCTGGTCAACCCGAAAAACTGGCTGATCACCCCGGTCTCGCTGGAGGTGAAATGAGCGATCAGCCCGTTCTTTCCGCGCGCAATATCGCAAAATCCTACGGCAATATTCACGCCTTGAAGGGGGTGAATTTTGACATCCATCCCGGTCAGGTCACCACGCTGTTCGGCGAAAACGGCGCGGGCAAGTCGACGCTGATGAAGATCCTGTCGGGCGTGGTCAAGCCCAGCTCGGGTGAGATTGTGCTGGACGGTCAGCCGGTGACCTTCGCCAATTCAACCGAGGCGCGCAATCGCGGGATTTCGATTATCCACCAAGAGCTTAGCCTCGCCACCAACATGAATGTGCGCGACAATATCTTCATGGGCCGTGAGATCATGACCCGCTCTGGCGTCGATTTCGCCGAAGAAGAACGCCAGACCCGCGCCTTGATGGCAGAGCTTGAGGAAGACATTGACCCGCTGACCCCGGTGGAAGAACTGCGCCTGGGCCAGCAGCAGATCGTTGAAATCGCACGGGCTTTGTCGGTGAATTCGCGCATCCTGATCATGGATGAACCAACGAGCGCCTTGTCAGCGACGGAAGTGGAAGTGCTGTTCAAGGTGATCCGCGATCTGACCGCGCGCGGGGTGTCGATTGTCTATATCTCGCACCATCTGGAAGAGGCGTTGCAGATCACCAATCACGCGGTGGTTCTGCGCGATGGCGCGATGACCGCCTATGCCGAGCGCAGCGCCATTGATCTGGAATGGATCGTGCGCAACATGGTCGGTGAGAATTTCGACCTTGGATCGCCGCCCTCAGGCTATGCCATGGGCGAGACGGCCTTGAGCATTGAAAACATCTCGGTGCCGGATGCGGCGGGGGTGGGTTTCTCGGTGGTGGATCGGTTCTCCCTGTCGGTTAATGCCGGGGAAATCGTCTGTATCTATGGGCTTATGGGCGCGGGCCGCACCGAATTGCTGGAATGTGTGGCCGGTCGTCTGGCCCCCTCTGGGGGGCGGGTGATGCTGCAGGGCCGCGATGTGTCGGGCCTGAGCATCGCGCAGCGCATCGCACGAGGGCTGGTTCTGGTGCCGGAGGACCGGCAGCGCGACGGTCTGGTGCAAACCATGTCGGTGGGGCAGAACCTGTCGCTGGCCAGCATTGGTGCGTTTACCAAGGGGCTGTTCACTTCTCGGAAAGCCGAGGCTGCGGTGGTCAGCGATGCCATCCGCAAGGTCACGGTGAAAACCGATGCGAGCGGCACAGCGCCGATAGGCTCGCTGTCGGGCGGCAATCAGCAAAAGGTGGTGATCGGCAAGATGCTGGCAACTAACCCGAAGGTCATCGTGCTGGATGAACCGTCACGCGGCATCGACATTGGCGCGAAAGCCGAGGTGTTCCGGCTGTTGTCGGAAGGCGCGAAGCAGGGGCTGGCGGTGATTTACTCCACCTCGGAAGTTGGCGAGTGCCTGTCCATCGCGCACCGCATCATCGTCATGCACCGTGGCCGGATTTCGGCCGAGTTTGACCACACTGTAGCCAAAGAAAAGATCATGGCCGCCTCTGGCGAAGCCGTGGCCCACTAGGAGAACCCGATGTCATCGACCCCAAAACCTGCTGCGAAACAAGGGTTTGACCCGATTGCCCTGCTGCTGGAGGGCCGTGCCTTCTTCGCGCTGATTGCGATCATCGTGGTGTTCTCGCTGCTGAGCCCGCATTATTTTTCGATGCCGAACTTTCTGGTCATGGCCAGCCATGTCGCAATCTACGGTATCCTTGCCATCGGGATGCTGCTGGTGATCCTGAACGGCGGGATTGATCTTTCAGTCGGCTCGACCCTTGGCCTTGCAGGTTGCGCTGCGGGGTTCCTGATGCAAGGTGTGCAGATCCAGGCTGCGGGCGTGATCCTGTATCCGCCTGTCTGGGCGGTGGTGGTGCTGACCTGCGCGCTGGGGGCGTTTGTCGGCTTTGTCAACGGTGCGCTGATCGCGTGGTTCAAGGTGCCTGCCTTCGTGGCCTCGCTTGGGGTGATGTATGTCGCCCGCGGTGCAGCGCTGTTGATGACCAACGGGCTGACCTTCAACAATCTCGGCGGAAAGCCCGAACTCGGCAACACCGGCTTCAACTGGCTGGGCTTCAACCGCCTCGGCTTCACCCGCGAGTGGAGCGTGCCAATCGGCGTTGTGGTGCTGGCCACTTTGGCCATCCTTGCAGGCCTGATGCTGTCACGCACCGCCTTTGGCCGCTGGCTTTATGCTTCGGGCGGCAATGAGCGGGCGGCGGAACTTTCCGGCGTTCCGGTCAAGCGCGTGCAGATCACCGTCTATGTGCTGTCGGGCATCTGTGCGGCCATCGCGGGCCTTGTGCTGTCGTCGCAGTTGACTTCGGCAGGCCCCACCGCAGGCACCACCTATGAATTGACCGCGATTGCCGCTGTGGTGATTGGCGGGGCAGCGCTGACCGGCGGCAGAGGCACCATTCGCGGCACCATGCTGGGGGCCTTCGTGATCGGCTTTCTGTCCGATGGCCTCGTGATCATCGGCGTGTCGTCCTACTGGCAGACCGTGTTCACCGGGGCGGTGATCGTCCTAGCGGTGCTGCTGAACTCGATCCAATACAAACCTAAAGCCAAAGCAACGGCCTGAGGTTTCACGCACTTCGCCGCGATGGGCTGCTCATCGCGGAAAGACCCGCCGCATCCGTGGCAAGACTGACACCAACCAAGGGAGAGAGACTATGTTCACCATGACCAAGCGCGCGTTGCTCGCCGCTGTCGCCATCAATGCCCTGCTTGCAGGCAGCGCTTTCGCTGAAGGCCTGATCACCATCATCGTCAACGACCCGGCGAACCCCTACTGGAAAACCGAAGGCGATGTCGCGGCGGCCACCGCCGAAAGCCTCGGCTACACCGCTGCCGTGTCGGCGCACAAAGGCGACACCAATGCGGAATCGACGATGATCGACACCGCGATCACCAACAAATCCGTCGCGATCATTCTGGATCCGGCGAATGCTGACGGCTCGATCGGGGCGGTGCAGAAGGCTGTTGACGCAGGTATCCCGGTGTTCCTGGTGAACGCCGAGATCAACAAAGAAGGCCTCGCCAAAGCCCAGCTGGTGTCGAACAACGCGCAAGGTGCCGCGATGGGCGCGCAGCAATGGGTCGCGTCGGTGGGTGAAGCCGGAAACTATGCCGAACTCTTCGGCAACCCGGCCGACAACAACGCCGCCACCCGATCGAACGGCTATGAAACCGTGCTGACCCAATACCCTGATCTGGTGAAAGCCGCGCAGGAAGTCGCTGATTGGGATCGCACCAAGGGCCACGACAAGATGCAGTCAATCCTGCAAGCCAACCCCGACATCATCGGCGTGATCGCCGGCAATGACGAGATGGCTTTGGGTGCGATTGCGGCTTTGAAAGAAGCCGGCAAGCTGGAAGGCGTGAAAGTTGGCGGCTTTGACGGATCACCAGATGCGGTCGCTGCGATCACCGCAGGCGAGATGCAATACACCGTGTTGCAGCCGGTCGCCGTGTTCTCGGCAGAGGCTGTGAAGCAAGCCGACAGCTTCATCAAAACCGGTGCCACGGGTGCCGCGACTGAAAAGCAGCTGTTCGATTGCCTGCTGATCACCAAAGACAATGTGGACAAATACACCGGCCCGTTCACCCTGTCGGAATAATCTGACCTTGGGGGGCGCTGGCAACGGCGCTCCCTTGCTTTTCGGCAGTCCTGCGGGCATCGCTATACAGACAGGGGAGGCGATCAAGATGACCGATATGAAACCGCCCTCTGGCCTGATGGCCGACCAACTGCCCTCTGACAGCCGCCACGCTCGCCAACTCGCCCGTCGCCAGTTGATCTCCGAGGCGGTGATGGCGGAAGGCTCGATGCGGATCGAGGATCTGACCGAGCGGTTTGGCATTTCCTTGATGACCGCCCACCGCGATCTGGATGAACTGGTTGCCCGCGGCCTGTTGCGCAAGACGCGCGGTATTGTCTCGGCTGCGCCGACCAGCCTGATTGAATCCTCGGATGTTTATCGGTTTTCCCGCCAATCGGCTGAGAAAAAGGCCATCGCCAGCGCCGCGATGCAGTTCGTCGAGCCCGGTCAGGCGATCTTCTTTGACGATTCCACCACCGTGTTGCAAATGGCACCGCACCTGCCCGCCAAGGTGCCGCTGACCGCGATCACCAATTCGCTGATCCTGATGAACGAGTTGAACGGCATCCGCGATCTGTCGCTTCTGGGCTTGGGCGGGCAGTTGCATAACTGGTGCAACGCCTTCATGGGCCGGATGACTACCAACGAAATCAAACGCTTGCGCGCCGACACGCTGTTCTTGTCGATGCCCGCGATCACCGACGACATCGTGTTCCATCAATCGCCCGAGATGGTGGAAACCAAGCGCGCGATGTTTGATAGCGCCCAGCGCCGCATCCTTCTGGCCGATCACACCAAGTTTGGCCGTCGCGCTTTGCACGCCTTCGCCGACCTGACCGAGTTTGACGTGGTGATCGTCGATCAGGCCACCGACCCCAGCCATATCAGCCGGATGCGCGCCAAGGGCATCAACGTCGTCATCGCCGCCGCCCAGCCCGCACGCGTTGAGATCGACGCAGAGGTCGACTAATTTGTAACGCATATTGCCGTTATAATACCACCGTGTCATGTTCGCTTTATCAGATTCGCCCCTTACATTCGGGCTGCGAAAGGGAAGCACATGACCAGTCTGTTGGGCATCGACAACGGCCTTACCGTCACCAAAGCGGTGATTTTTGACGAAACCGGCCGCCAGCTTTCCGTCGCCCGCCGCCGCATCCCGCAACTTCTGCCGCAGCCGCATCATGTCGAACGCGATATGGAGGGTCTCTGGCGCGCCACGGCCGAGGCGATTGCCGAAGCGATCCAGCTTTCCGGCCGCCCCGCGTCAGATATCGTTGCCGTCGCAGCTACGGCGCATGGCGATGGCCTCTATCTGCTCGACCATGAAAACCGCCCCTTGGGCAACGGCATCCTGTCGCTGGATGGCCGCGCCGGGGCAATTTGCGAAAGCTGGCGCGACCGCGCCGATGCTGCTTTGAAGCTGACGGGCCAGATCCCCCCCGCCTGTTCGCCCGCCGCATTGCTGGCATGGGTGCGCGACAATGAACCCGAGCGTTTCGCGCAAATCGGCAGCTTTCTGGCCTGCAAGGACTGGCTGCGCTTCTGTCTGACAGGCAGCCTTGGCACTGACCGCACCGAAGCTTCCACCGCCTTCACCGATGTGCAGACCCAAGACTATACCCTTGATGCGCTGCAACTTTTCGGGCTGGAAAACGTCGCACACGCCCTGCCCGACATCGCCGATTCCGCTGAGATCATCGGCCATATCACCCCCGAGGCTGCAGCGCTTACGGGTCTTGTCGCAGGCACCCCGGTTGCGGCTGGCCTACATGATGTGACGGCTTCTGCGCTTGGCATTGGTGGCCATGCCGAAGGCGTCGTCGCCATCGTCGCGGGCACCTATTCGATCAACGAAGTGGTTTCCGCCCAGCCCAACACCGATCCGCGCTGGCTCTGCCGCAACGCCATCCTGCCCGGTCAGTGGAACAACATGGCGCTGTCGCCCGCCTCTGCCGCCAATTACGATTGGTTCATCGAGACGCTATGCGAGGCTGAACTGACCGAAGCCGATACGTCGGGCACCTCCATTCACGCCATGCTCGCGTTAGAGATTGATGCCGCACTAGCCAAACCCACCACCTTGATGTTCCATCCCTTTCTCTATGGCTCGCCGCATGGTCCGCAAGCGAGTGCCAGCTTTCTGGGCCTGCGTGGCTGGCACAATCGCGGCGATATGTTGCGCGCCGTGCTGGAAGGCATCGTGTTCAACCACCGCAGCCATATTGACGCCCTGCGCGCAGGCTTCCCGGTGCGCGAGGCCCGGCTAACCGGCGGCGTCGCCCGCAACCCCACCTTCGCGCAGATGTTTGCCGATATTCTCGGCATGCCCGTCACCACCAGCCAAACCGAGGAAGCCGCCGCCTGGGGGGCCGCGCTGTGTGCCGGGGCGGCCGTGGGCCTTTATGCCTCTCCCCTCGCCGATCCGCGCGATATGTCGCTGTTGGGGCAAACCTACACCCCGGATCCTGCCCGTGCTGCAACTTACGAAAAACGCTTTCAGCTTTATCAGAAAATCACCGCCGCCGTCGCCCCGCTTTGGCCAGAAATCGAAGCCCTGATCGAATGACCCCCGAGTCCCGCCGCGAAGAAATCGCCGCCTATGTGCTGCAACAAGGCGAAGCCCGGATTGATGATCTGGTGCAGCGCTTTGGCGTCTCACGCATGACCATCCACCGCCACATTGATCAACTGGCGCAAGCGGGCCTGCTGCGCAAGCTGCACGGGGCCGTCAGCGCCCTGCCCTCTGGCGTTTATGAAAGCCTGTTCCGCTACCGCCAAACCGTGGCCTCCGCTGAGAAATCCGCCCTCGCCCGCGCCGCCCTGCGCTTCATCGAACCCGGTCAAGTCGTGATGATCGACGACTCCAGCACCACCCATGCCCTCGCCCCGCTGCTGCCGCAGATCGCACCGCTGACCGTGATCACCAACAGCCTCGCCTCCATCCAGTCTCTGACCGGGGCCGACGATATCACCCTGATCTGCCTTGGCGGCCAGTTTCACCCCACCTACAACGCCTTCATCGGCCATCTCTGCGAAACCGCTTTGCCCAATTTGCGCGCCAATGTGCTGATCTGCTCGGCCTCTGCGGCGCAAAACGGCACGGCCTATATCCAGGACGCCCAAGTCACCCGCGTCAAGCAAGCGATGATGGCAGCCGCCAACATGCGTATCCTGTTGCTGAACCACGAGAAATTCGGCCGCTCTGCCCTGCACGCCCTGAGCCCGCTCACCGCCTTTGACGCTGTGCTGACGGGCGCCACCTTGCCCGCCGCCGAAGCCAGCGCCCTGAAAGCCGCCGGTGTGCGGCTGCATCTGATCGAAACGGACACCCCATGAACCTTGAGCCCCGCCTGCAAGACCTGTGCGACAATGGCATCGATGTGCTGATCCTTGGCGCAGGCATCAACGGCGCGGGCCTGTTTCGCGACCTTGCCGAACAAGGCCTGCGCGTGCTGATCGTCGAGAAGGGCGACTATGGCGGCGGCACTTCGGCGGCACCTTCACGGATGATCCACGGCGGCTTGAAATATCTGGAAACCGGCGAGTTTGGTCTGGTGGCGCAATCGACGCTGGAACGCAACCTGCTGCTGAAAAACGCCCCCCATGCCGTCACCCCGCTGGCCACTGTGATCCCGATTTTCTCTTGGACCAAGGGGGTTTGGGCGGCTTTGCGCACGCTCTTCGGCTCCACCACCGCTGCGCGCAGCCGGGGGGCCTTGCTGCTGAAAGTGGGCCTCACGATCTACGATTACTACGGCAGCCGCGCCAATGTCATGCCGCGCCACAAGATGAAATCCCGCGCCAATACGCTGGCCGAGTTTCCGCAAATGACACCGCGCATCGTCGCCTCCGGCCTCTACTATGACGCCAAAATCGCCGGGCCCGAGCGTCTGGTCTGGGAACTTCTCGCCGATGGCATGGAAGCCAACCCGCAAGCCCTCGCCCTGAACTACACGCAAATCGCCGCCCATAGTGGCGCGGAGATCAGCTTCACCCGCGAAGATGGCACCAATTTCATCACCAAACCCAAACTGGTGATCAATGCCGCTGGCCCGTGGATTGACCGCGTCAACGCCGCTTTGGGCGCGGATACCAAGCTGATCGGCGGCACCAAAGGCTCGCATATCCTGCTGGATCACCCTGACCTGCTCAAAATGCTCAACGGCCAGATGATCTACTTTGAGGCCGACGATGGCCGCATTCTGCTGGTCTATGACTACCTCGGCAAAGCCCTCGTCGGCTCCACCGATATCAAAGCCGCCGACCCTGAAAACGTGCGCTGTGAGGACGATGAAATCGCCTATTTCCTCACCAGTCTGCGCGCCCTGCTGCCCGGTCTGCCCTTCGATCATGAGCATATCATCTATGCCTATTCCGGCATCCGCCCGCTGCCTGCTTCAGACGCCGCCACTCCCGGCCTGATCAGCCGCGACCATTCCGCCCCCGTGCTGGAGCCTACTACCCAGCGCCCGTATCCGATCATCTCGCTGGTGGGGGGCAAATGGACCACATTCCGCGGCTTTGCCGAGGAAGTCGCCGACAGTTGCCTGAAGCGCCTAAACCACCCCCGCCGCATCTCCACCCGCGATCTCGGCATTGGCGGCGGCAAAGGCTATCCCACCGAAGACGCAGCCAAATCCCGCCTGATCGCCAGTGCCGCCGCCACCGGAGGCCTCAACCTCGCCCGCGCCCAGCAGCTTTTCAGCCGCTACGGCACCAGCCTGAGCAGCCTTGTCGCGCATAAATCCCCCTACAGCGACGCCGACCGCCTGCCCCACGCCACCGCCTACAGCGCGGCGGAGATCGACTGGATCGCCCGCAGTGAGCAGGTCGAGCACCTTGCCGATCTCGTGCTGCGCCGTACCACGCTTGCCGTCACCGGTGCGCTGAACGCCGCTGACCTCGACCAAATCGCCGACATCCTCGCCGACGCGCATACTTGGCCGCCCGAGCGCCGCAGCACTGAAATCGCCCAACTCACCGCCCAACTTGCTCACACCAACCGCCAGACCCTGACGCCATGAAACCCCAATCCCACATTCTGCTGCGCTTCTACTTCGGCGAGATGAAGCTCGGCCCCGGCAAGGTGCAACTGCTGGAGCATATCCGCGACACCGGCTCGATTTCCGCCGCAGGCCGCGCGATGCAGATGAGCTACAAGCGCGCCTGGATGCTGGTCGAGGAAATGAACGCGGCCTTCATCGATCCCGTGGTGGAAAGCGCGCGCGGCGGCGCGAATGGCGGAGGTGCCACTGTTACCGCAATTGGCCTTGCCGTCATCGCCGCCTATCGCGCGGCTGAAATGGCAAGCGCGCAGGCCACCGGCCCCCATATCGAAACGCTGCAAACCTACCTGCGCGATATTCCCGAGCGGAAATAACGCTTGCGCCTCGCCGCGCCACCGATATGTTCACAAAAACATATCACCGGAGACCCCATGCTGACCCGTCGCCACAGTTTGATCGCCGCCCTGCTTGTCAGCCTTGCCCTGCCCGTCAGCGCATCGGCCGAAGAGATCACCGTCTTCGCCGCCGCCAGCTTGAAAAATGCCCTCGATACCATCGCCGCCGATTGGCAGAAAGAAACCGGCAATAGCGTGGTGATTTCCTACGAAAGCACCGCCAAGCTGGCGAAGCAAATCGAGCAAAGCGCGCCCGCCGATCTGTTCATTTCCGCCTCAAAGAAGTGGATGGATACGCTATTTGATGAAAACCTGATCCAGAAAGACAGCCGCAAAGACATCCTCGGCAACAGCCTCGTGTTGATCGCCGCTGGCAAAGCCGCCCCAGTTGAGATCAGTAAAGACCTTGATCTGAAAGCACTTCTCGGTGACGGAAAGCTGTCGATGGCCACGGTGGACTCCGTCCCCGCAGGCCAATACGGCAAGGAAGCGTTGGAAAATCTCGGCCTCTGGACCAGCATCGAGGCCAATGTCGCGCAATCCGATAACGTCCGTGCCGCCCTCGCTTTGGTCGCGGCAGGTGAGGCCCCCTACGGCATCGTCTACGCCTCGGATGCCATCGCCGACGGCGAAAGCGGTGATAAGGTGACAGTCCTCGGCACCTTCCCCGCCGACAGCCACAGCCCAATCGTCTATCCTGCCGCCATTATCGCCTCTAGCACCAAGCCCGCCGCACAGGCCTTTCTCGACGCTTTGTCTTCTGATAGCTCTGCCGCCGTATTCGTAGCCCAAGGCTTCACCGTTCTGAAATAAGGCCCGATGCCCGAGAATCCCGCCGACTGGCTTTCTCCCGATGAATGGCGCGCCGTGGCCTTGTCGCTGCGTGTCTCGCTGTGGGCAACGGCGCTCAGCCTGCCCTTGGGCATCTACATCGCTCACCTGCTGGCGCGGCGTCAGTTCTGGGGCAAACAGCTGCTGAACGGCCTTGTGCATCTTCCCCTTATCCTGCCCCCCGTCGTCACCGGATATCTCTTGCTGCTGGCCTTCGGGCGAAAAGGCTTTATCGGCCAATACCTTGACCAATGGTTCGGCGTCACCCTCGCCTTCAAATGGACAGGCGCTGTGCTTGCCGCCGCCGTCATGGCCTTCCCGCTGATGGTGCGCGCCATCCGTCTGGCGTTTGAAGCCGTCGACCCCAAGCTGGAACAAGCCGCAGGCACATTGGGCGCATCGCCGCTCTGGGTGTTCCTTACCGTCACCCTGCCGCTGATCCTGCCCGGCATCATCGCCGGAGCCGTGCTCGCCTTCGCCAAAGCGATGGGCGAATTCGGCGCCACCATCACCTTTGTGTCGAACATCCCAGGCCAGACCCAAACCCTGCCCTCGGCGATCTACACCTTCCTGCAAGTGCCGGGTGGCGACAGCCAAGCCTTCCGCCTCGTCCTCATCTCCATCGCCGTCGCCATGCTCGCCCTGATCCTGTCCGAGTTCCTCAGCCGCGCCATAGCCCGTCGGATTGCCGGATCATGACCCTCTCCGTCGCCCTCACCCACCAGTTCCCCGGCTTCACGCTGGATGTGGCGTTCGAGGCCCCTCCCGGCCTGACCGCGCTGTTCGGCAAGTCAGGGTCTGGAAAAACCAGCGTGATCAACGCGGTGGCGGGCATCCTGCATCCCCATCAAGGTCGCATCACCGCAGAGGGCACCACCCTGCTCGACACCGCCCAAAGCATCGACCTGCCGACCCACCGCCGCCACCTCGGCTATGTCTTTCAAGACGCCCGCCTGTTCCCGCATCTGAGCGTGCGGCAGAATCTGACCTATGGCCGCTGGTTTGCACCGAGAACCAACGGCCCCGCTTTCGACGATATCATCACCCTCTTGGGTCTGGACGCCCTGCTCAACCGCCGCCCCGGAGCCCTGTCTGGCGGCGAGAAATCCCGCGTGGCGATCGGTCGCGCCCTGCTCTCCAACCCCGCGCTGCTGTTGATGGACGAACCCTTCGCCGCCTTGGATGAAGCCCGCAAAGCCGAGCTGCTGCCCTATATCGAAACCCTGCGCGACCACACCAAAATCCCCATCCTCTACGTCAGCCACGCCCTTGCCGAAGTCGCCCGCCTCGCCACCACCATCGTCGTGCTGGATCATGGCAAAATTCTGCGCGCTGGCCCCGCTGCCGATCTGCTGGCCGACCCCGACCTTGCCCCCAGCCTCGGCCTGCGCGATGCGGGCGCGATCCTGACCGCGACCGTCACCGCGCAAGACCCTGATGGCCTGACGCAACTGCACACCCACGGTGGCCCGCTCTGGCTGCCCAAGATCACCGCCGCCCCCGGAACCGCCCTCAGAATCCGCATCGCCGCCCAAGACGTGATCCTGTCGCGCAGTCGCCCCGAGGGTCTCTCCGCCCTCAACATCCTGCACGGCACTGTCAGCGAAATCCGTCTCAGCCCCGATGGCGCGCTGATCCAGATCGCCATCGGCCCCGATCATCTGCTGGCCCGTATCACCCACCGCTCGGCAACCGCCCTTGGCCTTACCCCCGGTCAAGCAATCTTTGCGATTGTGAAATCCGTCGCCGCGGCCCAAACAGATATCGGCACCCGGCAGGAAGGCGCAGCATGATCATCCGCGACAAACCCCGCGCTTGGGAATTGGCTTTTGCGATGCGCGGCTCTGTGCTGCCGCATATCGCCTTGCCGCTGCTGGGCGTGGTCGCGCTGTCGGCGCTGATGGTCTGGATCGACCACCAATTCGGCGTCCTGCCGCATATTGAGGGCATTCCCTTCACCGTCTTCGGCATCGCTTTGTCGCTGTTCCTCAGCTTTCGCAACAACGCCGCTTATGATCGCTGGTGGGAGGCCCGCAAGCTGTGGGGGGGGCTGCTGGCCGATCTGCGCAGCCTCGCGCGTGAGTTGGAGGTTTTCCTGCCCGACCAAACGCTGCGCCACCGTATCCTGCGGCAATCCTTGGCTTTTCTGCACCTGCACCGTCGCCAACTGCGCCGCCTGACGCATGACGCCGAAACCCAATCCCGCTCGCCCGAACTGCTGGCCGATCCGCATCCGCCTTGCTCGGCGCTGAATCTGATCAACGCCGATCTCGCGGCAGCCTATGCGGCAAAGCAAATCGACGGCTTCGGCGCACGCACCCTGACCGCTCGGCTTGGCAGCATCGCGTTGCAACAAGCCGGATGCGAGCGCATCGCCGGAACCCCGTTGCCCTTCGTCTATTCCCTGCTGATTTACCGCACGACTTACCTGTTCTGCCTGCTGCTGCCGATGGCGCTGGTCGGCACCTCTGGCTGGCTGACGCCCCTGTTCGTCGGCATCGTGGCTTACGTTTTCCTCGGGCTGGCCGAGGTGACCGAGGAACTCAGCCACCCGTTCGGCACCACATTGAACGCCCTGCCGTTGGACGCGATCTGCCGCACCGCCGAAATCAGCCTCGCCCCGCATTTGGGCGAGCCTGCGCCCAAGCCACTGCAACCGAGTGATTTCCACCTCAGCTAAAGCGCCTACAACCCGTGCAGCCAGCGCATCCGTTCCGCCAGATCGGGCGCGCCAAACGCCAGCGACCCCATCACCACCGTCTCGGCCCCGGCATTGCGCAACAGCGGCACCGTGGTATCCCGGATCCCACCATCCGCCGCCAAAACCACCCGCCGCCCGGCATCTGCGATCAATGCAGCCGCCTCGCCCAACCGCGCGCCCGCCGTTGGATCAAGCCCCTGCCCCTTCACCCCGATCGCCGTGCCCAAAAGCGTCAGCATATCCAAGCGGCTGACCCACTCCGCCGCCCGTCCCACCGGAGTTTCCACCCGCAATACCATCCCCGCCTTCAACCCATGCGCGCCAATCCGCTGCAAACCGTCGCCCGCATTGGCGTTCTCGACATGCACCGAAATCAGATCGGCCCCGGCTTCGGCAAACTGATCAATCTGCGCCAGCAGCACCGCATCATCCACCATCAGATGCACATGAATCGGGATCGCCGTCAGCGCGCGCAAGCCCGCCACCAGATCGGGGAAAAACAGCAAAGCCGGGGCAAAATGGCCGTCCGCCACATCGACATGCAGAATATCCGCATGTGGCGTGATCCGCTCCAGATCGTCCGCCAGCCGCACCAGATTGGCCGACCACATCGAATATTCAGCAAGCAATCGGCTGCGGGGCAGCGCCGAAATCCAGTCAGGTTGTGGGCGGGGCATCGTCTATCTCCTTCAGAAATTTTGTCATCGCATCGGCAAGCGCCGCCAGATGGGCCAGCTTATCGCGCGCCTTCGCGGGCAGTTCCACCAGCCGCGCCTGCGGGATCATATCGGCCAAAGCCTGCGCATGGGCCATCGGGTGAATGGCATCCTCGCCGCAGCCGCAAATCAGCGCCGGGATGCGTAAGCTGCGCAAATCCTCCGCCGTAATCCCCGGCCCATCGGCGGAAATCGTGGTCAACAGCGGCGCGGTTTCCGCCTGCGGTCTACGATTGAAAAAGCCTTTCAATGAGGCGAGGTTATCCGGTGCCTCCACCGCCAGCCGCCGCGCCGTCTCACCCTCGGCGAAAAACGCCCGCGCCTGATCCAGCGGCAACATCTCCAGCAACATGCCAACTTCCGCATTCGGCGCCATATTTTCGGGTGCCGCCTCTACCACCCACGCAGGCCGCACCAGTATCAGCGCGCGCACCAGATCGGGACGCGTCACCGCCAACCGCGTGGCAATCGCCGCCCCCATCGAGATACCGCCCAGCACCACCGGGCCGGGTATGGTCTCAATCATCGCCGCCACATCATCTGCGAAACAGGCGATGGAAACCGCATCCCCTAGCGGCGACATGCCATGCCCGCGACACTCCAACCCCTGCCAGCGCTGCGTGCCAAGCCCTTGCATCGCCTCGGCAATTTGCCCTGACCCACCGCACAGGCCATGCTGAAACACCAGCGCGGGGCCAGTCTCCCCATCCCGATACACCGCCAGTTCCAGGCCATCGCGCAGTAGTGCCGAGCTCTGCATCACAGATCCGCCAACACACGGCCAAGGTAATTCGCCACGCCCGCCGCTTCCTCCGCCGCCAAGCCATGCGTCACCAGATCGCCGTCAAACCCCGCAGCCTTCAGCGCGCCAAGGAAATGCGGGAAATCCACCACGCCCTTGCCCGTCGTCGCAAACCCGCCCGCCGCATCGCGGTCCTTGGCATGCGCCATCGCAATCCGATCGGCCAACAAATTCACCGAACGTGTCAGCAAATCGCGCTGATCCGTGAGCGTTGCCACCTCAAACAAATTCGCCGGGTCCAGCACAATCGCCAGCGCGGGACTTTGCAGCGTGTCGATCAAAGCGCGCGCCCGTGCCGCCGTATCGACGACATTCGCCAGTTCCGGCTCGATCCCCAATTTGATCCCCAAAGGCTCGGCCAGCGCACAAGCCTTGCCCATCTCATCCAGCAAATCAGCCCAAGCCTCAGCCGAGCCATTGTCCGGGTGATGCCGCCACTGATCGTCTGCATCCCTTGTGCCGGTGCACAGCGTCACCATCCCCGTCCCCATCGCCGCCGCGTTCCGCAGCAAAACCTCCAGCCGCACCAAACCCTTAGCGCGCACCGCAGGGTCTGGATGGATCATGTTATAAGTGCCTGACACCGCAGCAATCGCCACGCCCGAGGCCCTACTCGCCGCAGAAACCGCCGCCACATCCTGCACGCTCAAAGCATCCGGCATCGCCGCCATCCCCGAGCAGGCCATGTTATACTGCACGCAGGCAAACCCCGCCGCCTTCGACGCCGCCAGAACCGTGCCCGGATCACTGCCCGCAAAGGTCTTGGCGAAAATCCCCAACCGCATCACAGCGCCCCCGACACATCCGCCAGCTTCACCGGACGCCGCGATCGCGCCGACTCTGCAATCGCCACCATCGCGCGGACCGAGGCGATACCATCCTCAATATCCGCCCCCGATTGCGGCACCCCGTTCAGGATCGTATCCGCAAACCCCTCCAGCTGGCGGCGATAGAAATGCCCATCCGCGCCCAGTACCCGGTGCGTCGCACCATCGGATTCCTTGAAAATATCCACCTCGGACGACTTGTAATACCACGGGTTATAGGTCTTGCCCAAAACCGAGCCTTGTTCGCCGTAAATCTGAAACCCTTCGTGCCAATCCATCCGCACCGCTACCGTCAGATCCAGATGCCCCAGCACGCCATTGGCAAATTCCACATCGATAAACCAGCACCGGATGCCCGCCCGGTTCAGCAATCGCGCGTCCACCGCGACGATATCCCCAGCGAAATACCGAGCCGTATCAACCAGATGGCTGCCATGTGCCAGCATATAATACCGGTCCAGATCGGCCTTTGGGTTCTCGGCGGGCTTCTTCGCATTCTTCGAGGTCACCATCAACGGCTGCACCGCATCGGTCATCGCGTAGCGGTGCGTGTTGTCGCAATACCACGCCTTCAGCGCCACCATCTGCCCCATTTCACCGTCAATAAAGCCCTTCGCCGCCTGCAATCCGGCATCATAGCGCTTCATATGCCCAACTTGCAGCGTAAGCCCCGAAGCCGCCACCGCAGACCGCAAACTCTCGGCCTCCTGGATACTCACCGCCAAAGGTTTCTCGCACAACACATGCTTGCCCGCCTGCAGCGCCATCATGGCCGCCGGCACATGGAAGGCGTCCGAAGTGGCAATCACCACCGCCTCTAGCACCGGATCGGCCAGCATCTTCGCGTAGTCATTATAACTGCGCTGCGGCGCATGGGTCGCGGCCATCCGGTCGCGCAGATCATCCGCTACATCGCAGATCGCATAAAGCTCGGCATTGCGCGCCTTGGTGCAACTTTCAAAGTGCGCAGCTTGGGCAATCGGACCACAGCCCAGCACGCCCACCCGCAGCAATCTGTTGTCTTTCGCGGGCATCGCCTATCCTTTCACGCCATCAATTTCGGCCAAAGAAGCATTCCCCTCCATCGGCCCCAGCTTTTGCACCGCCAGCGCTCCCGCCGCATTGGCGCGCTCCAAGGCATCCGGCAAAGGTTCTCCAGCGGCCAACAAGGTCACCAAGGTTGCGCAAAAACAATCGCCCGCCCCCGTCGGATCCACCACCGTCACAAGGTGCGCGGGCAGCGCCACCGTTCCACCCGCATCCCGCCCGACGCAGCCCTGATCGCCGCGCTTCAACACCACAACGCGCGCGGCCCCCGAAAGCAACCGCCCCGACCAATCGGCAAACGCCTGCCCCGGATACAAAACCTCTGCATCGGCATCCGAGGGCAGCACATAGGTTGCCATCGCCATGATCCGCTGCAAAGCCTCGATGTACCCCGCATCCGAAATCAACTCCGCCCGGATATTCGGATCAATCGAGATCGCAACCCCCTCAGAACAAAGCCTTTCGCACAAAGCCAGCCCCACCGTCCGCATCGCCGGATCACCCAGCATGGAGCCCGAGATATGCAGCACCGAGATCCCCGCCGCCAGAAAGCCTGCCTCAATTTCCTCCAGAGCGGGCAGCCGTGACGCCGCCGAATGCGCGATATTGAACACGAAATCCCGGCTGCCGTCGGAGTTATAGCTGACAAAGGCAGACCCCGTCGGCACCCCCGGCACCACCCGGATCAAGCCCGGATCAACGCCATCTGCAACCAGCCGATCCAACACCACCCGGCCAAACGCATCATCGCCCACGGCCCCTGCAAACACCGCCCGCCCACCGAAAGCCGCCGCCACCCGCGCCGCCTGATCAATGAAAATTCCCGGCGCGCCAGAGGGAAATGGCCCAACATAAGGCGCGGCCACAAGGTTGCGACCGTCCTTCTGCGTACACACAAACTCCACCAGCAACTCGCCGATGGACCCGATCACCACGGGCCGTCGCACGGCGGCCATAGCTCAGCCGCCAACCATCAGCTTGACCACCTCATCATGCGTGGTCTCGGAAATCTTCCGCTCCCCGGCCTGCACCCCGCGCCGCAACACCACGATCCGATCCGCCACCGCGAAGATGTCCTGCAAGTTGTGCGAGATGAAAATCACCCCGCGCCCCTGCGCCTTCAACTGGTGGATCAACTGGATCACCTTGCGCTGCTCGGGCACGCCCAAAGCCGCCGTCGGCTCATCCATGATCAGGATTTGCGCGTTCCAATAGACCGCCCGCCCAATCGCCACCGCCTGCCGTTGCCCGCCCGAGAAATTCGACACCGGCGCATCCAGACGGCTGACATGGAAATCCAGCAAAGCCATGGTAGATTTCGCGGCTTCCGCCATTTTCGCGCGGTCCAGCACCGGCAAGAAGCCAAAGGCTTTACGCATCGGCTCGCGGCCCAGAAAGATATTCGCACCGATCGTCAGGTTATCGGCCAGTGCCAGATCCTGATAAATCGTCTCGATCCCGATGTCGCGCGCCTCTTGTGGCGAGTTGAAGCTTACCTTCTGGCCCTTCAGCAAAATCTCCCCAGAAGAGGGCTGATACACCCCCGAAATCGCCTTGATCAGCGTAGTTTTGCCCGCGCCATTGTCGCCCGCAAGCGCCACAACTTCGCCCGCCCGCACCATCATCGTCAGGTCATTCAGCGCCTGCACCGGGCCGAAATTCTTCGACAGGTTGCGCACTTCCAAGAGCGGCTCGCCAATTTTGGTTTGGCCGATTGGGGTCATCTCACTCACTTTGCCGCCCTCCCGAGAACCGCCGTTGCGCTTGGTCAATCAGCACCGAAATGATGATCACCACGCCCACCGAAATAAACTGCCAGAAGGGCGCTACATTGATGAACACCAGCCCATATTGGATCACCGCGATCACAAAGGCCCCGGCCACGGTGCCCAGAATGGTGCCCGATCCGCCAAACAGGCTCGCCCCGCCGATCACGACAGCTGCCACTGAGTCCAGCAGCAAAGGCTCTCCGGCCTGCGCCGCCCCGGCGCTGAACCGCGCAGCATAAAGCACCCCGGCCAGCCCTGCGCACATCCCCGACAGGATATACAGCCGCAGCAAATGCCATTTGATATTGATCCCCGCCCGCCGCGCGGCTTGGGCATTGGCACCAATCGCATAATTGTGCTGGCCGAATTTGGTCTGACCCAGCAGGTAATGCATGATCAGAACGAAGATCGCCGTGACGATGATGATATACGGCACGCCGTAAATCTTGCCATTGCCCAGCGCGGCAAACACCTCATTTTTCACCGGAACCGTGGTGCCGCCCGCCAGCAAGAACGCCACGCCGCGCGCCACACCGAACATCCCCAAGGTGCCGATAAACGGCGGCACTTTCAGCAGCGCCACCAGCAAGCCATTGATAAACCCGGGAATTGCCGAGACAGCCACCGCCACCACAGACCCCAGCAGCACCGCAGGCAGAAACCCCAACCCCGGCGTCAGCCAGTTGATCACATGGGCCGCGACCACCGCCGCCAGCCCCATGATGAAGCCCATCGACAGATCAATTCCGCCCGAGATGATCACGAATGTCTGCCCGGTCGCCAATAGCAACGGTGCCACCGCAAACACCGCAATCGACTGGATGTTGAACGGATTGAACAGGAAGGTGCCGCCAAAGCTGATCCGCGACCAGATCTCGAACCCAAGGATCAGAAAGGCCAGAAACAGCCAGGCCCGCAGATCGGCCACGCGCTGCAACGTCGTGCGCGCCTTGTCGGCATGGTCGGCTTGCGGGGCCACATGGGCGGGGGCAGCGGGGGGCGATGTCATGTGAAATTCCTAAACTTGGGCAAGCATATGCAGCCTGCGCAACAACCAGCAGCCAAGCTTGCGGCCGTCATGGTTTAGTTGAAGCATGTAAGATGGGGGAGGACAGCGCCCTCCCCCAAAATCGCTCACTCAGCGTAGATGTATTTCGCGATTTCCGGGTCCGCGATGTTCGACTTGTCCATGATGGTAAAGCCAGTGCCGATCGAAACCGGGATCGAGTTTCCGGTCAGATGGGCATAGGCCGAAACCACGCCGTAATAGCCGATCTCTGCCGGATGCTGCGCAATCGCCACGTCCACCAAACCGGTGCTGATGTTGTCCACGATGGACCCCGGTGCGTCAAACGCCACAACCTTGATATTGCCGGTCTGGCCCGCTTGTTGCACCCCGGTGCCAGCGCCCAAAGCCGAGAACAGGTTGGCCCCGAACACGCCCTTCAGATCGGCATCGCGGGCGAACACGCCTTGCAACTGCGAGGCGGCCTTGTTGGCATCGTTGTCGTTGAACTGGGTTTCCAGCACGGTGACGTTCGGGAAATTCTCAGCCATTTCAGCCTTGAAGCCCGCTTCGCGCTGGTCGGTGGTGGAAATGCCCGGCTTGACGTTCGACACGAACACCTTGCCCTCGCCGCCAATCGCTGCGGCCAGTGCGCGTGCTGCCATCCGGCCGCCCAACACGTTGTCCGACGCGATATAGGCCAGCGGGAAATCCGCGTCGCCTGCGCCAGTCTGGTAAATCCCGGTGCCGATGAAGGTATCCACGGTGATCACCGCGATGCCCGCGTCATGCGCCTTGCGCAACGGCTCGATCAACTGGGTGGTGTCGGTCGGCGCGATCAGAATCGCATCGGGGCCACGCGCAATCACCGCGTCCAGCACCGGAACCTGCGTCACCGGGTTGAAATCAGGCGCGCCCTGAAACACCAGCTCCACGCCCAAAGCATCCGCCGCCGCCTGCGCGCCCTTTTGCATCGTGATGTAGAACGCATCGGTGGTCAGACCGGGCACCAGCGCGATGGTATATTTCTTCTCTTGTGCGACGGCCGAGGTGGCCATCGAAAATGTCAGCGCCAGTGCCGAAGCCGCGCCCAGAAAACTACGACGTTTCATTTTATTCCTCCCTGAAGACCCGTCCTTGCTGCCTCCTCAAGCCGCAAGGCGGATGGCTGTGTCACCCGTTTTGGGTGCGTCCAGTGCGGCAATAACACGTTGCCGCGCAGGCTTCGTCAAGAGAAATTTTTTGCTGCAAGTATTTTCTTCGACTTGAAGCAGGCCGCTTGGCCACGAATCGCAGCCCCGACCCTACCGCGCCAAAGCATCCAGAACCGCCTCAGCCGTCCGCGTATCGGTCAGCAGGCCCGAGATCAGCCCCGCCCGCGCCGCCCCAATGATCGACGGCACTTTCGCCTCGCCCACCGCCACCCCAATCACCAAAGGCGCGCGGCGCAACTGCGCACAAGACACCGCGATCATCGCGCCCTCGCCACGCCACTGAATGACCTTGCCGTCAGCATCAAAATAATGCCGCACCACATCACCCGCCGCCTCGGCCAGATCCGGGTCGCCCACATCGGTGGCACCTTGCGTCGGTCGATCCAAGCCGTAAGGCAGACCAACCCCCACCACCGCCACGTCAATGCGGTCCCACAGCGCCACCGAGGCCTGCACCGCAGGTTCGGCGAGGAAAAAATCTAACGCTTCGGGGGCGGGCAGATAGGGCGCATGGATGAAATGCGGCACACCCCCGGTGACCTCGGCCGCGCGGCGCGAGAACTCATTGCTCTGGAAATGCTGCGCGTGCTGGCTCATCCCGCCGGTTGAGGGCACCACCGAAACCCCCGGCAAAGACGGCAAACCACCGTCAATAATTGCCGACACCGTGCGCCCCCAGCCGACCATCAGCACAGATCCCTGCCCCAGCCCCTGCGCGCCCACCATCCGCGACAACGGTGCCGCCAGTGCCTGCACACCCGCCGCCACCGGCGCATCCACCGCCACAACCTGCTTCAACCCCAAGCGTTCCGAAAGCAGCCCGCCCAACGCATCCGGCGCGAAAATATCCCGCACCTCGATGCGCACGATTCCCTCGGCCCGTGCCCGTTGCAACAGGCGCGAGATCGTGGCCGTCGACAGCCCCAACTGTTTGGCGATCTGCACTTGGCTCAGATCCCCCTCATAATGCAGCTTGGCGACGGTGTGCAGCATGGCTCGGTTTTCACCGATGACGGCTCCGCTGGAAATTGACAGGTTGCAATTCCTTTCTGCAAGGTGTTACACGTTTCGCAGATCAAGCTTATCCCGCAATATCCGCGTTCAGGCAACTGGCATCTTCGCCGCAGCCCGCCCGCGCCACATATCTGGAGATTTCCGATGGCTGCCCCGATGTCTAGCATGACAACCGCCGAACGCCGCGGCTACCAACAAATCTGTGGCGACGATGGCGCGATGATGGTGATCGCCTGCGATCAACGCGGCGGCATGCGTACCCTGCTGGCAAAAACCGCCGAGGAACAGGCGGCGATTTCCAACGCCACCTTGGGCGAAACCAAGATGGACATCACCGCCTACCTCGCCCGCCAGGCCGGCTGCGTGCTGGTCGATCCGCTCTGTGCTGTGCCTGCGATGGTTGACGATGGCGCGATCCACCGCTCCACCGGCTTGCTGATCGGCCTTGATGCTTCGGGCTTTGATCTGACGCCTGAAGGCTACCGGATTTCCAACATGGTCGAAGGCATCAACGCCCGCCGGGTGCGCGAATTTGGCGGCACCGGTGCCAAGATCATGATCTACCTGCGCTCGGATACCCCTGCGGCGAACACCGCCAACATGGAAACCCTGCGCGCCTCCATCGCCGATTTCGCCGCCGAAGACCTGCTGCTGGTGGTCGAATTCCTGACCTATGCCCTGCCCGGCGAGCAGCCCGAGGCTTACGCCGCCAAGATCCCCGAACTGATCGAAGGCGGATCAAAGCTTTGCCTTGATGCGGGCTCGAAAGTGCTGAAAATCCCCTATCCGGGCACGCCTGAGGCCTGCGCCAACATCACCAAGATGTGCGGCAGCGTGCCGTGGGCGGTGCTGTCAGCAGGCGTCGATCACGCCACCTTCCTCGGCCAAGTGGAAATCTCAATGGCGAACGGAGCCTCTGGCGTCATCGCGGGCCGCTCTTTGTGGAAAGACTGCATCTCGCTGGACCGCGCCGTCACCAAGACCCGGTTGGAAACCATCGCCGTCCCCCGCCTGCGCGAAATTCAGGCGGTGATCTCCAAGCATTTCAAAGGCTAAGCATGACTATGGGCACCGCCATTGGCATCGACATTGGCGGCACCCGCCTGCGCGCCGCGCGCATCACGGGCGGCGTGATTGAAGCCCGCGCCAGCGCCGAAAGCGCCCGCAACCCCGCCACAGTCACCGCCCGCGTGTTGGACCTCGTCGCCAAAGTCCGCACCGCAGCCGTCACCGCCATCGGCATCGGCGTCCCCGGCCAAGTCCACACCACCACACGGCAAGTGCTGTCCGGCGGCTATGTCGACCTTTCAGGTTTCGACTTCGCCGCCGCCATCGAAGCCGCCACCGCCCTGCCCGTCACGCTGGAAAACGACGCCACTATGGCCCTGCTGGGTGAGGCAGCTTACGGAGCCGCGAAAGGCAAGCACAACGTCGTCATGCTGACCATCGGCACCGGCATTGGCGGTGCGATTCTCGACCAAGGCCAAATCCTGCGCGGACGGGGTGCTGCTGGCCAACTCGGCCATATCGGCATCGACCCCCAAGGCCGCCCCTGCGTCTGCGGCAAGATCGGCTGTGTGGAAACCACCTCCTCCGGCACCGCCTTTGGCGTGCATCTGGCCGAGGCGGGCTTGCCGCCCGACACACGCGCCGAAGACTTGCTCAAACGCTCCGACCCCAACGCCCGCGCCGTGATCCACGCTTGGGCCGCACCCCTGCGCGCCGCCATCGACAGCCTCATCGCCACCCTCAACCCCGATTACGTGCTGATCGGTGGCGGTGCCGGAGCCGCCGCTCACGCCGCCCTCGCCCAATTCCCGGCAGCCCCATCATGGTTCAAAGCCCCCGTCCTCGCCGCAAGTTTAGGCGACGATGCAGGCGTCATCGGTGCCGCAACGACAGCCCTGAAAAACCAACCAACCAAACGCGCGGTCTTCGTCAACGGCGTCCCGGCCTCGGGCAAATCCGGCGTCGCCCGCGCGCTGTCAGACGCGACAGGCTGGCCGATCCTGGCACTCGACACCATCAAGAACCCGTTCCTGACCATCCTGCCGCCCGGTGATCGGCTGTTCAACCGCACCCTTGGCCGCGCCTCATACGCCGCGATCTTCGATCTGATCGCCGATGCCCCCGACAATACCACCGTGATCATCGACGCATGGTTCGGCTTCCAACCGATTGAAACGCTGGAAGACCATATCCACCGCGCTCGCCTTGCCGGCCTGACCGATATTGCCGAAATCTGGTGCCACGCCCCGCCCGAAACCGTCGGCGCGCGCTACGCCGCCCGCCTGGGCCAGCGCCCCGCAGGCCATCCCGGCGCGGAATATGTCCCCGAACTGATCACGCTGGCGCAGAACGCCAAACCCACCGGCCTCGCCCCGCGCATGGATGTTGACACCACAAAAGCCATCAGCGCGCAGGCGCTCACCGAATGGCTCGGCATGATCTGGCGCTAAGACCAAGCGCACGACCGGTCAAATGTTTAACAAATCCTTAAAATGAACAAATCAATACACTGATAAATATCAATAAAAAATGGTCCCGAGTTGGGACCACCCAAGCCCCTATAAATTCTCCTTAATAAAAATCTCGATCCTGATCTTTTCCTGCGAGGCCAAAATCTCGCGCCGGTCACACCTTGCCCGCAATATCCGCATGGCCGATCGCACCAGATGCCCCGGATCCTGAGTGATCAACGCATCAATCCGCCCCGACATCAGCGCAGCCTCGGTGAACGGCGTCCGTTCATGCGCGATGATGGTGGCGCGGTCGGGCTGGGCGGTGACAATCTCCAACGGCACCCGCGCTTCCGGCCCCAGCACATAAACCCCGGCAATCCCGGCATGGCTGGCAAAACTGGCGCGAATGATCCGCGCAGACCGCTCGGGGTCGCCATAGGTTTCCAGCGAGGGCAGCACCGTCAGATGTGGATAATCGGCGTGGATCACCTCATCAAAACCCAAACGCCGTTCCAGACTATCGCGGGCGTGCATGGTTTCGGCCACCACCAGAACCTTGCCGGGGGATAGCGGCGTAAACCGCCCCATCAACCGCCCCGCCGTCGCCCCCGCAGCCCGGTTGTCGATGCCGACGAAATCTTCCGGCGCAGAGCTGATCTGGCCCGAGATGAAACTGACCGTGGCAATTCCGCGCTCGGCCAACCGCGCCATCGCATCGCGCACCTGTGGAAACTCGGGGGCCATGATCGCCACGCCATCGACTTGGTCAGCATCCAGCCCGCCCAGCAGGTTGGCAATCTGATGCGGATCGCTGTCATGGATGTGGCGCACCTCGGCCCGCATCATCTCGGCGGCAAAGGCCAGATTGGCCTCTTCGATTCGCGCCAGAACCCCGGCCAGAAACTGATCGCCGCCGCGCGGCAGCAGAAACAAAAACCGATAATCCTTGCCGCGCGCAAGGTTCGCCGCAACCATGTTGCGGATAAACCCCAGCTTTTCAATGGCTTGATTGACCTTCTTCACGGTGGCTTCCCGCACGCCAGAGCGGTCATTCAGCACACGATCCACCGTGGCAAGGCTTACCCCCGCCGCAATCGCCAGATCCTTGGTCGTCGGTCGCATCTGATGTTCCACCCTGCCTTACAGCTGTTTTCTCTGAAATCTCCGCAGCTTGCAAGCTTTTTGAGGCACGCACCTCAAAAATCGCTTGCCATGAGGCACGCACCTCATTTAGCCTTTCCTCAGCAAAGAGTCGTGGCGAGGAGGCCGTGGCCTGCAACCGGGAGGAATAAAATGAACGCGAAGCTGCTGCTTTCCACGGCGTCCGTCGCCGTAATGGCGATGAGTGCCGCCAAAGCCGAAGATCTGACCCTGTGCTGGGCCGCATGGGACCCCGCCAACGCCCTGATCGAGCTCTCCAAGGAATATGAGGCGCAATCCGGCAACACCATGCACTTTGAATTCGTGCCGTGGACCAGCTTTGCCGACCGCATGCTGAATGAGCTGAATTCCGGCGGCAAACTCTGCGATCTGATGATCGGCGACAGCCAGTGGATCGGTGGCGCTGCCGAAAACGGCCAATATATCAAGCTGAACGATTTCTTCGATGCCAACGGCATCAAGATGAATGATTTCATCCCCGCCACCGTCACAGGCTATGCCGAATGGCCGAAAGGCACGCAAAACTACTGGGCCCTGCCCGCTTTCGGTGACGTGGTCGGCTGGACCTACCGCAAGGATTGGTTCGCGCGTCCTGAACTGCAAGCCGAATTCAAAGAGAAATATGGCCACGACCTCGCCCCGCCCGCGACTTTTGACGAGTTGAAACAAATCGCCGAATTCTTCCAGAACCGCGAGATTGACGGCAAGACCGTTTACGGTGCCTCGATCTACACCGAGCGCGGCTCGGAAGGCATCACCATGGGCGTGATGGATGTGCTGTATTCCTTCGGCTTCAAATACGACAACCCGGAAAAACCCTATGATATGGAAGGCTTTGTGAACTCGGAAAACGCCGTCAAAGGGCTGGAGTTCTACAAATCCCTCTACGATTGCTGCGTCCCGCCCGGCTCGTCCAACGGCTATATGGGCGAGGGTGTCGATGCCTATAAGTCCGGCCAAGTCGCGTTGCAGATGAACTTTGCCTTCACATGGCCCGGCTTTAACACTGATGCCAACGTAGGCGGCGACAAGACCGGATATTTCGCCAATCCGGCAGGCCCGAACGGCGATAAATTCGCCCAACTTGGTGGTCAGGGCATCTCTGTGGTCGCCGCTTCCGACAAGCAGGACGCTGCCCTCACCTATATCAAATGGTTCGCCCAGCCCGAGGTTCAGGCGAAATGGTGGAAACTCGGCGGCTATTCTGCCCTGCGCGCTGTGGTCGAAGATCCCGGTTTCGCCACTAGCCAACCCTATGCGCAGACCTTCCTGGATAGCATGGCAATCGTGAAGGATTTCTGGGCCGAACCCAGTTACGCCACCCTGATGCAATCGTCTCAGAAGTGGTTCCACGACTATGTGGTGGCAGGCAATGGCACCGCGAAAGAGGCGCTTGACGGTCTGGTTGCCGATTGGCACGCGACCTTCGAGGAAGAAGGCAAATACTAAGCCAAACCTGCCGAAAGGCGGGTCCGCGCGAGGCTCTTGAGGGCCAACAGAGCCTCGCGCATGATGCTTAAAGCGGTCCTCAGGAAAGCCAATCCCATGCCCGATCCCTTCCAGCGCGTCGCAGCCGCCACGCCGCAGAAACTTGCACACCAAATTCGCGGCTTGTCAGACCGCACCATCGCCTGGCTGTTCGTCGCCCCCACCATTTTCCTCCTGCTCGCCGTCAACATCTTCCCGTTGATCTGGACCATTCGCCTGTCCCTCACCAACTTCCGCACCAACCGCCCGAACAACGCGGTGGAATGGGTCGGGATCGAGAATTACCGCAAGATCCTCACCAACCCCGACACCTGGGCGTCCTTGCAAGCCACCGCCCATTTCCTCGTCTGGACCATCACGCTGCAAGTGTTGATCGGCTTCACCCTCGCTTATCTGATCAATAAAAAGTTCCGCAGCAATGATCTGTGGACAACGCTGATCGTGCTGCCGATGATGCTGTCCCCAGCCGTGGTCGGCAATTTCTGGACCTTCCTGTATCAACCTCAAATCGGATTGTTCAACTATTTCATTGCCTTCCTGACCGGAGCCGACCCAGCCAGCTTTTCGATGATCGGCGAAGTCGCCCTCGCCCCTTGGGCCATCGTCATCGTCGACACCTGGATGTGGACCCCCTTCGTCATGCTGATCTGCCTCGCTGGTCTCCGTTCGATCCCGCCAAGCATCTACGAAGCCGCCGAGTGCGACCGCGCCTCCAAATGGCGACAATTTTGGACCATCACCTTGCCGATGGCGCTGCCCTTCCTGATGCTCGCCGTGCTGTTCCGCGGCATCGAAAACTTCAAAATGTTCGACCTCGTCGTGCAACTGACCGGCGGCGGGCCGGGGGCGACCACACAACTGACCTCCATCGACCTAAAGCGCGAAGCCTTCGAGAAATGGCGCACCGGCTACGCCAGCGCCTATGCCGTGATCCTGTTTGTCACCGTCTTTGGCCTCGCCTCGATCTACGTCAAAGCCCTGAACAAGGTGAAAGACAGATGAGCTATTCCATCACAGATCCCTCATCCCGCCAAAAATGGATCGCCGGTGGCTTAGTCATAGCCTATGCCATCCTCACCCTGCTGCCCCTTGCATGGATCATCGCCACCGGCTTCAAAACCCCCGCCGACGCCATCGCCTACCCGCCAAAGGTCTTGTTCACGCCGTCCCTCGAAGGTTACGTCAACCTCTTTACCAGCCGCTCCCGCGTCACCCCCGAAGACCTCGCCGCCCTCGGCGCACCCACCACATGGTACGACGCCATCGTGCGCCAATACGACATGGTGATCACTGGCGCATCCCGCTACGGCGAGCGGTTCCTGAACTCGGTGATCATCGGGTTCGGCTCCACCTTCCTGTCAGTTTTCCTTGGTACCATAGCAGCTTACGCCTTCTCACGTTTCAAAGTGCCGCTAAAAGATGATCTGTTGTTCTTCATCCTCTCCACCCGGATGATGCCCCCCATCGCCGTCGCCATCCCGATTTTCCTGATGTATCGCCAGCTTGGCCTTAGCGACACCCACCTCGGCATGATCCTGCTTTACACCGCCGTTAACCTGTCACTCTCAGTCTGGCTGCTGAAAGGTTTCATCGACGAAATCCCCATCGAATACGAAGAAGCCGCCCTGATCGACGGCTACACCCGCTTCCAAGCCTTCTACAAAGTTGTGCTGCCGCAAGCCGCCACCGGCATCGCCTCCACCGCAATCTTCTGCCTGATCTTCGCCTGGAACGAATACGCCTTCGCGGTCCTGCTCACCTCCGGCACCGCCCAAACCGCCCCGCCCTTCATCCCCACCATCATCGGCGCTGGCGGCAAAGACTGGCCCGCCGTCGCCGCAGGGGCCACGCTGTTCCTGCTGCCGATCATGGTCTTCACCATCCTGCTGCGCAAACACCTGTTGCGCGGCATCACCTTCGGGGCGGTACGCAAATGAAAAACTTTCTTAACGGCCTTTTGCGCCTGCGCCGTGGTCCATGGGAGATGCTCGCCACCATCCTGATCGCGCTTGGCGTGTTCATGCTGATGCAGCCCTTCGCCTTGATCTTGTTCACCTATTCTTTCGTGGTGACGCTTATCGGCACGGTGATGTTCATCATCACCAGCCATTTCCCGGAGTAGTCGATGGCCCAGATCGTCATCAAAAGCCTGCGCAAAGAATTCGGCGCGTTCACGGCGGTGCAGTCGTCCAGTTTCACCATCGAGGATGGCGAGTTTTTCATGCTGCTCGGCCCGTCCGGTTGCGGCAAAACCACCACCCTGCGGATGATCGCGGGCCTCGAATTGCCGACCGCAGGTGAGATTTTCATCGACGGCGCGGAGGTTTCCCAAAAGCCCGCCAGCCAGCGCGACATTGCCTTCGTGTTCCAGATGTTCGCGCTCTATCCGCATATGAACGTTCGAAAAAACATCTCCTACCCGCTGGTCAGCCAAGGCATGAAGCGCGACCAAGTCCGCGCCAAGGTCAACGAAGTCGCCGAAATCCTCGGCATTACCTCGATCCTTGAAAAGCCCGTCGGCGGCCTCTCAGGCGGCGACCGCCAGCGCGTCGCTTTGGGTCGCGCCATCGTCCGCGACCCCGCCTGTTTCCTGATGGACGAACCCTTGGGCGCGCTCGATGCCGAATTCCGCGAACATATGGCCTTGGAACTCCGCGCCCTGCACGACCGCATGCGTGCGACCACCGTCTACGTCACCCATGACCAACTTGAAGCCATGCAGATGGGCGACAAAATCGTCGTGATGAACCACGGCGTTGTCGAACAATTCGGCCGCCCGCAGGAAATCTACGACTGGCCCGCCACCACCTTCGTCGCCCGCTTCATCGGATCGCCCGCGATGAATCTCCTGAACTTCGACGGCATGGTCGGCAATGGCAGCACCTCCGTCACCCTCACCGACGCCCCGATAAAAATCCCGCCGATGATCAGCGGAGCCAACGGCACCCTGACCCTTGGCGTGCGCCCCGAACACATCCGGCTTGACGATGCGGCCCCCCTGAAAGCCCGCATCCACGCCGCCGAGTACTTAGGCACCACCCAGATCATCACGCTGGATACCCCGCACGGCCCGGTCAAGGCCCGCATCGCGTCCGACCAACCCGCCACCATCGGTGACACCACCGGGCTGGCCTTTGACTCCCGCTCCATCACTTTGTTCGATGACACAGGCCATGCGCTGATCTCTAAGGCAAATCAAAAGGTTATGACCCATGGCTGAAGTAACCTTAACCAACGTCAGCAAAGCCTTTGGTGCTCAAACCGCCCTTTCGGACGTCAGCATGACCATCCCCGACGGCGCTTTCGTGGTGCTTCTCGGCCCCACCGGAGCAGGCAAAACCACCACCCTTCGCCTCGTCTCCGGCCTCGACACCCCCAGCTCTGGCGATATCCATATCGGCGGCCAGACCACAAAAGGCCTCACCCCCGCCCAGCGCAATGTCGCGATGGTGTTCCAGCAATACTCGCTTTACCCGCATCTGACCGTGCGCGAAAACATGGAATTCCCGCTGAAATCGCCGCTTTTGCGCACCCCGCGCGCCGAGATCACCCGTAAAGTCGCCGAAGTCGCCGAGATCCTGCAAATCTCCCACAAACTCGACAACAAGGCGACGGCCCTGTCGGGTGGCGAGATGCAGCGTGTGTCCATCGGGCGCGCCTTGGTGCGCAACCCCGCTGTCTATCTGATGGACGAACCTCTCAGCAGCCTCGACGCCAAACTCCGCGCCGATCTGCGGGTCGAGTTGAAAAATATCCAAGCCAACCTTGGCGCGACCTTCCTCTATGTCACCCACGACCAGATCGAGGCGATGACGATGGCCACCCATGTCGGCGTGCTCGACCACGGCAAACTCGTGCAATTCGGCACCCCGCGCGAGATTTACGAACAGCCCGTCAGCATCTACGCCGCAGGTCGCCTCGGTCAGCCGCATATTAACATCCTGCCCGCCGATCTGTTCGGCCCCGCGCCCAAAAATGCCACCCATATCGGCCTGCGCCCCGAACACATCCGGCAAGGCGAAGGCCAGGATGCGCTCGTCAAACGCATCGAACATCTGGGCGATCAAACCCGCCTGCATCTCACGTTCAAAAACCACGACCTGACCACCGTGACCGAGGCCCACACCCCCCTGCGCAGCGGCGATATCCTGAAAATCCAGCCGCAGCGCCCGTTCTATTTCGACGCCACCGGCGCACGCATTGACACCCGCATATAAGGACATCGCGATGACCCAATTCATGAACAAACGCGAAAACATCGTGACCGAGGCGATTGATGGCCTGCTGATGGCTTCGGGCGGGCGGCTAATCAGGCTGGATGGCTACCCCCACATCCGCGTCGTGCTGCGCGCCGATTGGGACAAATCCCGCGTCGCCCTCGTCTCGGGTGGCGGTTCCGGCCATGAGCCTGCCCACGCCGGTTTCGTCGGCCCCGGCATGCTGACCGCTGCCGTCTGCGGCGACGTCTTCGCCAGCCCCTCCGTCGATGCCGTCCTCGCAGGCATCCTCGCCGTCACCGGCCCCGCAGGTTGCCTGTTGATCGTGAAAAACTACACCGGAGATCGCCTCAACTTCGGCCTCGCCGCCGAGCGCGCCCGCGCCTTTGGCCTGAAAGTCAGCATGGTGATCGTCGATGATGACATCGCCCTGCCCAATCTGCCGCAATCGCGCGGCCTTGCCGGAACCTTGTTCGTGCACAAGATCGCAGGCCATGTCGCCGAACAGGGCCAAGACCTTGCCGCCGTCACCGAAGCCGCCGAACGGGTGATCGCCGGGGCAAAATCCATCGGCATGTCACTGGATACCTGCACCGTTCCCGGTTCGCACAAGGAAAACCGCATCGCCCCCGGAATGGCCGAGCTTGGCCTTGGCATCCACGGCGAACCGGGCGTGGAACAGGTCGATTTCAACAGCGCCGCCCATGCGATGGCCGCAATGATCGAAAAGCTGGCCGCTGCTGAACATGACGGCCCCTATGTTGCCCTTCTAAACAACCTTGGCGGTGCATCGGTGCTGGAAATGTCTGTGCTGACCTATGAACTCCTCCGCTCGCCCCTCGGGGCCAAAATCAAATACATCATCGGCCCCGCCGCCATGATGACCTCATTGGATATGCGCGGCGTCTCTATCTCACTTCTCCCGCTTACCCCCCAAATCGAAACCGCGCTGACCGCCCCTGTCCCCCTTTCGGCTTGGCCCGGCTGCCACCCGAATACCGCCATAAAAACCAAAGCCCTGCCCGATGGCCTCACCCCCATTCGCCCGATCCCATCCCACCACAAACCCACTAAAGATTTCTTAATCAAATGCTGTCAGATCATGATTTCCTTGGAATCTGACCTCAACGCGCTGGATGCCAAATCCGGCGACGGCGACACCGGATCCACCCTTGCAGGTGCGGCCCACGCCCTGATCGACGCCGTCGATCAGCTGCCACTGTCGGACCATACCCAGCTTTATCGTGCCATCGGCTTGGAACTCAGCCAGACGATGGGCGGCTCTTCCGGCGTGCTGCTGGCGATCTTCTTCGCCGCTGCAGGTGATGCCGCCTCAAGCGGCCTGACCATGCGCGACGCCCTGCGCGCGGGGCTGGAGCGGATGCAGGAAATCGGCGGTGCAAAACCCGGCGACCGCACCATGATCGACGCGCTGCAACCCGCCCTCGAAGCGCTGGAGGCAGGTCTGCCCGCCGCCGCGAAAGCCGCACGCGCTGGGGCCGACCACACCGCGACCATGCTGACCGCCAAGGCAGGCCGCGCCGCTTACGTCAGTGCAGGCAATCTTGGCGGCCATATCGACCCCGGTGCCGAGGCGGTGGCGCGACTGTTTGAAGCACTCTGCGACGAATTGATGTGAATCAAGGCCCGACACGCTATGTTCTGGCAAACGGGCGCGCAGAAGCTGCACCCGTCTGCCAGCCCTTGTAGGAGTCCGCCGTGAAATCCCTGTCGCAAATTGCCACGCTGTCCGCCATCCTGACCGCTTTTGCCCTGCCCGTTCTGGCCGCAGGCGATGCCGAAAAAGGCGAGGACCTGTTCAAACGCTGCAAAGCCTGCCACTCGATCATCTCCCCCGATGGTGCCAAGATTCAAATGGGCGGCAAAACCGGCCCGAACCTGTTCGGCGTCATTGGCCGCCAGATCGGCAGCGTGCCGGATTTCAAATATGGCTCCGGCCTGACCGAGCTGAACGCCAAGGGCATGATCTGGGATGAGGCGCTGCTCGCCGCCTATATCGCCAACCCGACGCCTTGGGTGAAAGAGCAAAGTGGCGACCCCGCCGCCAGCGCCAAAATGGCCTTCAAGATGGCCAGCGGTGCCGAAGATATGGCGGCATATCTCGCCACCACGAAGTAACCCATAGTTTTCTGCGCCAAATCCGGCGGATTCAAGCGGCGAATGCCCGCCTGAACCGCCGCAGCGCTTGCAGAATCTCTGCGCGCGCCCTAAAGACGCGCACGGACAGGGTCGGGCACACGCCACGGCCCTATGCTTATTTATTGCAAGACCGGCGGAGCCAACCGCATGGCCAGTGACATATCGAAAAAAGGACCCAAACTCTATGAACTCTAAAGCTATGGACGAATTTGAAGCGCTCTTGAAAGAAAGCTTCGAAATTGACACCCCCGAAGAAGGTACGGTTGTCAAAGGCAAGGTCATCGCGATCGAAGCGGGCCAGGCCATCATCGACGTCGGCTACAAGATGGAAGGCCGCATCGATCTGAAAGAATTCGCGAACCCCGGTGAGCAGCCCAACATCAGCGTTGGCGACACTGTGGAAGTCTACCTCGACCGCGTGGAAAATGCCCGCGGTGAAGCCCAGATCTCGCGCGAGAAAGCCCGCCGCGAAGAAGCCTGGGATCGTCTGGAAAAAGCCTACGCTTCCGAAACCCGCGTCGATGGCGCGATCTTCGGTCGTGTCAAAGGTGGCTTCACGGTGGATCTGGGCGGCGCTGTCGCCTTCCTGCCGGGCAGCCAAGTTGACGTCCGCCCTGTGCGCGATGCCGGCCCGCTGATGGGTATGAAACAGCCGTTCCAGATCCTGAAAATGGATCGTCGCCGTGGCAACATCGTGGTGTCGCGTCGCGCCATCCTCGAAGAGTCGCGTGCCGAGCAGCGCGCTGAAGTCATCGGCAACCTGACTGAAGGCCAAACTGTTGACGGCGTTGTGAAAAACATCACCGAATACGGCGCGTTCGTCGATCTGGGCGGCGTTGACGGCCTGTTGCACGTCACCGACATGGCTTGGCGTCGCGTCAACCACCCGTCGGAAATCCTGGCGATTGGTGAGACCGTCAAGGTCCAGGTCATCAAGATCAACAAAGAAACCCACCGCATCAGCCTCGGCATGAAGCAACTGCAATCCGATCCGTGGGATGCTGTTGAGAAAATGTATGCCATCGGCACCGTGCACAAAGGCCGGGTCACCAACATCACCGATTACGGCGCCTTTGTGGAACTGGAAGCCGGTGTTGAAGGCCTCGTCCACGTCTCGGAAATGTCCTGGACCAAGAAAAACGTTCACCCCGGCAAAATCGTTTCGACCAGCCAGGAAGTGGAAGTCATGGTTCTGGAAATCGACAGCACCAAACGCCGCGTTTCTCTGGGCCTCAAGCAGACCCAGCGCAACCCGTGGGAAGTGTTTGCCGAAACCCATCCGATCGGCACCAACATCGAAGGCGAAGTCAAGAACATCACCGAATTCGGTCTGTTCGTTGGCCTCGACAACGACATCGACGGCATGGTTCACCTGTCCGACCTGTCGTGGGACCAGCGCGGCGAAGACGCGATTGCGAACTACCGCAAGGGCGACACCGTCACCGCTTCGGTCACCGAAGTTGACGTCGAGAAAGAGCGTATCTCGCTCTCGATCAAAGCCTTGGGCGAAGACACCTTCACCGATGCGGTTGATGGCGTGAAACGTGGCGGTATCATCACCGTCGTGGTGACCGCGATCGAAGAGGGCGGCGTTGAGGTTGAATACAACGGCGCCAAGTCGTTCATTCGTCGCTCCGACCTGTCGCGTGACCGTGCCGATCAGCGCCCCGAGCGTTTCTCGGTCGGTGACAAGATCGACGTCCGCGTCACCAACATTGATCCGAAGACCCGTCGCATGGGTCTGTCGATCAAAGCGCGTGAGATCGCTGAAGAAAAAGAAGCCGTCGAACAGTATGGCTCTTCCGATTCGGGCGCGTCCTTGGGCGACATCCTTGGCGCCGCTCTGAAGGGCGACAAGAACTGATCTTTCCGTTAGCGGATAACAAAAGGGGCCCCGCAGCGATGCGGGGCCCTTTGCTTTGGCACCCTTAGCTTGCAATTTTGTTTGTGCCGTGAAAAATTATGCCTATAGTCCAATGCGTAACAGGTTGGCACGGCCGAGAATCCCGTCAAAGGGGCGCGGCACCACTAGGGGGATATCGCGGATGATCCGGTCTGAACTGATCCAAAAAATCGCGGATGAAAATCCGCACCTGACGCAGCGCCATGTTGAACGCATCGTCAACACGGTGTTTGAAGAAATCATCGAGGCCCTCGCCAAAGGCGACCGGGTCGAGCTGCGCGGCTTCGGCGCGTTCTCGGTGAAGGCCCGCGATGCGCGTGTCGGGCGCAACCCGCGCACCGGTGAGGCCGTCAGCGTTGAAGACAAGAAAGTTCCGTTCTTCAAAACCGGCAAACTGCTGCGCGATCGGCTCAACGCCAAATAAGCCGCATTGCGCCCCGGCACTTCTGCCCCGATAGTGGGGCAGCACCTGCGAAAAGGCGGTCCAATGCTTCGTTACCTGCGTTATTTGACTTTGGCGGCCGTGGGGCTGGTCCTGCTGATCGTGGCTTTGGCCAACCGCACGCCGGTTCTGCTCAAAGCCATGCCCGATGACTTTGCCGCCTTCCTTGGCCTGACATGGCAGATGGAACTGCCGGTGTTCGTGGTGCTGTTTGGCGGCATCGTGATCGGCGTACTAGTGGGTTTCCTCTGGGAATGGGCGCGCGAGCATAAGCATCGCGTCGTAGCCTCCACGAAAACCCGCGAAGTCTCCAAGCTGGAGCGTGAACTCGCCACCATGCGCGACGCCACCTCGGTGCCGCAACAAGATGAGATCATCGCCCTGCTCGACCGCCCCAAGGCCAGGTAAATGCCCGATATTCGTGTCAAAATCTGCGGCCTGCGCAGTCTGGAGGACGTGGCCACCGTGGCCGCGACCAAAGCCGCCTATGCGGGCTTTGTGTTTTTCCCGAAATCGCCCCGCCATCTGAGCATCCCGCAAGCCCGCACCCTGACCCTCGCCGCCCCCATAGGGCTGGCGAAAGTCGCCCTTGTGGTCGATGCCGACGACAGCCTGCTTGATGCCATAACCGAGGCGATGCCCTTGGATATGCTGCAACTCCACGGCCATGAGACCCCTGAACGCGTCGCCGAGATTCGCACCCGCTACGGCCTGCCGGTGATGAAAGCGATTGGCGTTGCCGACGAAGGCGATCTCGCCGCCCTGCTGGAATATTCCCTCGTCGCCGATCAAATTCTGGTCGATGCCAAACCGCCGAAAAACTCCGCCCTCCCCGGCGGCAATGGCCTGTCGTTTGACTGGAGGCTGGTCGCGCAACGCCGCTGGCTGAAGCCGTGGATGCTGGCAGGCGGCCTAACCCCACAAAACGTCGCCGAGGCGATCCGGCTGACCAACGCGCGGCAAGTCGATGTCTCCTCCGGCGTCGAATCCAGCTTGGGCGTCAAAGACCCCAGCAAGATCACCACTTTCGTCGAAGCCGCCACCCAAGACGGCCCGCCAATCCTGCGCTGACGCCGCCGCCAAACCGCGCGCAAAAGCATTTGCTCTTTCTGAAATACTCCCGCCGGAGGCTTCCGACATGCCCGCCTACATCACGCTCGGCGCAAACGACCCCGCGCAATCCCACGCCTTCTACGATGCCGTGCTGAAAACCATCGGCTGGGCCGCCCACGGCGACTTCCCCGGCGGCTGGAAATGCTATTCCGAGGCAGGCTTGGGGGAAGGCTTCAAATTCTGGATCTGCCCGCCGTTCAACAATGAGCCCGCCAGCCCCGGCAACGGCCAAATGCTCTGCCTGCCCGCACACAACCGCGCCGAGGTCGATGCCTTCCACGCCGCCGCAATGGCCTTAGGGGCCAAAGACGAAGGCACCCCCGGCATTCGCGAGATCTACAGCCCAACATGGTATGCCGCCTATATGCGCGACCCCAGCGGCAACAAACTCGCGGTGATGTTTGAAGGTTAACGAAAGATCAACAGGGCCATACTAAGCCATTGATTCATATGAATCCGTAGCCCTGTCCACACGCGGACAAACCTGCCCGCGCTCAAAACGCCTTGAAGGTCATCGTGGTCAAAGTCCGCACGATCCCCGGAATATCAAACAGCTTTTCCGACAGATAATGCCCGACATCTGCATCGTCAGGGATGTAGATTTTCGCGATCAGATCATATTCTCCGCTCGTCGAATACAATTCCGAAACCACCTCGCGATCATAAATCGCGGTGGCGACCTCATAGGTCTTGCCGGGGGTGCAGCGAAATTGAACGAACACGCAGATCATCGAAACCTCATCCTTTTCCCCACCCTAGCCCAAGCCTCGCCAGAGTCTAGTCATCGCCCTGCGCAGTCAAAGTCAGCGGCACCGAAGCAGGCTTCAAATCGTCCACCGTCAACCCCTCCAACGGCCGCGCCAGCCGGTTCCGCACCACCCACATCAAGCGATGCTGCGCCCGCGTGATCGCGACATAAGCCAGCCGTTTCCACAGCGGCACCCCCGCCTCTGACCGCCCCGCCGCCGCCGCCGCATACAAATCCGGCGCGAACACCTGCACGGTTTCCCATTGCGAGCCTTGCGCCTTATGGATCGTCACCGCCGCCCCATGCAGGAAAGCCGCCCCCATCGTGGCGGCGCTGGCGATAAACGGCTCATCCTCATCCGGGCGCTCAATCTTGATGATCGACGCCGCCGACACCTGCGGATCCTCCGCCCCCACCACATGAATCTTTGCAAACCCCGCACGATTGCCCGGCCCCAAATAGATCACCTGCGCGCCCTTGATCAGCCCGCGCGCCTCCAGATCAATCCGCTTCTTGCGATGCTTGAGCGGCAGCTCAATGCCATCACAAATCAACGGCTCCCCCGGCAGCAACTGATCATCCGGCGCGCCATGCGCCGCCCGAAACGCCGTGATCAACCGGATTCGCGTCGCATTGCGCCAGACCAGAACCGGGCTGCGCGCCATCAGATCGGCATCGACCCGCTCGGCCCAGACCACGCGGCTGTCCTTCTTCGAGGCAGCCTCGACCATCCGTTCGAACTCATCAAACCCAAGGTTCGGATCGCCCAAAGCATGCGCCAGATCCAGGATCGGATTGTCCTGCGCCTGCCGATGGATGCGGCTGAGAACCAGCTTGCGGCCCTCACCCAGACGGTCAAACACCATCTCGCCCGACAGCCCCACCGGGGCCAACTGCGCCGGATCACCAAACAGCACCAAGGTTGAGAAAATCTCACGCAGATCGCTCAGCGCGCGTTCATCCAGCATCGAGGATTCGTCGACAAAGCCAATATCCAGCGGCTCTTCGCGCCGCTTCCCGCCCTTGATGTAATCCGACCCCCGCAACCCCGCCGCAGCCAAAGCGCCGGGGATCGAGGCGACATTCTGGTAAAACGCATGCGCGCGGTCGAGCGCCAGTTCGGTCAGTCCTTCGACCACCGGGCGCGGGCCTTGCCCGGTCAGCCATTCAGCGATCTTTTCATATTGCGGGTCATAAACCGGAGTATAGAGAATCCGGTGGATCGTGGTCGCCGGAACCCCACGCATCCGCAGCACCGAAGCCGCCTTGTTGGTCGGCGCCAGAATCGCCAAGCTGCGGCGTTCCTTGCGCTTTTTCGGCTCGTAATCGCCCGAGACCAGATCAACACCCGCCGCGACCAAAGCTTTATAAAGGCTGGCAAGCAGCATGGTCTTGCCCGACCCGGCCTTCCCCACCACCGCCAGAACCGATGATTTATTCTCTGGCCGAGGCTCTAACCCGCCATTGTCCAGATCAATGCCCATGCCAAACAATTCCGCCGAAACGCGGTCAAAGGCTTCGGCCTGATCGTCGGAAAAGGTCAGCTTCACGGGGGCAAGTTCGGTCATTTGGCGACCATAAGCGAGGTTGGCTGCAAGGGCCAGACCTGAACCCAAATGCCGTTTCGCGGGGCATCGAGCCCCTTGCAACGGCGCTGCCGGGGCCGAGTTTTGCAAGGCTGCGATGCGGGAGATCGCGAGGGGGGCCAGCCCCCCAGCTTACGCTCCCCCCGGAGTATTTGAGCCAATGTGAAATTGGGTGAGGTTCACATTGGCCCAAGTATCTTCCGAGGCGAGAGGGCGGTACTCTTACCGGTTCAAACTGGCGTCGAGTGTATCCTCAAAGGTCCGCAACCCGGTGCGGGTGGCTTGCACCAGCACGGCCATGTTGCCGGGTTTGTGCTTGTTGGTGCGCATCAACATATGCGCCGCCGGGATTTCCGCCCAAGGGAAGACCTCTGACATGCAGGGGTCAAGCCGACGCTCGATCATCAGCTTGTTCGCCGCGGCCGCCTGTTTCAGATGCGCAAAATGGCTGCCTTGCAGACGCTTTTGGTGCATCCACATATAGCGCACGTCGAAGGTGCAGTTGAAGCCAGAGGTGCCGGCGCAGATCACCACCATGCCACCCTTTTTGCACACCAGCGAGCTTACCGGAAAGGTCGCCTCGCCCGGATGTTCAAACACCATATCGACGCTGACGCCCTTGCCGGTGATGTCCCAGATCGCTTTGCCAAACTTGCGGGCTTCTTTCAGCCAGTCGTTGTATTCCGGCGTGTTCACCGTCGGCAGTTGGCCCCAGCACTTGAAATCCTTGCGATTGATCACGCCCTTGGCGCCCAACCCCATGACAAACTCACGCTTGTCTTCCTCCGAGATCACGCCAATCGCATTGGCGCCCGCCGTGTTGATCAGCTGGATCGCATACGAGCCAAGCCCGCCCGAAGCGCCCCAGACCAGCACATTCTGCCCCGGCTTCAGATCATGCGGTTCATGCCCGAACAGCATCCGGTAGGCGGTGGCAAGGGTCAGGGTATAACAGGCGGATTCTTCCCATGTCAGGTGCTTCGGGCGCGGCATCAGCTGCTGCGCCTGCACGCGGGTGAACTGCGCGAAAGACCCGTCCGGCGTCTCATAGCCCCAGATCCGCTGGCTGGGAGAGAACATCGGATCGCCGCCGTTGCATTCTTCATCGTCGCCATCGTCCTGGTTGCAATGCACCACGACCTCGTCGCCGACCTTCCAGCGTTTCACCTTGTCACCCACCGCCCAGACGATGCCCGAGGCATCCGAACCCGCGATATGAAACGGCTGTTTGTGGCCATCAAACGGGCTGATTGGCACGCCCAAAGCCGCCCAGACGCCGTTGTAATTGACCCCCGCCGCCATCACCAGCACCAGCACTTCGTTGCTGTCGAGCTTCCAGGTATCGACCACTTCGACCTGCATCGCGGTATCGGGTTCGCCATGCCGGGCTTGGCGGATCGACCACGCATACATTTTCGCCGGAACATGGCCCAAGGGCGGCATTTCGCCAATCTCATAGAGATCCTTCACCGGAGCCTCATAGGGGGTGATTGCCGTGCTGATATCCAACGCCATGCTTGCCTCCAACAAATGCCGCGCCGCAGAATCGGGACGGGTTGCGGTAGTGATAGCGGGCGATGGCGCAACTTTGCAATAGTCTTGATGCATATTTTGTAATTTTATGTCCGCCGCGTTGCGGCAATTCTACAGCGGCGGGGCCAGCCGTTGCGCCACTGGGGCGGCATAAAACCCGATCAGCGCGGCGGAGCCTTGGGTGATCTGAAGGTTTTCCGAGATCAAACCGCGAGACAGCAGCGGGGCCAACCCTTCCTCCAACGTCGCCTCAATGCCTTGCGGTGGCAGCTTCATCACCGCCCCCAGCGCGCCAAGCCGGTCTTGCAAGCGCACCATCGCTTCGGCCAAAGCGGCGCGGTCTGGCGGATTTTCCAGCAAGGCAGCCGCCACCAAAGGCACCGGCAGCACCGGCACCACTTTGACGATTTCAGCCATCAGATATGCGCCCAACTCCTCGGTCGGGGTGTCGGGCGCATCGGCCAGAAAGCCGCGCAGCGATACCGGCGGACCAAAGCCAGCCGCAGCAGTGCCAAAGCCCTTGAAGCGGCCGCGGAATTTCCGCCACAGATTGCGCAGCAAAAACCCGATAATCGCCAAAGGCTTGCCGCGAAACCGCCGGGTGCCAGCCTCGGCGGCATTGGTCAAAATCCCATCTTCCAGCACCCGGTCATAGGCCAGACCCACCGGCACGAACACCACATCGCGCCCGCCGGGCTCGTAGGCCGAAACGATGTAGGACAAAAGCCCCATCTTCGCCGCCCCCACCCGGCCATCCAAAGACAGCCCGCCCTCGGGAAAAATCGCCTGCGTCGTGCCCTCTGACGTCGCCATCTGCACATAACGCGCCAGCACCCGCCGATAGAGCGTGTTGCGGCTGCCGCGCCTTATGAAATACGCCCCCATTGTGCGGATCAGCGCACTCAGCGGCCAGATCCGCGCCCATTCCCCCACCGCATAAGAAATCGCCGAGCGGTTCGCCACCAGCCAGGTGATCAGCACATAATCCATGTTAGAGCGATGATTCATCACGAAAATCACCGTGGCCTTCGGATCGATATGCGCCAAAGCCGCATCCACCTTGCCAATCCGCACCCGATACGCCAGCCGTGACAGCCAGCGCGCCAGCCGGATCGCCACGCCAAAATACAGCGTCGCAGAAAACCCCGGCACGATCTCGCGGGCATAGCGGCGGGCTTCCTCGAACGCCACCGAACCCGGCACCCCGGTTTCCGCCGCGTGATCCGTCACCGCCTCTAACACACGGGGGTCATAGGACAATCGCACGATCATGTCCTGACGCCGTGCCAGCTTGAAGAATTCAATCGGGCGATCCAAGCGGCGGTTCAGCCGCGCCAGCGCCTTCTCGGCGCGTTTGCGGAAAAACCAGCGCACCGAGGGGAACAGGAAATGCGAGGCAAAGGTGATCGCCGCAAAAGCAAGGATCAGCAACAGCAGCCAAAATGGCACGGCGACGGGGTCTGTCATGCCACAATACTGGCAGCCCGCCGCCGTCTTGAAAAGCACCGTCTTTCAAAGTCGAATTTGTCTCAAATGCTCTCAGACCGCATAAATTCACTCGGTGTAATAGTAATCCCCGGTCTGGCAGACATTGACGCGGGCCTTTTGCAGCACGGTGCCGTCCGAGAACGCCGCCTTGAAATCAAACTCACAATAGCCATAGGCGTTGTCGAAATGCAGCTTCATCGAGCCGCCGTTTGCCAAAGTCGAAGACCCCATCACATCGCGGCCCCAACGCGAGGCCCCCGAGTTGGTCGATTGGAACTTCACCAAGGTCAGCCCGGTGTTGTTGTGAATCCGCACCGTCCGGTCATAGGCGGCGGCTTGCAGGGTGGTGGCAGTCAAGGCAAGGGCAGCAAGGCTCAGGCGCAGGGTGATGTTCATGGTATCCTCATCTGGTGGGTTGGCCGGGATGGCATGGCCCGAGGATTGCCGGAACCGTGCCGCGTTTTCCAATGACAAGGGCTGTCATGTTTGGGCCCTGCAAAAATACCCAGACTTTCGCCGCAACGCAGCGAATTGACACTTGCGTGAAATTGCGCTTAGTGCTGCACTGACGCAAGAATATTGCCGATGCGATTCAGGAGGCCGAGATGGCGCGCAAAGAAACCCCGTGGTTGTTCCGCACCTATGCCGGGCATTCCACCGCCGCCGCCTCGAACGCGCTTTATCGCAGCAATTTGGCGAAAGGGCAGACCGGGCTGTCGGTGGCCTTCGATCTGCCAACCCAAACCGGCTACGATTCCGATCACGAATTGGCGCGCGGCGAGGTCGGCAAGGTTGGCGTTCCGGTCAACCATCTGGGCGACATGCGGGCGTTGTTCAAGGATATCCCCTTGGAACAAATGAATACGTCGATGACGATCAACGCCACAGCGCCTTGGCTGCTGGCGCTTTACATCGCGGTGGCCGAGGAACAGGGCGCCGATGTGACCGCCCTGCAAGGCACCGTGCAGAACGACATCATCAAAGAATACCTCTCACGCGGCACCTATATCGCGCCGCCTGCGCCCTCGCTGCGGATGATCACCGATGTCGCGGCCTACACCCAAAAGCACCTACCCAAATGGAACCCGATGAACGTCTGTTCCTACCATTTGCAGGAAGCCGGGGCGACGCCAGAACAAGAACTCGCCTTCGCCCTCGCCACCGCCTGCGCCGTGCTGGATGATCTGAAAGGTAAAGTTTCGGCAGCTGATTTCCCGAATATGGTCGGCAGAATATCGTTTTTTGTCAACGCCGGCATCCGCTTCGTGACCGAGCTGTGCAAAATGCGCGCCTTCGTTGACCTCTGGGATGAGATTTGCCTGACCCGTTACGGCATCACCGAGGCCAAATATCGCCGCTTCCGCTACGGCGTTCAGGTCAACTCTCTGGGCCTGACCGAGCAACAGCCGGAAAACAACGTCTACCGCATCCTGATCGAAATGCTGGCCGTCACCCTGTCGAAAAACGCCCGCGCCCGCGCCGTGCAACTGCCCGCCTGGAACGAGGCTTTGGGCCTGCCCCGCCCTTGGGATCAGCAATGGTCTTTGCGGATGCAGCAAATCCTCGCCTATGAGACGGATCTGCTGGAATATGATGACCTGTTCGACGGCAACCCGGCGATTGACCGCAAGGTCACGGCTTTGAAAGACGGCGCGCGGGCGGAACTGGCGCAAATCGACGCGATGGGCGGCGCTGTCGCCGCGATCGACTATATGAAGGGCCGCTTGGTCGAGGCCAATGCCGAGCGCATCGCCAAGATTGAATCGAAAGAAACCACCGTGGTCGGCGTCAACCGTTGGATTGAAACCACGCCCAGCCCGCTGACCGCTGGCGATGGCTCGATCATGGTCTCCGACCCGAAAGCCGAGGCCGATCAGATCGAACGGCTGACCGCATGGCGCGCAACCCGTGACGAGGCCGCGGTGCAAGCCGCCCTCACCGCCCTGCGCACTGCCGCAGCCTCCGGCGCAAACATCATGCCAGCGTCGGTCGCCGCCGCCAAAGCTGGGGCCACTACCGGCGAATGGGGCCTGATGGTCCGCACGGCCTTCGGCGAATACCGCGCGCCCACCGGTGTCTCCCGCAACCCCTCCAACCGCACAGAAGGGCTGGAGCCGATCCGTGAAGCCGTGCAGATCCTGTCTGCGAAACTCGGTCGCCCGCTGAAATTTCTGGTGGGGAAACCGGGACTTGACGGCCACTCCAACGGTGCCGAGCAAATCGCCGCCCGCGCCCGTGATTGCGGCATGGACATCCACTACGAGGGCATCCGCCTGACCCCCGCCGAAATCGTCAGCGCCGCCGTTGATCAAAACGCCCATGTCATCGGCCTGTCGATCCTGTCCGGCAGCCACATTCCGCTGATCCGCGATACGCTGGCAAAAATGCGCGAGGCCGGGTTGTCGGACATTCCTTTGGTCGTGGGCGGCATCATCCCGGAAGACGACGCAAGCGCCTTACGCGCCATGGGCGTCGCCGCCGTCTACACGCCGAAAGACTTCGAATTGAACCGGATCATGCTGGATATCGTCGGTCTGGTCGATAAAACCACGCTGGCGGCGGAATAAACCAGCCGCCTGCGCACAATTTGCGCCAGATCAAATCCTGCGCGCCCGTTCCGTGCCATGCCTCCTGCAACACAGGAGGCCCCCATGTTTGACCGGATCAAAGCACTAATGCACCGCTGGCAAGATATGAAAGAGATCGCGCATCTCAGCCAACGCGAGTTGGATGATCTGGGCATGACCCGCGAACAGGTCGAGGCCTTCGCGCGGATGCCGCAGGATGTGCCCGACCGCGTGATCGCAATGGCGCAGATTTTCGGGCTGACCGAAGCGCAGGTCCGCGCCGATCACCACCGCTATCACGACTTGCTGTATACCTGTGGTCAGTGCAAAGATCGCAAGAATTGCAGCAAAACGCTGGAACGCGGCGCACTCGCCAAACCCTCGGATGCCGAGTTTTGTCTGAACAAAGCCAGCTTCGCGGCAGGTTTAGCCTAAGCCTTCCCCTGCCCCGCAAAACGTCATAGCTTCGCCGAAAACGGAGAATGCGATGACCTTCCATATCGGTGCCAAACCCGGCGAAATTGCTGAAACCGTGCTGCTGCCGGGC
>NZ_JAXMJJ010000073.1:0-5416 GCF_034376685.1 Cypionkella sp.
GCCAGACCTGCGCGCCAGCCTCGCTCAGCTTGCCGCACACGGGGGCGGCAATGTCTTATCTGAGCGGCGCAATTCTGATCATCCTCGCCGGGGTGCTGTGGTCGACCCAAGGCCTGTTCATCCGCCTGATCCCGGATACCGGGTCTTGGGCAATCCTGTTCTGGCGCTCGGCCGGAATGCTGCCGGTGCTGGCACTCTGGATTGGGCTGGCCTCACGCGGCAGCATCCTGTCTGAAATCCGCGCGGTCGGTTGGGCCGGGGTGCTGGGCGGCCTTGGGCTGGTGATGGCGTTCTCTGGTGCAATCTATGCGTTTCAAGCCACCTCGGTCGCGAATGCAGTGTTGCTGTTCGCGGCCTCGCCGTTTTTTGCTGCGATTCTGGGTCGGGTTTTGCTGGGTGAAGCCGTAAGCCCGCTGACGTGGTTTGCCATTATTCTCGCGGCTCTGGGCATTCTGGTGATGGTGGGCGGCGGCCTTGCGGGCGGGGCGTTGGACGGCAATATCGCTGCCTTGGCCTCGGCCTTGGGCTTTGCGGTTTTCACCGTGACGCTGCGCTGGAGTAAGCTCGCCAACATGCTGCCAGCTGTCGCCTTGGGTGGATTGTTCTCGATGATCGCCGGGGCAATTGCTTTGGCAATCTTGGGCAAAGTCGTGCTGATCCCGCTGCCCGAGATTGCGATCTCGGCACTGATGGGCGCGGTGACGCTGACCGGAGGGATGCTGCTTTACACTTTGGGCAGCAAGGTGGTGCCTGCCGCACAAGCGACCTTGCTGTCGCTGGTCGAGGTGTTGCTGGCCCCGTTCTGGGTCTGGGTGCTTCTGGACGAGACGGTCTCGCGCGGCACCTTGACCGGCGGTGCGGTGTTGCTGGCGGCGGTGCTTTTGAACGCGTATGGCGGGCGGATACAGCGCGTGCAGAGGGCTCGCCCCCTCAGCGTATCACGCCTTCACCCCGAGGATATTTGAGCGCAGAGGATGAGCTAAGCGGTTCAGCGATGCCTGCGAAAGAACCGTGTGCGGGCATAAAGTTCCTCCAGCCGTTTCATCCGGCCTTCAGTGACCTCCCATGTCAGATCCTGCACCGCCGCCAGCAAGGTTTCCACCAGAACCATCAGCGACACATTGCTGTCCCAAGCCGAGGGCGCTTCGATATGGCAGGCCAAGGTGTGCCGCGCATGGGCCGAGGCCGGAGAAATCCAGCGATCGGTGATCAGCACAATCTCGGCCCCGCGTTCCTTCGCCATTTCCGCCACCTGCAACACGGCGTTTTCGTAGCGGCGGATGTCGAACACCAACAGCACATCGCCCGCCTGCATATCCAGCAAGGCGGGCTGCCAGGTAGAGGAACTGTCCGACAGCAGCGTCACCTCAGGCCGCACAATGGTCATCAGTGAGGTGAAGTAATCCGCCATCGAATGGGTGATCCGCCCGCCCATTGCAAAGACATGCCGCGCGGGATCGGCCAGCAAGCGGGCTGCGGCATCAAATTCGGCATGGTCGATCTGGCCCAAGGTGGCTTGCAGATTGGCCATCACCGCATCGGCAAACCGGTTCAGGATATGCGTATCGGGCACGCCGCCTGCCCAACGGTCATGCTTGGCAAGCGGCGAGACCAGCATCGCCTCGACCTCACCGCGCAGCGCCGCCTGAAAATCGGGATAGCCCTTGTAGCCCAGCTTTTGCGCCAGCCGCACCACCGTCGGGGTGGACACCGACGCCGCCTTGGCCAGAATGGTGATCGACCCCAGCGCCGCCACTGGGTAATGCGACAAAACATGCGTGGCCAGCTGCCGCTCGGCCCGCGTCAGGTCAGGCAAAGCTGCACGCAGTTGCTCGTCAAGTGGCAGTCTGGCGTCCATTGCATCCTCCCCAGGTTTCGATCAGCCTAGCGCAGATTGCAGCATTTGGAAAAGATTGTATCAGCCTTGCCCCGCAAGAAACATTCTTGACAGAACTGCGGCAAAGAGTGAGCCTCAAGTCAAATCTGGGAGATGACTCGCCGCCATGCGAGATGCCGCGAAACTCAAAATGCCCGCGACCCCCAAGGCGCCCGCGCCACAGGACAGGGCGTTTTTGCCGGTGATCGAGAATGCCGAGGCGCAAGGCCGGATCATTCTGGTCTGCGAGCATGCCTCAAATCACATCCCGCCCGCTTGGGGTGATCTGGGGCTGACGCCTGCGCAGCGCATCGCGCATATCGCCTGGGATCCTGGTGCTTTGGCGGTGTCGCGTGGCCTTGCGCAGCGCCTGGATGCAGTGCTGATTCATGCCCCGGTCAGCCGCCTTGTCTATGACTGCAACCGCGCGCCCGATATGCCGGGGGCGATGCCCACGCGCTCGGAACTCCACGACATTCCCGGCAATGCCACGATCTCCGCCGCCGAGCGTTTGGCGCGGACAGAGGCCGTCTACCTGCCTTGGGCCAACGGCCTGCACGCGCTGATCGCCAAGCGCATCGCTTTGGGCTTGCGGCCCGTGGTGATCACCATCCACTCTTTCACCCCGATCTATCACGGCAAACCCCGCCAAGTGGAGTTTGGCGTGATCCATGATGCCGATCCGCATCTGTCCGTGGCCATCCTGAACGCCGCGCGCAAGTTGACCGGGTTGCAAGCCGAGTTGAACGCCCCCTATTCGGCGGCAGATGATGTCACCCATACCCTGCGCGTGCAGGCGACGCCCTACGGCTTGCCCAACGCGATGCTGGAAATCCGCAACGACCTGATTGCCACGGCAGAGGCCGCAGAGGCGATGGCCGATCAACTCGCCGCCGTCTTGAACATGGGTCTGGTGGAAATCCAACGCCAAGCGAAGGCCAGTTGACCAAGGCTTGATGGCTTCTCGGCGGGGCCGCGGCCCCAAATGCACATGCCCCCGCACCAGACGGGGAACTCAACAGCGGAGATCCCGGACATGCCCGGCAATATGACCCTTCAAGACCTGAGAGCCGCCGTGAAGGCTGGCGAAATTGACACCGTTCTGGTGGCTGGCATCGACATGCAAGGCCGCCTGATGGGCAAGCGCTTTCATGCGCAATTCTTCATCGATGGTGGCTGGGAGGAGACGCATTGCTGCAACTACCTCCTCGCCGTCGACATGGAGATGAACACGGTTCAAGGCTACAAATCTTCGAACTGGCAAACCGGCTATGGAGACTACATTCTGAAAACTGACATGAGCACCCTGCGTCGGGTGCCGTGGCTGGAAGGCACCGCGATGGTGCTGGGCGACACCTTGGATCACCACCACAACCCGGTGCCCCACGCGCCGCGCAACATCCTGAAGAAACAGGTCGAACGCGCCCGCGCAATGGGCTTCGATGCGATGATGGCAACCGAGTTGGAATTCTATCTATTTGAAAACAGCTACGAATCCCTGCGCGACAGCAACTTCACCGGCCTGAAACCCGTGTCGGCTTACAATGAAGATTACCACATCTTCCAGACCACCAAGGAAGAAGACGTGATGCGCGCCGTCCGCAATGGCCTCTATGGCGCGGGCATCACCATTGAAAACTCCAAAGGTGAGGCCGACGCGGGGCAAGAAGAGGTCAACTACAAATACTCCGACGCCCTCGACACCGCCGACAACCACACCATCGTCAAGCACGGCATCAAGGAAATCGCTTGGACCAAGGGCAAATCGGTAACCTTCATGGCGAAATACGATCACCGCAAGGCGGGGTCGTCGTCGCATTGCCACCAATCCTTGTGGACGCTGGACGGCAAGCCCGCGTTCTTTGATGACAAAGACAAGCACGGCATGAGCCAGTTGATGAAGCACTACATCGCAGGCCAACTGGCCTATGCCCGCGAAATGACGGTTTTCCTTGCGCCTTATGTCAACAGCTACAAACGCTTCACCGTGGGGATGTTTGCGCCGACCAAAGCCGTCTGGTCCGCCGACAACCGCACCGCTGGCTTCCGGGTTTGCGGCGAGCATACCAAGGCGATCCGGGTGGAATGCCGCATTCCGGGCAGCGATGTGAACCCCTATCTGACCTGCGCAGCCCTGCTCGCCGCTGGCCTTGATGGTATCGAGCAAAAGCTGGAACTGGAGCCCGAAATGCAGGGCGATATGTATACGGCAGGTGATGTCCGCGAAATCCCGCATAACTTGCGCGAGGCTGCCGATCTGCTGAACGGCTCCGCCATGTATCGCAAGGCTTTTGGCGATGACGTGGTCGACCATTACCACCACGCCGCGCAGTGGGAGATTTCGGAAACCGACCGTGTCGTCACCGATTTTGAGATTCAGCGTCTGCTGGAACGCGCTTAATGTTGGGTGCGTGATTTCACGCACCTGCCTTCCGACAAAGCTGCGTGAAATCACGCATCCTACCAAGGACCAACACGATGAAACCCATTCAACTGATCTCTCCGGTGGACGGCTCGGTCTATGCCGAACGCACACCGCTGACGCTCGACGCCGCGAAAGCCGCCGCCGCCCGCGCAAAAGCCGCGCAAAAAGGCTGGGCCGCCCGCCCCTTGGCCGAACGTATCGCACTGGTCAAAGCCGCCGTTGCCAACCTGAACGCCAATTCTGAAAAGATCGTCGAGGAACTGGCGTGGCAAATGGGCCGCCCCACCCGCTTTGGCGGCGAGTTCGGCGGCGTGAACGCCCGCACCGAGTATATGTCCGAGATTGCCGCTGCCACTCTCGCCCCGCAAACCGTTGAAGACAGCGATAAATTCCGCCGCTATCTGGCGCGCGAAGCCTTGGGCGTGGTGTTTATCGTCGCCCCTTGGAACTATCCCTATCTGACTACGATCAACACCCTCGTTCCCGCCCTGATCGCCGGAAACACGGTTGTTCTGAAACACGCCAGCCAAACCATGCTGGTCGGCGAGCGTCTGGCCGAGGCCTTCCACGCCGCCGGTATCCCCGAAGATGTGTTCCAAAATGTCGTGCTCGATCATGCCACCACCGAGCACCTGATCGCCAACCGCGCCTTCAACTTCGTCAACTTCACGGGATCTGTCGGCGGCGGTCAGGCGATTGAACGCGCCGCTGCGGGCACCTTCACCCCCTTGGGGCTGGAACTCGGCGGCAAAGACCCCGGCTATGTCCGCGCCGATGCGAACCTTGATGCCGCCGTTGATACCCTGATGGATGGCGCGATGTTCAACGCGGGCCAGTGCTGCTGCGGCATCGAGCGGATTTATGTCCATGAATCGCTCTACGATGCCTTTGTCGAAAAGGCTGTGGCTTGGGTTAAAACCCTGAAACTCGGCAATCCGTTTGATGCCTCATCAACCCTCGGCCCGATGGCGAACAAACGCTTCGCCGCCGTGGTGCGGGGCCAGATTGCAGAGGCTGTAGCCGCTGGGGCCACAGCCCTGATCGACCCCGCCCTGTTTCCGGCAAATGACGGCGGCGCTTATCTCGCCCCACAAGTGCTGGTCAACGTCGATCAT
>NZ_JAXMJJ010000074.1:0-17411 GCF_034376685.1 Cypionkella sp.
TTTCTGAAATACTCCCGCCGGAGGCTTCTCGATTGCAACACCGCCGCCCTGTCAGATCAATACACCGGCAGCCGGGTGAGGCTGGCTCGATGCCAGCCGAGACCGTCCTGGGTTCCCCTCAAAGCCATCATTTAAAAACAAAAAAGCACCCCGCAGGGTGCCTTTCCGTTTGATCTGCAAAAGCGATCAGGCAGCGGAGGAGATGAACTTCACCGCGTCGCCGAAGGTCTGAATAGTTTCAGCCGCATCATCCGGGATCTCGATGCCGAATTCTTCTTCGAACGCCATGACCAGCTCGACGGTGTCGAGGCTGTCTGCGCCCAGATCATCAATGAACGAGGCGGTCTCGGTCACTTTTTCCGCTTCGACGCCCAAATGCTCGACGACGATCTTCTTCACACGATCAGCGATGTCGCTCATGTTCTTTCCTCATATCGTTTAGGGGTCGCCCCCGGTCTTTTGCCTGCCCGTTGCCGGGCGCTCTTTCCTGCATCGGCAGGCACCATTGGCGATGGCCTCTGGCGTATTCTTGCGCGCCTATAGCAAGGGCGCGCGGATTAGGCAAACGGTTTCAAACCGCTTCCAGCCGCCTTATGACATATCGCCGCCGCCGTTGATATGCAGTGTTGTGCCGGTGATATAGGCCGCCTCTTGTGATGCCAAATAGAGCACACCCGCGGCGACTTCCTGCGGTTTTCCCATCCGGCCTGCGGGCACGCCGACGAGGATCTTTGTGCGCTGTTCGTCGTTCAGCTTTTCGGTCATCGGGGTTTCGATCAGCCCAGGTGCGACGCAGTTCACCGTGATATTGCGGCTGGCAACCTCTTGCGCCAGCGACTTCGACATCGCCAGAGTGCCCGCTTTGGCAGCTGCATAATTCGCCTGCCCCGGATTGCCGGAATGGCCCACCACCGAGGTGATGTTGATGATCCGCCCCCAGCGGGCTTTCATCATGCCGCGCAGCGCGCTGCGCATCAGCCGGAACGTCGCGGTGAGGTTGACGTCAATCACCGATTGCCATTCCTCATCCGACATCCGCATGAACAGATTGTCGCGGGTGATGCCTGCGTTGTTGACGAGGATATCCACCGCCCCCATCGCCGCTGTGGCCTGCTTGACCAACTCATCCACCGCCGCAAGGTCGGAAAGGTTGCAGGGCAGCACATGCGCGCGATCCCCCAACTCTGCGGCCAAGGCTTGCAACGGCTCCACCCGCGTGCCCGAAAGCCCCACGGTCGCCCCTGCTGCATAAAGGCTGCGGGCGATCTCGCCACCAATGCCGCCCGATGCGCCGGTGATCAGCGCGGATTTTCCTGTCAGATCAAACATGTTCTGTCCTCTCAAAAGCGATGCCTGCTTCGCGCCGCCGTTTATCCAAATCGCCGCCGCCTGAAAACCGAGGCCACGATTTTTCTCAAAAATCGTCTGGCTTAGGCTTTGGCCGCCAGCACATCTTCGGGTGTGCCGAAAGCCCGCGTCACAGCCCCCGAGGCCGTGCGCTTGATCATGCCGGACAAAGCCTTGCCGGCGCCGATCTCCCAGAACTCGGTCACGCCTGCGCCCTCCATCCACAGCACAGATTCGCGCCAGCGCACCGAGCCTGTGACCTGTGCCACCAGCAGCGCGCGGATGCGGTCGGGTTCGGTGACGGCTTCGGCCCGGACGTTGACCACCACGGGCAGTTTCGGAGCCGAGATCACCACACCTGCCAGCGCTTCGTTCATCACGGCCGCGGCGGGTTGCATCAGGGCGCAGTGGAACGGGGCGCTGACGGGCAGCAGCAGGGCGCGCTTGGCCCCTTTGGCCTTGGCGATCTCCAATGCCCGCTCTACCGCGCCACGGTGGCCGGAAACCACCACTTGCGCCGGGTCATTGTCATTGGCGGCCTGGCAAACCTCGCCTTGTGCCGCTTCGGCGGCCACTTCGGTCGCGGCGGCGAAATCGAGGCCCAGCAGGGCGGCCATAGCGCCGACGCCCACCGGAACCGCCTCTTGCATCGCCTGCCCGCGAATCCGCAACAACCGCGCGGTGTCGGACAGATCAAGCGCGCCCACCGCACAAAGTGCCGAATATTCACCCAGTGAATGGCCCGCCACGAACGAGGCCGTCTCAATCCCGATGCCTTCGCTTTCCAGCGCCCGCAGCGCCGCAATCGAGGTCGCCATCAGCGCCGGTTGGGCGTTTTTCGTCAGGGTCAGATCTTCGATCGACCCCTCCCAGATCAGGCTGGACAGCTTTTCGCCCAAAGCCTCGTCGACCTCGTCAAACACCGCTTTCGCGGCGGGATAGGCCTCGGCCAAAGCCCGGCCCATGCCAATGGTCTGGGCACCCTGCCCCGGAAATACGAATGCGCGGCTCATATGGCCCTCCCTTAATCTTACCTTTGGCTTACCTTGCGAACCTTTGGCTTACCTTGCGAAAGCCATTCGTGCAACGCCCCGGCATATCTCTCACCGATCTTGACTTGCGGGCGCGTGGATTCCACACAGGGCCGATGACCCCAACCACCCGTAAAATCCTGTATGCTGTCAGCTTTGAGACGCTCGGTGTCGCCGTGGCGACGCTTGGCTTGCTGGCGATGTCAGAGGCCAATGCAACGCAGTCGCTGGTGCTGTCGGCCATCACCGCCACCATCGCGATGTGCTGGAGCATGGGCTTCAACGCGCTGTTTGAGGCATGGGAGGCGCGGCAGAGCACCAAAGGCCGCAGCCTGTCCCGCAGATCTGTGCACGCGCTGCTGTTTGAAGGTGGCTTGGTGATATTGGTGCTGCCGATCATGGCGTGGTGGCTGAAGGTCGATCTGTGGACGGCGCTGCAATATGAGGCCGGTTTGATCGTGTTGTTCATCATTTACACCTATGTCTTCACTTGGAGCTTCGACCGGATTTTCGGTTTGCCGCAATCGGCGCGTTAGTCGGATGATCCCGAACCGAAAGAAAACTCTGCGGGGCAGAGGTTTCCGGTGAGTTGATCATAAGGCTGAAAGCCGTTGAGCAAGGGGTGTGGTGCCACAAACCGTCGCTAAAGAAATCGGGGCGCGGCTGCCTGGGCGGGCGCATTTCGCGCCTGCCGGGGGCAGGCAGGCGCGGCCAGATTTGTTTGCGAACAAATCGGGCAAGACAAGGCAACGGGTGCTTTACGCCCCTGCCCCGTAGCTTTCCTGCACCCTGCGCACCAAGGCGGTGCGGATCAGGTTCGATACCAAGGGCAGCAGGCCGAAATACAACAGCCATGTGGTTTGCGAGGCGTGGTGGATCAGCGCCTCATTCGCCAGCACCATCGCAAGGTTATAGATCACCATCACGCGGGTCAGCACGGCATCGGTGCCGCGCATCTCGGGTTGCGGCCAGCGCAGGCGGTTGATCGCGTAAGAGCCGTCCACCACGTCAATGGCGTAAAGCGCTGCCGCGAAAGCGAAGTACAGGCTGAGGAAGCGCTGGCAGAGCAGCGGTTCGGCGGACCAGATCAGCAGGCCGAGCGCACCGGGGCCAGCGAGCAGGATCAGCGCGACGGTGGCGGGGCCGGAAACATGCGCGCGGGTGCGGGTGATCATCAGCCGCGATTTCATCGCCAGTCGCAGCCCCATGCCCAGCACGAAAGCGACCATGAAAGCGGTGCGGGCACCGTCCAGCCAGATCCGTAGCAAGGGCCATGCGAACAGGATCAAAACGCCGGGCAGCAAGATTTCTACTGGAAAGGGTGTGGTGCGGCGAAAGCTGCGGAAGAACTGCGCAACACTGTCGCATGTCGTGGCCAGCATTCTGCACCCTCCGGTTGTCTGCGCCCGTTCTCACGCGGCAATCCGTCCGGGGTGCGGCTGGATTGTGGTGAGACTGCGGCGGTTAACCTAGAAGGGGAGACGAAAGGCTGCGGCCTACTCGCTGTCCGGGGTGGCCTCAGGCTCATCCGAGTAGCGGCTGAGCAGCCCGCTTTGGCTGATGAAGAACAAGAACAGCGCCGCAGTCAGGCCGAAGGTTTTGAACGTCACCCAGGTTTCGGTCGAAAACAGCCGCCAGATGACTTCATTGGCAAGGGCGAGCGCGAAGAAGAACGCGCAGAAGCGGCGGGTCAGGATCATCCAGCCTTCGGGGCGCAAGGGCAGCGCTTCTTCCATCACCAGTTTCAGGTAAGATTGCCCCCGCAACAGACCGATGCCCAAGATGATGCCAAAGGCGAGATACAGCAGTGTCGGCTTCATCTTGATAAAGCGCTCATCGTTCAGCCAGACCGAAAGACCGCCCATCACGATCACCAGAATCAGCGTCATCAGCTGCATTTTCGACAGCTTGCCAGTCAGTTTCCACAACAGCGCTGTGGTGGCGATGATCAGCACGACAAACAGCGCCGTCATCACGATGAAGCCGGAATAGTCATGGCCAAGGAGGTGGAAGGTTTTGTCTTTGAAAAACCGGAAACCCGCAAAGAACAGGATGATCGGGCCAAGTTCGAGGCCCAGTTTCAGCTTTGGATCAATCTTCGCCGGATTTTGATTTGCTTCAGCCACAGCTTTACCCCGCCCATTCCATCACGACTGCTCCTAGCGCAATCAGCGCCATCAGGCCAGTGCGGACAAGGCCAACCTTCTCGCCCAGCACAAGCCAGCCGATCAATGCGGCAAAAACGGTAGAGGTTTCGCGCAACACCGCCGCTTCGCCGACGCGGTCAAGCCGGGTCGCCATCATGATCGACCCGAAGGAGAAATAGGCGACGAAAGCCCCGAGCAAGCCGCGCTTGAACAGCGGGACGGCTTTCGCGCGGGACAGCGCGAGCAGGCGGCGGGCCATCAGGGCGGGGATGAAGAAGCCGTCGATCAGGAAAAACCACGCAAGAAAGGTGAACGGGTCGGCGGTGGCGCGGATGCCCCAGGCGTCATAGGTGGTGTAGACCGCAACGAAGGCGCCGGTGGCTGCGGCAAAGCACAGGGCAGAGACAAGGGTATCGCGCTCGGCCTGAAGGTGGCGCAGGTTGTAGACGGCAAGGCCTAGGATGCCCGCGACCAGCAGGCAGACGCCGAACCATTGCAAGGGCGCGTAGGTTTCGCCGAAGACAAAGCCCGCGCCGATGACCGTGAACAAAGGGCCGGTGCCGCGGACCACGGGGTAGACCACGGTATAAGCGCCCCGATCGTAGGTCATCGCTTGCAGCAGTTTGTAGATGGCGTGGATCACGAACGCGCCCGCGAAGATCGCCCACATATGCGGTTCTGGCCACGGGACGACGAACAGCGCAAAGGGGGCGGCGATGACGCCATAGGTCAGGTCAATGACAGCGCGCGATAACCAAGGGTCGTGCTTGCCTTTTTGCAGCGCGCCGAACAGCGCGTGCAGGACGGCAGCCAGCAGCGCGAGCGCGAGGGCAAGCTGTTGACCAGTGGGGGTGCCTGCGATGGAGACGAGCCAGTTTGACATTATTCACGCTGCGCTTGGGGCCGCCCGCCGGGGCCAGCCCCGGACCCCGGGATATTTGAGCACAGAGGATGACCTAGTCGGGTTGGCCCACCAGCGCTTTGGCGAAATCATCGGGATCGAACGGGGCGAGGTCGTCGATTTGCTCGCCGATGCCGATGGCATGGATCGGCAGGCCGAATTTATCGGCAAGGGCGACGAGGACGCCGCCTTTGGCGGTGCCGTCCAGTTTGGTCATCACAAGGCCTGAGACGTCGGCGATCTTGCGGAAGATCTCGACCTGGCTGATGGCGTTTTGCCCGGTGGTGGCATCCAGCACGAGGATGGTGTTGTGCGGCGCGGTCGGGTCTTTCTTGCGAATGACGCGGACGATTTTCGACAGCTCTTCCATCAGATCCTGACGGTTTTGCAAGCGGCCAGCGGTGTCGATCAGCAGCAGGTCCGCGCCATCGGCCTGGGCCTTGGTCAGCGCGTCAAAGGCAAGCGAGGCAGGGTCGGAGCCTTCCGGCGCGGTCAGCACCGGGACGCCGGCGCGGGTGCCCCAGACTTGCAACTGCTCGACCGCAGCGGCGCGGAAGGTGTCGCCTGCGGCGATCACCACGGATTTGCCAGCGGCCTTGAACTGCGAAGCGAGTTTGCCGATGGTGGTGGTTTTGCCAGAGCCATTGACGCCGACCACCAGTACGACCTGCGGTTTTTGTGGGTAGAGCGGCAGCGGTCGGGCGACCGGGGCCATGATGCGGGCGATTTCCGTGGCCAGCGCGTCACGGAGTTCGGATGTTGAGATGCGTTTGCCGAAGCGGCCTTCGGCGATATTAGCGGTCACTCGCGTGGCGGTATCGACGCCCATGTCGGCGGTGATCAGCAACTCTTCAAGGCTTTCCAGCATCGCGTCATCCAGCAGGCGGCGGGGCTCGTCGCTGCGGCCGATCAGGCGCGAGATCAGGCCGGGTTTGGCCTCGGGCACGGCTTCCGGCGTGGCTTCGGGGGGCGCTTCGGGGTCTGCCACCAAAGCCTCCAGCCCCTCACCGATCTTGTCGGAGGAGCGGAACATCCGGTCTTTCAGTTTTTTGAAGAAGGACATGGGGTTTGGGCCTTTGGCTTAGGTTTCCTTCACCTAAGGGATTTATCGGGTCGGGAAAAGGGCGGGTGCTACGTTAGAGGCCAAAAGGCAGCCAATAGAGGCCAGCACCCAGCATTATCAGAAATTGGCCGAACCAATAGGCGGGCCAGAGCGCCAACGACAGCTTTTGCGCGGCTTCGCCTGCGGGAAATACAAATAGCCGCAGCGCCAGCAGCAAGTCGGACAGGATGAACAGGGCCGCACCGATTTGCAGATACGTCGCCCCAGCGTTTTCGGGATGCGGCACCAGCAGGAGGGTTGTCATGCCCATCAGGCCAATCACCACGACATAGCCACGCACCGGCCAGCGGAGCGGGCCGGTGCGCGGGGCAAGCCAGACCTCGGTGGACAGTAAAAGCACGGCGAGAGCACTCAGGGCGGCGATTGTCAGTCCTGACAGCGCAGTGTCGCTTGGCATCGCATCAGCAATGGTGCGCGCGCGTAGCCAGAATGCGACGATATAGGCGAGATGGCCTGCGGCAAAGGCGGCCATTCCGACCAGAAATGCAGTTTGGCTGCGCCGGGTCAGGGCGAAATCGCCCAGCGCGCCGAAGGCAAGGCCGAGGACGATCAACTGAAAGCCGCTGACCGGATGGGTGAAGGCTAATCCTGCCAGAAGACCTGTTGCGGCAGTTTTCATCACAGCACCGGTTAGGTTGACGTGATCACGGAAGGCCCAAAATATCCAGTAGCTGAGGAAGCTCACGAGGGCCAAAAGCAGAAGCACGAGTTCGATGGCATGCGACACTTGTGGCTCCTTGATGCTGGCCTATGTTCACGCTGGCCCTTAAGATTTGTCCTGCTAGATTGCGGGCTATGCAAGCCGTAACCTCACGTCCGCTACCGATGGCGCTGTTCGCGCTGGCCTCGCTGCTGCCTTTGGCGCTGTTTGGCGCAGGCGTGGTGTGGGGCGGTTGGTGGGGTATGGCGGGGCTGGTCTATATGACGCTACTCGCCGCGCTGTTGGATCAGATCAATGGGCTGTTTCTGGGCGACGCGCCCGAGGGGGCGGAGTTTCCGGCGGCGGATGCGTTGCTGGTGGTGCTGGCTGTTGGCGCGCTGGCGCTGATGCCTGCTGCCGTTTGGGCAGTGGCGGGTGAGAGCGGGCTTTCGGCTGGTGTGCGGGTGGCGGTGTTTGTGGGCGCGGGGCTGTGGCTGGGTCAGGTGGCGAACCCGGCGGCGCATGAATTGATCCACAGGCCGGGGCGCGGGCTGTTTCGGCTGGGCGCGCTGGTGTATTGCTGGCTGCTGTTTGGCCATCACACCTCGGCGCATCGTCTGGTGCATCATCGTCATGCGGCGAGTGCCGAAGACCCCAACACCGCGCGGTCGGGCGAAGGCTATTACGCGTTCTTGATCCGGGCCTGGTCGGGCAGCTTTCGGCGCGGCTGGGCGGCGGAGGATGCCTTGCGCGCACGGGGCAAGGCCAGCTTGCAAAAGAATGCGCTGCATCCCTATGCGGTGTATATCGGGGTGGCGGGGCTGTGTTTGGGCTTGGGCTATGCGATTGCCGGGATCTGGGGGGCATTGGCTTGGGCAGGCTTGGCGGCGCATGCGCAAAGCCAGTTGATGCTGTCGGATTATGTGCAGCATTATGGACTTACGCGCGCGGTCAACGCGGATGGTCGGCTGGAGCCGGTCTCGGCCCGGCACAGTTGGAACGCGCCGCATTGGTTTTCCTCGGCCTTCATGCTGAACGCACCGCGTCATTCCGACCACCACGCCCACCCCGCCCGTCCCTACCCTGCCTTGCGATTGCCGGGGGCGGAGGAGGCACCGCATCTGCCTTGGCCGCTGCCACTGGCTTGTATGATCGCGCTGTATCCGCCGTTGTGGAAGCGCGCGATCCGCCCGCATCTGCGGCGCTGGCGGTAGCGCACACAAAGCTGTCACTGGCGTTTTCTGCGGCTTGAGGGCAGGATCGCGATAACGGAGATTATCATGCGCCATAGATTTGCACTCGCCTTCCTTGCTGTCGCCGTTCCCGCATTTGCCGAAGTGCCTTATCCCGCGAACCCTTCCATGACTGGGGAGGCGTTTGAGGCCTATGTCACAGGCAAAACGCTGACCTATGCGCAGGATGGCACTGTGTATGGCACCGAGCAGTATAAAGCAGGTCGCAAAGTCGTCTGGGCTTTTACCGAAGACGAATGCCGTGAGGGATATTGGTACGATAAGGCGCCGTACATTTGCTTTGTCTATGAAGACCCGAACGACCCGCAGTGCTGGCTGTTTTTCATGGAGAGCCACGGCATGAAGGCAATGTTTGTCGGAGAAGGCGGCGGCGCAGATCTGTCGGAAGTGGCGCAAAGTGCCGGCCCAATGGGCTGCATGGGGCCGCAGGTTGGGGTCTGACCTTGCAACAGGTGCGGCCTCGGGTGGCATCGAGCCACCGCTCGGCGGCGCTGCCGGGGATGATGACAGCACGCGCGTTTGTTTGGGCGTTGGCAGCCTTCGGCGAGAGTATTTCAAAAAGAGCAAACCTTAAGCAGTTGCTCTTTTTGAAATACTCTCGCCGAAGGATCAGCGGCTGCAACCCGCGCAAGAGTTGAAGCGAAGACCGCCTGCGTTTCGCGTTTGAAATTTGGTTCTTGGGTGCTGACTTAAAACAGGCTGCCTTGCTCAGGGCCGCCAGATTTAGGCTTTTTCGCCGCGCGCGGACCAAGGTTCAGGCGCGCTTCGGCAAATTCGATCTCCAGCACTTGAGCCTTTTCAGCGGCGGATTTTGTCGTCACCACATGGCCGTCGCCGCGCACCACCGCATAGCCGCGCTTCAGGGTTTCGCGGTAGCCGAGCGTGGTGCGGGTGCGGTCCAGTGCGTCAAGGCGCTGGCTGAGGGTGGCGAGTCGTTGGCTAGGGGCAGTTTGCAGGCGGCTTTCGAGTTGCGCCAGCTTAATGCGGCCTTCGGCGGTTTTGCGGGTCGCGTCGCTGATCAGGCGGGTGAGGGCCGGGGCGAGGCGCGAGGCCCATTTGTCGAAGCTTGCGTGCTTGCGTTCCTGCGCGCGCAGGGTGCGGTCGTTCAGGCGGATGTGGGCATTGCTGAGCGCCTCTGCACGGCGGGCGATCAGGGCCAGCAGGGCCTCGGGGCGCAGGCGAGAGGCGATATTGGCATAGGTCCCGCGTTTCTTGGCGGCGGCCATGCCGAGCGCGCCGCCAAGGCGTTGTCCAGCGGTATCAAGGCGTTGGCGGGGGGTTGCCAGCAGGGTTTCCAGCCGGGGCAGAGCGCGGGTGAGGTCACGCAGGCGTTGGTCGCGGCGTTGCAGGGTTTGCGCCACACCGCGCGACTGGCGAGCGGTCAGCGCATCGAGAGTGGCGATCAGGTCGAGGCGCACCGGCACCGCGAGTTCAGCGGCGGCAGTGGGGGTGGGCGCGCGCAGGTCGGAGGCGTAGTCGATCAGGGTGGTGTCGGTTTCGTGGCCGACTGCCGAGATGAGGGGGATTTCTGACGCTGCGGCGGCGCGGACGACGATTTCTTCGTTGAAGCCCCAGAGGTCTTCAAGGCTGCCGCCGCCCCTTGCGACGATGATCAGATCGGGGCGCGGGATCGGACCGCCGGGTTGCAAGGCGTTGAAGCCTTTGATCGCGGCGGCAACCTCGGCGGCGCAGTTCTGGCCTTGCACGGCAACCGGCCAGATCAGCACATGGCGCGGGAAGCGGTCACGCAGGCGGTGCAGGATGTCGCGGATCACGGCACCAGAGGGCGAGGTGACGACGCCGATGACTTGCGGCAGATAGGGGATCGGCTTTTTGCGGGCGGGGTCGAACAGGCCCTCGGCCCCCAATGCCGCCTTGCGTTTCTCCAGCATCGCCATCAAAGCGCCTGCGCCTGCCGGGGCGACATCATCGACGATCAGTTGATATTTTGACTGGCCGGGGAAAGTGGTCATCCTCCCGGTGGCGATCACCTCCATACCCTCCTCGGGGCGGACCTGCATCTTCGCGACCTGGCCCTTCCACGACACGGCGTCGAGGCTGGCGCGATCATCTTTCAAGGCGAAATAGAGGTGGCCCGAGGCGGGGCGGCTGACGCGGCCGACTTCTCCGCGCACCCGGACAAGGCCGAATTCGCCCTCGATCACCTTTTTCACCGCGCCGGAGAGTTCCGAGACGGTGAATTCGGGGGAGTTGGAGGGCGCGGGGGTGTCTTCGAATAGATCGGTCATACAGAAGGTTTGACATGAAATCTGGTCCGAGAAAAGCGGTCGCAGATACCTCCTTAGGCATCGCCCGGCGGTTCAGCCCAATGGTGGTCAAAGAAAATGAGATACGCAATCGCGGGAATAAACAAAACATAGCCTAATGTCGCTGCGGTGCCGGATTGCGCCCCACGACCGATTATACTTATCACGAGGCCCAGACCGCACGCGAGATAGGCTTGATTTTTGCGCTGAGCCTGCAATCGAGTGGGCCAAATTTGGTATGGGGGTGTCGCTCCAAACTCTTGTTGATACAGATCAAGGGCGCGCTGATAGGCTGGCTCGTGGACGAAAGACGACAAAGCGGAATTGGCAGGCCTTACCGCGCCGCCCCACCAGCGTTTGCGTTCCGCAAACGCGGTGGAGTTGGGTGTGTCTCTCGCTTGAATGAACGCGATAAGCGGAGAAGGCAGTAGCGGGCCATCGGCAATGTCGTGCAGGTATCGAAACCTTCTGTATTCAAGCATCAGGATGACGCAATTGTCTTTGCTAAGTTGGAATGTTCTGTGAAGGCTTTTGCATATCGCCCACTCAACGGTAAGGTCGGCAGTGGCAAGCGCGCTCGGTGCAGCCTTGATCTCGTGCCACAGTTTATCGTCCCGCATTGCCACCACACCAATCGCCGCACTTGTTCAACCGTAAGCGCCATCCTATGAAGCTTGCATCCACAAGCCAAGCGGGGGCGCGCATGAACATCCTTATCTTAGGCTCGGGCGGGCGCGAACATGCTTTGGCTTGGGCGGTGAAGCAGAACCCGAAGACCGATCGCCTGATCGTGGCACCGGGCAATGCCGGGATCGCGATGCTGGCGGAATGTGCGGATTTTGACATTCTCGATGGCACCGAAGTGGTGGCATTCTGCGCCGAAAATGCGATTGATTTCGTAATTGTCGGGCCGGAAGCTCCACTCGCCGCTGGGGTGGCGGATGCGACCCGTGCGGCAGGATTTCTGACATTCGGGCCGAGCGCAGAGGCTGCCAAGCTGGAGGCCTCGAAGGCGTTCACAAAGGAAATTTGCGACGCTTGTGGCGCACCGACGGCGGCTTATGCGCGGTTCACCGAGGCTTCGGCCGCGAAGGACCATATCCGCGCACAGGGCGCTCCGATTGTGGTCAAGGCCGACGGGTTGGCAGCTGGCAAGGGTGTGATCGTGGCGATGACCGAGGCCGAGGCTTTGGCTGCGATTGACGACATGTTCGGCGGCGAGTTCGGGGCTGCTGGCGCGGAAGTGGTGATTGAAGAATTCATGACAGGTGAAGAAGCCAGTTTCTTCATCCTGACCGATGGCGTTCACGCCCTGCCGATTGGCACAGCGCAGGATCACAAGCGGGTGGGCGATGGCGATACCGGGCCGAATACTGGCGGGATGGGCGCATATTCCCCTGCCCCGGTGTTGACCGATGCGATTGCGCAGCGCGTGATGAATGAGATTGTTCTGCCGACGATTGCCGAGATGGCACGGCGCGGCACGCCCTATCAGGGGGTGCTTTATGCGGGCCTGATGATCAAGGACGGTCAGGGCCGGCTGGTGGAATACAACGCGCGCTTTGGTGACCCGGAAACGCAGGTTTTGATGATGCGCTTGGGCGCGCAGGCGTTGGATTTGCTGCTGGCTTGTGCCGAAGGGCGGCTGGATAAAGCGCAGGTGAATTGGGCGGATGATCACGCGATTACCGTGGTGATGGCGGCAAAGGGTTATCCGGGGGCCTATCAGAAGGGCTCGGTGATCAAGGGTCTGGGCCGGATGCCGGAAGACAGCCGCCACATGGCTTTCCACGCAGGCACGGCAGAGAAAGATGGCCAGATCATCGCCAACGGTGGCCGGGTGTTAAGCATCACCGCGCGTGGCGACACGTTGGCCGATGCGCGCAACCGGGCCTATTCGATGATTGACCATCTGAACTGGCCCGAAGGCTTCTGCCGCAGCGATATTGGCTGGCGGGCGCTTTAGGTCGCGGCACTGCCAAGGGTTGCGGCATTCGGTCCAACCATTCTCAGGAAAATTGCGCCAAATTTTTTCTTCTGCCATAGTCGGCGGATTGTATCGCCATGCTCTGACCTCACTTCGCCCGGCATTGTTTCCGGTATGCGCTGAAATCAGACCGCACCGGTTCGCATTTGAGGGAGAGCGGCTTGGCCGAACCAAGCATCACGCGCACGGCAACCGGGACGGTGGGCGACGACCTGTTGTCGGTGCGGCAGCTGTTCGTCGCGGGCGAGCTGATCGCCTCGGGGGCCGTCCGCAGCTATGAAACCACGCTGACCGCGTATTCCGGCGATGATACGCTGACCGGCTGGCAAGGCCCCGCGAACTGGCCGAACTTCTTCACCACCGCCCTGCCCGGTGAGACATTGGCCGTGCGATCTGTCCTGCTGGCGGGTAATGGTCAGGATACATTGATCTCGGCCAAGCGCTTTGCCGGGCTGACTGCCGCTCAGGACGCTGCATATACGCTTGCGGAAACCCTGTCGGGCGGTTTTGGCAACGACAGTTACGAGCTGAACCACACCGACGTCACGGTGATCGAGGTCGCCAACGGTGGCGTCGATCAGGTGCTGATCACACCCTATTATGTGCTGCGCGCTGCGGCTTTGGGACTCAGCGGCATCGACATGGCGCTGCTTGTGAACATTGAGAACCTGACAGTGCAGGGCGGCCTCAACTTTGACGTTGAGGGCTCGGATCTGGCAAACAAGATCTACGGCAATCTTGGGATCAATCATCTGCGCGGCGGTTTGGGCGCGGATACGCTTTATGGCGGCGGCGGTGCCGATCAGCTGTGGGGCGATAGCGGCGCGCTGATTGGTATTGGCAGTGATGATCGGCTGTTCGGCGGCACCGGCGCGGATAGTTTGTGGGGCGAAGCTGGCAATGACTATCTCGATTCCGGTTATGACAATGATTGTCTCTATGGCGGCGACGGTGATGACACCCAGAACGGCAATGTCGGCGATGACAGCCTGTTCGGTGGCGATGGCGGTGATTCTCTGATCGGCCTGAATGGCTTCGATTGGTTGAGCGGCGATGCGGGCAATGATCAGCTATATGGCGGCAGGGGCGCCGATCTGCTGTGGGGCGGGGATGGCGATGACGTGCTGCACGGGGGCACCGAGGATGACACGCTCGACGGTGGCAGCGGCAATGATCTGTTGGCGGACAATGCGGGAGATGACCTGATGAGCGGCGGTTTGGGCGATGACATCTATATCGTCGACAGCGCCGCGGATCAGGTGATCGAGCTTGCGGGTGAAGGCAATGACATCGTGCGCGCGTCGCTGATCGCGCTGAGTGGCGGCGATTTCGCCCATGTCGAGACCTTGCAGTTGCAGGGCAGCCAGGACCTTGATCTGTCGGGCGGTGGGCAAGTGCTGCGGATGATCGGCAATGCCGGGCGCAATACGCTGACCACAGGCGGGATGGATGGGGAAAGCCTGTATGGCGGGGCTGGTGATGATGTGCTGCTGGCGCTGACCGCGCTCAATCGGGTGGAGTTGTATGGCGGCAGCGGCAACGACCGCTATTTCATTTATGATTCGGCGCTGGATCATGTGCATGAAGCGGCGGGGCAAGGCTTTGATGTGGTTGAAACCGACAGCGCCTCGCTGGATGCCAGCACGGGCGCGGATTATGGCCAGAATATCGAGGTGCTGCGGCTGCTGGGGGCCGCGCAACTGGATCTGACGGGTGGCGGCTCGGTGGTGCAGTTGGAGGGCAATGCCGGGGCGAACCGCCTGACCGGGGGCAGCAATGCCGAGCAGATTTTCGGCGGGGCGGGCAGTGATACGCTGGACGGCGGCGCGGGCGATGACACGCTGAGTGGGGGAGCCGACACCGATGAATTGCATGGCGGGTCGGGCAATGACTGCTTTGTGTTCGATCTGATCGACAGTGGTGGCGTCGATTATCTCGATGACTTCGAGGCAGGGGATGTGCTGGACCTGCACGCTGCGGCGCAGGCGGTTGGCGTCGGGGTGCCGCTGATCGGTGCAGGTTTTGCCAGCTACAACGGGATGACGGTATTTTTCTATGAATTCGATTTCGACGGCGATGGCAGCGCCGATCTGGCATTTTACGCGCGCAATGAGATTGTGTTGTCCGAGTTGCTGGCGGGGTTTGGGTAAATCCCTTGCGCGGCACTGGCTGGCGTGGAAGGGTCGGGAAAATGGCAGCTAGATTGAGTGGATGTGATGGGTACGCCGACTGTTGAAGGTCCGATTATCGATATTCTGCCGGGGGTGACGCAGTATGACACATATTTCAGAACCTTGCCGAATGGCCAGTCGGTGTTCGGCTATGAGGATCAATTCTACAGCGTCCCAGATGATCCAGCGCATGTCTACATAGCGCTTATCAATGCTGAGACGGGTTCTGCCTTGCGGACCGTACAGCTTTCGGCGGGCGGCATGGAAGATCAAGTAACCATCACAAGCTTGGATGACGGGAGATTTCTGGTTGCCTGGCGATCGCTGGCCAACGAAAAAACCGTGATTCAGGCGCGCGTTTTCGAGGCAGATGGCAGGGCCGCAGGGTCAGAGTTTGTGGTTTCCAACCCTTCGACGGATAGGTTTTATCGTACCGAATCTGTGACGATGGCTGATGGCCGCGTGTTGCTGATTTGGGAGCGTGGCCGCGACCCGTTTACCGACAAGCCGCAAATTTTCAACGCGCAATTCTTCTCGGCAAGCGGTCAGCCACTTGGTAGCAATTTCACCATCCTGAGCAATTCATCCGTCTACGAAATTGATCCGCATGCCACGGCTTTGGCCGGGGGCGGCGTGGCGCTTACATGGATGTTGAACGATGGCGGGCTGGAGCCCCGTATCTACTTACAGATCGTGGATAATGAGGGCGTTGCGATTGCTCCACCTTTCACGCTGATGTCGAAAACGATCAACACAGGCGGTTTTTTCGTAGTTCCGCATGACCTGACTGTCACCGGGCTTGCAGATGGCTCGTTCCTGGTTGCCTGGACCGAAGAAAGCGGCAAGGGCGGCGATCGCAATTCGACATCAGTTCAGGCGCAGATTGTCGGCGCGAATGGCCATTTGATCGGTGATCAGTTCCTCGTCAACACCACCACCGCCGGGCCTCAGGGCCATGTTGCGATGCTGGCACTGGATAATGGCGGTTTTGTCGCCGTTTGGTATGATGGGGCTTGGGCGGCCAACTCTGTTGCGCGCGGTCAATATTTTATGGAAGGCGGCGCAAAGTCTGGCGCCGAATTTACGGTAGCTCCCGCAGGTAGCATGCCGGATGCCTATGGATTCAAGGGATTCAACTTGAGTCAACTTGATTCCAACCATATCATTGTGGAATGGGGTGGAAGTGGGCCTGCTGATCTCGATCATTTTCAGATCATTGACCTGCAATTCTCATTGATCCAAACGGGCACTGACGCCAATAATACTTTGGTAGGCACGCGGCTGGGTGACACAATTTTCGGCGGCCTTGGCAATGATACCATCACGGGAAATCTCGGTATCGACTCGCTGATGGGTGATGCAGGTAACGATGTTTTACAAGGCGGCGATGGCAAAGATCATTTATTTGGCGGCATCGGCAATGATCAGTTGTTTGGTGGGGCTGGCATTGATCAGCTGACGGGCGGTATTGGTGATGATGTTTATGTGATCGATAACTCGTCCGACCTAATTATTGAACGAGTGAATGAAGGCAGCGACAAGATCATCACTTCCGCTTTTGGCATCGACCTGACTACTTTCGCCAATGTCGAAAAAGCCCAGCTAGAAGGCGATCAAAAACTAAATCTTACGGGCACTGCGGTTGGCAACGAATTGATCGGTAATGGCGTTGCGAACTACATTGACGCCGGTGCGGGCGGCGATTTGGTGTTTGGCGGCGCGGGCAATGATGTTCTTAGCGGCGGCACTGGGATTGACCGGATCTCTGGCGGCATGGGGGCGGATTTCTTTGTGTTCCGTTCGGCGGCAGAGGCGGGCTTGGGCGCTACAGCAGATCAGATCACCGATTTCACCCACGGCGTTGATCAGTTGGTGATCACCGCCTTTGCCTTTGGCTCGGCTTTCATCGGGGCGGCGGCGTTCAGCGGGGCGCGGCAGGTGCGCTATGATATCGGCAGCGGCGTGATCTCGGGCGACAATGATGGCAATGGTTTGGCGGATTGGCAGATTGTGCTGCTGAACAAGCCGGTGCTGACCGCGGTTGATCTGATCCTGTAAGCCTTGCCCTCGCGGGTGCTTCTGTTATGAAGCCCGCGATTTGAATGGCAGGAAAAGGCGTACCATGCCGCTTCTGGTGATGAAATTTGGCGGCACCTCGGTGGCCGACCTTGCGCGGATCGAAAATGCCGCGAAAAAGGTGCAGGCCGAGGTGGCCCGTGGCTATGACGTCATTGTCATCGTCAGCGCCATGTCGGGCGAGACCAACAGGATGGTTGGCTATGTCGAGGGCACGTCAAAGCTTTATGACGCCCGCGAATATGATGCCGTTGTGTCCAGCGGTGAGAATGTCACCGCGGGACTGATGGCGCTGCGCTTGCAGGAAATGGATATCCCGGCCCGGTCATGGCAGGGCTGGCAGGTGCCGATCAACACCACCAGCGCCCATGGGTCGGCCCGCTTCATCGACATTCCGCGCGCCAATATCGACGCCAAGTTTGCCGAAGGCTTCAAGGTTGCCGTGGTCGCGGGCTTTCAGGGCATCTC
>NZ_JAXMJJ010000075.1:0-8805 GCF_034376685.1 Cypionkella sp.
GCGGCACGGCTCCCCTTGCTCAACGGCTTCCAGCCTTTTGAGCAATGAACCGACAAACTCTGCCCCGCAGAGTTTGCTTGCGGTTCAGGATCAATACTCAAACCGTTAAGCGCGCTGTAGCGGCAAGCCCCACCGCCACCCCGCCAGCAGCCGCGACCAGCGCGGATCGCGCCGCTCGGGCAGCGCAGCCCGCAGCACGCTAAGCGGCAATGAGCCGTCCAAAATCGTCCGATACAGCCCCAAAGCCCCCGGTCGCAGATAAGGCGACCAGTGGCTGATCCGCGCAGGGGCTTCCGGCAAGGTATGGCCCAACCGCGCCAATGCCGCCAAACTCGCGGGCTGATCCAGCTGCACATCCAGCCAATTCGCCGGGGTCTCGCGCAAGCCCTGCCCGATCGCGGTATCCAGACCCGCGCCCGCCAACCATTCAAACAGAAAATCGAACAGATCATTCTCGCGCGTGGTGACATTGAGCACCTGCACCGCGCGCCCCGCAACCGAGGCCATTGCCCGCATCGCCGGACGCCGTGTCTCTGCTGCCGCCAGCAAAATCAACCGCCGCAGATCGCCTGCATTGGCATAGGGCAGGGCGGCCAGCGCCACCCGTGCCCCCAAACTATGGCCCACCACATCAAACGCCCGCCCCGGATCAAGGCATTGCACCAAGGCCGCCAGTTCCGCCAAAGCCCTCCCCGCGCGGCGTGCCCGCACGCAAGCCCCGCGAAACCGCCCCCGCGCAGGCCAGCCAAAGCCAATCGCCAAGGCCCGCCCGCCACTCAAGCCCAGATGCCGCGGCCACGAGATCGCCGTCCAGTCCTGCACCGGCGGCTGCATCGAGAAGATATGCGTATGCGGGCAATTTCCGCCCCGCGCCCCCGGCGCAAAGCGATAGCCGTGGATCATCACCACCACAGGTGCACCGACGGGCAAAGCGGCAAGCGCCGCCGCCAAGGCTACCGTATCGACCCGCAACCCTTTGCTGCCCACATCAACTCGGAACACCGCCTGATCCGGCATGGCAAAGCCCCCTCATGACGCCCGAAAGCTGCCACAAGGCTGCAACAAAGCCATGAACGCGGGGTTACAGCAGCGTAACGGCTACTTTTTCTTGCCCCAGAACTCCATCAGATCAAACTGCAGCATCACCGTTGTTGGCTTCGCGCCGCTGTTCAGAAACTGCGACTCGGCCTCAAACGTCAGCCCTCGCACCGGCAGCGGCACCGTCACCCCCGCGCCGTGATCCAGCAGCTTGATCTTGTAGCCCGGCACGCCCGGCACCGGCAGCCATTTGTCCTTCAGCAAGTCAAACGCCATCACCCGTGTCTCACGCACCGCCAGAACCGGCGCGATCATCGAGGCGGCCACAACGACCGACGTGCTGACCATGACCACTTTCTCGCCGGTCGGTGCCGCGTTCCACTCTAGCTTGAACACCCCCCATTGCCGCTTGGCCTCGTTCTGCAAGAACTGGGTGCCGTCCTGGACCACCTTCGTCTTGCTGAACGCCTCCAGCACCAGTTTCAGATCACCCGGCGCAGGGGTCTGCGTGCCGAAGTTTGGCGGGCCGGGGTTCGGCAAGACGGGCGCAGGTGCCGCAGGCCCCGGTTTCAACCAGGCGGGCTGTGGCACGGGCACAGGCCCCGCAGGCGGAGGCCGCAGGATCATGTCGTGAAAGCTGGGCAGCAAATCCTCCCATTTCGGGGCGAGCATCGCCTCCATCCAGGCTCGCGCCGCCATCTTCGCCTCAATCTCGGCAATCATCGCCTGAGTCTCGGGCGAAAGCGTCAGTTTCTGGTTCAACAGATTAATCGGTTTTGGTTGATACCCAAATCCAGACATCACAAGCACCTCGCATAAAAATATGAATCAATCCTGTCAGCCTACGCGCTTTTGCCGCAAAATCCACGCCGCCCGGTTGACCTGAGCGATCCTCCGCGCTATCCACCGCCCGTGGTGCTTTATTCCGAATTGCGGGCCACGTTAAACAATCCGCTAAAGAGGGTCCGGGTCAGCAGCCCCGAAGCCCTTTGGTTTCGGGGTTTTTCTTTTGGCCAGGGGGCCTTCGCTATGACCAACGACTGGAAAACGCGCACGAAACTGGTGCATGAAGGCTCGCGCCGCAGCCAATACGGCGAGATGGCCGAGGCGATCTATCTCACCCAGGGTTTCGTCTACCCCACCGCCGAATCCGCCGAGGAACGCTTCATCAAAGCGGGCGAGGATGAATTCATCTATGCCCGCTACGGCAACCCGACCACCCGGATGTTCGAAGAGCGCATCGCGGCGCTGGAAGGCACCGAAGACGCCTTCGCCACAGCGTCTGGCATGGCTGCCGTCAATGGCGCGCTGGTGTCGATGCTGCGGGCAGGCGATCATGTGGTGTCGTCGCGCGCGCTGTTCGGATCGTGCCTTTATATCCTTGAAGAGGTGCTGACCCGCTACGGCGTCAACGTCAGCTTCGTCGACGGTGCAGACCTTGATCAATGGCGTGCAGCCGTCACCCCCGCCACCAAAGCGGTGTTTTTCGAGTCGATGTCGAACCCCACCTTGGAACTCGTCGACATCACCGAGGTGTCGAAAATCGCCCATGCCGTCGGCGCTTTGGTGATCGTCGACAACGTCTTCGCCACCCCGATCTTCTCGCGCGCGGTCGAGCAGGGCGCGGATGTTGTGGTCTATTCCACCACCAAGCACATCGACGGTCAGGGCCGCGCTTTGGGTGGGGTGATCTGCGGCACCAAAGACTTCATCCGCAAAGTGGCCGAGCCTTACCTCAAGCACACCGGCGCTGCGATGAGTCCGTTCACCGCATGGATCATGCTGAACGGCATGGCGACGTTGGATCTGCGCTGCCGCGCAATGGCGGCCTCTGCGCTGAAAATCGCCGAAGCGCTGTCATCGGATGACCGCATCTCGAAAGTGATCTTCCCGGCGCTTGCCTCGCACCCACAACATCAGTTGGCGATGGCACAGATGGGCTCGGGCGGCACGCTTGTGACGTTTGAGATCAAAGGCGGCAAGGAAGCCGCGTTCAAATTCTGCAACGCGCTGGAAATCATCAAGATTTCCAACAATCTGGGCGATGCCAAATCCATCGCCACCCACCCCGCCACCACCACCCATCAGCGTCTGCCGCAGCCGCAAAAAGACGCGCTGGGCATCACGCCGGGGCTGATCCGGCTGTCGGTGGGGCTGGAAGACGTGGACGATCTGATCACAGATCTGCAAAACGCGCTAAGCGCGCATTGAACCAAAGGGCGGGGGAAAGCCCCGCCCACCCCCCGCGAAAGCTGTGCGATTGTTAATCCAATGTCGCCTTTCGCGCGTATTCCTTCGGACAGGCTTGGGAAATCGGGGAAAATCCCCTATATCCTGACTCTGCGACCAATCTGGGGAGCGCTGCCATGAACATTCACATGATCGGCCTTGAAGAAAAATCGGGTCTTGATCAACGCCCCGGCCGTGCCGAGGCCGAAGCCGCTTTGGCGACCCTGCGCGCTTGGGCGCAGCGCGCCTCTGATGCCGAGATCGCGGGTCTTGCGCCCGGCGCAGGCGCGCTGGTGGGCGAAACCTATCCGGTTTTGTCGCGCGAATATCCTGCAGATTTCACGCTGACCGAGGCTTACAAAGACTCGATGCCCGATCTGCAAAACGGCCCCGCCAGCCTGATCGTCGGTGCCAAGCAGATCATCCAGCATGTCGGCATTTCCAATTTCCGCCTGCCGATCCGCTACCGCACGCGAGATAACGGCCCGCTGACGCTGGAAACTTCGGTGACCGGCACTGTATCGCTGGAGGCCGAGAAAAAAGGCATCAACATGAGCCGCATCATGCGCTCGTTCTATGCCCATTCCGAGCGCGATTTCTCGTATCAGGTGATCGAACACGCGCTGGAAGATTACCTGAAAGATCTGGGCTCGTTCGACGCCCGTATCCAGATGCGGTTCTCCTTCCCGGTGAAGGTGGAATCTTTGCGCTCGGGCCTGTCCGGCTGGCAGTATTACGACATTGCTCTGGAATTGGTCGACAAAGCTGGCGTGCGCAAACGCCTGATGCACCTTGATTTCGTCTATTCCTCGACCTGCCCGTGCAGCTTGGAACTGTCGGAACACGCCCGCCAGACCCGTGGGCAAATGGCGACACCGCATTCGCAACGCTCGGTGGCGCGTATTTCGGTGGAACTGACCGGCGACAAATGCCTGTGGTTTGAAGACCTGATCGACCTTGCGCGCGCGGCGGTGCCGACCGAAACGCAGGTGATGGTGAAGCGCGAAGATGAACAGGCTTTTGCCGAGCTGAACGCCGCCAACCCGATCTTCGTCGAAGATGCCGCGCGCAGCTTCTGCCAAGCGCTGCAACAAGACAGCCGCATCGGTGATTTCCGCATTGTCGCCAGCCATCAGGAGTCCTTGCACAGCCACGACGCCGTGTCAGTGCTGACCGAGGGCGCGACCTTTGCCGCCGACAGTCTGGACCCCAAGCTGTTCGCAAGCCTCTATCACGTCGGATAAGGCGCGGTGCGTGCAAGCACGCACCCTACCAAGGCAAAAACCAATGTCGCAAACTGGAGGTTCCGGTTTGCGGCATTTGCGTTTCAAAAGGTGAGTATTTTCAAAAGAGCAAATCCCAAGCCGTTGCCTTTGGGTCATCCTCTGCGCAAAAATATCCCCGCCGGAGGCAGCAACCTTGCCATCAGCGCGCGGGTGAAAAAGTTAAAATTCTGTAAACGCCGACCCCGTAACCCCTTGAATATCCACGCGCGCACCCCTTGTCCACGCGTGGACACACCCGATCACTCCCAGCAAGACACCAGAACCGTCATCCCCAGCGCCGCCGCATTCAAAGCATCTGGCGTCGCCAGATCGGTCGCCGTGGCCGGGCTGAAAACCACCCCCACCGCCGCCAAAGCCTGCCCGATCACCCCGGCTTGGGCTGCAAAAGCCACCCCATCCGGCAGCAGTTTCGCCCCCTTCACCGCAGGCGGCAACAGCATCCCCAGCACCGCACCGGTGCTGTCCAGAATCGGCCCGCCCGCATCGCCCGCCAAGACCGGCGCGGCCAGACGGCTCAGACCGGCCTCGCCGTTCAACCCCTTTTCCTCTTCCAGCGTGCCAAAGGTCAGCACGGGTGCCGGCAACTTATCTTCGTAGGAATAGCCCGACACCGCGATCTCTGACCCCAGCCGCACCGCGCCGCCCGCAAACCGCGCGAAAGCCTGCGGTGCCAATGGCGTCGTCGGCTGCAAGATTGCCACCCCGGTGGCCTGATCCTGCGCCACCAGCCGCGCTTCGGTCGCGTGATCAATCGTCACCCGCCCACATTGCCCAACCGCCTCAACCGTGGTCACCACCGTCCCCGCCGCATCGACAAAGAACCCCGAGCGCGACAGCTTCGGCAGCTTCACTTCCATCCCCGCCAGCAACCCCGACCGCGTCGCTTCATCCATCGGCACCAAGCCCGGGTCCAGGGCCTTGTCGCCCACGCCCCGGAAGCTGGATTTCAGTGCGGGCAAGATCCGGCTCATCCGTTCCGCATCCGCCGGGTTCCAGACCACCAGATAGCCCTTCACCATGCCATCCTTGACTTCCGCATAGGCGTGACTTTGCACCTTGCTGGAAGCCGCATTGATGGTGAAGTTTTTCTCGGACTTGCTGCGCTCACCCTCGGCGGGCACCACTTCCAAGGTTTGCAGGATATCATACAGCCCAGACAGGCTGTCTTGATTGCCGGGTTCGGAAATCAGGATCACTTTCAGCCCCGAGCCCGCTTTCTCATTATAATGCACGAAGGGCGGCTCGTAGTGGTCGAACTGCACCAAGGCCAGCGGCAGGGTGATCTCAATCCCGGCTTCGGGTTCGGACACCGAAACAAAGCCAAACTCCGCCTGATCCGCCTGATAATTCCCGACCAAAGACGCACGTTGCTTCGTCGTCAAAACCCCAGTGGGTTCAAATCCGTTCGCCTCTTGCCACGCGGCCATCGCATTGCGGGTGCCGGGGCCGAACGCGCCGTCGATGCCGCCCTCGTAGAAGCCATACCATGCCATCGCGGTTTGCAGCGCCTTGCGGCCATCCGCATCCAGCTCGGCTTCCGAGGCTTTGGCCTCGCGCGGCGATTCCTCGGCGGGCATCACCTCAATCACCGGAGCTTCCGCGGCAACAGCCGGATCAACCACCGTCACGTCAAGCTGCCCGGCAATCGCGCCCACCGGCCAGAACTGCTGGCGATGCGTGCCGCCATCTGTGACAAAGCTGTCCCGCGGGATCGCGCCATAACTGCGCAGGTCGGCCAGCGTGCCTGCTGCGGCTTCTGGCGCATAGGGGCCCAGCACGATCGCATACCACCCCGACGAAAGCTGGTATCCTGCCACATTTGGAAATTCGGTGGCATAGTCGCGCGCGCGGCCCTCGGCCTCGGCCAAACTGGGTTGCGCTTCAACCTGCACCCACGCATCCTGCGCCATAGCCGCTGCGCTAAACCCAAGCACCGCCAGCAAGGCCAGCAAAACCATCCGAAGTCTCATAGAACCGTCCAATCTCGTTTTCGCAAAGCGCGGCATTTTGGCGAACCTAGCAGAGCATTCCCCGGATGCACGCGCTTTCGCCCGCACAGCAAGCCCTGCATTGACCCTTGGCTGCCTCTTGCCTATGCAGTGGCAACATTTCAAGAGGTCCGTCATGGCTGATGCCCCCAAAGCCCCCCGCAGCTTTCAGGAAATCATCCTGCGTTTGCAGAATTATTGGGCAGCGCAGGGATGTGCCGTGTTGCAGCCCTATGATATGGAGGTTGGCGCGGGCACCTTCCACCCTGCCACCACCCTGCGTTCTTTGGGATCGAAGCCCTGGGCCGCCGCTTATGTGCAGCCCTCGCGCCGCCCGACCGATGGCCGCTATGGCGAGAACCCCAACCGCCTGCAGCACTATTATCAATATCAGGTGATCATCAAACCCTCGCCGCCCGATCTGCAAGACCTCTACCTCGGCTCGCTGAAAGCCATCGGCATCGATGCCTCTCTGCATGACATCCGCTTTGTCGAGGACGATTGGGAATCCCCGACCCTCGGCGCGTGGGGCCTGGGCTGGGAGATTTGGTGCGACGGCATGGAAGTGTCGCAGTTCACCTATTTCCAGCAGGTCGGCGGCCATGATTGCCGCCCGGTTTCCGGTGAGCTGACCTACGGGTTGGAGCGTCTGGCGATGTATGTCCTTGGTGTCGATCACGTCATGGACATGCCGTTCAACGATCCGCAATCGCCAATCCCGCTGACCTATGGCGACATCTTCCGGCAGACCGAGGAAGAATACTCGCGCCACAACTTCGACGGGGCTGACACCGCACAACTGCTGCGCCATTTTGAAGATGCCGAGGCCGAATGCCAACGCCTGCTGGATTTTCCGCCTTTGGACCCAAAGTCGGGCAAAACCATCATCATGGCCCACCCCGCCTATGACCAGACCATCAAGGCCAGCCACCTGTTCAACCTGCTCGACGCGCGCGGGGTGATTTCTGTCACCGAACGCCAAGCCTATATCGGCCGCGTCCGCGCGTTGGCGAAGAAATGCGCCGACGCCTTCCGGCTGACCCCGGCGGGCCAAGACGCAGAGGCAGTCCAGTGAATGGCAAATACGTCGCAGGTTTCATCGTGATCGCCGCCGCCATCGCAGGCATCGCTATGTATTGGAAGCTGCAAGAGAGCACCCACTACACCCCGGCGAGCTTCCAGAAGGGTGCCGAGATCGAACTTACCCTGATCGAATCCGGGCAACCCGAGCCCATCCTTGTCGATCAGATCGAAGGCATTGCGGCGGAAGCCTCGCCACTGGGCTACCGCGCCTGTTTCCACACGCCGCTGTCGCAAGCCATGCTGACTGAAACCTATAAGGTGTACGAAAAGCCCACCCCGCTAATCGCGCCTTCATGGTTTGGCTGCTTTGACGCAGACGCGATTGGTGAGGCGCTGGAAAAAGGCGAGGCCATTGCCTTTCTCTCTAAGGCCAACGTGAGCCCCGTCGCGCCGACCAAGCCAGCCGCCCCCGAAATCGACCGTGTTGTCGCGGTTTTCCCCGATGGCCGCGCCTATGCGTGGCACCAGCTTTCTCCTGAAGCGGAGCAATAAATGTCCGACCTGCTGATCGAACTGTTTTCCGAGGAAATCCCCGCCCGGATGCAAGCCCGCGCCCGTGACGACCTGAAATCCATGATCACCAATGGCTTGGTCGAGGCTGGCCTGACCTATGCCTCGGCGGGCGCGTTCTCCACACCGCGCCGTCTGGTGCTGTCGATCGAAGGGCTTTCCGCCGAAAGCAAACCCGTGCGCGAAGAACGCAAGGGGCCGAGCGCCTCTGCACCTCCGGCCGCCATCGAAGGCTTCCTGCGCTCCACCGGACTGACGCTGGACCAGTTGGAACGCCGCGCCGACAAGAAGGGCGAAACGCTTTACGCTGTGGTCGAAAAGCCGGGCCGTGCGGCTGCTGTGATCATCGCCGAGGTGTTGGAAACCACCATCCGCAGTTTCCCGTGGCCGAAATCCATGCGCTGGGGGTCTGGCAACCTGCGCTGGGTGCGCCCGCTGCATTCGATCCTCTGCCTGCTGTCCGACGAATCCGGCGGCGAGGTTGTGCCGCTGAACATCGACGGCATCCAATCCGGCAACACCACCGCAGGCCACCGCTTTCTGGCACCCGCCCGCTTCCCCGTCACCGGCTTTGACGACTATGTGGTGAAGTTGAAACGCGCCCATGTCGTGCTGGAATCCACCGAGCGCGAAGCCGCGATCTGGCAAGGCGCACAAAACCTCGCTTTCGC
>NZ_JAXMJJ010000076.1:0-41909 GCF_034376685.1 Cypionkella sp.
GCTCTTTTTGAAATACTCCCGCCGGTGGCTCCCGGCGTTCAGCAACGCGCCTTCTCAAACCCCTCCCTCGGCAGCGCCGCCGAGCGGCCCCTCGATGGGGCCCGAGGTGGCCCCACTTTCCAGGTCAAACCGGCGGAATAACCTTGCCCGGATTCATCCGCCCCTCTGGGTCCAGCGCCGCCTTCAAGCTGCGCATCACATCCAGCGCCAGCGGGTCTTTGCGCCGCCGCATCGAGGCCAGTTTCGACAGTCCCACGCCATGCTCAGCCGAGAAACTGCCGCCCAAGGCCTGCACCTCATCCTCCACTGCCTCGACCACTGTGTCATACAGCGCCGCAGAATCGTCCGAGCCGAACACGGTGAAATGGATATTGCCATCGCCCAGATGCGCCACCGAAAGCGTCTCCGCCCCCGGATCAAGGCTGGGAAGGCGCGCATGGATACGCTCAAAGAACACAGCCACCGCATCGACGGGCAGGCAAATATCGGTGTCAATCGCGGGCTGCCGCGCCACGGTGATCTCTGCCGCCAACTCACGCCGCTGCCACATCGCGCGGCGCTGCGCCTCGGATGCTGCAATCTCGGCGTCCAGAACCATCCCCTCGGCCAGCATCTCGCCCAACGTCGTTTCCAGCATCGCGGCCAGCGGCAAAACCCCCTCCGCATCGACCAAAGCATCGGCAGGCCGGGTGCTGCCCAACTCCACCAGAATGTTTACCTCCTGCCGGGGCGCAAACGGCTGGCGAATGTCAGGTCGCGCCTCAGCCAAGCGCCGCATATAGGTTTCTGGCATATATTCAAAGGCTTCCACCAAGCCACCCGACACCACCTGCAAACGGTTCAGCAGCACCAAAGCATCCGGCAACGACCGCGCTGACAAGGTAGCCGTGGCATAGGCGCGGGGCCGTGGCACCAGCTTCATCACCGCCGCCGTGATCACCCCCAACGTCCCCTCCGCGCCGATGAACAGGTTCTTCAGATCATAGCCGGAGTTATCCTTGTGCAACTGGCTCATCAGATTGAGCACGCGGCCATCCGGCAAAACCACCTCCAACCCCAGACACAAAGCCCGGGTCGAGCCATAGCGCAGCACGTTCGAGCCACCCGCATTGGTCGACAGCACGCCGCCGATCATCGCCGACCCCCGCGCGCCGAACCACAGCGGGAAATACAGCCCCTCGGCCTCGGCGGCTTCATGCAGACGGTCCAGCACCACACCCGCCTCAACCACTGCAATCCGCGCGCCAGCCTTGATCTCGCGGATCCGGTTCAACCGCTCCACCGACAGCATCAGCCCACCGGTGGTCATCGCCCCGCCGACCAGCCCGGTGCGCCCCGACACCGGCACCACGGACACGCCATGCTTGGCGGCAATTTGCATCACCAAAGCCACTTCGGCCGTTGATCCGGGACGCACCGCAGCCACCGGATCGGCGGTGTAATGCGTGGTCCAATCGGCGCGATAACGCTCCAGATCGGTGCCAGTGATCACATGGCTTGCTCCAAGGGCGGCGGTCAGGTCGGTCAGAAGGCTCATGCGCGGCTCCGGTATTTTCAGCGCAGTTTCACCGAAGCGAGACCGGGCGCAAGGGGGTTAGGAAGCCACCCGTGCCAGCAGTTCCTGCACCTTCGGCCCCACCGCCTCCAAAATCTTCGCCACCCCCTTGGCATTGGGATGAATACCATCCGCCTGCATATACGCCGGGTCGAGCAGGCGGGTTTGCTGGTTGATCACCGGAAAGAAGAAGTTATCTGCCAACACCGCGCCATATTTCGCCGCCAGATCGGGATACATCGCGTCAAACGCCGTCTTGAAATCCGCGCCATAATTCCCCGGCGCGCGCAACGACACCAACATCACCGGCAGCCCCCGCGCCTTTACCTTGGCCAAAATTGCATCCAGATTGGCGCGACTTGTCCCCGGATCAATGCCGCGCAGCATGTCATTGCCGCCCAGATTGACGATCACCGCATCGACATCAGGGCTCAGCGACCAATCGGTGCGCGACAGCCCGCCCGCCGTGGTATCCCCCGACACCCCGGCGTTCACAATCTTGACGTCAGACCCCTTCGCCGCCAGCCATGCCTGTAATTGAGGCACAAACCCCTGATCGCTGGGCAAACCATAGCCCGCCGTCAGGCTATCCCCCAGCGCCAACACCGTGGTTTCGGCGTAAGCGGGCGAAATCAGCAGAAAAATCGCCGCCGTGACATTGCGAAACGCCGCAAGCGGCGCATATGTCAAGCGAGGCAGCAGGAAGTGAAACATGACTGAACCCGTTCTGGCGTTGCAAGACGCGTGGCTGACCTTGGCCGGCAATGCAGGCAGCGTCGATATCCTCAAGGGCATAACCCTCAGCGTTGCGCGTGGCGAGAGCTTAGGTCTGGTTGGCCCCTCCGGTTCAGGCAAATCTTCGTTACTGATGCTGATGGGGGGGCTGGAGCGGGTCTCCAAAGGCAGTGTTCAGGCTCTGGGGCAGGACATCACGGGCCTTGATGAGGACGGTCTGGCCAAGTTTCGCCGTGGTCGCATGGGGGTGGTGTTTCAATCCTTTCACCTGATCCCCACCATGACCGCGCTGGAAAACGTCGCCCTGCCGATGGAGATTGCCGGGGTCAAAGACGCCTTCCCCCGCGCGAAGGATGAACTCGATGCCGTGGGGCTTGGCGCGCGGATGCAGCATTACCCCGCCCAGCTTTCCGGCGGCGAACAGCAACGCGTCGCCTTGGCGCGTGCCGCCGCCCCGCGTCCGGCGATCCTGCTGGCGGATGAGCCGACCGGCAATCTCGACAGCGTCAACGGTGCCGCGATCATGGAGCTGATCTTCGGTCTGCGCGACCGCCACGGCGCGACTTTGGTGCTGGTCACCCATGCGCCGGAACTGGCCGAGCGGTGCAGCCGCATCGTGCGTTTGGTTGATGGCCGCATTGATGGGGCAGGGGCATGAGGGGCGGTGCGTGTAAACACCCACCCTGCACTCGGCATCTTGGGGAACCGGCATGAGCTTGGCGTGGCGCATCGCGCGGGCTGAACTGCGCGGCGGCTTGCGCGGCTTTTGGGTGTTCCTCGCCTGTCTTGCCTTGGGCGTGGCGGCCATCGCGGGCGTTGGCATGGTGCGATCAGCGATTGAGGCAGGCTTGCAGGATCAGGGCGCAGTCTTGCTTGGCGGCGATGCGCAGGTCGAATTCACCTATCGCTTCGCCACCCCGGAAGAACGCGCGTTTCTGGATCAGATCGCGGTCAAAACCTCCGAGATTGTCGACTTCCGCTCGATGGTGGTGGCGGGTGACGCGCATGTGCTGACGCAAGTGAAAGCGGTGGATGACAACTACCCGCTGCTCGGCGCGGTGCAGCTGGAATCCGGCGATCTGGCCACCGCATTGACGCCCACCGACACCCCCGGCGCGGTGATGGACGGCGTTCTTGCCGACCAGATTGGCCTGCGTATCGGCGACCGTTTCAAGCTCGGATCGCAAGACTTTACCCTGCAAGGTCGGATCCTGCGCGAACCCGACTCTGCCACCGGCGGTTTCGCCCTCGCTCCCCGCACTATCGTAAAAACCCAAGCCTTGGCGCAATCTGGCCTGCTGGAACCCGGCACATTGTTCGATTCCTCCTACCGTCTGCTGCTACCGCTCAACGCCGACCTCGCCGCCCTGCAAGTAGAAGCTGAGGCAAAGTTCCGCGACAGCGGCCTGCGGTGGAGTGATCGCCGCCAAGCCGCCCCCGGCGTGGCGCGCTTTGTCGAACGTATCAGCGCGTTCCTGATCCTCGTCGGTCTCGCGGGCCTCGCCGTCGGCGGTGTCGGCGTCGCCGCCGCCGTGCGATCCTATCTCGAGGTCAAAATCGCCACCATCGCCACCCTGCGCACCTTGGGTGCCACCGGGGGCCTGATCTTCCAGACCTACCTGATCCAGATCGCCGTCCTCGTCGGCTTCGGCGTCGCCCTTGGCCTGATATTGGGCATCGCCGTCCCGCTCGCCCTCGCTGGCCCGATCCAATCCGCCCTGCCTTTCCCCGCTCAAATCGCCCTCTACCCCCGCCCAATCATCGAGGCCGCCTTCTACGGCACCACCTCGGCCTTCCTGTTCGCGCTCTGGCCGCTTGCCCGCAGCGAACAAATCCGCGCGGCGGCGCTTTATCGTGGTGGCCTTGCTGGCGGCTGGCCGCGTGCCCGCTACGCCCTCGCCATGCTGGCATTGGCCGCGCTTCTGGTCGGTGGCGCGGTCTGGCTGTCTGGCACCGCCAATCTGGCCCTCGGCACAGCGGGCGGCGTCATCGGCGCGTTGATCGTGCTGGCGCTGGCGGCTTGGGGCCTTGCGCGTCTCGCCCGCCGCCTCGCGCGCGGCAGCAGATCAGTGGCGATGCGCCTTGCCCTCGCCTCGATTGGTGCGCCCCGCGCTGAAACCATGCAAGTCGTGCTCGCCCTCGGCCTTGGTCTGACCGTTCTGGCGGCGGTCGGCCAGATCGACAGCAACCTGCGCGCCGCGATCAGCCGCGATCTGCCCACCCGCGCGCCCTCGTTCTTCTTCGTCGACATTCAACCCGACCAGATCGACGGCTTCCGTGCCAAACTTGCCGCCAATCCTGCCGTCACCAAAGTCGAATCCGCCCCGATGCTGCGGGGCATCGTCACCAAGATCAACGGTCAGGATGCGCGCAAGGTTGCCGGTGAACACTGGGTGCTCGCAGGCGACCGCGGCATCACCTACGCCGCAACCCAGCCCGCCAACACCAAACTGACCGCAGGCGCGTGGTGGCCCGCCGATTATCAAGGCCCGCCGCAAGTCGCCTTCGCGGCAGAGGAAGCCGAGGAGCTCGGCCTGAAACTTGGCGACCAACTCACCATCAACATCCTTGGCCGCGACATCACCGCGACGATCGCCAGCCTGCGCGTGGTCGATTTCTCCAACGCCGGGATGGGCTTTGTGATGACGCTGGACCCCGCCGCCGTTGCAGGGGCCCCGCATACCGAAATCGCCACGGTTTACGCCGATCCGGGGGCCGAGGCCGCCATCCTGCGCGAAATCGCCACCGCCTATCCCAATATCACCGCGATCAGCGTCAAAGCCGCGATTGGCCGCGTGACCGAAGCGCTCACCGCCATCGCCCAAGCCACCACCATCGCCGCAATGGCCACCCTGCTGACCGGCTTTGTCGTGCTGATCGGGGCCGCTGCCTCGGGCGAACGCGCCCGTGTCTACGAGGCCGCCGTGCTGAAAGTCCTCGGTGCCTCCCGCGCCCGCATCCTGCTCAGCTTTGCCCTACGCGCCGCATTGATGGGGGCCGCCGCTGGCATCGTCGCAATCATCGCGGGTGGCATCGCCGGATGGGCGGTGATGTATTTCGTCATGGACAGCCCCTACAGCTTCGAGCCCGCCTCAGCGCTCAGCATCGTTCTAGGTGGAATCGGTGCGACCCTGCTCGCCAGCCTGATCTTCGTGCTGCGCCCGCTTGCCACCCGCCCGGCACAGGTGTTGCGCGCGCAGGAATGATCCGTGTGGAATATATGTTCCATAGCACGCGCCATTTCCTGCCGAATTCTGCCGAGATTTGCTGCTGCTTGCTGGCTTATCGGCAAAATCAGATTGATCTTGGCTGCGAATGGAATATCAGTTCCGCAAACGCAAACCCGCCGGACCACCCGTAGCTGGGGCTGCCGCATGAGGAGGACGACATGACAGTGAAATTCGGGCTTTTGGGCGCTGGCCGCATCGGCAAAGTCCACGCCAAAGCCGTCACCGGCGATGCAGGCGCGCAGCTCGTCGCGGTGGCAGATGCCTTCCCGGCTGCGGCGCAGGCGATTGCCGATCAATATGGCTGCGAAGTCCGCTCCATCGACGCGATTCTGACGTCAAAAGACATCGACGCCGTGGTGATCTGCACGCCCACCGACACCCATGCCGACCTGATCGAGCAATTCGTCAAAGCCGGCAAAGCGGTGTTCTGCGAAAAGCCGATTGACCTGTCGCTCGCCCGCGTCAAAGCCTGCCTTGAGGTGGTGCGCGCCCATAAAGGCACGCTGATGGTCGGCTTCAACCGCCGGTTTGACCCGCATTTCAAAGCTGTGCGCGCCGAGATCGACAAAGGCACCATTGGCACCCCGGAAATGGTGGTGATCACCTCGCGCGATCCCGGTGCACCGCCAGTTGACTATATCAAACGCTCGGGCGGTATCTTCCGCGATATGACGATCCATGATTTCGACATGGCGCGCTTCCTGTTGGGTGAAGAAATCACCGAAATCGTCGCCACCGCCGCCGTTCTGGTTGATCCGGCGATTGGCGTGGCTGGCGATTTTGACTCTGTTCAGGTGATGCTGAAAACCAAATCTGGCCGTCAGGCGATGATCTCGAATTCGCGCCGGGCCACCTATGGCTATGACCAGCGCATCGAAGTGCATGGCTCACTCGGAGCCGTCAGCGCTGAAAACCAGCGCCCGGTCTCAATCGAAGTCGCCACCGCCGCAGGCTACACCCGCCCGCCGCTGCACGATTTCTTCATGACCCGCTACACCGAAGCCTATGCCGCCGAAATCGCGACCTTCATCGCGGCGCTGGCGGGCAAGGGCAAGGCTGAACCCTCAGGCGAAGATGGTCTGATCGCTCTGGCCTTGGCCGATGCCGCCGTGAAATCCGTGGCCGAGGGCCGCGTGGTGAAAATGTCGGAAATTCTGTAACCTCCACCAATCAAAACAATGCGCGGCAGGGGAAACTCTGCCGCGCTTTGCATTTCACATTGGCCCAAATACTCCCGCCAACCCCGTGCGCAGTTCCAACGCGATCATCCCCGGCGCCGGGCCTTCGGTATCATCCTCCAGCGCCGTCGCACTCCGGGTGGTCTGACCGAACCCGGCCTCGCTCAATGCCACCGAAAGGCTTGAGCCACCAAGGCTGCGGGTGGTGTCCAGCGCGTCTTGCGCGAGGAAACTCAGATCCTCGACAGGCGATTGCGGCAGGGCAGGGGTCATCACCACGATCATCCGCTCATCGCCCAACACATCCGCACCGATCTTGAACAGGCCTTTCTTCAGCACATCCCCCGGCTGCAAGCGGCCCGAGAACCAATGGCTGATCGCATAGTCGGCGGCGATATAAAGCACATTGATGTCAACAGGTTGATCCATATTGTTGCGTGCCAGAATATGCACCTGATCATCCGGCACCAAGCGCGGCACTTCCGCCGCCTTTGCCACCTGCAGGCTGCTCTTGTCCTTGCCGGTTAGCAGCTCGACCTCCACATTCAGACTGCCCGATCCCACCGCCGCGCCCAGTTTTTGCAGGTTGATCGCGCGGGCCATCGTGGTCAGCGTATCGGCCAAAACCTCCCCCAACTCTGCCGCATCCTTGTCAGCGGTCGATACCGAAGGCGTGGTGGCAAAATCCGCCAGCAGCCCCGTGCTGGGCAGTACCCAGATCGCATCCGGCCTTGGGCTGTCCATGATCACCGCCAACCGCAGATCAGCTTCCTCGCCCGCCGCGACATAGGCTAGCCGAGGGCCAGAGGCCGCCTGCAACGCCGTCAATGCCGCCTCCAGCGCGGGCGCGGTTCCAGCCTTCGGCAGCGCCACCGTCAACGTGAAATCCACATCAGTGCCGATCTTGCGCAGCAAAAATCCTTTCGGCAATTCTGCGGGCAGCACTTTGTCAACCGCCACGCCCTTCGCCGAAAATGTCTCGACAGCCGTAAGTTTCAAAAACCCCAAGGCCGCCGCATCCGCATCGGTCGCCTTAGCCATCACCGCCAACACCGCGCCCTCGGCCAGCCCATGTAAAGACCCAGCGGGAATCGAAAACCCTGTGCCTTCAACCACCCCCGTCCACTGCGCCACCCGGTCTTGCGCCTGCCCAGAAAACGCCACCCGGTCCAGATCGCCCTCAAACATCGGCGTGGTCGTGGCCAGCCTTTTGGTGGCGTAAGACCGCAGCACCTCTTGCCCGATCTGGCCGTAACTCGCCCCCGGATTCTGCGCCAGCACCTCGAACAACGTGTAGGTGAACACCCCCTGCGGCACCCGCCCCGGTTTGCCCTTCGGCAGGTTCTTTTCGGGTGTCACCTCGTTGGTTTGCGCTGCAAAAAACGCCACGAAACTGCCCATGCCGGGCTGTGATCCTTCATCGAACGGCGCTTCCGCCGCAGGCAAAGCCCGCGTTGACACCTGCATCAACTCCGCCGGAATCCCCAAAGCATCGGGCGACAATTCGCGCAGCCGCACGTCGTCTTCCTCCACCCCGCGCGTCACCGTGCCGGAATGGCAGCTGTCAAACACCGCCCAGACATCCGCCCCTTTGGCGCGCAGCCCGTCGATCATGCTGCCTATCTCATCATCGACCAACGCGTTCTGCACCGTGCCAATCTCATCCTGCCACGGGCCGATATCCGAGGGCAGGAAGGTCTCATCCAGCCCGTCCAACTCGGTCTCGGGGTTCAGCGCGGGCGATTGCGAGCCGTGGCCCGAGAAATGCAGATAGACGAAATCCCCCGGTTGCACCCGCGCCGTCAGATCCGCCACCGCGGCTCGGATCGCGGCCAAAGTCGGGGCCTGCGCGCCGTCGATGCCATCGGCCAGCACGATCACGCCGCTGGGCTTGAACGGCACCGGGCTGGCGGTGGTAAGGTAAGTCTGCACCAGCCGCACATCATTGGCAGGCCCCCGCAGCCAGTATTTGGGGTTAAGGTTCTGATACTCCGCCGCCCCGATCAGCAGCGCGTAATTCTCGCGGGCCAGTGCCGGAAATGCCGCCAGCCCCAGACCGATTGCCACAATCCCCGCGCGCAGTTTTGCTTTCAATGTCATGGCATCAGTTCGTCATCAGCGCATAGCCCGTGTCTTGCGGGCCCGCGTTTTCTATCTGCATCACCACATCTCCCCCACCCGCTGCCATCCAGCCGCAATAAGCAATCGGGCTGGGATCGGTATCAGCACAAACCAACCGACCATCGCCGTCAAATACTTGCAGATTCATATCGGTCTCAGCCTGCGCTTCGACATAAACCTCGGCATAATCCCCCGCCGCAAAGCCGATGCCGGTGAATTTATCCCCCCCACCACTGGCCAGCGCGCCAATCCGGTACATCGGCCCTGCGGCGACGCCCTTGCGCGTCTCCGCCCGCACATCGCCGATCAGCCCCAGCAGCGCATCGTCGCCTGCAGCCATCTCTTCCGCCCGCGCCAGCATCGCCTCCCAGCCGAGCGGCGCTTGCCCCTCACCGCGAAACGCCAGCGGCTTGCGCAGCTTCGCCGCCGCAATCAACAACAGCGGATCACCCGCCTCCAGCCCCGCCGCATAAAGCTGCGCCGAAAGCTCAGCGGTTTTCACCCCTGAAAGCGGGGCTGCCAGCGCAGGCAGCGCGCAACACATCAGCAAAAGCGACAGGCGCAGCATGGCAAAACCTTGGGCTAAGCACGGCGCAAGCGGGCCGTCTCACGCAAAGATGCGGTGCGGCGTAGCCCCTGTAAAGTTGAGAAATCGTGGTGACAGCATTTGTCATCCGGGCTCAAGTCACCCGCACTTCCGTCATCATCCCCGTCGCCATATGGTAAAGATGGTGGCAATGCAGGAACCAACTGCCGGGCTTGTCCAGATCCACCGCCACCGTCACCATGCCGCCCGGCGGCACCACCACCACATCGCGACGCGGCCCGCTAAACCGCCCCATCCCGACATCCACCACCTGAAAATGATGCCCGTGCAGATGCATCGGATGCATCATCATGCCGGTGTTCATGAACATCAGCTCCAACCGCTCGCCCAATTTGGCTGCAATCGGCGTATCCTCACCATGCACGCGGCCGTTGATGGTAAAGCGATAGCCCGCCTCTTCGCCCAACATCAGATGCGCCATCTGGCCCGCACGCTCTGGTAGCGCCTCTACCGCCCGCAGCCCGGCGTCAAACTCCGTGTCCAGATGCGGGGCCTCGATCTCGGCCATATCGCTCAGCCGCGCCACCTGTGCCCCCGCCGTCGCCAGCACAATCCCGGTGCGCATCCGCGCCGCCTCGACCTGCGCAAAGATCGGAAACGCCCCGCCCTCCGCCGGGATCGTCACCACCAGATCCAGCCGTTGCCCCTGCGCCATCGGATAGGCTTTGGCGGCCAAGGGCGCGCAAGCGCTGCCATCCACCGCAATCGCCACCGACTGCAACACCCCCGGATCAATCCAGAACGCCGTCGCCGTGCCGCCGTTGATCACCCGCAACCGCACCCGAGCACCCGCCTCGACCTGCACCACCTCGGGATCGGCCAGCGTGCGGTCATTGGCAAGGAACGCATCATATTTCACGTCATTGGCATGGACCATGCCGGCCATATCCATCCCCGCCATAGCGCCGCCCGCGTGATCCATGCCCGCCATGTCGCCCGCCGCAGCGCCATGCGCATGCATGTCCGATCCGCCCAAACCCGCCAAAATCTCCTCCGGCGCGGTAAAGCTGAAATCATGCAGCATGATCACATGCTCTTGAATATCCTCAGCATCTGCCTCTCGGCAGATCATCGGCGCTGCCATCAGCAGCTGTTCGCTTAATTGATGGGAATGCATCCAATGCGTGCCGGGGGTCAGTTCAAAATCCACCTGATCCACCGCGCCCGCAGCCAGCTCCCCGCCCCCGGTATAAGACCGATCCTGCCCCTCCGCCGCCATCACCTGACCATGCCAATGCGTGATGATTCCGGTGTCGGTGTCATTCTGCACCCCCAGGCGAAACCGCTCCCCGGCGCGACCATGAAAGCCCGAGCGCCCGTCAGGCCCGGTCATGCCGTAAACCGTCGCCGCCCGCCCCAGCACCTCGATCTGCCGGGTGGCGATGCGCATCTCCGCCGCCTGCGCCCAAGCCGGAACGGCCATCCCAGCCAAGGGCAAGGCTGCGGCAGAGGCCAGAAAACGGCGACGTGTCGGGCGGATCAGCATCGGCAAAACTCCTTTATTTGCCCAAAGCATAGCCCGGAACCCAGCCACGCGCCTTGTGGAAAATGTCGCAGCCCCAGTCACAACTTCGCGCGTCACATCTTCGCGCGCGGCATCTTCACCGGCCCCCAACCGCGCGGGAGGCCCTCATTCGATCCGCAGGCAATGCCGAAGCGTCTCTTGCGCCCATAAGCCGCCTTGCCCCATCGCAGGATGCCCAAAATACCCCTCCATGCCGCGCGCGCCCACCCATCCAGCGCTCCTCCCCTCTTAACCCATCCTCTGCGCCCAAATATCCCGGGGGTGAGTCCGCAAGGGCGAGGGGGCTGGCCCCCTTCATCGCCCCCCCCCCGCCCAATGACAGCCTTTGTCACGGGCACCGCATCCCCAGTCACGCTAACCTCACCCCAAGACATAACCCGAGGATATCCATGCCCGTTTCCCTCCCCAGCCTCAGCCGCGCCCTCGTCGCAGCCCTCCTGCTCGTCACCCCCGCCCAAGCCACCCAAACACACTCCGCCGATGCCCCGATGTTGGAAACCGCGATGGCATCGGTGTTCACCGTCCACAGCGCCGATGCCGAAGACCGCTTCCTCGGTTCAGCCTTCCTGTGGGGCGATGGCGCGGTCGCCGTCAGCAACGCCCATGTTGTGGGCCAAGCCGGCGAAGTCCGCCTGACCGACGCCGCGGGCCACCAACAAATCGGCCAGATCATCGCCTCTGACGCCAGCCGCGATGTGGCGGTGATCGCGGTGAAGCCGGGGCAGGGCGGTCTGGTCCCCGCTGCAACCCCACCGCAACTCGGGGCAGAGGTCTGGGCGCTGGGTGCCCCGCTCGACATCGAATTCACCGTCACAGCAGGCCGCATCTCGGCGTTGGACCGCCAAACCGATCCCGCCACCCCGATCCGAATGATCCAGCACGACGCCGCCCTCAACCCCGGCTCCTCTGGCGGTCCGCTGATCGACAGCACAGGCGCGCTGGTCGGCATGAACGCCCAGATCGCCGACGGCAGCCGCATGTTCGTCGGCATCGCCTACGCCATCCCGGCCACCGACCTCAGCCGCATCGTGCAAGGCCTGATCGACGAAACCCTACAGCCGATCCCGAAACTCGGCCTCACCGCCCGCCCCGTCAGCCGCCAACTGGCCGAGACGCTGAACATCGCCGCCACCGGCCTGCTGGTCGATGCCGTAACCCCCGCCAGCCTTGCCGAACGGGCGGGTCTGCACCCCGGCGATGTCATCCTTGCCGTCAACGCCGCTCCCCTCACCACCCCCGGCGACCTCGCCTTCGCACTCGAGTCCTCTCAAAGCCAAAACCGCTTCGACCTCACCATCCTGCGCGCAGGCTCCGTGCTGATCCTGATGGCCGATCTTGCCGCCGCCGACTCCCCCCTCACCCTGCGCGACCTCGCATCCCCGCAACGCCGCACCGAATACACCCTGCAAGACCTCGGCCTGACCCTGACCGACACCGAAATCACCGCCATCACCCCGAACTCCCCCGCCCTCGCCGCAGGCCTCACCGCCACCGAGATTCTCCTGCAAATCGACGGCCAACCTGCCGCCAGCCACCTCAGCCAAAGCTTCACCCGCCCCATCCTCCTGCTGATCCAAGGCACAACTGGCACCCGCCACGTCCTGATCGACCCTTGGGCCACCACCAAGACGCTGCATCCCGTCGGCGGCGCGAATGTGCTTGACCGCGACGTGGTGGTGTTCTGACATCTGCCAAAGCGAAGGAACCGCCATGCCCACCGCAACCGACCGCATCCTGATCATCGAGGATGATCCCGAAACCGCAGCAGCCATCGCCGCAGAGGTCCGCGCCCTCGGCTGCACCGCCACCATCGCGGCCACCTTGCCCGAGGGCATCGCCCTCTCCGCCGAAGACTTCCGCGTCATCGTGCTGGATCGGATGCTGCCCGGCGGCGACGGGGTCGAGGCCATCGCCAAAATGCGCAGCAGTGGCGCGCAAGCGATGATCCTCGTGCTCTCTGCCTTGGGTCGCGCCGCCAACCGCGTCGAGGGGCTGGAGAAAGGTGCCGACGATTACCTCCCGAAACCCTTCGAGCCGGAAGAACTCCGCGCCCGTCTGCGCGCCCTGTTGCGCCGCGCCACCATGCAGGGCCAAGACAATGACCTGCTGGTGTTTGGCGAATTGGAAATCCGCATGAAAGCCCGCACCGTCCACATCAACCGCGCGCATGTGGCTGTTTCGCCAAAGGAATTTGAACTGATCACCTATTTTGCCCAGAACGCGGGTCAAATCGTCACCCGGATGCAGCTACTGGAAAACGTCTGGCACCTGCATTTCGACCCCGGCACCAATGTGGTCGATGTCCACGTCGGCCGCCTGCGCCGCAAGCTGGAGGAAGCCGGATCGCAAGCCATCCAGACCGCCCGCGGCGAAGGCTATATCTTCGCCCCGCTTCCGTCCCCATGATCGCCCGTTCCACCCTGAAACTGGCCGCCACCATGGCCCTTGCGATCAGCATCCTGTCGCTGCTGGCGATGGGCCTGCAATACCGCCTTGTAGAATCCCGACTGACCGAGGCCACAAAGGCCGCCCTCAGCGCCGATCTCGCGGGCTATTCTGCACTTTACCAACAACGCCGCATCATCGCGCTGCGCCAAGCCATCGACTTTCGCAGCGCCAGTGCCACCGACGAGTTGCTGCTGCTGCAAGACCGTAACCAAAAGCGTTTGGCGGGCACTGAAACCGTCTGGCCGCAGGCGATCACCCCGCGCGACCCCACCGCCAGCTATGCCGATTTCTCCAGCGATGCCGCGCAACGCTTCACCCATCAGGGCCGCGACTGGCTGGGCGTCGCGCGCATCCTGCCGGGTGATTTTTCGCTGCTGGTCGCACGCTCCCTGACCCCGGTGGACGCTACCCTTGCCAGCTTGCGCAAAGGCATGGCCGCGCTCAGCCTGATCCTTCTCGCCGCAGGCGCGCTGATCGGCACCTTGGCGGCCAAATCCGTGATGACCCGCATCACCCGCCTCAACGGCCTTGCCGATCAGGTCGCCACAGGCGATCTCACCGCCCGCCTCCCCGGTCCACGCAGCCCGGATGAATTTGGCCTGCTCGAAACCCATGTCCACGCCATGCTCGACCGCATCGAAAACCTCAACCGCGCCACGCACCGCCTGTCCGACACCATCGCGCATGAGTTGCGCACCCCGCTCAACCGCATGATGCAAAAACTGGCGCAGATCGAAGGCCAACCCGCCCTCGCCGCCGATCTGCGGGCCGAGATGCGCAACGCCATCCGCGTCTTCGACTCGCTCCTCGATATCTCCCGCGCCGAGGCCGATCAGGGCAGCGGCGGCGGCCTGCTTCCGGTCGATCTGTCCGCCGTGATAGCCGAGGTTTGGGATCTTTACGAACCCCTCGCCGAAGACAAAGGCCTGCGCTGCACCCTGCAAACCACGCCCGATCTGCACATCCTGGGCGACCGCAACCTGATCGCGCAAATGCTCGCCAACCTGATCGACAACGCCATCAAATACTGCGCCCCCGGTGACAGCCTCAGCCTCACCCTGCAAACCACCCCAGACCACCACCGTCTAACCCTCACCGACACCGGCCCCGGCCTCCCCCCCGACCTGCGCGACGCCGCATTCGAGCGCTTCACCCGCGCCCCCCGCGACAAGGATCGCGGCATCCAAGGTCACGGATTGGGCCTCGCCCTCGTCCGCGCCATCGCCGCACGGCACGGTGCGAAACTGACGCTGCCAGAGGTCGCGCAGGGGCTGACAGTGGAGCTGCTGTGGCCAAAGCTGACCACCTAACCCCTTAACGCGGAACGAAATGTTCCAGCCCTAAACTCACCTCACCCGGCGCATTACCCGCCCATTGCAACAAGGCATCCAGCGCCGGGCACAACGATTGCCCCCACGCCGTCAGGCCATATTCCACCTTCGGCGGCACCTGATGATGCACCAACCGGGTGACAATGCCGTCCGTCTCCATCTGTCGCAACTGCTGGATCAGCATCTTCTGCGAGATCGACGGGATCGCCCGCTCCAGCTCGGAAAACCGCAGCAGCTTGCCGCCGAACAACTGGAACAGGATCACCAGCTTCCAGCGGCCTTCCAACATCCGAATAACGCTTTCGACCCCCACCGCCGCCGACAGCGCGTCAGGCGATTTGGTCGTGCTATCCGATAGCTTACCTTCAGGTAAGTACCCTACTTTTTCGTGTGTTCTTTCCATAATCGACAGCTAATGCGATAACGCTTTCATTGCAACAACCGCGTCACCTGTGACGCAAAGGATGCCAAAATGATCGCACTCCCCCCCGCCCTTGTCACCTATTTTGCCGCCCTCTCCGACACCACGCGGCACTCGTTTGACACCTGCTTTGCCCCCAATGCCATCGTGCAGGATGAGGCCAAAACCCATCGCGGCCTTGCCGAAATCAAGGCTTGGCACATCGCCGCAAATGCGCCCGTGAACGAAACCCTCCCGTTGTCTTTGCGCGAAGACGCAGGCCGCACCATCGTCACAGCCAAGGTCTCCGGCGGCTTCAAAGGCAGCCCGCTGACGCTCGATTTCAGCTTTGCGATGAACGCTGGCCTGATCACAGAATTGGAGATCAACTGATGTCGGGATGGATTGATCTGACAGGCCAAAGGGCCTTGGTGACGGGCGGCAGCAAAGGCGTAGGCCAAGCGGTTGTTGCCGCCTTGCGCGCAGCCGGGGCCAAAGTGATGACCAGCGCGCGTACCCGGCCCGATGATTTGCCCGCAGATGTGGCGTTCTGCGCCGCCGATCTGATCACCGCCGAGGGCTGCGCGCACCTGGCCAAAACCGCGCTGCAAACCTTGGGCGGCGTCGATATTCTGGTGAACGTGGTGGGTGGCTCTGCCGCACCGGGCGGCGGTTTTGGCGTGCTGACCGATGATCTATGGTCGCGCGAAATCAACCAGAACCTGATGGCGGCGGTGCGGTTGGACCGGGCTTTGGTCCCCGGCATGGTCGAACGCGGCGCGGGCGTGGTGATCCACGTTACCTCGATCCAACACCAACTGCCGCTGCCCGAATCGACCATCGCCTATGCCGCAGCCAAAGGCGCGCTGGCGACCTACAGCAAGGCGCTGTCGAAAGAGGTCACCCCCAAAGGCGTCCGCGTCGTCCGCGTCTCACCCGGTTGGGTCGAAACCGAAGCCTCGGTGGCACTGGCCGAGCGTTTGGCCGATCAGGCGGGCACCGATTATGCGGGCGGCAAGAAGATCATCATGGACAGTCTGGGGGGCATTCCGCTGGGTCGCCCTGCCAAGCCGCAGGAGGTCGCCGATCTGATCGCCTTTCTGGTGTCGCCCCGCGCGGCGTCGATCACCGGCACGGAATACGTTATTGATGGCGGCACCGTGCCCACGGTCTGACACTCCTAAGGTTTCGCCCGAAGCCTAGAGCGCCGACGAGTAAAATCGTGGTTAATCAAAGTTTAAAAAATTTCCAAGATCCAGATAACAAACAACTTTCGCGCGGTCCCAACTCGGGACCGCGCGAATGCCACGGATTGACCGATCACCCCACCCGCACCGCCATCACCACGCCAAAAGCCTGCTTCAACCCGATATGCCCCTTCTGGGTGATCTCCAGCGCCCGACTGTCAGCCCTGCGCCGCACCCATCCCTGATCCAGCGCATGGCTGCAAATCGCCGCCCCCAACACCCCAGCCAGATGCGGGCGCCGCTCGCTCCAATCCAGACAGGGCCTACACACCGCACGGGTCAGCCGCGTGCCCTGCTGCGGCGCATAGATCCCCAAGGCCTGCATCCGAAGCCGCCCGCTTTCGGTCAGCACGCCCGCCTCACCCTCGATTTCGATAAACCCGCCCGCCTGCAAAGCCGTCGTGATCCCGACCCCCAACTGCCCCGCCAGATGATCATAGCACGTCCGCGCCGCCCGCAACGCCGCATCCTTCGGCCCGATCCGCCGCAGCGGCCGCGCCAGCACCACCCCACCCGCGACCTGCATGATGCTTTCAATCATCCGCGCCACCTCGGGGCTGGCAACCCGGTGATAGCGGTGCCGCCCCTGCTTTTCCGCGACGATCAGCCCCACCTCGGCCAGCCGCGCCAGATGCCCGCTGGCGGTCTGTGGGCTGATCGCGGCCACTCCGGCCAGTTCCGTCGCGGTCAGCGCCCGGCCATCCATCAAGGCCGAAAGCATCGCCGCGCGGGCAGGTTCCCCCACCGCCGCTGCAACTTCGGCAATCCTGTTTGATGTCGCCATGTGACCCTCCTGCTTGGCCCAAGCTTAGCCGATCGCGCCGCGGAATACTTCGGTCCATCCCGAAGCATCCCACCCGGCTTTGCCGCCATAAGCAAGCCAGATCCCTTGGAAAGTTCCCACATGCCCCTCACATCTTCGCCCGCCACATCTTCCTCCGCGCAGCCGCGATTCTTTGGCTGGAATGTCGTCGCCGCGACCTTCATCCTGGCCAGCTTTGGCTGGGGTGTGGGCTTCTATGGCCCGCCGATTTTCCTCTATGCCGTGGTCGCCCGCACGGGTTGGCCAGTGGAAATGGTCTCGGCGGCGGTGACGCTGCATTTCTTGACGGGCGCGGTGGTGGTGGCCAATCTGCCCAGGCTTTACCGCCGCTTGGGTGTGCCACAAGTCACCTTTCTCGGCGCGGTTTTACTGGCCATAGGCACCTTCGGTTGGGCGGTTGTTGCGCAGCCTTGGCAAGTGTTTGCCGCCGCCTGCGCCAGTGGCGCGGGCTGGGTAGCGATGGGGGCCGCAGCCGTCAACGCCTTGATTGCACCGTGGTTTGTGCAGCGCCGCCCCGCAGCCCTTGGCATGGCCTATAATGGCGCGAGCCTTGGCGGCGTGATTTTTTCACCGCTCTGGATCACCCTGATCGCTGCGGTCGGCTTTGCGGGTGCTGCATTGGCCGTGGGCAGCGTCATGCTGGTGGTGGTGGGCGCACTCTCGCTGCTGGTCTTCGCGCGCACGCCTCACAGCATGGGCCAATCGCCGGACGGACATACCAGCCTCGCCGTCGCGCGCAAGATCAGCCCCGCCGCCCCACTGGGTGCGCAGTCGCTGTGGCGGAACCGGCGGTTTCTTACCCTCGCCGCCGGGATGATGCTGGGCCTTTTCGCGCAGATCGGCTTGCTGGCGCATCTGTTTTCGCTGCTGGTCCCGGTGATGGGAGAAGCTGCGGCAGGCCTTGCGATGGGGGCAGCCACATTGGCCGCGATTGCCGGACGCTCGGCTGTGGGCTGGCTGATGCCTGCCACGGCAGACCGCCGCCTTGTCGCTTGCCTCAGCTATGGCGTGCAACTGCTGGGCTCGCTGTTGTTCATCCTTGCAGCGGGGCAAACTGGCCCGTGGCTCGTGTTGGGGATCGCGCTGTTCGGCCTGGGGATCGGCAATGCAACCTCGCTGCCGCCGCTGATTGCGCAGACCGAGTTTGCGCCCGAAGACACCGCACGGGTGGTGCCGCTGATCGTGGCGATCGGTCAGGCGGGCTATGCCTTTGCCCCGGTAAGCTTCGGTCTGCTGCGCAGCGAAAGCGTCGCGGATTTCCTCGGCGCGACGGCGGGCAGCGCCGCCTTGTTCGGCTTGGCCGCTGTCATCCAACTGGCGGCAATCATCTGCTTTCTTGCAGGACGGCGGCAAGCTTTGCCCACCTGAAGCGGGTTCAAATCGGTACACAGCGCAGGCTGCATGGTTAACCAATCGTGAATGGCTGGGGTCTAACCCATTGATAAGGCGTCTTGCAGCCCTCTGTCCACACGCGGACAGAGGACATGCTCACGGATTGGAGCTGATCACCTGATCCAGCCAAGGCACAAATTTCGCTGTCTTCGTATAGGCCGAAAACAGCGCCTTCTCCTCACAACCCTCGCCCGATTTCGCCGTCAGACCCCAGCTGACAATCCCGGCCTGAATATAGCTTCCATCAGTCAACGGCACCACCAACGGCCCGCCGCTGTCGCCCGAACAGGCGGTCTTGCCACCCTCGAACGTGCCCGAACACAGCATATTCTCGCTCATCGGCGGCGGGGCGCGGCCGACCAACTCATCCCAGATCTGATAGGCATCCTCATCGCGCAAACTCAGCACCCCCGCCGCATATCCAAACCCCTCCGCCGCCGCCTCGGTCCGCGCGGCCATCAGGGATTGATTGCACAGCCCGCGGTCCAGCATCTGAATCTCGGTCTCATGCAGCGCCTCGGGATGCCCGCCACCCTCGACCAGCCCCCAGCCCGTCACCACCGTCACCACGCCGGGCTGATCCAATTCATCGCCAAACGCGGCGTCAGGCACCTGAATAAGCTGGTGCGGCAAGCGCGGCGCACGGGCGAGTTTCAACAGCGCGATGTCAAAATCAAATCCGGTGCCGACGTAATCGGGATGCCGGAACACCGCCTCCACCGCGATCACCTCGCCCTTGCCCGCCGCAATGATATTGCTGCCCAGCATCACCGAGAAATCCCGCGGGTTCAAATCCCCCCAGTTGCCCTGCGCGTCCTGCATGTGCACGCAATGGGCCGCCGTCAGCACCCATTCCTTCATCACCAAAGAGCCGCCACAAAACTGCGCGTCTGGCCCAACGGGGGCACCACCGACCAGCAGGGCCACCTGCCACGGCCAAGCCCCATTGGCTGAGATCTTGCCGCCCAGCACCTTGCCGCCCGTCGCGGCTTTTGCACCGTAAGCGGCCTTCTCACCACTTTTCGCCCACTCAAAGGCCGACGGCGGGGTTTGTTTGAAATCGGGTTTCACCTCGGCCAGCGCCGGGGTGGCGAGGGCCAGCAAGGCGAGTGCGGCTGCTTTCATCATTCGTCTCCCTGAGGTGCGGGGCGGATCCGCACGGTTCGGCGGATCATCATCAATGGCGCGGGTTTGGCGGAAAAACTGCGGGTGGTGTTGTCGGGGTTGAGGCGGTTGGAAAACCAATCGCCCGCGCCGCGTGTTGTGGTGGGATCGGCAAGGGTTGTCAGATCGACCCGTGCGGCACCCGGTTCGACGGGGACGGCGAGCACGAGGATATCTTCGTCGACGGGCGGTGAGTTTGCGTCAATCTGTAAGCCCGCTTTGCCGCTTTCTCCGGTGGCGAGGCGGTTGGACAGGGCTTGGCTGGGCCAAAGCGGCGTGATGCTGAAATCAGCGTTGAAATAGAGGATTGAGACGTCAAGATCGCGACCGGATTGGTTTTGAAAGCTGAGCCAAAGCTGATCGCAGGGTTGCACGGTATTGGCTGGATCGATGGGCTCGGCGGGGCCGGGGGTGGTGCAATCGGGCGCGGGCTTACGCTGCCAGTCAAGTTGCAGCGCGGCCTGCACGGTCAAACTGCGTCCGGCGACGGAGGCGAACAGGCGGCGCAGGCGCAGGCTGTGGGCGGCCTGAGCCAAGGCGCGATCAACGGCGTCGGTGGGAGTCTCGCCGTCATGCAGGGGGATCCGCGGGGTGGAGCCGGGGCCTGTGGGGTCAAGCTGACCGTCGGGGCCCGCGAGGGCGATGCGACCTTCGGTCAGAATCGGGGTCAGGTCGGGGGCGGTTTGGGTTGTGTAGGGGGCGAGGGCGGCGATCCACGGGGCGTAGTCGACGGGATCGTCAGGGTCGGCAAGCTGGGGGGTGGCGAGGCGCAGGGGAAGCGGGGCTGCGGGTTGGTCAAGCTCGGCCCAAGCCGAGGCGGGGGCGTCTGGGGGCAGGGTGCTGCTGCGGGGCGCAACTTTGGTCAGGGTCAGTTGCATCAGGGCCGCACCACCTTCGGGGGTGGCATATACCGAGAGTTCATCGCCGGGGTTCAGGCCTTGCAGCAGTCCTGCCTTGAGGCTGCGATCCTGCACCAGAAAGCGGTGCGGGGCAGCGGTACCGAACAGGTTCTGGTCGAGCATCGGGCCTTCGCCAGCGGGCATCTGTGCGGTGGTGCCTTGCTGCATAGTGGCGGCGGTCGCGGCGAGCACTTGGGACCATGGGGCTTCGGGGCTGCTGCGCAGAACTTCGGTAAGTTGGCGGGTGAAGGCGCCTTGCCAGAGGCCGCTGTCTCCGACGGGGTATTCAAACGAGCGTTGGTCGGATTGCGAGGAGTAGAGGAACACGAAATCACCGCTGAGCGGTGGGGCTGGTGAGGCGGGAGCCGAGGCGGTGCTGTCGGGGATATCAAGATCCTGCGGACTGAGGCCTCGGGCCACGCCCGCGCTGTTTGGCAGGTTGCGAAAGCCGGTGTCGGAATGGCAGGCGTCGATCAGGCCCACCAGCTTGACGCCACGCGAAAGCAGCGGCTGCGCCCAAGCCTGGAGTTCATCATCAAGCAGGGCGTTTTCAACTGCGCCCACCGCACCTTTCCAGCCTGTGGCATCGGCGGGCAGTAGCATCTCATCATAGCCGCCGCCCTCGTCGCCGCTAGTGTCGGGGGCCTGCGCGCCGTGGCCGGAGAAATAGAACACCAATGTGTCGCCGGGTTGGGCGCGCTGCGCCATGCCGGCCAGCGCCTTGAGGATTTCGGCTTTGGTTGGGGCGGCGGTGGTCACGCCTGCGGGCAGGTCGGTGGGAGCAGAGGTGAGAACCGTGATTTCCTGTGCGGGAATGCCGCGGGCGACCAATACCTCTGCCATCAGGCGCACGTCATTGGCGGGGCCTTTCAGGTCTGCATCCAGCGTCAGATAATCGCTGACCCCGGCCAGAACGGCGCGCAATTCGGCTTGGGCTGGGAGCGACAGCGCGGCCAGCAGGACGGCAAAAATGGCTGATCGAAATATCTGCAACATGGCGGCAGAATAGCCGGGTTGCGGCATCCGGCAAGCGATCTTGCGCGGGTGACGGGGGGTGTCATTTTTCGGATGGGGCTTTGAGGGCAAGGCGGGCCGTGCTTTGGTGTGGACAAACGGGAGGGTTTGATGCGGGTTTTGATCACGGGGGCAGCGGGGATGATTGGCCGCAAGCTGGCGGCGGCTTTGCTGGCACGCGGAGCGCTGCAAGGTCAGCAGATCAGCCAGCTGATTTTGCACGATATTGTGGCAGCAGAGGTGGAGGCGCCGCATATCGCGCTGGAGGGGGATTTGTCGGGGCCGGGGGTGGCGGCTGGGCTGATCGCACACAGGCCGGAGGTGATTTTTCATCTGGCGGGCGTGGTGTCGGGCGAGGCAGAGGCGAATTTCGATCTGGGCTACCGGGTGAATGTCGACGGCACACGGGCGTTGTTTGAGGCGATCCGGGCGGCGGGTTATGCGCCTCGGGTGGTTTATGCCTCGACCACCGCTGTTTTTGGCGGGCCGTTCCCAGAGGAGATTCCCGATGATTTTGCGCCGACGCCACACTCGTCTTACGGCGTGCAAAAGCTGATTGGCGAGGCGCTGTTGTCGGATTATGCGCGACGCGGGTTCTTTGACGGTATTGGTCTGCGGCTGCCGACAATTTGCGTGCGGCCCGGAAAGGCCAATCGGGCGGCGTCGAGTTTCTTTTCGGGCATCATCCGCGAGCCGCTGAATGGCTTGCCCGCCGATCTGCCTGTGGCGCGGGATTGGCTGCACACAATGGCGAGCCCACGTGCGGCGGTGGGGTTCTTCCTGCATGCCGCAGAGTTGGATCTGGCGGCGGTGGGGCCGAGGCGAAATCTGACGCTGCCGGGGGTGGCGGTGACGGTGGGAGAGCAGATTGAGGCTTTGACGCGGGCGGCGGGGGCGGAGGTGGCGGGCTTGATCCGCGATGTGCCGGACCCTGCGGTGTGGGCGATTGTGCAAAGTTGGCCACGTCGGTTTGCGGCGACGCGCGCGCGGGCTTTGGGGTTTCAGGCGGAGGAGAGTTTTGATCAGATATTGCAGGCGTATGTCGAGGAGGATTTGCATCGGGTTTGAGGGGTAAACCGCCGGGGGTTTCACCCCCCCGGACCCCCGTGGGATATTTGCGCCAATGTGAAAGCAAATTTTAGGCAAATTGTTTGGAGTTTCGACATAAAAAAGCCCGCCGCGCGGGAATGCGGGCGGGCTTTTGTCGCTGGCAGGGAAGTTAGTCCTGCACGCGACCGTAGTAGGAGTAATCCTCGGTATTGATCACAATTTTCGCGCCGGGGCCGATATGCGGCGGAACCATCACGCGCACGCCATTGGTGCAGATCGCGGGTTTGTAGGACGACGAGGCGGTTTGGCCTTTGACCACCGGTTCGGTCTCGGCGATTTCGACATTGACGCGCTGCGGCAGTTCCAGCGCGATGGCAACGCCGTCGTAGGTTTTGAGATAGACTTTGAGACCGTCTGTCAGGAACGGCTTGTCGTCGCCGACCACGTCGGGATGCACGGCAAACTGCTCGTAGGTGGTGGGTTCCATGAAGTGAAAGCCTTCGGCGTCTTCATAGAGAAAGTCATATTCGCGGTCATCGACATTGGCCTTTTCCACCATCTCGGTGGTGCGCCAGCGTTCGGCCACCTTCACACCATCCGAGATGCGGCGCATGTCGACAGAGGTGGTGGGTGTGCCTTTGCCGGGGTGGAAATTTTCGGCTTTCAGCACGGCGTAAAGTTTGCCGTCCATCTCGACGACATTGCCTTTGCGCAAAGAGGAGGCGATGACTTTCACGGGGTGGTTCCTTGTTCTTGGGTGGCCCCAAGGGTAAGGGGGGCCGCATATCGGGCTGGCTTTAGCCTATTGGCAAGGAAATCTCCAGATGAAAGCCGAAAATATGGATCAGCCGTGGTGGAGCCCTGCGCGACATGCGGATCGGCGGGGGGGTTTGCTGGCGCGCAACCGGATTCAAGCTGCGCTGCGGCAGTGGTTGGCGGAGCGGGAGTTTGTTGAGGTCGATCCCTCGGCACTGGCCTATTCGCCCGGCAACGAGGCACATCTGCACGGGTTCATGACCGAGGCCATTGGCAATGACGGCGTGGGGCGGGCGATGTATCTGCACACCTCGCCTGAATTCGCGATGAAGAAGTTGCTGGCTGCGGGGGAGCGGCGGATTGCGGCTTTCGCGCATGTTTGGCGCAACCGCGAGCGGGGGGCCTTACACAGCCCCGAGTTTACCATGTTGGAGTGGTATCGGGTCGGTGAGGGCTACGAGGTGCTGATGGCGGATGTCGTGGCCTTCTGTCGGATTGCGGCGGGGATTGGCGGCGGGGTCTTGCGGTTTCGCGACCGGCTTTGCGATCCATTTGCCGAGCCGAAGCGATTGTCGGTGGCTGAGGCGTTTCAGCGCTATGCGGGGGTGGATCTGTTGGCCTCGATCGGGCCAGATGGTGAGCCTGTGGCGGACGTGCTGGCCGCCGAATTGGCGCGGGTGGGGCTGCGGGTGGCGGCGGATGACACTTGGTCGGATATGCTTTCCCGCGTGTTGGGCGAATTGGTCGAGCCACATCTGGGCATCGGGCGGATCACGATTCTGGACGAATACCCCAGCGCCGAGGCGGCTTTGGCGCGCAAACATCCGGGGGATGCGCGGGTGGCCGAGCGGTTTGAGGTGTATGCCTGCGGGGTTGAACTGGCCAATGGCTTTGGCGAATTGACCAACCCGGAGGAGCAGCGCCGCCGCTTTGGGTTGGAGATGGATGAGAAGGCGCGGGTTTACGGGGAACGCTATCCTGTGGACGAGGATTTTCTGGCCGCCCTTGCCATCATGCCTGCGGCCTCAGGCATCGCGATGGGGTTTGACCGGGTGGTGATGCTGGCAACCGGGGCTTCGCGCATTGACGATGTGATCTGGGCTCCGGTTCCAGAGTAATCCCGCACCGAAGCGCGTGACACATTATTCGGCGGATTGGCGCTTTCGCATTAGCATCCTGTCGGATTTGCCGCTTCCCACCGGGGGCCGATTTGGTCTACCACTTCGGCTATGAAATGGTCCATTCCAAACACCCTCACCGTTCTGCGCTTGCTGGCTGCTCCGGGCGTGGCGCTGATGTTCCTGTATTTCCAGCGGCCTTGGGCGGACTGGTTTGCGCTGACACTTTTTGTCGGGGCAGCGATAACCGACTGGTTTGATGGCTATCTTGCCCGGTTGTGGAAGCAGGAAAGCAAGTTCGGCACCATGCTGGACCCGATTGCCGACAAGGCGATGGTGGTGATCGCGATCATGGTTTTGACGGGCTATTCCGGGATGAACCCTTGGCTGATCCTACCCGCCACGGTGATCTTGTTTCGCGAAGTCTTCGTCTCGGGCCTGCGCGAGTTTCTGGGGGCCAAGGCGGGCTTGCTGAAGGTCACGAAGTTGGCAAAGTGGAAAACCACGGCGCAGATGGTGGCGATTGCTGTTCTGTTTCTGGGCACCGGCTTGGAATACCTCAATGGCGTGGCGATGCACGGCATGACCCCTGAGCAATATACCGATGCTGTCGGGCAGGGGCTGGCGGACCCGATCCGCGCCTGCGGCAAACGCGATTGTGCCTCGGTGGCGGGCGATGTCGGGCTGGTGCTGATGTGGATTGCGGCTGTGCTGACGGCGATCACCGGGCTGGACTATTTCCGAAAAGCGCTACCGTTCCTGCGGGAAGATAAATGATTGACCTGCTGTATTTCGCTTGGGTGCGCGAGCGCGTGGGTGCCCCCCGCGAACGGCTTGAGACACAGGCTGCCACGGTGATGGAGTTGATTGCCGAGTTGAAGCAGCGCGAGGAACGCTATGCGTGGGCGTTTGGCGATCTGACCTCGCTGCGGGTGGCGGTGGATCAGGAATTGGCTTCCTTTGAGGCACCGCTGGCTGGCGTGCGCGAAGTTGCGTTCTTTCCGCCGATGACGGGCGGCTGAGATGCAGGTTTCGGTTCAATCCGAGCCGTTTGATCTGGGCGTTTTGACAAGCGCCTTTGCGGCGCGAGTTGCGGGAGCCGGCGCGGTGGTGACCTTTACCGGATTGGTGCGCGACAATGACGGCCAGCTTGCCGCGATGGAGATCGAGCATTATCCGGGCATGACCGAAAAGGCGATCACTGCGATGGTCGATCAGGCGACGGCCCGCTGGTCTCTGGCTGACGCTTTGGTGGTGCATCGCTATGGGCGGCTGGCGGGCGGTGAGGCTATCATGATGGTCGCGACCGCCTCGCGCCATCGGGCCGATGCGTTTGCGGCAGCCGAGTTCCTGATGGATTATCTGAAATCCCGCGCACCGTTCTGGAAGAAAGAACTGTCAGCGGACGGGTCCGCATGGGTTGCGGCACGGGAAGAGGACGAGACTGCGCTGAAGCGGTGGTAATCTGACGGGGCGGTATTTTCCCGCCTTGCCCAGCCAATGCGCCGAGTGTCGGGCGGTGTCTCAGGGCGGTGTAAGCTTAGTCCCTTAGCCGCCGTGGCGCTGGCGGTAGCAGGGCTGCAAATCGCCCGGCATCGGGTTTGCCTCATAAATCGCGCGGGCGATGGCGCGGGCAACGCAGATCGCCGCGGCATGGCCGATCTGGAATGTGTCGGTCAGCGGATCAGTCAACGGTTTTTCCCCTGTGGCGGCGGCAAAGATCAGATCACCGTCCAGCGGCGTATGCGAGGGGACGATGGCGCGCGCCATGCCGTCATGTGCGGCAGTGGCCATGCGCTGCGCCTGCGCTTGGGTCAGCGCGGCATCGGTCGCGACGATGGCGATGGTGGTGGCCTCTCCCATCCGTTTGCGCGGCAGCGGAGCATCCGTTGTCGCGCGCTGTGGGCTGACGCCAAGGCCACCGAATTCGCGGTCATGCTCCCACGCGGCGGCCCAGAAATGCGCGCTATCATTCACCGTCACTGAACCCAGCGCGTTCACCGCCACCAAGGCCCCGACCGTCAGACCCGAAGGCAAGATCAGCGAAGCCGAGCCAAGACCGCCTTTCCAATAGCCCGTCGCGGCACCAAACCCTGCGCCTGTGCTGCCCAAGGCGAAACCTTCGCTTGTGGCCAGATAGGCCTGTTGGCCCAGATCGTAATAGGGGTTTCGTGCCCAGATCTTGTCACCACCGTTCAACAGATCAAACAGGATCGCCCCCGGAACGATTGGCACGCGCTGATCGCCCACCGCAAAGCCGCGGCCCTGCGCGCGCAAAGCATCCGCCACGCCAGAGCAAGCATCCAGCCCGAAGGCAGATCCCCCCGAAAGCACAAGCGCATCAACCTCTTGCACCAGTTTGTCGGGGGCAAGCAGATCGGTTTCCCGCGTGCCGGGTGCACCGCCCATGATGTGCAGGGCCGCTGTAAACGGGCGATCTGCCGTCAGCACCGTACACCCAGAGCGCAGGCGTGCATCCTGCGCCTGTCCCACGCGCAGGCCCGACACATCGGTGATCAGGTTCTTCGGTCCAGCGTGCATTTGAAATCCGGGTGGTGTTTGGCATGGGGGCGTGTCAGCTTCCAGCAAAGCACAGATGGAGGCAGAAATGCAAAAGGTTGCGGTGATCACGGCAGGCGGCTCTGGTATGGGGGCAGCGGCTGCGCGGCGGTTGGCAGCGGACGGATTTGCGGTGGCGATCCTGTCCTCGTCCGGTAAGGGCGAGGCTTTGGCGACCGAATTGGGCGGCGTTGGTGTGACCGGGTCGAACCAGAACAATGACGATGTGCAGCGCGTGGTGGATGCGGCGATGGCGAAGTTTGGCCGGATTGACGTGCTGGTGAATTCGGCGGGGCACGGGCCGCGTGCCGCGTTGCTGGACATCACGGATGAGGGCTGGCATCAGGGGATCGACATCTACTTCCTGTCGGCTATTCGCCCGATCCGCGCCGTGACACCGATTTTTGAAGCCCAAGGCACGGGTGGGTCGATCATCAACATCACCACCTTTGCCACGTTTGAACCCGATCCGGCCTTTCCGACTTCGGGGGTGGCACGGGCAGGTTTAGCAGCGTTTACAAAGCTTTATGCCGACAAATACGCAGCTCAAGGCATTCGCATCAACAACCTCTTACCCGGGTTCATCAACTCATTGCCCGAGAAAGAAGAGTTCCGCGCGCGGATTCCGATGGGGCGCTATGGCCGGGTTGAGGAAATCGCCGGAACCGTCAGTTTTTTGGCATCGGATGCGGCGGGCTATATCACTGGGCAGAATTTGCGGGTGGATGGCGGGATCACGCGCTCGGTTTAATGGCGGTAACGCCCTGTTAACCTGTGGCGTGGCAGGCTGTGACGATGTCATATCCGATTCCCATCCGTCCTCTTGCCAGCCGCGCCCATTATTTCACCGTTGCGCTGAACCGCGCCGGGGATGATCTGTTGGTGCTTGAAATCGAACGCCTGCGCCAAGCGGTGCGGGTTACGCGGGCTGATGCCCCGTTTGATATCCTGGCTTGGGTGGTGTTGCCTGATCATCTGCACACGATCTGGAAGCTGCCCACCGGCGACGACGATGCGCAGGGCCGCTGGCGGCGGATCAAGGCGCGGTTTTCAGCCAGCCTGCCGCGCAGCGCATACCGGCCCCAGTTTCGCAATTCAGGGCAGGGTGTCTGGCAGCGCGGCATCTGGCATCATCCCATCACCGACGCCGATGATATGGCTCTGCATCTGCGCAGTTGCCAGATGGACCCAGTGCGGCATGGTTTGGTCGATGTACCAGAAGCTTGGCCATACTCATCGTTCAGCAAGTCAACTGCCCGTCAGCGCGCGGGTTAGGTAATGGCACGCGATGGACGGCCCCGCCGCCCCGACGTGGGGCCAAAGCGGCAGAGCCTGACGTGGTCAGAAATCAAACAGATCGCCCAGAAAGCTTTCGCGGCGGCGTTTCTTGCCGTGATAGCGATCATCGTCGTCATCATAGCGGCGGCGCGGCTCGTCGCGTTGCGCTTGGCGGCTGGGTTCGGGCTGATAAACCGGGGCTGCCTCACGCGGGGCGGCGGCAGGGGCAGCGGCGGCGCGCTCGATAATCTTGTCCAACTCACCTCGATCCAGCCAAACGCCGCGACATTTCGGGCAATAATCAATCTCGACGCCGCTGCGGTCGGCCATCACCAAAGTCTCACCATCGACAGGGCACTGCATGCCATTCTCCTTAATTGTGCGCTTATGAGATGGGGGCTGTGGGTTCTTAAACAAGCACATGCGCTTGTCCCGTGGCGGAATTATGCTTACCTCTGGCATCTGTGGGTAAGCCGCCCGAAAAGGATTTGCCGATGTCGACCACACCATATGTTCCGCCGAAAGTCTGGACCTGGGATGCCGCCAATGGTGGCCAGTTCGCCAATATCAATCGCCCCATCGCGGGGCCTACGCACGAAAAAGAGCTGCCGCGCGGCAAGCATGGGTTCCAGCTTTATTCGCTGGCCACGCCAAACGGTCAGAAAGTCTCGATCATGTTCGAAGAGCTTTTGGCCGCAGGCCATGCCGCTGAATATGACGCCTGGCTGATCAACATCGGCAAGGGCGATCAGTTTGGCTCGGGCTTTGTCGGGGTGAACCCGAACTCGAAGATCCCGGCCCTTTTGGATCTGACCGGCCCGGAGCCTTTGCGCTTGTTTGAGTCCGGTTCAATGCTGGTGCATCTGGCCGATAAGTTCGGTGCCTTCCTGCCCGCCAGTGGCCCTGAGCGGGTTGAAACGTTGAACTGGCTGTTCTGGCAGATGGGATCGGCCCCCTTCGTCGGCGGGGGCTTTGGCCACTTCTTCGCCTATGCGCCGGAAAAGTTTGAATATCCGATCAACCGCTATGCGATGGAGACCAAACGGCAGCTCGACGTTCTGGATCGCCGTTTGGCTGAGGTGCCCTACATCGCAGGGGCAGAGTATTCTATTGCCGATATGGCGATTTGGCCGTGGTATGGCAGCATGGTTTTGGGGCGCAGCTACGCTAATTCTGCAGAGTTTCTGGACGTCGGGATCTACAAAAATCTCAAGCGCTGGGCGGATATGATCGAAGCTCGGCCTGCGGTCAAACGTGGGCGGATCGTCAACAAGAATTGGGGCGACGAGGCGGAGCAGGTGCCAGAGCGGCACGGTCCCGAGGATTTTGCAGGCAAAGCTGTCTGACCGGAAATCGTGCACGGAATTCGCGCGAATTCCGCAGGCTTGCCAAGCGGGCCTGCGGCATTTACTCTGAAATCAAGCCGTGGCGATGGCGTCGCCACAGGGGAATCCCCCATAGCTTGCAGGGCAACCTGCTTTCGTCCTGCACGCCGGGACCTTTCGGGGTTCCGGGGCGCATGAGGCTCGGACCCCAAGCATGAGGTCTGATGATGACGACACGTCCAGAACAGTATCGTTTCCACCAAGGCGACCGGATTCTTCCCTTCGCCGCCGATGAATATGACGCGCGCCTTGCCGGTCTGCGCGACTTGATGGAGGTGCATGGGGTAGAGGCCTGCGTGTTCACCTCAATGCACAACATCGCTTACTACTCGGGCTTTCTGTATTGCTCATTCGGGCGGCCTTATGGCTTGGTGGTGACGCCCAGCCAAAGCGTGACGATCTCGGCGGGCATCGACGCGGGCCAGCCGTGGCGGCGCAGTCATGGCGACAACATCACCTACACCGATTGGCAGCGGGACAATTACTGGCGCGCGATTCTATCGGTGACGGGTGAGGGCCGGGTGATTGGCTGCGAAGCTGATCATTTGACGCTGCTGCAATCGGATAAGTTGAACCATTTCCTGAAGCCGAAGCGTGGCGTTGATATCGCGCGCGGCACGATGGAGCAGCGGATGATGAAATCCCAAGCCGAGCTGGATCTGATCCGGCATGGCGCGGGCGTGGCCGATGTCGGTGGTTTTGCAATTCGCGAAGCTGTGAAAGAAGGCGCGCGTGAGATCGACATTGCGATGGCGGGCCGAGACGCGATGGAGCTGGAAATCGCCAAGCGCTTCCCTAACGCCGAATACCGCGACACCTGGGTGTGGTTTCAGTCGGGGATCAACACCGATGGCGCGCACAACCCGGTGACCAGTCGCAAGTTGGGGCGCGGCGATATTCTTAGCCTGAACACCTTTCCGATGATCTCGGGCTACTACACCGCGCTTGAGCGCACCATGTTCGTCAAAGAAGTTGATGCTGCCAGCCTGCGGATATGGGAAATTAACGTGGCGGCGCATGAATTGGGTATGAGCCTGCTGAAACCCGGCGCTTCTTGCGCGGAGGTGACGGCCAAGCTGAACACCTTCTTTGAGGAGCATCAGGTGCTGCAATACCGCACCTTTGGCTACGGCCATTCGTTCGGCGTGCTCAGTCATTACTATGGCCGTGAGGCCGGGCTGGAGTTGCGCGAGGATATCGACACGGTGCTGGAGCCGGGCATGGTGATCAGCATGGAACCGATGCTCACGATTCCCGATGGCCAACCCGGCGCGGGCGGCTACCGCGAGCATGACATCTTGTTCATCACCGAAGACGGCAACGAGGATATCACCAAATATCCCTATGGCCCGGCGTTCAACGTGGTGGGGTGAAGCAAAGGGCCGGGGGAAAACCCCGGCCCTGTTTCCTCAATGCGCCAAAGCTCAGGCGCGTTTGACCAGCTTGATCAGGAACAACAAGATCACAGCACCAATGGTCGCGTGTACGATTGCGGCAAGAATGCCGCCGCCAAAGCCAAGACCGATGCGGGGCAGGATTGCCCCGGCGATGAAAGCGCCGACAATGCCGATCACGATATTGCCCAGCAGGCCGTATCCAAAGCCAGAAACGATCTGCCCTGCAAGCCAACCAGCGATCGCACCGATCAGCAGGATGATCAGAATACTTTCAATTCCCATGTTTTTTCCCTCGTTTTTGCGCCGCAAAACGCGACGTTGCGTTGAAGATAACGCAGAGCTCACAAAAACGTTCCCGAATTCTTGCGCGTTTTTGGCACGCCGGACAGAGGCGCAAAATCGGAATCCAGATGCATGGCACAAAGAATCACCCTGTATCGGCGGAATCCACACCTTTTCGATTTCCAAGCATTTTGCAGGGCTTGACGGAACGCAAACCGCAGGTTCTAGGTGAAAGGATAATTGTCCTCACAGCCGAGTCTCTGCCCCGTGAACAGCTCCATTCTTCGCCTGCTTGGCGTGTTGTCCCTCACTGTCCTTGCCGCTTGCGGTACTCCGACAACCCAGAACACGACGCCCAAGGTCGTGCCGGGCTATGAAGGGGTTGAGGATGAAGGTTTCTATATAGAGCCTGTGGACGCCGAACTTCTGTCGGCAGATCGCGCCCGTGCTGAGGTGGATTATACCGCCGATGATGCTCCGGGCACGATTGTCGTCGATACCTTCGCGCGCAAGCTGTATCTGGTGCAAGAGAACGGTCGGGCGATGCGTTATGCCATCGCGGTTGGGCGTGAGGGCCTGACGTTCCGTGGTTCGGGCGTGATCGGGCGCAAGGCAAAATGGCCATCCTGGCAGCCTACGGCGAATATGATCCGTACGCGGCCTGATCTTTATGCTGAATATGCGGGCGGCCGGGCTGGTGGCTTGGACAATCCGCTCGGCGCGCGGGCGCTTTATCTGTATCGCGGCGGTCGTGACTCGATGTTCCGTATTCACGGCACGATCCAGAACGAGACCATTGGTCACGCTACCTCGGCAGGTTGCATCCGCTTGTTCAACCAGGATGCGATGGACCTGTATGAGCGTGTCGACCTCGGCACGCGGGTGAAAGTGCGCTCGCTGGAAGAAAGCCTCGCGATTGAGGGTCCCTATATGGATGATGCCTGGGGACGTGCTGTGCCGGAAACGCCGGAGAACATCGCGAGAAAACCGCAGGATGAGCAGATGATGGTTGAACAGGAAGCCGCGAAAGCCGCAGCCGAAGCCAAGCAAGCCGAACTTGATGCGAAAGACGCGGCGAAGGCAGAGAAGAAGCGTCTGTCGGCGTGCAAGCGCAAGGGCATTGATGAAGCAGATTGCCCGCCGCTGCCTGAGTTTGCGTCGGCGGATGGCGCGACAAGCAACGGCTAAGCGTCAATCACATGAAGAACAAACAGGCCCTGCGGAAACGCGGGGCCTGTTTGTTTTAGCCTTTGATCACATAATCTTTCAGCGTCGTTTCGACCACTTGCCAGGTGCCGGAAAAGCCGGGGCGGATGATGTAGCTGTCGCCCCCCTTCAACACGGTCGTGGCACCATCGGCATCGGTCAGCACGGAGTGGCCGGAATGGATATAGACATATTCCCATTCGACATAGTTGATCCGCCAAGTGCCGGGGGTGGATTGCCACAGCCCGCAGTAAAGACCGTCGCGGTCTTCGATATTCCAGGTGGTATGGACCGGATCACCCGCGACAATGCGGGATGGATCTGGGCGGCTGATTTCTGGCTGAATGCCCTCACGGGTGACGCGTGCGATGTTTGACATAGGTGCCTCGAAGTTTCTGCCCGCGCATAGCGCCTGCGGATCGCGGCAAGGTCAAGCGGGTTTGCCGCTGCAATGCAGCGTAATAATCTTGCTGTCGCCCGTGGCTTGTGCCCATATGTTTGGCACAACGTCATCGCGGAGCCGATCAGATGAGTGCAACCTCCCCCATCCGCGCGGTGCTGCCGCCCGATATTCGCGCCCGCAAAGGCCAGTCGCCCTTGGTTGTGCTGACGGCTTACACCACGCCCGTGGCGCGATTGGTCGATGCGCATTGTGATATGGCGTTGATTGGCGATTCCGTCGGAATGGTGCTGCATGGCATGCCAAGCACCATTGGCGTCACCATGGAGATGATGATTCTGCATGGTCGCTCGGTTGTGCGCGGGTTGCAAAAGGCGATGGCGGTGATTGATATGCCGTTTGGCAGCTATGAGGAAAGCCCGCAGCAAGCCTATCGCAATGCCGCCCGACTGATGGCGGAAACTGGTGCGCCCTGCGTCAAGCTTGAGGGAGGCGCGCATATGGCAGAGACTATCGCCTTCTTGACCAAGCGCGGCGTCCCGGTGATGGCACATATTGGTCTGACGCCGCAGTCGGTGAACACCTTGGGCGGCTACAAGGTCGTGGGTCGCGACGGCGAAGCCAATCTGGTGATGGAGGACGCGCAGGCGGTTGAAGCCGCGGGCGCATTCTCGGTGGTGTTGGAAAAGGTGCCGATGGGGCTTGCGGCGCGGATCACCCAGCGGCTGAGCATCCCGACGATTGGCATTGGTGCCGGGGCTGCCTGCGACGGGCAAGTGCTGGTGGTCGATGATATGCTGGGGTTCTTCACCGAGTTCCGCCCGAAATTTGTCAAACGCTACGCCGATCTCGGGGCTTTGGCGTCCGATGCGATTGCCGACTATGCTGCTGAAGTACGGGCGCGGACCTTCCCCAGCGATGAACACTCCTTTGTCGATGTGTTGAAGGGTAAGCAGCCTTGACGCAGATCATACGGACGGTCTCTGATCTGCGCATCTTGGTGCGGGCGTGGAAAGCCGCCGGGCAGGTGGTGGGTGTCGTGCCGACAATGGGCGCTTTGCACGAGGGGCATCTTAGTCTCGCCCGTGCGGCGAAAGCGGAATGCGAGCGGGTGATCGTGACGATTTTCGTCAATCCCAAGCAGTTCAATAACCCTGATGATCTGGCAAAATATCCCCGTACCGAAGAAGCGGATGCCGCGCTGTTGCGGACGGTTGGAGCGGATGTGATCTTTGCGCCGGACCCAGAAGAGGTTTATCCCGACGGCTTCACTTCAACAGTTTCGGTTGGTGGTGTGTCCGAACCTTTGGAGGGCCGGATGCGTCCGGGGCATTTTGACGGCGTCGCGACCGTGGTCACAAAACTTTTCGGCATGACAATGGCCGATAGGGGCTATTTCGGCCAGAAGGATTGGCAGCAGTTACAGGTCGTGCTGCGGCTGGTGCGCGACTTGAACTTGCCCATCACTATCGTCGGTTGCGAGACCATTCGTGAGGCGGATGGGCTTGCCATGTCATCGCGCAATAACCGCCTGACGCCGCAGGGCCGAGCGATTGCGGGCGTGCTATTTGCCGCGATCTCTGCCGCAGCAGAGGATATCCGTGCTGGGCAGTCTGACCGTATGGCGATCCGCGAAGCGGCGGAAAAGCTGAGGGATGCCGGGTTTGAGCGGGTCGAATATATCGAACTGCGCGATGCTCAGACTTTGATGCCGTCGGATGACATGCGACGATCCCGTCGCATGTTGGCCGCCGCTTGGCTGGACGGCGTGCGGCTGATTGATAACATTCCGGTTTAGCGGCAAGCGCGGGATGGTTGTGGCAATGTCGAACTAAGCCGGGAGCAGCGCCAAGGCATCCCCTTGGCGCTGTCTTCCCTGTCCTGCATGCCGATCCATGCCGGGCGCGCCTTACCGCCTCCAACCCCTGCCTCCAGATGTTGCAGATCCAGCGATATTGCTGCCCCGGCGGATTCAGGGTCGGAATACGGATCAGATCTTGCGTCAGGCTAATAACCTCTTGGCGACGGGCCGTGACTGCGGCAAGGATGGCATGATCGGTCATCGGGGCAGAGTGTCGCGCACCTTGCGCGGAGCAATGCGAATTTTCCCGGCCGAAGTGATGTAACTAGACTTAACATGCCTATATCATGGCACGACATTCATAACGGAGGGTTCGATGGCCAATTTCGACGCGCAGATCAAGGAAAGCCAAGCACAGGTTGCTGCGGCGCAGGCGAAGATTTCCGCGATCACCGGGCGGATCGAAGAGGCCCGCGCTGAGCTGGATGCAGGCACCTCGATTGATATCGAAAACGCCTCGCTGGAGGATGTGCACAAACACACCGACCTGATGAACGCCAACATCGCCGAGCTGATCATGGGTCTGGATGACGTCACGGCAGGTTTCTCCAAAGACTTCAACGAGATGCGCTCGAAAACCGGGATGGAAAGCTTCATTGGCATGTTTTCCAGCGCCAAATCGGAGTCGATGCGGCAAGAGCGGATGCGGACGGCCTCGATTGACAGCAAGTTGCAGGATTTGATCTCGAAGTCGGATATCATCGTGCGGCTGTTGCAGGGTCAGTTGGATATGCTGAACGCGCAAAAGGCCACAGTTGAAACCAACCTTGGCGGCACGTTGACCGAGCGGGAAGCGACCGTTGCGGCGCTGGAAGCCGTGCGCGCGGAAGTGGCCGGGATGGATCCGAAGATCATCGAGCTGGAGAATAAAATCTCGGTCGAACAAGACGCCAGCGCACGCACCAAGTTGGAGACCGAGCTTGCCACCCTGAACGGGCGCTACAACGCCTTGGTACAGGACGAGCAGGTGCAACTGGCAAAAAGCCAGACGTTGGAGCGGTATATCGAGAAAGGTAAAACCTGGGTCGATAGTTTGACCAATCAGGCCGCCACACAGTTGGTTTTGATCAACAAGCTGCAAACGGATACCAAGCAGCGCGTGGTTCTGTACGATGCTTTGACCGCCAGCCTGAAGACCGCGCAGCAGCAAGATGTTGCCCACCGCATCAACGAAATCGGCGTGAAAACCGACCAGGAAGCGCAGGTGGCGATGGCCGCAATTGGTGCCGCCACCAATCAGAAAATGGCCGACATGCTGGAAGCCCACGAGGGCCATATGGTCTTTGCGCGCGAAGTGCTGGAGCAGAAGGCCAAAGCCGATGAACGCTTTGCCCGCCGCTTTGCCAAGATCGTCGAGAAGCACGACAAGAACGCGTATGGGGAATAACCTGTGGCCGACACGGTCAAAGATCAGCTCACCAACGACCACCAAGAGCTTTACGACACGCTCACCGCGCGGCGCTATTTTGCCAAGTTTGAGCGGATCACCCGCCACCTGATCCGTGTGGCGGGCGAGGTTGAGGCCGAAGGGCGTCTGACCCGCACCGAGGCACGCATTTTGGGGCGCTATCTCGCGGCGCTGACCGGCACTTTCGAGGCGCTGAACTACAAATACTTGATGACCGGGCGGGCTGACGGCTCGGCGCGGCTGACTTTTGATCGCCACGACTCGGGCTTTCCGGTGGCGCAAGAGCTGATGATGATGGCGCTGGATGCTGCGCAGGTGCAAAAACACTTGGGCGGCATGGCTTCGGAAACCGAGCTGAAAGACCGCATGGTGCGGCAGATCGTGCGTGATCTGACCGTGCCGATCCAGTTGCAGTTCGCGCTTTCGCAACGGCTTTATTACGAGGCCCTCGCCACCGGCGGCGTCTTCTGGCCGCGCAACGATCCTGATTGTCAGTGGATCGAGGATGTCCGGCGCAATGGGGCCGAGCGGAAGCACTTTCTGCTGCATTGGGCGGTCTATGACACCCAAGCCAATCTGCCCGTCGTCTACCTGATGGATGTGGAAGACAGTGGTAAAAAACCGCTGCCAAATGATGATCGCCGTTGGCCGATGGCGCAGGCGCATCTGATGGCGCAATCTGGCTTGGGGCTGAAATTGGTAACCATCGCACAGGGCTTCGATAAGGACTTCAGCGGCTTGCACCCGAAACGCCTGCGTCGCATTACGCTGGGCCCGATGCACAGCCATGATTTCACTCTGCAATCTGGCCCGATTGCGCAGGTGCTGGCCGATGCTAACGCGCCCGACGGCGACGATTGGGCCCTGGTCTGGACGGTGGAAGACCTGATTTCCGACCGCGAGGAAGAGGTCAAGGACGGCTGGTTCTCCAGCGCCGAGCGGCAGGTGTTCAAGCTGGACCCGATTGCCAGTGACAGCGGTGCAAGCAAGATCGACCGCATGGTGATCCTGCCCGAGCGCCCCTATCAGGTGCTGGCCGATCTCAACCCGCCAGGCTTTCGCGATCTGCGCAAATTCGTGGTGGGCGCGGGCGACCGTATTCTGCCGGTGCGGTAGGCATGGGTAAGTGTTTGATTGAACAAGGATTGGAGACAACATGACCGGCGCGCGCGATACGATGGAACTGCGGGAAGAAACGATCCGCGCACAGTATGATCCCGCACTGGCCATGCTGACCGGTTTCGATCACGCGCCCCGTCTTGCGAAAGCGGCGGTGGCTGAGACCAGGCCCGAACGATCCCCCGGCATCGGCACCCGGCCGATGTTCCGCTCCACCACTCCTGGGATGGTGACCCGCAGCACCGCCCGCCCGGGTGGTGTGCGGCTGATGGAACGTGTCGAGACGCTGGGCGATGGTTTGGTCTCACCGGTGCAGGCGCAGGCACTGCACAGCCTGCGACGCGGCCTGGCTATTGCACTGGCGATGGCAGAAACCTTTGCCGCGCAATCTGGGTTGGCCGAGTTGAAGAAGGCCAATCTTGAGGGCCGTCTGCCGGAAGGTAAGCGCACCGAGTTCACCGAATTGCTGGCCGCCGAAGCGCTGGCCACGCTTTATACATTTGCCAACGCTACGGCATTTTTACTCGCCCCCTCAATGGGTTCGACGACGGTTGAAGTTGGCGCGGTGGAAGAGATCCTGACCGACAATGCTCCATTGGCCCTGCAGGGTGCTCTGTGGGAGTTGGATCAGGACATTGCGCTTCTCGCCAGCGATGAACCACGACTGATCGCTGTGATCGGCGCGTTTTGCGAGGCCCTCATGCAACGCGTGGCGCTGCGGGCCGAGGCGGCCCCGCGTTTACAGTCCTTCATTTCGGGGTCCTGGCGGGTCGAAGCCGATGGTTTGTCTATTGCCGGATTCAAGCCCGCGCGCGCGGCCAAAGGTGGCGCGTTGACCATGCAATTCAAGAAGCCATCCGAGGTGGTCGGCAACCACATTGCAAAATACCAAAGCCTGCGCTTGGCGAAAATGCTGATGGCCTATGACTTTGAGCGTAAACTCAATCCCTTTGCAGAATTGGGTGGCTTTATCTTTACCTTTATGGGCGATGGCAAACCCGGCACCGGTAAAACCACACTGATCCAGATGATGGCCGGACTTTTGAACGATTACTGCAAAGTGGCGGGCTATCCGTTTCGCTATCAAAACTTCTCGATTGACCAGATCGACTCGTATCAAGGAAAGTCCGGGCAGAATGCCAAAGCTTTCATTGATAATGTGCTCGATCCCGGCGCAATTGGCTTTGGCACCATTGACGATATTGACCAAGTGGCGGGAAAACGCGGCGATCGGCAATCTTCAGCGGGCCAGCAAGAGGTGACGGCGGTGTTTATGGGCGCCTTTGCCGGGGCCAATACGGTGGTGCGCGGCAATTGCACGTTTGGCATGTTCTCCAACTATCCTGAAAACGTCGACGATGCCCTGCGCCAGCGGGCGGGTGCGCGCTTTTTGGTCGATGGCCCGCAAAGCCGTGAGGATTACATTGATATCCTCTCCCTGCTTTTGGGCAAAAACCACGCGATTCCAGTCGGCTCGCATGATCTGTTTGCCGCTCAAGAGATCAAGCGTGCCGTGGCCGCCAGTTTCGAGGGCCATTCAAAACCGCATGAAGATGGCCTGCTGAAAGTGTGGGAGAAGGTTCAGGCTGATCTGGGCGCTCTGGATACGCTTGCAAAGCTTGGCGCCTATCTGAAGGCAATTCAGCAAGCAGATGAGCGCTTTACCGGGCGCGCGATCAAGAACATCACCGATGCCGTCAAGGTGCGGGCGATGGATTTTGAATTGCCGGATGCGTGGATGGAGAACCCCGACCTGTTCCTATTCAAACCCTATGACGAAAAACTGGCGATGATTAAGGGGCTGACGACCCCGATCACTGTCGAGATGGTGATTCAGGAAATCAACCGCTATGCCGATAGCGAATTCCGCTATGCCGATAAATCCGATGAAGTGGCAATTGACGGCATGGTGCGCGATTTCAAACGACAAGAAGAAGCAAAACGACGGTATTTGGAGGGAAAGGCGTAAACTATGAAGCGCCTTATCGAAAAAGGTCTGATGTTTGGCAACCTGATTGAAGTTTCTTCGCCGCAGCTGGTCGAACGCTATAATCGTGCGCTGAAACATCTGACAGGCAAGCAAACAACTCTGACAGATTTTCACATTGATATTTCGGGCTATTCCCCCGAGATTGGCGATGAGTTGGACGATGATTTTTATCTGAATCCCAACGGCTGCAATCGGCAATTCATCTTGCTGACCACCAGTCAAAAATCCGCCCCGCTGCTGCATATGAAATTCTCCACCTCGCGCGGGATTTTGCAGCAGTTCATCGAGACCAACGAGTCACAGCTTTTCGCGCTTACGGCACGGGATGCGGTGGCAGGAGAATTGCAGAACTCGGTCTATGAGGTCGCGAACCCGGCGAAACTGTTGGAAATCCGTCAGATCACTGTCGAAGCTGATACGATTGGTGGCCATGTGGCGGATGCCAACAAACTCGCCAAACTGATCGACCGTTTCCGGCAAGAACCCGATGGTTGGCGCGATGATGTGCTGATGGCCGAGATGATCGAACTGGCGAAAAAGACCGGCGATGTGACACGGGTGCCGATCAACCTGCCTGCGATGACCTTCCAGCAGCCAAGCTTCTGGACCAGCCATTTCGGGGGGCTCTATGTGTTTCGCGGGGTGAAATTTCCCGGCGTGATCAGCACGCTGCCACGGCAAAGCCTTGGAAACATGTCAATTTCTCCGATCTTTGATCTGAGCCAGCGCAATGAGATCGCGGAGTGGCTGGAGCGCAACGGCCTTGTCGAACCCATCGTGCAGGCGCGTGGAATGGATGCGGCTGGCGTGCTGCGACAGAAGATGGACTTCGTTTTGGTCGATGCCGCCGAGGCACTTAACCTTGAAATCGGCGATGCGCGGCGCACGGATTTGCGCAAGATTGCCTATCGGCTAGGTGATGCTTTGCCCGAAGAATTCCTAGGCCTCGCACAACTTTTGCGCTGGGTGGAAGGTGCCGGGGACTGGCCGCGCATTACGTCCGAGCATCGAGCGTATTTCTATACCCTGCGCGCCTCAGCCGGGCCGGAGCGAGACTTGGTTAACATGCTGCTGTCGGAACTGGCCCCGATGGATGTGCGGCAGATGTTCATTGTGCACAAGGAACTGTTCTACGGCCAATATGCGAAGTGGTCAGAGCGCAAGCGCCAGTATGTCGCTGACTTTCTGGAACGCGAGTATAAAGTCGATGCGCAGGGTGCGCGTGAGGCTCTGTTTGGGCCAGAACCATCGATGGACAATCGGCACCGCCCCGAACCCAAGCCCGCCCGCGATCTGGCGGCGGCTGTTGGGCCTTGGGGGGCGGTCACACGGGGTGCAAGTTTGGGAGAGCGGCGATGATTGGCATTCTGCGGGCGGCTGTGCTGGGATTCGTCCTGTTATCCGTGGTTTACGTGATCGTTTCGATCTATTCCCGCTCGGTGCGCCGCGAGAAACTGGAAAAGAAATTCGACGCTGGGGGTATCGAGGGCACCCGCGATGCCTATATCGAGTCAGGGATGCAGGCCTATAACAAGAGCCTGCGGCGTCGGCTGATCTGGTTGGTGTATATCATTCCGGCGGTGGGCGTCAGCGCTACTGTCTATTTTGTTAACTATCAGTAAGGGGCGATCAGAATGTGGACCTATGTGAAATGGAGCTTCCGGATTCTGGTTGTGCTTCTGGTTGGCGGCTTTCTGCACTACACGCTGCCGCAGCATGATATCGTCAGGATTACAAACACTTACAACCGTCTGACCACGGTGGGAGCGGAAAATTCCTGGGCCTATGCGTCGCCCGATGTCGGCACCGGCGAGAACACGGTGACACGGGATATTCGTTTCATTGAGGCGGCTTTCCCGGATGGCGATGTGATTGTTTACCGCAATGAGGATACAGGTTGGATCTGGCCGCCCTATTTCAAATACGACAGCTCCAACCTGCAAGCCGAGTCCGGCAACCTGAAATCGGCGGCAGCCACGCCGCAGTGGGTATCGGTGACGCATTACGGTTGGCGGTTGGCGTGGCTGTCGATCTATCCGAACGCGGTTGCGGTGAAAGAAGTCGCGGGGCCAGATACACAAATTATCCCCTATGTGAACATCATCGTGCTGCTGGCGCTGGCATTCGGTGTGTTCATGCTGCGCCGGATGTGGTTGCAGTTTTGGGAGCGGATGGTGGAGCCTGCCGTAGCCGAAGTCGGTGAGACTTGGGACGGAGTCGAGGCGCAAGCGGGTGCCGCGAAGGCGCGGGCAAGCGGCTTTTTGGGACGGATTGGCGCGTGGTTTGCGACCTGGCGCAAGAAGCGCTAGAAATCTGGGTAATGCGCTGATTTTGTAGGGAAAAGACCGTAGAAAGGCATGCTTTTCCGTACACGTCTCTGGAAACAGAGGTGCTCAGGCGGGGCGATGAACGCCCCGCCTGACTGAGTTTA
>NZ_JAXMJJ010000077.1:0-9408 GCF_034376685.1 Cypionkella sp.
GGGGGCGGGGGCAAGAGGGAAAGCGGGGTGGGGTGCGGTTTTGGTGGGGGGAGGGGATCGGGGCGGGTTTTGTGCTCGGATGGGGCGGGTGCAGGGGGTGTCCACGCGTGGACAGGGGAGGCGGTGTGGTTTATCAGTGGGTTAGATGGGGGTGGTTAAGAGTTTGTTAGGGATTGGCAGGACTTACTGAGGTGTGGAGCCGAGGGTTCTGTGCAAAATCCTATCATCTGGCTCGCTTTCCGACACATTAGTCGAAGTTGTTTGCCAAAAACCTTGACACAGCAATATCAACGTCGTGAAGCAAGGCATCTTGCTGAATGCCCACCTTCTTCTTGCATGCTTGTCGGACGATGGCTTCAACTGCGGCCTCAACGTTTGCCGCAAGGAAACTACAAAAGTAGGCTCCGGCGTCCTGCCGCAACCACGCGTCGCGTGGGATACAGACATCAGCGGTCGCGATGCGCCGACTGTTTCGGATGAAGACAGCGCCGACGCCTGCGCGGTCCCATGCTTGCACGGACCCGTCAATACGCAGGACAAGTCCGAGTTCATCTATCAGCGTGCTGTACGGGTCGACGTATTCTGAGGCGCGCAGTTTTCGAAGTCTGAGCACATACGCATTTGTAGCAGCATCTGCGTCTCGTCCACCGACATCTGCACCCAGCGTGATTGCTCACGTTATCGCCAGCCTTTCGTCGAAGTCCTATTTTGGCGTTATTTCCCAGCCCGGCAGCTCGCCACCAAATTTTTCAGCGGCATCAATTAGCATAAGTTCATATCGAGTGATTAATTCTGCCTCAGGCACCGCCTCAAGACCGAACGCAAGATTGATGACAATGTCATCTTCGGCGTATTTTAGGGACACAACGCGGAACAGGACTTCCTGTTGCTCGCCATATTTCTGGACAACGTAGCTTCGCGCTGCCCTTGCTGTATCCCAGTCTGCATACCGAGATGCTATCTCAATGTCCCGCACACCATTCAAATCATGCCGTGCCGCGTGCCGCGCCAGAATATCCCGGTTCTGTTCCAGCAGATCCTCGTAAGTCATTGGCTCAATCATCACTCCGACCTCCGTCAGTCTGCTATTTGGCTTCGGGTCGATCAGATACCAGATTGAGCGCAACCACACCTCAACCCTTGAACAATCACCCGTTAAACAAGAAATGCAGCACGTCGCCGTCCTTGACCTCATAGGTCTTGCCTTCAACCCGGAACTTCCCGGCCTCTTTCGCCCCGGCCTCGCCCTTGCCTGCGATATAATCATCATAGGCGACGGTTTCGGCGCGGATGAAACCCTTCTCGAAATCGCCGTGGATCACCCCAGCCGCTTGCGGGGCGAGCATACCCTTATGGATGGTCCAGGCGCGGGCTTCTTTCGGGCCGACGGTGAAATAGGTCGACAGGCCCAAGAGTTTGTAGCCCGCGCGGATCAGACGGTCCAACCCCGCTTCGTGCAAGCCCATTTCTTCCAGAAACATCGCGGCTTCATCATCGGCGAGCTGAGAAATCTCTTCCTCGATCTTGGCCGAGATCACCACCGAGCCCGCACCCTGCTTGGCGGCCATCTCAGCCACACGGGCGGATTGGGCGTTGCCATCGGCGGCGCAAGATTCTTCGACATTGCAGACATACAACACGGGTTTCGAGGTCAAGAGTTGCAGCAGACGCCACTGGCGCTGATCTTCCTCAGCGATCTGCAGGTTGCGCGCAGGATGCCCGGCTTCCAGCAATTTCAACGCGGCGCGCAGCAAACGATCCTGATCCAAAGTGTCCTGATCGCCGCCGCGCAGCTTCTTGGCAAGGCCGGTCAGGCGGCGTTCGATGCTTTCCATATCGGCGATCATCAGCTCGGTTTCGATGGTTTCCGCGTCTGCCACCGGATCAATCTTGCCCTCGACATGGGTGATGTCGCCGTCTTCAAAGCAGCGCAGCACATGGGCGACGGCATCGCATTCGCGGATATTGGCGAGGAACTGGTTGCCGAGGCCTTCGCCTTTCGAGGCGCCGCGCACGAGGCCCGCGATATCGACAAAGGTCATCCGCGTCGGGATGATCTGCTTCGATCCGGCAATCGCCGCCAGCTTTTCCAGCCGTGCATCTGGGACCGCGACCTCGCCGACGTTCGGCTCGATGGTGCAGAACGGGAAGTTCGCGGCCTGTGCTGCCGCCGTGCGGGTCAGCGCGTTGAACAGGGTGGATTTGCCGACATTCGGCAGACCAACGATACCCATTTTGAAACCCATCGCGCGCACCCCTGTTGCTGGCCGATTGCCAAGACCGCCTGATGTCCAGACCGCCTGCGGCATAGGCAGGACAGGCGGTGCGGTCAAGGCTTTCGCTGGGAAAACCTGCGGGGCTTGGGCTGGTGAAGCCTCCGGCGGGGATATTTTCGCCAAGATGAAATTGCATGGCGGGCTTTGGCGGGGCGGTGAAGGGGCATTGATTTTCCGGGGCTTCCCGTGCAAACCCGTGCAGCACTTGCAGGGATGGGCCGAACCATGAGCAGAATCGACGACACTTTCGCGCGGCTGAATTCGCAGCAGAAAAAGGCCTTCGTCGCCTATATCATGGCGGGCGACCCGGATGTGGCACGCTCGCTTGCGGTGATGCAGGGCTTGCCGGGGGCTGGGGTCGATATTATCGAGCTGGGCCTGCCGTTCACCGATCCGATGGCGGATGGCCCGACGATCCAGCTTGCAGGTCAACGCGCGCTGGAAGCCGGCATGACGCTGGACAAAACCCTGCAAATGGTGCGCGATTTCCGCAGCGGCGATACCAGCACCCCGATCGTGCTGATGGGCTATTACAACCCGATCTATTCCCGTGGCGTCGATCTGTTCCTGCGCCAGGCGACCGAGGCGGGCATCGACGGGCTGATCATCGTCGATCTGCCGCCCGAGGAAGACGCCGAGCTGTGCCTGCCCGCGCAAGCCGCTGGCGTGAATTTCATCCGGCTGGCCACCCCCACCACCGACGCCAAGCGCCTGCCGAAAGTGCTGCAAAACACCTCGGGCTTCGTCTATTACGTCTCGGTCACCGGTATCACCGGCGCCGCTGCGGCGCAGGCGGGCGATGTCGGCCCGGAAGTGGCGCGGATCAAACGCTCCACCGATTTGCCGGTGATCGTGGGCTTTGGCATCAACACGCCAGAGGCCGCACAGGCGATTGCGGGCGTCGCGGATGGCTTCGTTGTGGGCTCTGCCATCGTCAAGGAGCTCAGCACCGGCAAACCCGTGGCCGAGGTGCTGGCGTTTGTGGCTACACTGGCTGCGGGCGCGCACGCGGCCTGAAACCGCCTAAAACTTATCTAAAATTGGCATCCTCTGCGCGCAAATCTCCCGCCGGGGTCCGGGGGTGTGAAACCCCCGGCGGCTTGCCCGATGCATTCTGCTGATCGCCGCAAAGCCCATTGCGCATAAATGCTGAAATTGGTAACTCTTCATAACCAATTTCAGCAAAAGGCCGCGCTCATGCCCGTGATCACCTGCATCGACGATCTCAAGCAGCTTTACAAAAAGCGCACGCCGAAGATGTTTTATGATTACTGCGAAAGCGGCTCCTATACCGAGCAGACCTTCACCGAAAACACCACGGATTTCGCCAAGATCCGGCTGCGTCAACGGGTTGCGCGTGATCTGACCGGGCGCAGCACCGAAGTGTCGATGCTGGGCAACCCGGTGACCATGCCGGTGGCGTTGTCGCCGGTGGGTTCTACGGGGATGCAATGCCCGGATGGTGAGATCAAGGCTGCCCGCGCCGCCGCTGCCTTTGGGGTGCCGTTCACGCTCTCGACCATGTCGATCTGCTCGATTGAGGATATCGCCGCGCACAGCCCTGCGCCGTTCTGGTTTCAGCTTTATGTGATGAAGGACGAAGATTTCGTCGATGCGATCATTGAACGTGCGCGGGCGGCGAAGTGCTCGGCTTTGGTGCTGACGCTGGATCTGCAAATTTTGGGCCAACGCCACAAGGATCTGAAAAACGGCCTCACCAGCCCGCCGCGCCTGACGATTCCGAACATGATCAACATGGCCACCAAACCGGCTTGGTCGATGGGCATGCTGCGCACGCCGCGCCGCACTTTCCGCAATATTGTCGGGCATGTGAAAGGCGTCACGGATCTGGCGGATCTGACCAAATGGGCGAATGAGCAGTTCGATCCAATGCTCGACTGGGGCAAGGTCAAACGCATTCGCGACCAATGGGGCGGCAAGCTGATCCTGAAAGGTATCCTTGATGCCGACGACGCGCGTTTGGCGGCGGATGTCGGGGCGGATGCGATGATCGTCTCAAACCACGGCGGGCGGCAGTTGGACGGGGCTCTGTCGGCGATCCGCGTGCTGCCCTCGATCGTGCGGGCGGTGGGCGATCAGACCGAAGTTTACATGGACAGCGGCATCCGCTCGGGTCAGGACGTGCTGAAAGCCCTCGCCTTGGGCGCAAAATCCACCTTCATCGGCCGCAGTTTCATCTATGGTCTGGGCGCGATGGGTCAGGCCGGGGTGACCAAGGCGCTGGAGGTGATCCAGAAGGAACTCGACATCTCGATGGCTTTGTGCGGTGTGCAACAAGCCCGCGACATCGGCCGCGAGCACGTGCTGGTGCCGCAGGATTTTGAGGGCGATTGGGCCTGAGCCCGATTTGCAGCTTGACCGTCCAAGGGGATTTTGCTGAACCTTCACGCGTGGCGTTGCTGGTGGCAGAGAAAGAAGTCTCCATCCTGACGATGTTGTTGAGAGGGGAGAATTCCGATGGGCGGCGTAACAGAACCTGTGACTGAGCCACCCGTGGTGATAAGCCCTACCACTGGCAATGATACGATCTATGGCGGTGCGCTGACTGCAGCGATCGACGGTCTCGCCGGGGATGATCTTCTTGTTCTGAATTACTCGGGGCGCCCGCTCTATGAGGGTAAAGAGATCGCGTATGTATTTATTGCGCTTTACGATCCTTTCGCCCTGACCGAGATCGCCTACACGCAACCACCGGATACTTTCCCGAATTATGGATTTGAAAAATTTTCGATAACTGGATTTGAGCGGCTGGATTTTACCGCATCTGATCTGTTTTCGAGCAGAGTCATTGCAACCGATGGCAATGACACTTTGCGCGGAGGAGCGCAGTCGGACATACTCAACGGACAGCTTGGGTCAAATGTAATCTATGGCGGTGCGGGATACGATTCTTTGGGTGTCACCCCAGATCTGTTGCGCGATTGGATTTATGGTGGCGATGACGATGACACTATCAGTGGCGTAGGGCGCAACGATATTGCAGACGGCGGTGCCGGCAATGATTATCTGGGCATAAATCTCTCACAAGAGACTGTTGCTTATCGTGGCTCAATGGCCAATCTGATCCAGAATCCAAATTGGATAAATTTTGAGACCTATGGCCTGAGTCTCACCCGATATAATGATGTCATCACAGTCACGAACATACCACAATTTCTGGATGCCGGGCTTGGTGTTGATGATCTGCTGATTGTTAATCGCACCGGGCTTGGATCGATTGATCTTGAAACCGTCATGACTCAGCGTGTGCTGCCCTCATCGGGGTTGGGGGTGACGCAGGCGCGCAATTTTGAACGTCTTGAATTTACCGGAGGTGAGGGTGCTGACAGTGTCGGCGGCACTGCGCGAGATGACACGATCTATGGCGGCGGCGGCAATGACAGATTGCTGATCAATGATGCCTACGGAATGCGCGGCGGGGCCGATCTGGTTGCGGGCGGTGCGGGCAATGACACTATATACGGTGTTGGGGCCGAGGATACTGTTGATGGCGGCGCGGGTATTGACACGGCTATCGTAGATTTTCGCACCGCAACCCAAGGCATATCTGGCCGCGTCGGTGACAAAATATTCAATCTCACCGGCGTGGAAATTGTCTCGGGAGTACTGACGAACTTCGATGACGTTCTGGCCTTGGGTGGCTTTCGCGGTGAGTTGGATGCCGGGGCAGGAAATGACACGGCCATTCTGAATTATTCGACTTCGACGGCTGCGCAGGGCAACTATAACTTTGTAAATTTGGGATTCAATTCTGGTCGGATAGATTTCAGGAATGCGGAAGGCTATATTATAGGTGATGCAGCAATTTTAAGGAATTGGGAGACGTTAAATATAACTGGCAGCAATCAGCAAGACCGGTTCCAGACGCTTGAAGGCAATGATACGCTGATCGGGTTGGCAGGAAATGACAGCTTCAATGCCGGGCTTGGTCGGAACCTGCTGTTCGGTGGCGCCGGAGATGACGGGTTTTCAGGTGTTCAAGGGGCCAGTGATACGGTCTATGGCGATGCGGGTAATGACTCTTTCTCCAATTATGACTTGAACGATATTCTGAATGGCGGGTTGGGCATTGATACAGTTGGTGTAAATTACTCTGCGAATACGTCAGGCGTAAGATTGAGCCTGCACGGGCTTGCCGGCGAATGGACGGCAATGGAACAGATCGTCGGAAATTTGTCGAATTATGATGATGTTGCAAGTTTGGGCGCGCAACTTAATGGTGAGTTGTATGGTGGCCAAGGCAATGATTTGTTGGGGCTGAATTATGTCGGCGCCGCAAGCCAGGTTGTCATGACGACCGGATCCAACTTTACGTCGCTTCGCATAACCTCGATTGCAGGTGTGAATAGCGTCACCATTTTCCATGAGTTCGAGCAGCTGAACCTTACGGCGAGCAACGGCAATGATGTTCTCTCCGGGCTAAGAGGATCCGATCTGTTGATCGGCCTTGCAGGAAACGATGTTTTGCTAGGCAATGACGGGAACGACACCGTTTATGGTGGCACGGAAAATGATACGATCAGCGGTGGCGCAGGAGACGACTCGCTCTATGGCGGTCAAGCTGCTGATTACATCACGGCTGAAGGCGGTGATGATTTGATCTATGCAGGTCTGGGATTTGACACCGTTCTGGCGGGAATTGGCGATGATCGGATTTATGGCGAAGCTGGGTCAGATTTTCTGATCGGAGCTATCGGAAACGATACGATTTATGGCGGCGATGGCATGGATCGAATGAATGGCGGCGACGGGGTGGATGTGCTGATCGGTGGTGCGGACCGCGATATTATGGTCGGCGGTTCGGGTGCCGATATCTTTGTGTTTGACGCGCGCTTGGCGACTGGATCGGATGTGATCGCGGATTATGAGTCAATAGACACGCTCTATTTCCGAGGACTTGCCGGGCGCAATGATCTTAGCATCGCTCGGGGAGTTTTTGATGTGGTGATCACATGGGATACAGGCACGCTGACCCTTGTTGGCGCTGCAAGGCTGGTGGTGACGACAGAGCTTGGCGATCTTTTCGGCTGAAGCTGTCTCGCCTAACGCCGCAACAACAGCCGCGCCAGCACCGGAATGCCTGCCAGCATCACAGCCGCGCAGACGAAGGCAAAGCGCAGGCCGAACAGGCCTGCGACAAAGCCAATCGCGGGCGGGCCGAAGAAGTAGCCGAAATAGCCGATCAGCGTCGCCCGCGCCACCGCCCGCGCCCGCGCCGCGGGGTCAGCCAACTGGCCAACCAGCGAAAACACCGTGGGGGCGATCACCGATGATCCGATCCCCATCACGATGAACCCGGCATAGGCCATCGCGGGTGTCACCGCCAACGCCGCCCCCAAAGCCCCCACAGCCGAGATCACCGCGCCCCCGGTCAGCAGCCACACGGCAGGGATGCGCGACGCCAAGCCCTGCCCGAACAATCGCGCCACCCCCATGGTGGTCGCCATCAGCGCAGGCCCCATCGCGCCAGCGGAAGGACTGCCGCCAAGGGTCTTCTCGATGTGCAACGCCGACCAGTTCTCGGCGGCATTTTCGGTGAGGAAAGCGATCAGCACCATCGCACCGCCCAGCACCGGCACCAGACCCAGATGCGCCGCTCCCTTACCTTTCGGCCGCGCGAGGCCCTCAATCCGGCCATCCTCCTCATAGGCCGCCAGTGCCAGCACTCCGGCAAACAGTGCCATGCTGCCCAGCACCCAAGATGGCGACCACCCGGCGCTGCGCAAGGCTCCGGTGGCAATCGCGCCGCCAGCATAGCCAAAGCTGTATGCGGCGTGGCAGAGGTTCATCAGCGGTCGCCCGCTTTGGGTCTCCAGCGTGGCCACCCGCGCGTTCATCAGCACATCGGTCAGACCAGTACCCGCACCGCAGGCCATCATCGCCAGCGGAAACAGCATCAGATGGCTGAATTGCCCCGGCAGCGTGAAGGCTGCACACATCAGCAGGCAGGAAATCAACATCGCGCGGCGGCCAAACGCCACGCCCAGACGCGGCGCCACCAACATCGCACACACCGCCGCAATCGGCGTCATGAACATCAACGCACCCAAATGCGACTCATCAATGTCCAGCATGGTCTTGATATCGGGGAGATCGGCGGCGAAAGACCCCCACAGCACGCCCATCGCGGCAAAGGCCGCCACGGCGGGGCGGGCGACGCGTAGGGTATCGACGGCGGTCATGACATTCTCCTGCTCACGCAGGGGGGATAGCGCGCGGGCGGTGGAAAGACTATCCCACCCCCGACATCGCATCTCTCAGAGCCGCCAGCCGCGCAGAGCGCCCACAGGGCTGGGCACTTTCCGGCTTTCCTTTGCGGTGATTCCCCGCTATAGGCCCGCGATCGCGCCATGCACCCTTGAACGTTGGCGGATATATATATGGAGAAACATTATGGCACGCGAGATCCTTGATCTTCACGCCGAAGCACGCACGGGGACAGGCAAGGGGGCCGCTCGTCAATCACGTCGTGATGGCTTCGTTCCCGGTATCGTCTATGGCGATAACGTTGCACCCCTTGCAATCAAGATCCCTTACAACGCCCTGCTGAAGCGCCTGAAAGCCGGCCGCTTCCTGTCGTCGCTGTTCAACCTGAAGGTTGAAGGCCAGCCGGACGTGCATGTGATCTGTCGCGCTGTGCAGCGTGACGTGGTGAAAGACCTGCCGACGCATGTTGACCTGATGCGCCTGCACGACGAAAACCGCATCAACCTGTTCATTCACGTCACCTTCATCAACCATGAAGCGTCTCCGGGTCTGAAAAAAGGCGGCACCTTGACCGTTGTGCGCAATGACGTGGAACTGAACGTTCTCGCAGGCGACATCCCGGATCACGTCACCGTCGATCTGACCGGCCGCAAAATCGGCGATGTGATCCACATCAATGACGTGGTTCTGCCGGAAGGCACCAAGCCGACCATCGACCGTAACTTCGTGATCGCCAACGTGGCGGCTCCGGCGGGTTACGTTGAAGTTGGTGAAGAAGAAGCTACTGCGTAAGCAGGCGAGCGTTTGACATCAAGGGCGCAGGGGGAAACCTCTGCGCCTTTTTCATTGGCGCGCGACCTTTGTCTTGCCGGATTTGGCCGCAGACAAATCTGGCCGCGCCTGC
>NZ_JAXMJJ010000078.1:0-102841 GCF_034376685.1 Cypionkella sp.
CCACAAACCGTGAAGCTTTTAACTAGATCATCGGTAGCGTGATCACTCACATTCCCTACTAGCCCAGATATGAGAACGTTTTGACGCCGATGCGCCCAAACCGCCCACATATCCCTTCAACTACTATCAATTTCAAAGAGCGATCTTCCGACAAAAATTCCAACGGGCGCTAAACTCTTAGCGCTTCGTCGAAGGCCTTATCTTCAGATTTTCCGAACCTTAACAACCGCTTACGCTTCGTTTCGTTTCGTCACCGTCACTGTTTCGCTTCGGTAAGGCGGTGTTTAGGGAAAGCCGCCGGAAGCCGCAATAGCAAAAAACACCTCTCAACTCACTTTTTTACAGATTTGTGAATTTATCCATGAATTCGCACAGTTGGCGGAAGCTTCATCCGCGAACACCCCCCTTTCGCGCAACAATCTTACCGCTGATTGCTGCGTCGCGGCGCGACTCAGGCGGTTTGCAGTGCCTTTTTCCGCGCCTTGAGTCGGCGGGCGAGCAAAAGTCCCGCCACAGCCGCAAAATAAAGTGCTGATTCCAGTGTGTAGACCTTCCCGATCATCACAAAATGCACCGCGCCCGCCAAAGTCGCCGGATAAGCCAGCCAATGCAGCCGTTTCCAGCGCAAAGCGCCGAGTCGCTTCACCATCGTATTGTTCGACGTCACCGCCAGAGGAATCAGCGCCACGAACGCCAGCATGCCCACGATGATAAACGGCCGCTTGGTAAGCTCGGTCAGAATCTCGGACCAGCGCAGTGCGAGGTCCAGCACCACCCATGTCATCAGATGCAGTGCGATGAACATGAAGCCCGTCAGCCCCAAGGCGCGGCGGAATTTCAGCAGGTTCACCCCATACCAGCGCAAGGGGGTGATGCAGAGGGTGGCGATCAGAATTTGCAGGCCCTTGGTGCCCAGATCGCGCTCCAGCACCTTCGCGGGGTCAGGCGTGGCGAGGGCTGCGTAGATCACCCAGGCCGCCAGCGCTATGCCAGCTATATATATAGTATAGGCCGGGATGCGGCGGGCGGTTTGATTGATGGCGTCGAGCATCAGTAATCCTTCGTCAGATCTTGGCCCGTATATAGGCTGGCGACCTGATCGCCGTAGCCGTTGAACTTCACCGTATCGACACGGCCCGCGAACAGCCCGCCCCCGATGCGGCGTTCCGAGGCTTGGCTCCAGCGCGGGTGATCGACCTCGGGGTTCACGTTGGCATAGAAGCCGTATTCATTCGCGGCGAGGGTGTTCCAGGTTGTCACTGGCTGTTCGGCCACCAGACTGATCCGCACAATCGACTTGATCGACTTGAAGCCATATTTCCACGGCACCACCAAACGGATCGGCGCGCCGTTCTGGTTCGGCATCGGTTTGCCATACAATCCCGTCGCCATGATGGTCAGCGGGTGCATCGCTTCGTCCAGCCGCAGGCCTTCGCGGTAGGGCCAGTCGATCATACCGCCGTTGATGCCGGGCATCTCTTCCGGGCGGACCAGAGTTTCAAACGCCACATATTTCGCTTCCGGCTTCACCCCCAGCTTTTGCAGCAGGCCCGACAGTTGGAAGCCTTGCCACGGCACGATCATCGACCACGCTTCCACGCAGCGGAAACGATAGATGCGTTCCTCGATGGGTTGGCCTGCGATCAGGTCCGCCAGCGCATAGCTGCCGGGGTTGTCGACGAGGCCGTCCACCACCACAGACCACGGGTCGGTTTTCAGTTTGCCTGCGTAGGCGGCGGGGTCGGCCTTGTCGTAGCCAAATTCGTAGTAGTTGTTGTAGGTGGTGATGTCCTCGAAAGTATTCGGGGTCTCATCGGTGGAATAGGGGCTGGTCTGGGCGAGGGCGGGGCTTGCGATGGAAAGCGCGGCGGCTCCGGCGATCAGGGCGCGGCGGTTCAGGAACAGGTGTTGCGGGGTGATGTCGGCGGCCGTGTATTCGGGACGGTAGGGCATGACGGGTCTCCTCTGAAGCTTGAGGATTAAGATGGCTCAGCTTCAGGAAAAGACAAAATCATCTGATCTCACATCTGTGACAGGGGGTTGAAATATATCAAGGCGGGTTATGTCCACGTGTGGACACAGCCGCTGCTCTAGCAATTTCAATATGTTATGGGGTGCTCGTTAGGAACTTATTAAGACTTAGGGCAAAGCGGTCTGGCCGTATCGTCATGCAAACGGAATAAAACTCTGCCGCAGCCTCTGTCAGATCAGCCGCTCCGCCAGTGTTTCGCAGATTTCCCACGCATTATTACAAGTGCCGATTGTCTCGAGCAGCAGTACGGGCAGCCCTGCCCAGTATCAGAAAGGCTGCCCGCAGTGTCTTACTTCATCAGATCCGCCACCGGGATCGGGGCCGAGATGGTCCAGCTATCAACCACGGCGGGCTTGCCCTTTTCAGTATCGACGATCAGGTATTTCGCCGAATTCTGGTGATGTAGTTCAGAGGTGAACGTGCGCGGGCCGAACAGGGTCGGCTCGTCCTTCATCTTCTCCAGCTCGGCCACCACGGCAGCGGTTTCGGTGGTGCCTGCACGCTCCACCGCTTTGGCCCAGACGTCGATCATCACATAGCCGGGATAGACGTATTGAGTGGACGGGTCCGCGCCCGTGGCTTCCTTATACTTGGCGTTGAACTTGGTGACTTCCGGGTTCGGATCGTCGCCATAGACCGAGCCTTGCACCGGGACGTAGAAGTTCGAGAGGTCCGGCACCGCCGACTGCCAATAAGACCCATCGACGCCCGAGCCGTTCAGGATCATCGTATTGATCCCAGCGGCGCGGATTTGCTTGATAGCAGAGACGGCCCCCGGCATCATGGTGCAGAGCATGATCGCATCGGGTTCTTCTGGCAGCGATTTGATCCGGGTGATCTGGGCGGCAATCGAGGCATCTTCATTCTTGAAGGTATCTTCGCCAACCAGTGTTGCACCTTCCAGCTTGGGTAGCATGTAGTCAAAGCCATCGCAGATGCCTTTGTTATACTCGGTCCAGGTGTCGAGCAGGCGGTAATAGGTGCGGGCTTCTTTCTTGGTGTAGGACCATTCCGCCATCGTGGCACCCTGAACCGCTGCCAGCACCGAGGCCGAGAACGAATTCGGGCCAACGCCTTGGATCCCGGCCTTGATCGACTCGGCGCAAAGGAAGAAAGACGGCAGGCCTGCACCTTCTGCCGCAAGCGCCGCCGGGGCACCAAAGTCATAGTCGCAAGAGACCACGACCATATCAGCGCCAGCGTCGATCACTGACAGGCCCGCTTTGGCCCCCTCGGCACGGTCGGTCTTGGTGTCGGCATTCACAACCTCGATCTGCTTGCCGAGCAGACCGCCCGCCTCGTTAATCTCCTTGATGCGAATCATCGCGGCGTCTTGGGCGGGCTTGTCATAGCCCTGCATGAAGCCGGATTCGGCGGTGGCAAAGCCGACGATGATCTTGTCGTCATCTTGCGCAAGCGCCGGGGTGACAAGGGCGGTCGCCCCCAGCAGCGCGAGGCTGAGTTTGGTTAGGGTTTTCATCTGGATACTCCTTGTTGGGTGGGCTTATTGCCGGGGTCTTCGCCCGGATTCTTTAGGTTGGCCGTTTCGGATCGAGGAAACGGCCAGCGCAATTCGGAATTGGCCATGATGCCAGCGGGGCGGCGGATCAGGATCAGGATCATCACGATGCCCAAAGCGATCTCTTGCAGCCCGTTCGGGATGGCGAGGGTGGTGGTGCCGACGGTCACGCCCGCCTCTAGCCAGCGCAGGGCCTGGATCAGCGAGGACAGGATCACCACGCCCAGCACCGCGCCCGACAGGCTGCCGATGCCGCCGACGACCAGCATCGACAGGGTGGTGAAGGTGAGTGTCAGATAGAACGTGTCAGGGGTGACGACGCCGATGGAATGGGCAAACAGCGCGCCGCCCATGCCCATTACCGCACCGGACAGGATGAAGGCGATCAGACGTTGCTTGGGGATATCGACGCCCGAGGCGGCGGCGGCGGTGGGTTCATCCCGTGCGGCACGCAGAGCAAGGCCCGCGCGGGAAATCGCATGCAGCCATGCCACGATCACGGCGATGATGGCGGCGATCAGATAGGGCCAGATTGAGCGGATGATCGGGATGCCGACGACGGATGAGGTTGCGGCGGTGACGCTCTCCCAGTTGGAATAGATGGTGTTGATCATCGCCAACATGGCAAAGGTGGCGATAGAGGCCGCAATGCCGGACAGCCGCATCAGGATCTTGCCGAACAATGCCGCCCAGATAGCGGCCCATAAAGCGGCGAAGATCGCCCCGGCCCAGTAGGGCAGTTGCGTGTTCATCAGCCAATCGGGCAGGCCGGGCAGCAGGGTTTGCTTCATCATCGGTGGCATGGTCAGCCAGGCTGCGGCGTAGGCTCCCAAACAGGTGAAGCCGATATGGCCGAACGACATCACCCCGGAGTTGCCGATGAAGATATAGAGGCCGACGACGAGAATGACGCGCAGGAAGATGTCGATCACTGTCTGGTTGAACGGGCGCGAGCCTGCGGCGACGGCGATCAAAGCGATGGCGATCAGGATCAGCGTCAGCAGGATCGGGGTGGAAATGGTGCGGCGGATCACCGACATGTCAGACCCTCTCTTTCGTGCCGCGCGCGGCGATCAGGCCTTGGGGGCGGAAAATCAGCACCATAATCACCGCGCCATAGACGAAGGCATCGCGGAACGGGCGCGCATCAATCGGCAGCACGGTTTGCATGACGACCGAGGCCGCCCCGAGCAGGAAACCCGCAAGGACGGCTCCGGGCAGCGACCCGAGGCCGCCGATCACCGTGGCGATGAAGGCCATCAGCATCACCGACGCGCCCATCTGGATATCAACGGTTCCGGTTTGCGCGGCAAGGATCAGGCCGATGGCGGCGGCAAGTGCGCCCGACAGCGCGAAGGCCCCCATGATCACCCGGTTGGCGCGCACGCCGAGCATGCGGGCCATGGTGAAATTCTCCGCCGCCGCGCGCATTTCCAACCCGAAGCGGGTGCGTTTCAGAAAGGCGGTGAGGGCGAACAGGATGGCGATGGTGGCTGCGATGGTGATGACTTGCAGCAGGGGAATACGCGCGCCAAGGATTTCAACGGGTTGGCTGAGGGCGGGCAAAAGTGAGATGGATTTCGGGCGGCTGGAGAACAGCATCAGCAGGAAATAGCGGATCACGAAGCCCAGCGCGAAAGAGGCGATCATCATGGTGGCCGGATTGGCGCGGCGAAAGCGGCGGAACACGATGATTTCCGACAGCACCGACAGGCCAGCCCCCATCGCCAGCACAAAGGGGATCAGCAGGAACCACGGCAATTCGCCCGCGAACACGATGGCGACGGCATCAACCGAAGGCCACAGCAGCGCGAAGATCGAGAACGAGATCACATCGCCATGCGCGAAGTTGACCAAACGCATCACGCCGAAGATCAGCGCGATGCCCAGTGCGCCAAGGGCATAAAGCGAACCAAGGCTGAGCGCGTCAAACAGGGTTTGCATCAATGCTCTCCATATCCAAAATAGGCGGCTTGCATGGCTTCGGATTGGCCCATCGCGCGGGCATCGCCATCCAACAGGATTTCACCGCCGCGCATCAGGATCATCCGCCCCCCCACCAGTTGCGCGCGGGTCGAGGATTGCTCGACAATCAGCAGGGTCAGCGCGCGGTGGGCGCGCAATGCGATCAATCGTTCATAAACCTGATCGGTGATGTTGGGGGCAAGGCCGAGACTGGGTTCATCAATCGCGATCAGCCGCGGGTTGGTCATCAGTGCGCGCCCGATCACCAGCATTTGCTGTTGGCCACCCGACAGCAGACCCGCCTGCGAATGGCGGCGGTCTTTCAGGATCGGGAAGGTGGCATAGACGGCTTCCAACTCGGTCGCGGCCCGGCTGCGCCAGTTGCGGGTGGCGGCGTGCATCCCGGTGCCGACCAGCAGATTTTCCTCGATGGTCAGGCTGCCAAACACCTCGCGCCCCTCGGGCACCATCGACAGGCCCATGCGGGCGATATCCTCGGGCGCGTGTCCAGTGATGTCTTGGCCGCCAAAATCAACCCGACCGCCAGCAGGCGGCGTCACCCCGGCGATGGCGCGCAACAGGCTGGATTTGCCCGCGCCATTCGGCCCAGTGATAAACAGAATCTCACCTTCGGTCAGGGTGAAGGTGACGTTGCGCACCGCGGTCAAGCGGCCATAGCGGATCGTCAGGTTGGACAGCGCAAGCAGGCTCATGCCAACACCTCCAACACCGGAAGGTTGGTCTCGGCGGCGGTGCCCATATAGGCGTGGCGGACTTTCTCGCTGGCGCGGATGCTGGCAGGATCGCCCGTCTCAATCACCACACCGGAATCCAGCACGACGATATGATCGCACAGGCTGAGGACCAGCCCGACGTTATGCTCGATCAACAGCACGCCGCAGCCGATCTCGGAGGCGATGCGGCGGATCAGGGCGGCAAGATCGGCGGCTTCGGGGCCAGACATGCCAGCGGCGGGCTCATCCAGCAGGATATATTCAGGCTTGCCGATCAAGGCGCGGCCAATCGCAACCCGGCGTTCATCGGTATAGGGCAGGGTTCCGGCGATGCGGTTTTGCAGCGCGCCAATGCCGATCCAATCGAGCATCGCGGCGGCTTCAGCCCGCGCCTTGCTGCGCGATTGACCCAGACCGACGCCGGTGACTTCCAGATTGTCGATCACCGCCAGATCGCGGAACAACCGCCCACCTTGAAAGGTGCGCGCGATGCCGCGGCGGCGGATTTCATGTGGCTTCAACCCCGAGAGGTTCAGTTTGGCCGAGGCGGTGTTCAAAGACACCGCCCCGCCCGTGGGGCTTTGAAACCCGGTCAGCACATTGACAAGCGTGGTTTTGCCCGCACCATTCGGGCCGATCAGCCCGGTGATCTGGCCGGGCGTGATCGTCAGATCGACATCCGACAGGGCCTTCAGCCCCGCGAAGGCAACCGACAGCTTGTCTGCGCTGAGTTGGCTCATTTCTTCTCCTTGCGGGTGATCAGGTAAGAGCCGGAGGCGTCTAAAGTGGCGCTCCACCCCGGCTCGATAACGATGGTGGTCGTGACTTCTTCGATCACCGCAGGGCCTGCGATCTCTGCCCCAGCCCCCAACGCGCCGCCTTCGTAGATCGGCGTGCGGATGCGGCTGCCATCGGCGGAAAACACCGCTTCCCGGTAGGCTTTGATCGCCTGATCGGCGGCTTTGCCGGGGGCGATGTGCATCCGCTTCGGCTTATCGACCAGCCCGTAAACCGTGCTTTCGATGTTCACCACCTCGACCGTCGAGTGCGGTTCCGAATAGGTATAAAGCTGTTCGTGGCGGGCGTGGAAGGCGGCCTTGATCTGGTCGATGGTTTGGGCGTTCACCGGGAAGTTGCCGATTTCCACCGTGCATTCATGGACTTGGCCGACATAGCGCATATCAAGGCTGCGCTTGATCATGGTGTTGCCAGCCGCAAAGCCATCGGAGGTCAGATGCGCGATACCTTGCGCTTCAATCTCGGTGAACAACTGGTCAATCCGGGTATAAGCCGCGTCATTGTCCAGCCGCAGCACCGCCGTGGCCATGTAGTTATACTTCACGTCCGAGATGATCTGACCAAAGGCGCACAGGCCCGAAGCGAGTTTCGGCAACACGATGGTGTCGATGCCCATATCCGCCGCCAGCGCTGTGATATGCGCCGCCGTGGCACCGCCCGCGCCCACCAGCACGAAATCGCGCGGGTCATAGCCGCGTTCAATCGTGACGCGGCGGATGCCGTTGACCATGTTGGCGTTGACGATGGTGAACATGCCATAGGCGGCGCGTTCCACCGTCAGGCCCAGAGGATCAGCGATGCTTTTCACCGCGTCATAGGCCTTTTGCGCATCCAGTGGCAGGCGGCCGCCAACCAAGCCATCGGGGTTCAGATAGCCCAGCACGATGTTGGCGTCCGATACCGTCGGCAGTTGCCCGCCTTGACCGTAGCAGGCTGGCCCCGGATCGGACCCCGCCGATTGCGGACCCATTTGCAGCAGGCCCATCTCATCAATCCAACCGATTGACCCGCCGCCTGCGCCCAGAGTTTCGACCTGAATCATCGGCACGCCAATGCGGTAACGCAGGAAGTCGATGTTCTTGTTGATATTGGTCGAGCCGTCTTTGGTCAGGGTGATGTCAAACGAGGTGCCGCCCATATCCACCGTGATCACATCGGTTTTGCCAAACGGCGCACAGACATAGAGGCCAGCGGCGGGGGCCGAAGCGGGGCCGGAGTTGATGGCATAGACCGAGCGGTCGGTCATCGCCTGCCCAATCGCAAGGCCGCCGTTGGATTGGTAATACCGCACGGGTTGCTTCGCGCCGAGCTGCTGGAAATAGGCATCCACGGCGGTGACATAGCGCTTCATGATCGGTGCCAAGTAGGCGTTAACCACCGCCGTTGAGGTGCGGGTGTATTCGCGGACTTGCGGATAAAGTTCCGATCCCATCGTCAGGATCACCCCCGGCATCATCTCGCGCACAATCTCCCCGGCGCGGCGTTCATGACTGGGGACGAGCACCGACCAGACGAAGCTGATCGCCACGGTTTCCACCCCCTCAGCGATGAAAATCTCGCAGGCGGCGCGCACATCTTCTTCGGTCAGCGGCGTGCGGATTTCGCCGTTGGACAGGATACGCTCGCGCACGCCGCGGCGCAGGTAGCGCGGCACCAGCATGGTGGCGGGCGGGTAATCGGGATCGTAGCGGTAGCCGTCTTCTTTATGGCCGAGGCGGATCTCAAGCGAGTCCTCATGCCCCGCCGTGCAGATCAGCCCGGTTTTCGCCCCCTTGTGCTGGATCAGCGCGTTCAGGCCCACGGTGGTGCCGTTGATACAGAGATCGCAGTTCGAGATGATCTCGGTGGCCGAGACCCCGAGCTCTTCGGTCATCAGCGCTAGACCGTTCTTGATCGCCAAGGTGGGGTCTTGCGGGGTGGAAAGCGCCTTGAACAGCCGGACTTGCCCGGTTTGATCGGCGAGGACGAAATCGGTGAAGGTGCCACCGGCATCAATGCCCAAACGGTAATCGGTTTTCATCGCGGCGCCCTCCTATTTCGCGGCCACGGCGCGACGACGCGCACGCAGGGTTTCGGTTGCCGCCATATCGACGGTCAGGCTTTCGGCATCGCTGACGATCACGCCGTAATCGGCTTCCGCCCCCTTCACGGAAACAAGGCCGTTCTTGATATCCCACACCACCTTTTCCACCGCCCGATCCATCGGGTCGCCATAGCCACCGCCACCGGGGTTCATGTTGGTGATGCGATCACCGGGTTTGATCACCTTGATCACGTTCTCGCGGATGGTTTCGGAATGCGCGCCCTCGACCAGTTCCAGCCGCCCGACCTTTTCGTCGATCATGGTCGAACTGGCCCCTGCCGCGCCGACTGCCGGGATGCGGCGACCTTCGCCAAAGGTGATGAAGGTCATGTCGTCAGACAGCGGCTCCACCTCCCATGCGGTGCCGGAACCGCCACGGAATTTGCCCGCCCCGCCACTGTCGGTCATCAGCCCGTAGCGGTGGATGATGATCGGATAGCTGTATTCCAGCAGTTCCACGTCACCGCTGGTCAAAGCGCCAAAGCAGCATTCCGGGCCGCAGGCGTGCCAGCCGTCTTGCGCAGGCGTCGCCCCCGCGCCTGAAATAATGGTGGCCAGCACCATCGTCACATATTCCTCGTCGTGGCGCTTATCCCATCCGGCGATGTTCAGCCCGTTGGCATGGCCCCAGCTGGCCGACACTTTCGACGGCACGGCCTTTTCAAACGCCAGACGCACCGCATCGGTCAGGGTTTCCATCGGCGTGGTGGTACAGTTCATGTGGGGCGCGGGTTCGCGGGCGTTACACAACGTCCCCTTCGGCCCCATATCGACCGAGATGCAGCGATAGAGGCCCTCGTTATACGGCGGCGGCAGTTGCGCGAACATCATCAGGCCAAGGTAAACGCCGGAATAGCTGTTCCCCTCGTAGCTGTTGATGAAATACGGGATCTGCGGCGGGCTGGAGATTTCGATGTGGCAGCTGTCTGCCTTGATCGTCACCTTAGCGGTGATGGTCAGATCGCCAAAACCATGGCCAGCATCTTCAACAATCGCCGAGCCTTCATAGGTGCCATCGGGCACGGTGGCGATCAGGCTGCGCATCTGCTTTTCAGCCATGTCCAAAAGCGTGTCGATGCAGGCATCCACCACGTCTTCGCCATACTTATCCAACATCGCGATCAAGGCACGCTCGCCGACCTGACAGGCCCCGATCAGCGCGTTGAAATCACCTTCCTGATCGCGCCGCGCCCGCATGTTGGTGAAGATGAAGTTCAAAACGTCTTTACGCGGCACGCCGCGATCCCAGATTTTCACCGGGGGAATGCGCAGGCATTCGGCATAGATTTCCTTGGCATTGGGGTTATAGCCCGCAGGCACCGGGCCGCCGATATCGGTCAGATGGCCCTTGCAGACGGTCCAATACTTCAGCTTTCCCTTGTAAAACACCGGCTTGTAAAAACAGGTATCAATCGCGTGGCTGCCACCCCAGGCCGGATCGTTGTGGATCAGCAGATCGCCTTCATGGATGTCGCCCTCAAAATACCCCGCCACCACCTTCATCGCCGGGATCAAGCTGCCGAGGTGGATCGGAATATCCTGCCCCTGCAAGATCATCTCGGGCCGCGCATTGAACAGCGCGGTGGAATAGTCGTGCGCCAGATTGAACACCGACGAACGCGCGGTTTTCTCAAGCGACAGCGTCATCTCGCGCTGCGTGGTTTCCAGAATGCCGCGAACGACCGATAGTGTGATCGGATCAACCTTCGTGGCGGATGTGGTGGCGCTGGCCATGCCTATTCCCCTTCAAATGCGCGGCGCAAAAGGGGGGTGTTCGGGCAAGCGGCCCGAGACTTCAGCAAAAACTCCCCGTTGCGCGGCGTCTTCTGCACCGTTGCAGCGGTCAGGCTAGGCGGCGCGGGCGGCAGGCGTCTTTGCGCCGGGTGCATGGGTTTTTGTCGCAGAGCGCATTTTGACAAATTGCGCGCAACCGGCGCTTTACAGAAAGAATATTGCGTGGCCAGATTGGGGAAACTGCGGGGGCTGCGATGAAGACCACCATCACCACCAAAGGCGTCGATCTGGCCGCGCGCAGCCGTCACTGGCACGAGGCGATTGGGCAGGCCTATTTCCCACTCGACCTGAGCTTCCGCCGCCCCGAGGCATTTGATGGCGAATTGACCATGTGGCAGTTGGGCGAGGTGTCGCTGTCGCGGCTGACCTCTGACGCGTTGATGTATCGCCGCCTGCCGAAACATTTGCAGATCCAAGGCCCCGAGGAGTTTCTGGTCACTCTGCCCGCGAAATCGGAATTGCTGTTTGCCCAAGGCGGGCGCGAGGTGCGCGCCAATCCCGGCGCGTTCTTCATCGAGCGCAGCCATGAACCCTATGAGTTCAGTCATGCCGAACCCGCAGATCTGTGGGTGATGAAGCTGTCGCTCGCCATGTTGGGCGGCCGGGTGCGCGCGCCGGATCGGTTTTGCAGCTTGCAGTTCGATGCCACCAATGGCGCCAATGGGCTGTTCGTCGACATGGTGCATCTGATCCCGCAGCGCTACGACGCGATGACCGAAGAAGCCCGCAGCATGGTCGGGCGACAGTTGGCGGATTTGCTGGCGCTTGCCTTGCAGTCGGATGAACGGGTGCTGAGTTCGGGCGGCTCGACGGTGCGGATGGCGCATCTGGCGCGGATCGAAAGCTTTGTGCGCCGTCATATCGACAACCCCGATCTGGGGCCGGATGAGGTGGCGGCGGGCTGTGGCGTCTCGGTGCGCTATCTGCATGAATTGCTGCGCGATACCAACCAGACCTTGGGCAGTTGGATCCGCGATCAACGCTTGGCAGCGGCGCGCGAAGATCTGACCAACCCACGCGACAAGCGCGCGATTGGTGAGATCGCCTATGCCCGCGGCTTTGCCGATCAGGCGCAGTTCAGCCGCGCGTTTCGGCAGCGCTACGGCATCACCCCGAAAGAGGCGCGGGCGCGGGAGTGACGGGGAAACGGTGATGCGCATCGTTCCCCCCTTTTCTTAGCGCTGCAGGTGGGCGCGAACGCGGGCAATCGCGGCTTGGCGATCGTGGCGCGCGGCCAAGGCCTGATCCAGCGTCACCTCGACAAACCGCGCCGGGCTGTGCGGCTGCAACTGGCCGATCAGATCCATATCGGCGGAAATAATCGTGCCCAGCATCATGTAGCCGCCGCCCGACACCGCATCGCGGTGCAGCACGATGGGTTCAGTGCCGGATGGCACCTGCACCGAGCCATAGGGATAGCAGGCATCAACGATATTCGACGGATCAGACCCCGCCCCGAAGGGCGGCGTGCGGGGCACGAAATCCAGCGCTTTGCCGCCCTTGAAACGGTAGCCGATGCGGTCAGCCTCGGGCGCGACTTTCCAGGTGTCGGTGAAGAACTGCTTGCCCGCCTCCGCCGTAACACGGTGCCAATATAGCCCCGGCAGCATCCGCAACTCTGCCGGATTGCCGGGACCACGGCGCAGGTTGGCGGGAACGGAGCCTTTGCCCATACCCCCCTTCCCCAAAGGCAGCGTGTCGCCTGCCCTCAACGCGCGGCCCTCATGCCCGCCCAAAGCGCCCAAGGTATAGGTGGAGCGCGAACCGAGCTTCACCGGCACATCAATGCCACCGGAAACTGCAATATACGCCCGCGCGCCGGATTTCAGGAAACCGAATGACAGCTTGTCCCCGGCTTTCACCGGAAAAGCCTCCCATGTCGCACGCTCATCGCCGTTGACTTTGGGGGGCAACTCACCACCCGTCACCGCCACCGTCGCGGCTGTGGTGAATTCAATCTCCGGCCCCATGAACACCGCCTCCAGCACCGCGGCGCCTTCATCATTGCCGACCAGCATATTGGCCGCGCGCAAGGCGAAGCGGTCCATCCCGCCCGAAATCGGGATGCCGAGATGATAGTAACCGGGGCGGCCAAGGTCTTGCACGGTGGTCGACAGACCGGGGGTGAGGATCTTAACGGCCATGAAGAACCTCCATCAGCTTGGCATTGGTGGCGTCGATATTTTTGTTGAACTCGGTCAGCGAAAAGCTGGCCTCGCGGATGGTGGGCAGGAATGTGTTGGCGTTCACCGCCTCAATATCCGCGTCATATTGATCGCGATTGATCGGCTTCCACTTCACGATATCGCCGGGGCGGAACAGGCACATCTCATCGCGCAGGTAGCTAACCTGCTGGTTCGGATCGTAAATCGGCATCGGGGTGACGCCGAACATCTGATAGCCGCCCGCCCCGCGCACCGAATAGATGCAGCTGAAACAGCCGCCGTGACCAATGGTCAGCTTGGGCGTATCGGTGCGCGGGCGCAGGTATTTTGGCACCTGCAACTGCCGCTTGCGCTCCACCATCTGATACAGGAACGGCAACCCCGCCACGAAGCCGACCATCGAGACGAACCAAGGCTGGCTGGAATGCGCCTGCACAAAATCCTCAACCGTGCCAAGCCCGTTCACTGCCGCCGCATATTCCAGATCGGTGGCTTTGGGGTCTTGGTGACGCTCGCGAAACCGCATCAGGGTTTCATGCGTCCACGGGTCTTGGTAATAGACCGGGATTTCCATGATGCGGGTTTTCAGGGTGGCGTCAGATTTGGACGCTGCCCCCTCCATCGACTGCAATTCACGCAAAAGGTCGCTGGGCTTGATCTGGTCAGGATCGTATTTCACCTGAAAACTGGCATTGGCCGGGCAAATCTCGGTCACGCCCTTGATGCCCGCCTGCTTGACCGCGTTGGTCATCGACAGGCTGGTGAAAAACGCTTCCAGCGACATTTCTTCCGAGACTTCCGCGAAGATATGTTCGTCGCCACCAAAGCTGAAACGGATCGACATGGGCTTCTCCTATGGCTCAAGGGGGGTCAGGCGGGCGGCGTTGGCCTCAAGCCAACCCTCCAGCCAGCGGGTGTGAAAATCGCCTGCTTGGACGGAAGGGTCAGCGGCCAAAGCCTGAAACAGCGGCTTGGTGGTTTTCAGCCCGTCGATCTGCAATTCCGACAGCGCCCGGGCCATGCGGGTGATCGCGGCTTCACGGGTTTCGGCGTGGACGATCAGCTTGGCGAGCAGCGAGTCGTAGAACGGCGGCACGGTGTAGCCGGGATAGAGCATCGAATCAAAGCGCACGCCGGGGCCGCCGGGGATGCGCAAGCTGTCCACGGTGCCGGGGAAGGGCGCGAAATCGCGGGCGGGGTCTTCGGCGTTCAGGCGCACTTCGATGGCATGGCCTTTGACCGTCACATCGGCTTGGTTCAGCCGCAACGGCTCGCCGCCCGCGATACGCAGCATTTCAGCGACCAGATCAATGCCGGTGATCATTTCGGTGACCGGATGTTCGACCTGAATTCGGGTGTTCATCTCGATAAAATAGAAACGGTCGGCATCTTCATCGTAGAGATATTCCACCGTCCCCGCGCCGGAATAATTCACCGCAAGTGCCAGCCGAACGGCGCTGCTACACAGCTCATCGCGCAACTGCGGCGACAAAGCGCGCGACGGCGCTTCCTCCCACACCTTCTGACGGCGACGTTGCAAGGAACACTCGCGTTCAAAGCAATGGATCGCGTCGGTGCCATCGGCCAGCACCTGCACTTCGATATGCCGCGCCTTGGTGATGACCTTTTCCATATAAAGCCCGCCATCGCCAAAGGCGGCCAAAGCCTCGGCCTGCGCTTGCGGGAAGGCTTGTTCAAACTCGACCAGATCCTGCGCGATGCGGATACCGCGCCCGCCGCCGCCCGCTGCGGCCTTGATCATCACCGGAAAGCCGGTGTCGATCAGAATATGCCGCGCGGCGTCAATGCCATCGACCCGCCCGATTGATCCGGGCACGATGGGAACCCCCGCCGCATGGGCCGCCCCCCGCGCGGCGACCTTATCGCCCATCAGCCGGATCGCATCACCGGAAGGCCCGACAAACACCAGCCCCGCCGCCGTCACCGCATCGGAAAAGCCCGCGTTTTCAGCGAGGAACCCATAACCCGGATGCACGGAATCGCAGCCGGTATCCGCCGCCGCTTTCAGGATCGCCGCGATGTTCAGATAGCTTTTCTTCGCCGCTGGTGGGCCGATATTCACCGCTTCATCCGCCAGCTGCACATGCAAAGCGGTGGCGTCGGCGTCGGAATACACCGCAACGGTGGCGATCCCCAGATCCTGCGCGGCGCGGATGATCCGCACCGCAATCTCGCCCCGGTTGGCAATCAGCAGCTTTTTCAGCATCAGGACAATTCCGCCAGAACCGCGCCCGCCATCACTGGCTCTTCATTGTCGGTCACGAAGGTGATCGCAGAACCCGCGACTTCGGATTTCACCTCGTGGAAGCTTTTCATCACTTCGATCAGCCCGATCACATCGCCCACCGCCACCGCATCACCATCCACCTTGAACGGTGGGGTTTCGGGGGAAGACCAGCGGTAGAAGGTGCCGGGAAGCGGCGATTGGATGACGGGCATAATGGCCTCCGTTAAGAAAGGATAGCGCGCACGGCGCGGGCGATGTCGATGGCATTCGGGGTATCGGAATGGATGCACACGCTTTCGCAGCGCAGCGGAATGTAGCTGCCATCGGTCGCGGTGCCGAGGTTTTCCTGCATGGCGCGGCGCACCCGCTCGGCCATCAAAGCAGGGTCTTTGGCGTCATGTTCGCGGGTGACGATCAGGCTGCCATCGGGGCGATAGTCCAGATCGCCGTAGAATTCCGCGATGAAAGCATGGCCGCGCGCGGGGTAGATGGTTTCGTGCAAGGTGCCGGTCATGCCCAGCAGCGGCACGCCATACACATCGGCAACATCGCAGACCGCATGGGCAATCTCTTCCTGCCGCGCCGCCATACCATACAGGCTGCCATGCGGCTTGATATGGTTCAGCTCGACCCCTTCGGCGCGCAGAAACCCGCACAAAGCGCCGATCTGGTAGATCATGCAGTTGGCCATTTCCTCGCGGCCCATCTTCATCTCACGGCGGCCAAAGCCTTGCAGATCGGGCAAGGACGGATGCGCGCCGACCTTGACGCCATGCTGTTTCGCCAGCCGCACCGTGGCGCGCATGTGGTCGAAATCGCTGGCGTGAAAGCCGCAAGCGACGTTGGCAATGTCGATAAACGGCATCATTCCGGCATCATCGCCCATCCGATACAGCCCGTAGCTTTCGCCCATGTCACAGTTGATGGTTACAGCCATAGTTCCCCCAAGGCGTTGACATACATCAGCCTGCGACGGACGCGCTCTATTGTAAAATATGGTTTTTTGTGGTGCGTTATCTAAAATTCAGATACATTATCTTCAGGGCTGGAACAGACGGAGGCGGCTTTGGCTTTGACCTTGAAACAGTTGCGCTATTTCATGGCGGCGGCGGAAACCGGCCAGATCAGCCATGCCGCGATGGAGCTGAATATCTCGCAATCCGCGATCACAACCGCCGTGCAGGGGCTAGAATCGCAACTGGGCGTGCGGCTGTTTGAACGTTCCGCGCAAGGCGTGGTGCCAACGATTGAGGGCGCGCGATTCCTGAACCACGCCCGCAACATTCTGGCCGCCGTCGAGGATGCCGAGCGTCTGCCGCTGGGCCGCGATCGGCAGGTGACCGGGCGGTTGCGGCTGGGCACCACCTATACCGTCGCCGGCTACTTCATGTCGCGCCACTACGCCCGCTTTCGCCGCGCCCATCCTGACATTCAGATCGAAATGATGGAAATGCCGCGTTTGGCAGTCGAGGAAGGTCTGGCGACCGGCAGTCTGGATATGGCGGTGATGCTGGTGTCGAACCTTGCCAACTCTGCCGGGCTGGAGCAGGAAATCTTGATGCGTTCGCGGCGCAGGCTTTGGCTGTCAACCGATCACCCGCTGCTGACGCGCGAGCGGATCACCTTGCATGACGTCTCGCAGCAGCCCTATGTGATGCTGACTGTGGATGAGGCGAAGGATACCGCCAGCCGCTACTGGGCGAAAACCGGCTTTGCGCCTGCGGTGTGCTTCACCACCAGTTCGGTTGAGGCCGTGCGCTCAATGGTCGCCAATGGCGTCGGGGTGACGATCTTGTCCGACATGGTCTATCGGCCGTGGTCGCTGGAGGGCCAGCGGATCGAAATTCGCGCGGTGGCCGATACGATCCCCAGCATGGATGTCGGGCTCGCCTGGCGCAAATCACAGCCGCTGACGCCCGCCGCCGCTGTGTTCCGCGCCTTCATGTCGGTGGCGATGGGCGGCGGCGGTTAAGCGGGTTCAGTCGACCACCACTGGAATCGCGTCGTGATCATGCGCGCATTGGCCGTGATCGCCCAAAATCTCGATCACACGGCAGTCGGCAATGGTGCCGTGAGCGCATTGGACGACCATGCGTTGCAGCTCTTGCTCCAGCGCCTTCAGCCGGGCAATACGCGCCTGCACCGCACCCAGCTGGGCCTTTGCAATCGCATCGGCGGCAGAACAGGGCAGATCAGGACGATCCGACAGGCTGAGCAGATCGCGGATCGCCTCCAGCGGAAAGCCAAGCTCCCGCGCGTGGCGGATGAAGGCCAACCGCTGCCGCGCGCCACGGCCATACAGCCGCTGATTGCCGCTGCTGCGTTCGGGTGGCGGCAGCAGGCCGATTTGCTCATAATAGCGCACCGTCGGCACCTTCACCCCGGTCTCGGCGGCCAATTTTCCGATGGTCAGCATGAAAAACCTCTTGAAGCTATAGCTACTAGAGACATTAGCTTTAAGGCTCACAGACGGCAAGGGGCCCGTCTTGGGGGTATAAGAGGCTGAAATGACTGCACTATCCAGCAAAGAATCACTTGAGTGGCACATATCCGGCATGGATTGCGCCGCCTGTGCGCGCAAAATCCAGACCGCCGTTGAACGCTTGCCGGGGGTCAGTGGCGTTGAAATCACCCTGATGAACGAACGCCTGCGGCTGATCCTTGCCCCCGACATCACCGCCGCAGATCAAGTTGAGCGCGCCGTGCAGTCGCTGGGTTACGGCATCGCAGCGCCCACGCCTGCATCGCAGGACCAGCACGGCCATGATCACGCCCCGCACAGCCCCACAAAACAAACCGAACCGCGCTGGTATCAGACCGCCAAGGCGCGGCTGGTGTTTTTCACCGGCATCCTGCTGGCCGCCAGTCAGATCGCAACATGGACGGTGCTCGCCGATCACGCGGTTTGGGCCTTTGCGCTGGCCTGTCTGGTTGGCCTCTTGCCAGTGGCGCGCAAAGCACTGGCGGCGCTGCGGGCGGGTATGCCGTTTACCATCGAAATGCTGATGACGATTGCTGCAACCGGCGCTTTGTTCATTGGTGAGGCGCAGGAAGCCGCACTGGTGGTGTTCCTGTTCGCGGTGGGGGAATTGCTGGAAGGCGTCGCCACCAACATGGCGCGCGACGGCATCCGCGCTTTGGCCAAACTGGTGCCCGCCACAGCACTTCTGGAACATGACGGCCACAGCCACGAAGTCGCCGCCGAAACCCTGCGCCCCGGTCAGATTATTCAGGTGCGCCCCGGTGATCGGCTGGCGGTCGATGGCGAAATCGTCACGGGCACCTCGGGCATCGACGAAAGCGCTGTGACCGGCGAAAGCATTCCGGTGACCAAAGGGCCGGGGGCCACGGTGCTGGCGGGCACCATCAACACCGAGGCCGTGCTGCGCGTCCGCGTGATGAAGGCGAGTGCGGACAGCACGCTCGCCCGCATCGCCCAGATGGTCGCCGATGCCGAAGCCGCCCGCGCGCCCACCGAGCGCTTCATCGACCGCTTCAGCCGCTGGTATATGCCCGCGATTGTCGGCGTCGCTGTGCTGCTAGCCCTGCTGCCGCCGCTTGCGATGGGCGCGGATTGGGGCACCTGGACCTACCGCGCGCTGGCGCTGTTGCTGATCGGCTGCCCCTGCGCCTTGGTGATCTCGGTGCCCGCCGCCATTGCCGCAGCGCTTTCCACCGGCGCCCGGCACGGCTTGCTGATCAAGGGCGGCGCGGTGATCGAAGCGATGGCAAACCTGCACACCGTGGCTTTGGACAAGACCGGCACCCTGACCGAAGGCCGCCCGGTGCTGACCGACACTCTGCCCGCTGACGGCACCCCGGCGGCCACACTGTTGCAACTGGCGGCGACGGTCGAGGCAGGTTCCACCCATCCGCTGGCCAAGGCGATCCTCGCACAGGCCAAGGCCGACGGGTTGACGCTGCTGGCCAACAGCGATGCCCGCGCCCATCCCGGCAAGGGGGTCGAAGCCCGCATCGACGGCGCGCTGGTGCAGGTCCGCGTGGCCGATGCCGTCGTGCCTGCGGTGGCGCAGCTGCAATCCGAGGGCAAAACGGTGGTGCAGGTCACCCGTGACGGTGTCAGTCTTGGTCTGCTGGCCCTGCGCGACGAGCCTCGCGCCGAGGCCGCCGAAGCCTTGGCGCAACTGGCGGGCCTTGGGCTGGAGACGGTGATGCTGACCGGCGACAATCTGGGCTCGGCCACGGTGGCGGCAAACCGTCTGGGCATCCGCGCGCAGGCGGGTCTGCTGCCCGAAGGCAAGATCGTCGCCATTCAAAAGCTCGCGGCAGAGGGCGGCGTGATGATGGTCGGCGACGGCATCAACGATGCGCCCGCCTTGCGGCAGGCCAGCGTGGGGGTGGCGATGGGGGCGGGCACCGATGTGGCGCTGGAGACCGCCGACGCCGCGATCCTGCGCAACAAACTGACCGACCTGCCCGCGATGATCCGGCTGTCGCGCGCCGCGATGGCGAATATCCGGCAGAACGTCGCGGTGGCCTTGGGGTTGAAAGCGGTGTTTCTGGTGACCTCGGTTCTGGGCCTCACCGGCCTCTGGATCGCCGTGCTGGCCGATACCGGGGCCACCGTGCTGGTCACCCTGAACGCGATGCGGCTTCTGGCACGCGATCCCCGGAAGGCCGGGTGAGTGTCCACGCGTGGACAGGGTGGGGGCGGATGGAATTTCAAGGGGTTAGCGGGTGGGTGTTAGGGAGTTGTTAAGGGTTGGGATATAGTGCCAAATGCATTCCACAACGTCCAAAGGATAGTACCAGTGAAATATGACGCGGATATCTTGTTCAATCGTGCGCGGTGGCAAGACCTGATTGTATCGCAAGACTTGCTGTTCAAACCCGAGGCTCTGTCGAAAATGTCAGATGGTCTTCGCTCGGACTTCCATGAAGGGCACGCGCAAGGACGCAAGCTGCCCGTCATCCCCACCGAGGCCTACGCCAATGACCTCCTAGTATCATTTGACAATCACGTTGCTGGCTATGATCTACCATGTCTTCTATCAGCAAACCGTCCAACGCGCGGACGCGTGATGTTTTGCGCACAAGACCCTTTGCGCAACGGCGACCAAAAAGGCATCACCGTTGGCACTTTCTTTGGGATCGACAGTGATTACTTGCGCCAATCACGCCGCCACTACGGTGTTCTATGGCAGTTGATTCGGCGCTGTGTGGAAAATGGCTATGATGTCTGGGTGACTGACGCGATGAAGCTGTATGCGAAGGAAGCGCCCATAGCTTCGCAACTCTATGACATCTGTGGCGACGTGTTGCGCCGCGAAGTGGAACTGTTCAATCCAGATCACATTGTAGCCTTTGGAAATCGCGCAAGATATCTTCTTGATAGCTTCAAATTGAGCAGGCCAGTGATCTACGAGCGCCATCCAACGGCGCGAGGATCATCCGCAGCTTGGGCGAAGGAAGGCGCAACGCGCAGTTACTGCGCAACACCGCAAGGTCGGCTTGAAGCAAAGGTCGATAGGTATTGCCGGGACATTTTTGGGTTTGATCTGCCTCCCGCCAACCTAATTGATTCCTCAAATAGCTGAGGGCCGCCGAGCAAAGGCGTTTGTACTACAGGCTTCTGTACTACAGGCTTCGACCAAAAATGGGGGAAGTGTTTGGCTGGTTACGCCGGGTGTATGCGTGGTACGAGAAACCACCACGGGGCAGCGCCTGACCGTCGGGTGGGCGCTGCAATCGTTGTTCTAGGCGCGTTATGCCTCAGCCAACTCCCCAGAAATTCGGCGCGGGACGCTGCAATAGCGCCTGCCCGATGGGGCGGTCAGGCGCTGCCCGGCGGGCTTCGCCCTTGATTCCGGGCAAGGGGAGCGGTTTGCTTGGCAGGCGGGAAAGGGGAATGCGGACCCAATAGAAAACGCCTGCCCAAGCGAATGGGCAGGCGCACGTCTTAGACCCCAGCCTTAGAACGGCGAGTCGGGGAAGTAATAGGCGGCGGCGTTGTCTTTGGTGATCAGCGTCGCATCCAAGGTGAAGGTGCCGCGCATCGGCACTTGGCCGTAGAGGTTGGCCACGGTCATCTCCAAAGCGGTGCCGACCATCGCTGGCGGATACAGCACGTCAACCGGGATCATCTTGTCGCCGTCCATGACCTTCTTGATCATGTCTTTCGACCCAGCCCCTGCCACGACATATTGAATGTCGGTACGGCCCGATTGCTCAATCGCCTGCAACACGCCAACGGCCATGTCGTCATCCTGGCACCAAACCACGTCGATTTTCGGGAACTTGGTCAGGTAATCCTGCATGACTTTGAAGGCGTCATCGCGGTTCCAGTTGCCGAACTGACGGTCCAGCACCTTGACGCCCGAGCCTTCGATCGCCTTGTCAAAGCCGTCCTGACGGGTCTGGTCGATCGGAATCGGCATGCCACGGATCACCACAACTTCGGCCTCCGGGGTGGTGGCTTTGATGTAGTTGCCCGCGGTTTCGCCCAAGGCATAGTTGTTACCGGCGATATAGAGATCGCGCACGGTGTCGTCGTTCACCGACGGCGCGCGGTCCACGATGGTCACGAAAGTGCCCTTGGATTTGATCTCTTTGATCGAGTTCACCAGCGGATCGGGGTCGCTTGGCAGGATCACCAGCGCATCCATCCCTTGAGTTTCAAGGTCTTGCAGCGCGTTGGCCTGAGACGCCGGATCGGGCGAGGTCTTGACGATGATGGTCAGGCCCGGATGTTTCGCCATCAGGCTTTCGGCCACCCGGTTGGCGTGAAACACCACGCCCGAGGTCCAGCCGTGGTCAGCCGCCGGAATTGAGACGCCGACGGTGTAGGCTTGATCCTGAGCAAACCCCGCCGTGCTGCCCAATGCCAGGGTCGCGACGGTCGCAAGACTTAATAGTCCTTTACGCATTTTATTCCTCCCTTTGGTCGGGTCTGGCAGAATGCAGCCGGGCGACCCAAACCCCGGCCGATGTTTCAGGATTTCCGCACCAGTGACCGCTGCACCAGCATGGCGATGATGATGATCGCGCCTTGGATTGCGCCGATCAGGTATTCGGAAATGAAGTTCGACAGCAGCATGATGTTGCCCACCAGCTCCAGAATAAAGGCGCCACAAATGGTGCCCCAGACCCGGCTTGCACCGCCCTTCAGCGCGGTGCCGCCGATCACCACGGCGGTGATCGCCTGCAGCTCCCACAGGATGCCGGTGGTGGCCGAGGTCGACCCCAAGCGCGGCACATAGAGCATCACCGCGATGGCGACGCAGACACCTTGAATGACGAACGCCGTGGTGCGGACGCGGTCGACCTTGATGCCGGAATAGCGGGCGACATGGGGGTTCGAGCCGACAGCCACGACATGGCGACCATAGCGCATCCGGTAGAGCACGAAGGCTGCGATCGAGGTCACCACCAGCACGACGATAATCGGAACCGGCACGCCCAGAACCACACCAAAATAGGCCGGGCGGTACAGGTCTTGCTGTTCCGCCGATTGCAGGGTGATCGCCCCGCCCTGTGACAGCCAAGTGGTCAGGCCGCGATAGATCCCCATCGTGCCCAGCGTGGCGATGAAGGGTTCTATCTTGCCGACCGTTGTTATCAATCCGTTCGCCAACCCGCACAGCCCACCCACCACCAAGGCCAGCAGGATCGCCGCCGCAATCATCATCCCCGGATCGGCAATCGCGTTGGAATTCATGAACAAGATCATCAGGCTGGCAACAAAGGCCACCATCGAACCCACCGAAAGATCCAGATCACCCGAGGAAATCACAAAGGTCGCCCCCACCGCGATCAGCGCGATAAAGGCGCTGCGGGTGGCGACATTGGCCAGATTGTTCACGCTGATGAAGTTGGAATTCACCATCGCCCCCAGCAAAAGCAGCAGCGCCAGCGCCACGAACGGCGCCACCGCGCGCAAATCCACATCCTGCCAGCGCCGTTTCGGCTCCACCTGATCTTCGGTTGTCACATTGTCCCCCATCTATGCCCCCAACCTAAGCCACGGCCTTCTGCTTCAACCCTGCGGAATAGCGCATGATTTCCTGCTCGTTGATCTCATCGCCTTCCAGCACGCCAACGATCCGCCCGGCCCGCATCACCACCACGCGGCTGCACATGCCGATGATCTCGGGCATCTCCGACGACACCACGATCACCGAGCAGCCCTCGCGCGCCAAAGCCGCGATGAAATGGTAAATCTGTTGCTTGGTGCCAACGTCGATGCCGCGCGTCGGCTCGTCGATAATCAGGATGTTCGGGGTGATCTCCATCACCTTGGCCAGCAGCAGTTTTTGCTGGTTGCCGCCCGACATCCGCCCCGCCACCACGCTTGCATCCCGCACCCGGATATCAAACCGCCGCCGCGCCCGTGCCAGCGCCTTCTTCTCACTCGCCGGGCTGAGATAGCCCCAGCGGCCATGCTGATCCAAGGATTGCAGCGTCAGATTGCTGGTCATATCCGACCCCAGCAACAAGCCCTTGGATTTGCGATCCTTGGTCATATAGGCCAGACCCGCCGCCGTGGTCGCCTGAATATCGCCTGACGGCATCAGCTTGCCACCCACGCGCACCTCACCCGAGACACGCGGATAAAGCCCGGCAATCGCCTCCATCAACTCGGTGCGACCCGAGCCGATCATGCCGGAAAATCCCAAAATCTCACCCTTGCGCAGATCGAAATGCGCGTCGCGGACATGCAGGGTGTTCAGCCCCACCACCGACAGCACACGGGCCTCATCGACGTTGGGTTCCGATTTCTGCGGATACAGGCTGGAAAGCTCGCGCCCCACCATCAACTGCGCAATCGACTCACCATCCAGCATCGCGGTCGGCGCGGTTTTCACCCATTGGCCATCGCGCAGCACCGTCACCCGGTCGGACAGTTCAGTGACTTCATCCAGCTTGTGCGAGACGAACACAAAGCTGGTGCCCAGATCGCGCAGCTTGCGCACTTGCTTGAACAAGGCTTCGGTCTCATCGCGCGACAGCACCGCAGTCGGCTCGTCCATGAACACAATGCGGGCGTCGCGGCTGATCGCCTTGGCAATCTCGACCATCTGCTTGTCAGCGACCGACAGGCTAGAAATCTGCGCGGTCTCGCTGATGTGCGAGCCGAGCATATCCAGCACCCGCCGCGTCTCACGCCGCATAAACTTGCGGTCCAGCAGGCCAAAATGCGCAACTTCTCGGCCCAGAAACAGGCTTTCGGTGACGGTCAGATGTTCCGCCAGATTGAATTCCTGATGGATCACCACGATGCCAAGCGCCTCTGCCGAGCCGTTCGGCGGCAGTTTGACCGGTTGGCCATCCAGAAAAATCTCGCCCGAGGTGGGTTGTTCAAACCCGGAAAGCACTTTCACCAGCGTCGATTTGCCCGCGCCATTCTCACCCATCAGCGCGTGAATCTCGCCGCGCCGCAGGTCGAAATCGACGCTGAACAGCACCTGAACGCCGCTAAAGGATTTGCTGATCCGCTGGGCCGACAGCACGACATCGCCGCGCGTCGCTGACACGGTATCATCGCGTGCAGACACCAGAATGTCGCCACCGCCCACAGGCTCTGACTCCATGACTTCCCCCCTCGCGGCTCCTCTCCGCCCTCTATGTGTAGTGCGTTGCATTTTTTATGTAAAGGTTTACATTCGAACATTGCAACGTCCGCTTTGCACCTTGAGCGCGACCCCTATAGGCTGTGGTCAAGCAACCAAAGGCTCTGCCCCCTTGTCGAACTCCCCCGCCACCATCGAAGATGTCGCCCGCATTGCCGAGGTGTCGATCGCCACGGTATCGCGCGCGATCCACCTGCCGGAAAAGGTTGCGGTCTCGACCCGGCTGAAGGTCAATCAGGCGATCGCGCTGACCGGATATACCCCCAACGCTATGGCACGCAGCCTGCGCTTGGGCAAATCCAACATGATCCTCGTGGTCGCCCCAGACATTGGCGACCCGAACTTTTCCAGCATTCTGGTGGGGTTGGAGAATGAAGCCCGCGCGCATGGCTACGGCGTGCTGATCGGCCATACCCAGAATGATGCGCAGCGCGGCATGGAGTATCTGAAATTCTTCAGCTCGAACCAAGCCGCCGGGATGATCCTGTTCACCGGCATTCTGCCGTTCGGCCACCAGTCGATGACCGCCCGCCTGCCCCCCACCGTGGGCGTGTTTGAACCGGTGTTCAACGGCGGTATCCCCTACGTTGGCGTCGATGATCTGGAAGGCGCGCGCAAGGCGGTGGATCTGCTGATCTCGGAAGGCCACCGCAAGATCGCCTTCATCGGCGATGCGCGCAACCGGCTGGCCTATGTCCGCCGCCGGATGGGCTGCGAGGCAGGGCTGGACGCCGCAGGGATTCCCGCCACCTCTCGCATGGTGATCGACGGCGATGGCACGATTGAAAGCGGCCGCCTCGCGGTCGATCAGCTGTTCCTGCGCGACACCCTGCCCACCGCCTTCATGTGCGTAAACGACCAGACCGCGATTGGCGTGATGCTGGGGCTCACCGCGCGTGGCTACGATGTGCCGCGCGATTTCTCGGTGACGGGGTTCGACGACGTGCCGCAGGCCAGCTTTATGCAGCCGTCGCTGACCACGATTCGCCAGCCACGCGGGCTGATCGGCAAGCACGCGATGACCCTGCTGCTGCAACTTTTGTCCGATACCCAACCGGATGAGACCGAGATTCTACTGCGCCCCGATCTGGTGGTGCGCAATTCCGTCGGCCCGCCGCCGCGGCGTTAGTGCAGGCCCAACCGCGCCGCATCAAACCCGGCCTCGGCAAAGATCGCCAGCAATCGGGCATCAAAACTGTCGGCGGCAATATCCAGACAGTGCTGGCCAAAATACCAATGTAGCGCCTTTGCATAGTCCGGCGGATCGGCCAAAGCCTGCGCCAAAGCCGCACTGAACTCCCCCGGCTGCCGCACGGTTTCGACCAACGCGTGGAAATCCGACCGCCCGAACAGCACCGCAGGCTTGCCGTGCAAAAACCCCTCCATCGCGGTGGCGGAGTTGATCGACACCGTCGCCACACACGCTGCCAGAATGTCATGCACATTCGCATCAGTGGTGATCGGCGCAAACCCCTTCGCCTGCACCGCCGCGATGATCTCTGCCCCCAGTTCCGGCTTCAACGGATGCGGCTTGACCAGCACCGGACGACCCCCGGCGCCTGCGCAAACCGCCTCCAACATCGCTTCAAAACTGCAATAGGCCTGCCCGATCCGCTGCGGCGCAGGTCCTTGCAGGAACACCGCAATCGCGCCCTGCGGCAGATCACTGACCGCCTTCGCTGTTTGTAGCGCGAGCGTCGCGGCACCGCGAAGCGCTGCTGCAACGCGACAAGATAGGCCTGCGCCACCGCCTCATCGACCGCCGCCGGATCATAGCGCAAGCCGCCTATCCGGCTCGCCGCCTGTATGCCAACAGGATCGACGTGGAAGAACCCTTCAAAATAAGCCGTCGCGGCGTTCAGCACGCCCGGCCGCTGCCCACGCCCATTCTCGACGATATGCAGATCGCCATCTTCGCGCCATGCATCGGCGTCAAAGCCTTCCACCAGCGCAACACCGACACCCCGCGCCGCCAGACAGTCCCGAATCCGGCCATAAAGCAACGGCGGCCTCAAACCGCCCATCGCTGCAACCATCCGCGCCGGAACATGCAGCACGACGCGAGCTGTCACAGCCGCGCCTCTACAATCGCCACGGCTGCGGCAATCGCGGCCTCTATTGGCAGTTCCGAGGTATCAATCACCACCGCATCCAGCGCAGGCTTTAGCGGAGCAGCACTGCGCCCCATATCCCGCGCATCGCGCTCGATCACTTCCGCCAGCACGCGGGCTTCATCGCCGCCAACCTCCAGCCAACGCCGATGCGCCCGCACTTCGGCACTCGCCGTCACATACAGCTTCACCTCGGCCTCGGGACAAATCACCGTGCCAATGTCGCGACCATCCAGCACAGCACCGCCCTCAGCCCGCGCAAACCGCCGCTGAAAATCGACCAAAGCCGCCCGCACTTCGGGGATCACCGCCGCCACACTCGCCGCCTGCCCCGCCGCCAATGTCCGCAAATCATCGCGCGCCAGATCGGCCGCAGAAAGCCCGCGCGCCGCCGCCACCGGATCACCGCCCAGCGCACCCACCGCCCGATACAACAACCCAGTATCCAGATGCGCAAAACCAAACCGCGCAGCCAGCGCCCGCCCAATCGTGCCCTTGCCCGCCGCCGCAGGCCCATCAATGGCCACTGTAAAGCGCATGGTCATCCTCTGTGCTCAAATATCCTCGGGGTCTGAGGGGGCGAGCCCCCTCACTTAGCTGTCCAGCTTGCGCGGCGCTTCCGGCGGATAGGCATAGGCATTCGAGACAATCATGCCGCCCTGCTCCAGCACCTCCGACACCGCATCATCTTCCTCAAACTGGAACTCATAGGCGTCAAACGGGAAGGCCTTGGCATCGACCAAGCCCTCCAGCGAAATGATGATGATGCCCTCGGCCTCAAAATCTTCCACCAACTGCTGCAAGGCTTCGGCAGCGGTTTCGGCCTTGATCACCGCCAGTTGGTAGTGCCCGCCATACTCGCCCTCATCCTCATCAGCCCATTCCATATCAAACGCGTCGATGCAGACCGCATAACAGCCCGAGGCCACACCGTCCGACTCATCCGGTTCAAACGGATGCGGTTCCGAGACACAAATCTCGCCCGAGCCTTGGGCGGTTTCCGCCATGCCATCAATGTCGATCTCAAACGGCAGGATTTCATCGTCAAACGCCTCAACTGCACCGGCGTGCAATACGCGGTCCAGCCGCAAGCCATTGACGGAAATCGAGTTCGCCAAGGTCGCCAAGGCCTCCGACAAATCCTCAGCCGTCAACACAAAGAACCGCGCCTCGCCGCCATACTCGGCCCCATCGGGCATATTGACCGGGCCTTCCGAGTCAAACACCTCGACGGCTGCATAAAAAGTTCCCATCTGATGCCCTTCCTTTGGCGTAAGAACGGCCCGCTAAAGCGCGCCTTTCCGTCTCTATACCCCGACGCAAAGCCAAGCGCCACCAGACCCCGCGCCCGGAGTCTGGCGTAGGCTGCGCGATTCACGCACCGCCCGCTAGCGCACGAGCCGCCGTTTCCGCCACAGACTTGCCAGCGCCAAAGCTGCCGCCAGCCCCAGACAGCCAAATTTCAACCCGGTCACAATCCTCAACGTGTCCGTCGCAGCGCCGCCAGGGATGCCCGTTTCCAGCACGCTGGTGACAAGCCGGTTTTCCGCCAGATCAAAGCAAAGATACAGCAGCGCGGGCACAGCCCAAAGCCAACCCCGCCGCCAGACCGCCGCGATCAAGCTCGCCGCAAGGCAGATCATCAAGACAGAGTCAGCCCTGTGCAGCGGGCCAAGGTAGATCGCCTTGGCAGTGGGGGTCAGCCCCGCAAGATAGGCCTGCGCTTGCTCAAAACTGTAAAGATGCAGATCAAACGGTGGCAGAGCGCCGACATAGACTTGCCCTGCAAAGTATCGCCAAACGCCATAGGCGAGCGCGGTTCCCACCGGCAAAGCCCAATACAGATATTTCATCCCGCCCCCCCTGCCGCTGTCGCGACAACGCGATCATGCCCTGTCGGTTCGGTCAAGCTTGCAGCGTCAAAGGTTAAGAAAGCCTTAAATTGATCGACCTAAGTATTTGATTTTAAGGTATATAAAATGGTCCCGAGTTGGGACCAGCCAAATCCTACTGCCCGCCGTGGCTCAAAGTCGCGCCCAAGCCGGTCATCAGCCCCTCAAAAATCGGGAACGAGGTCACGATGGGCGAGGCATCATCCACCGAAACCGGCTTCTTCGCGGCCATCCCCAGCACCAGAAAAGACATCGCAATCCGGTGATCAATATGGGTGGCACAGGTGACCCCACCGGGCACCCCGCCTGCCCCCATGCCGTGAACGATCAAGGTATCCTCATCCTCCTCGATCTTCACTCCGCAAGCCTCCAACCCCCGCGCCATCGCGTCGATGCGGTCGGATTCCTTGACCCGCAGTTCCTTCACCCCGCGCATGATCGTCTTGCCCGTCGAACAGGCCGCGACCACCGACAGGATCGGATATTCATCAATCATCGACGGCGCGCGCTCCGGTGGCACCTCGATACCCTTCATATTATCGCTGAACCGCACCCTCAGGTCAGCGACAGGCTCGCCCCCCTCGGTGCGCGGGTTCTGAAACTCAATCACCGCGCCCATTTCCACCAACGTCAGGTAGAGGCCGTTGCGGGTCAGGTTCTGGCTGACGCCGGGCACGAAGATATCCGAGCCTTCGACGATCAGTGCGGCACAGACCGGGAAAGCTGCTGAAGACGGATCGCGCGGCACTGCCACAGTTTGCGGTCGCAGTTCCGGCTGGCCGGTCAGGGTGATGACATTGCCCTCGCTGGTCTTCTCGACGGTCAGTTGCGCGCCAAACCCCAGCAGCATCCGCTCGGAATGATCCCGCGTCGGCTCGCGTTCAATCACCACGGTCTGCCCCGGCGCGTTCAGACCCGCCAGCAGCACCGCCGATTTCACCTGCGCCGAAGCGACGGGGAGGGCATAGCGCACCGGAACCGGATTGGCCGCCCCCACCACCGTCATCGGCAAGCGGCCACCCTTGCGGCCATAAGCCTGAGTGCCGAACAGCGACAGCGGATCGGTCACCCGCCCCATCGGCCGTTTGCGCAGGCTGGCATCGCCGGTAAAGGTCGCGGTCATCGGCGTCGTCGCCATCGTGCCCATGATCAAGCGCACCCCGGTGCCCGAGTTGCCGCAGTCAATCACATCGGCAGGCTCCTGAAAGCCACCGACACCGACACCATTCACCGACCAAGCGCCCGGACCGTGCTGGATCACCGTCGCCCCAAACGCCCGCATCGCTTTCGCGGTATCCAGCACATCCTGGCCTTCCAGCAGCCCGGTGATCTTGGTTTCCCCCACCGCCATCGCGCCGAAAATCAACGCGCGATGGCTGATCGACTTGTCGCCCGGCACCGAAGCGGTGCCTTTCAGCGGCCCGGATTTCGAGGCGGTCATCGGTTGGGCGGTGGCATGGGCGGACATCGGCACTCTCCTGCGCGGAATTTGCAAGTCTGATAGCGCAAGCAACGCGCGGGGTCCACGGTTGACCTTATAGGGCTGCGCGCTTGGCCCCCATCGAGGGGGCCGCGCACGCTGCTGCCGCAGGATGGATTTGAAACAGCTGCAAGGGTTTTGACCGAGAAGCCTCCGGCGGGAGTATTTCGAAAAGAGCAACGGCTTCAGGGTTTGCTCTTTCTGAAATACTCCCGCGCGGAGCGCATCCGACCGTCGTGTCAGGCGTTGCGCTGGAAAGTGAGGTAATACGGTGGGCGGCCTTCACGCAGGGCTTTTTGCTCGTAGCGGGTGGAGAGCCAGTCAGACCACGGCTGATCACCTTGATCGCGCAGGGTGAAGCCTGCTTGTGGGACTTCTTCCAGGGTTTGGCGGACATAGTCGGGGATATCAGTGGCGACGCGGAACTCGGCACCCGGTTGCAGGGTGCGGGCGAGGGCTGCGAGATAGCCTTGGGTGACAAAGCGGCGGCGGTGGTGACGGGCTTTTGGCCAAGGGTCGGGGTAATTCAGGAAGGCTTTCGCAATCGACGCGGCGGGCAGCACATCGAACAGGTCGCGCACATCGCCGGGGTGGATCGCGAGGTTATTCACCTCAGCCGCGCGGATTTTGCCCAACAGCATGGCGATACCATTCACGAAAGGCTCGCAGCCGATGAGGCCAATCTCGGGATAGGTTGCGGCCATGTGGACCAGATGCTCACCCCCGCCGAAGCCGATTTCCAGCCAGAGCGGTTTGCCCGCAAAGCGCGTGAGGTCAATCGGGCTGCGGTCGGGGTTATCTTCCCGCGTCACACCCGGCAGGCTGAGGCGTTCGAGATCTTCCTCAAGATAGGTCTTCTGGCTGGCGCGCAGGGTTTTGCCATGCACACGGCCATAGAAATTGCGCCGCTCTACGGGATCATACATCGGATGCGCCTTGTGGTTGTTGCGGGCCTCTAGCCTTGCTTTGTGCGCCGCGTCAACCCGTGGCGTCGGCATCAGCCGCGCTGGATCAGCGCAAGCCCGGCAACCATCGCCACGATTCCGGCTGCACGCGTGGCGGTGACGGTGTGCACCGCCGCGCCAAACAGGCCGAACTGGTCGATCAAGGTGGCGGCGATCATTTGGCCGAGCAGCACGCAGAACACCGCATTGCCGACACCAAAGCGCGGCGCAACCCATGTCACTGTCAGCACATAGAAGGCGACGAAAAGCCCGGCTGCAAACAGATGTTTCGGTTGAGCGGGCAGGGCTGCAAGGGCGGATACCTGACCCGAAAACGCCAGCACGAGGATGCAGGCCAGCAGCGCCACTGCGAACAGCACCACCGATGCCGCCACAGGGGCCGCGATCCGCGCGCCCAACTGGGCATTGAGTGCCGCCAGCACCGGAATACCGATGCCAGCCAGCAGCATGATCAGAGCATAGCGCAACGTGTCGGTGGACATTCGCGGAACCTCAGAGCGCCGCGCCTGCAGATGATCGCGGCTTTTGCAGCGGTGGCTCGGTGAACGACGTATCGTTCACCGATGGGACGATCGCTTAAACTGCGGCTTTCAGCGCCTCAACCAGATCGGTTTTCTCCCACGAGAAACCGCCATCCGCCTCGGGTGCACGACCGAAATGGCCATAGGCCGAGGTGCGGGCGTAGATCGGGCGGGTCAGTTGCAGATGCTCGCGGATGCCGCGCGGGGTCAGATCCATGCAGGCCGCGACAGCCTTTTCGATCTGCACAGCCTCGACCTGGCCGGTGCCGTGGGTGTCGACATAGATCGACAACGGCTTGGCCACGCCAATCGCATAGGACACTTGCAGCGTGCAGCGATCTGCCAGACCTGCAGCCACCACGTTCTTCGCCAGATAGCGTGCCGCATAGGCCGCCGAACGGTCGACCTTGGTCGGATCCTTGCCCGAGAACGCGCCGCCGCCATGCGGGGCCGCCCCGCCGTAGGTATCAACGATGATCTTGCGACCGGTTAGGCCAGCGTCGCCATCCGGCCCGCCGATCACGAATGTTCCGGTCGGGTTGACCCACCATTCGGTTTTCTCGGTGATCCAGCCCGAGGGCAGCACTTCGCGGATATAGGGTTCGACAATCGCGCGAATGTCCGCCGAGCTTTGGCTTTCCAGCGCATGCTGAGTCGACAGCACGATCGAGGTCACTTCCACCGGCTTGCCATCTTCATAGCGCAGCGACAGTTGCGATTTGGCATCCGGGCGCAGCGTCGGCTCTTGGCCGGATTTGCGCACTTCGGCCAGACGGCGCAGGATGGCGTGGGAATACTGAATCGGGGCCGGCATCAGCTCTGCCGTCTCGCGGCAGGCATAACCGAACATGATGCCCTGATCGCCCGCACCGTCCTTATCGACGCCCTGCGCGATATGGGCGGATTGCTTGTGCAGATAGTTCTGCACTTTCAGGGTGTTCCAGTGGAATTCATCCTGCTCGTAGCCGATGTCTTTGACACAAGCCCGCACGATGTCTTCAACGCGTTCCATCATGCCCTTCAGGGCTTTCTTGTCAGACAGCCCCACTTCGCCGCCAACCACAACCCGGCCCGTGGTGGCAAAGGTCTCACAAGCCACCCGCGCATTGGCTTCTTCGGTCAGGAACGCATCGAGGATAGCATCTGACACGCGGTCGCAGAGTTTGTCAGGATGGCCCTCGGACACGGATTCCGAGGTGAAAATGTAGTTCTTGCGGCTCATGGGGAAGTGCTCCGTTGGGTTATCCACGCACGCCAGGAAGCCGTTGTGCGGGTTTTATCGGCCTGCCTTAGACCCAATCCAGCGCAAAGGTCAAGGCATGCGGCGTTCGCGGGGCCGCAACAGGCCTGCGGCGAGTCCGCACAGCAACACCAGAAGCGGGATCTCGCCGAAGCGGGCAAAGGGGGTGATCGGCAGGGCGGCCGGCAGGGTGGCATCAAGAAAGCTGGCGATTTCGAACGGCAGGCTGGCGGTGATGCGGCCGCGCGCGTCATACACCGCCGTGACACCGGTGTTGGCAACGCGGACCAGCGGCAGGCCTTGCTCGATCGCGCGCAGGCGGGCTTGGGCGGCGTGCTGGAACGGACCAGTCCAGCGGCCAAACCACGCATCATTGGTGATTTGCAGCAGCCAATCCGGGCGCTCGGTGCCGCGCAGATCTTGCGGGAACACCGCCTCATAGCAGATCAACGGCAGCGCACGACCCAGTTTCGGGCCAAAATCCAGCAATTGCGGACCCGGCCCCGCCATATAGCCATTGCCCATCTGCGAGGCGAAGGCCGAGATGTTGGCCCATTGGAACAGCGCATCGCCGAAGGGGATATATTCGCCAAACGGCACAAGATGGTGCTTGTCGTAAGTTGGCCCCGTCGTGCCGTCTGGGGCAATCACCGCCAGCGAATTCCACGCCTTGTCGCCCTCCACCCGCTGCATTCCGATGGCTACAGGGGCACCGTTGGCAGCACTTGCGATCATGCCGCCGATTTCAGGGTGCAGATCCAGCAGATAGGGCAGCGCGGTTTCCGGCCAGATCACCAGATCGGGGGTAGGTTTCACCGCCGTCAGGCTGAGCAAGCGGTCAAAGAACTGCCGGGCCAGCGCCGGATCCCATTTCGCCTGCTGTTCGGCATTGGGCTGCACAAGGCGCAACGTCAGCGGGCGGTCGGCGGGCATCGGCTGTGCCAGCAGCCACAGGCCATAGCCCCAAACGGCGGCGAGACAGGCTACAGCCAGTGCAACCGGCAGCGGGCGGCGCAGCGCAAGGCCTGCTGCCAGCAAAGCCGTCAGCAAAGACAACCCGCTTGGGCCGATGAACGCCGCCAGTTGCGCCACCGGCGTGTCGATCCAGATATGGCCGATCAGCGCCCACGGGAAGCCGGTCAGCACATAGCCGCGCAGAAGATCAGTGGCGGCCAAGGCGACAGCAAAGCCAAGGGCAGCGTTGCGGCTATAGCGGCTAAGCCAACCCGCCAGCGCCCAGAACAGCGCCATGCCAAACGCCATGAACACCAATGCAAAGGGTGCCATCCAGCCATCACGCGCGGCATCGACCATGAAGGGTTGCACGATCCAGTTCAGAGCGGCGGCGAAATAGCCTGCACCCGCGAACCACGCCAACCAGATCGGCGCAGTACTGCGCCCGATCTGCCAGCACAGCACCGCCAAGGCGGGGAGGCTTATATACCACGCGCCCAGCGGAGCCTGCCCGCAGGCCACAACCACGCCCAACAGTGCCGCCCCTCCGACGGGGCGCAAGCCGGGCCAGCCCGCCCGCAGCCTCAGCATCATCTTAGCCTTCGACCTCGGGCACCGCAGGCTCGGGCACCACCGGCGCTATCGCCCCCGGCAGCCGCACCCGCAGGCGTTTGATCCGGCGCGGATCGGCGTCGAGCACCTCAAACTCCGCCCCGGATTCGTGTGGCACGATCTCACCCCGCACCGGCACCCGGCCTGTACGCAGGAACACCAGCCCACCCAGCGTGTCGATATCTTCGTCATCCTCGCCATTGCGCAGGGTCATGCCGATGGCAGCCTCGAAATCATCCAGCGACACCGTCGATTGCGCGACGAATACACCCGGAGATTCTTCCTTCCACAGCGCGCCTTCAACCTCGTCGTGTTCGTCCTCGATCTCGCCGATGACGGTTTCGATCAGGTCTTCGATGGTCACTAAGCCATCGACGCCACCATATTCGTCAATCACCAAAGCCATATGCACCCGGTCGCGCTGCATCTTCTGCAACAAAGTCGCGGCGGGCATCGAGGGTGGTGCGAACAGCACCGGGCGCAGCAGTTTCTTCAGCGAAAACCGCCCCGAGGCACCAAAACCATGCTGCAGCGCCAGATCCTTTAGCAGCACCAGCCCCTGCGGATGGTCCAAGGTGCCTTTGTAAACCGGTAGCCGCGAAAAGCCATGCTGACGAAACGCCTCAACCAGATCATCCTTGCCGATGTCCAAGGGCACGGCGGCAATCTCAACCTTTGGTATCGCCACATCATCGACCCGCAGCCTGCGCAAGTTGCTCAACCCCAACAACCCACCCTTCGCGGGCGTCAGCGCCGCCGCTTCTTCGTCGCCCTCGCTGCTGTCAGAGGAGTTGAAGGCGGACAACAGCCGCCCGAAGAATCCGCGTGGCGAGGCCTCGGCCTCATCGGCATCCGCGCGCTGCGCTGCGGGTAACCCGTCGTTGCTACTGCCCATTGGTCCTTGTTCCAAAACGCCCCGAAAGGCCGATGCTGTTAGTATGGGTCAGAAAGCCCCAGACGCGCAAGTATGCGCACCTCGGTCGCCTCCATCAGATCGCCATCAGCGGCGCGGATGTGATCATAACCGAGCAGATGCAACAGCCCATGCACGATCAGATGCGTGACATGATCGGCCATAGGCTTGCCCGCCTCGGCAGCCTCACGCGCGCAAGTGTCATAAGAAATCGCGATATCACCAAGGGATACGGGATCATCCACCGCACCCGGCTCTGGTAGATCGGGCACTTCCCCCGCATCCGCGCCGCGTTCTTCGGACGGCCAGCTCAGCACATTGGTCGGCTTGGCCTTGCCCCGAAAATCGCCGTTCAGCTCCAGAATCCGCGCATCATCGCAGCCCATCAGGCAGAAGGTAAACCCGGCCTCGGCCAGCCCCAGCTCTGCAAACGCCGCCCCCACAGCGGGTTCGGCGATGGCGTCCAGCCCAAAGGCTTCCCAGCGCGCATCCTCAAGGACAATATCAACCAAGGGTTCCATGCCGCCCCATAGCGCACCAAAGCCTGTCTCTCAAGCTTTCATATTGGCCTAAATACTCTGGGGGGCAAGGGTTTGGCTTGCCAAAGCCTTGGGGGGCTAGCCCCCCCGCACGCGCGCAAGCGCTTAAGAAGACTTGCGCGGCACGCGCTCCGTCAGATCGCGTGCCGCAGCCTGTTCAACCCAGACCTTTCAGCCCTGCGCTTCGTCGCGCTCGTAAGCCTCGATCACGCGGGCAACCAGCGGGTGCCGCACCACATCCTTCGAGGTGAAATAGTTGAAGGTCACACCCTTCACCCCTTTCAGAATCCGCTCGGCATCCTGCAGCCCCGAGGCGGTGCCGCGTGGCAGGTCGACCTGCGTGCGGTCGCCGGTGATCACCATGCGCGAACCCTCCCCAAGACGGGTCAGGAACATCTTCATCTGCATCGTGGTGGCGTTCTGCGCCTCATCCAGCACCACGAAGGCGTTGGACAGAGTGCGCCCACGCATGAAGGCCAGCGGAGCAATCTCGATCCGCTTGTCTTCGGTCAGCTTTTGTATCTGCTTGGCGGGCAGGAAATCGTTCAGCGCATCGTACAAAGGCTGCATGTAGGGGTCGATTTTTTCCTTCATATCGCCGGGCAGAAAGCCCAGACGCTCGCCGGCCTCAACCGCCGGACGCGACAGGATGATTTTCTCGACTGCGCCCGAGATCAGCATGGTCACGCCAACCGCCACGGCAAGATAGGTTTTCCCGGTGCCAGCCGGACCAATACCGAACCCCATCTCATTGGCGAACAGGTTTTTCACATATTCCTTCTGCGCCTCGGTGCGGGGTTCAATCGGCTTTTTACGGGTGCGCAGTTCAATACCGCCGCCGCCAGTAAACATCTCGATCTGTTCCGAGCCTTCCAGCTTGGTATCCGGCATTGGCCGCCCCATCCGCATCGCGCCGTCGATATCGCCTGCCTCTACGCCACGGCCCGCTTCAAGCCGCGCATACAAAGACCGCAACACGGCAGCCGCCTGTTCGCGCGCCGCCTTGTCACCAATGACGGAAAGGCGATTGCCCCGCCGCAGCACATGCACCCCCATCTGATGCTCGATCTGGGCCAGATTGCGGTCAAACTCGCCGCAGAGGCTGATCAAAAGCCGGTTATCGGGAAATTCGAGGACAGTCTCGACAATATCCTCGGAACGGGTCGGGGGCGTTAGCGCGCTGATGCCCAAAGGGATCTCCTTGCGGTTCAGGTGACGTCTATATGTAGTGTAGGCCCGCCAAATACTCTGGCAAGAACAACCTGCGTGTTCTTGATATCAAAGTGATGACAGCGACATCTTTGCGCAAGAACCGGGCAATAAAAAAAGACCACGGAGATTTCCGTGGTCTTTGTGATGATACAGCTTCGATGGACCGGGAATTAATTCCGGCGCGCCGGAACGTAATCTCGAAGCGGTGCCGACGAGCTCTGGTAATTGCCCAGAACCGTGCCCGGCGGATAGTGGTTGTTGCAAACCGGTAGACCCGAAACCGGATCGTAGCGGCGGCCCGAATAGCCTTCGATGCCATCGTCGATGATCCAGCCCTGGCAGCCATCCGGGTCATAAGCGATGGCGGCTTCGCCCTCGATCAGACCGGTATGGTCACGTCCGGTGTCGCGTGCGGTGGCGATCACCGTGTCCGGCCCCGCAGTATAGGGGGTCAAACCATCAACGCAGGCGCTAAGCGCCAGTGCGGCGAAAGCCAGAAGCGGGAAAACTGTAATTTTTGACATGTTCATCACCACTTATAGCAGACGACTTCGACGCGGCGGTTTTGCTGCATCCCGGCGGCGGTTGCGTTGGTGGCGCGCGGTTGACGCTCGCCATAGCCAATCTCACGGTCCACCATAGCCCCGACCGAGCGGGCAACACTTGCCACCGAAGCAGCCCGGCGCTGCGACAGTCGGATGTTGTACTCATCCGAGGCGCGGCTGTCGGTGTGGCCGTAGATCGCGTAGCCAAAGGCACCGGCGTTCTGGAAGAAATCGGTCAGGTAGCGGCGGCCATAGGCCGTCAGCTTCGAGCTGTCGGTGGCAAACAACGTGTCGGTGTTCTGCACCAGACAGGTGTTGCGCTTCAGACAAACCGGTTTGCCGGTCTTGGGATTGACGCGGTCAAGCATATAGCCTTCGACGCCGCCATCTGCCCACCAGTGCATACAGCCATCGTCGTCAACCCAGACGCCCCATTCGATCTTGCCCGCGACCTGCGGCGCGCTCTGCGCCACTGCCCCGCTTGCCATCATCAGGCCTGCGGCCAGTGCCGCGCCCCCGATTGCCATTCGCACTGCTCTGGAAAAACGCTCCACTGTGGCAGCTCCCCTTTAACCATTCTGAATTCACATAGATATGAGCGAAGGTTTGCCGAGGCGGCCTTGTGAAGTAAAGCAAAATCTATGGATTTATGGCTTTTTCAAGACTAGCTGTTGCGTGTCTGGCTATAAAATCGTCACTTTGTAACCTTTGCTGACGCAAGGGAAACGATGCCGGTTGAGTGCCAATCAGGAAATACGCGCGCCTGCCAAAGAGTTGGACGACGAAGCTAAGATTCTCACCCGCACCAGCTCTCCAACGCGGCCATTCGGGTCATTCACGAACACCGCATGCAGGTGGTCAGACTTGCCAATCATCTGCCCGGCCTCGCGCCCGGCTTTCTCATAAAGCACCCCAACTTCACGTCCGACCATCGCCTCTTGCAACCCGCGCTGTTGCTCGGTGATCAGGGCTTGCAGGGTTTGCAGGCGGGCATCCGCGACGGCGCCATCAATTTCGGGCTTTTCCGCCGCAGGCGTGCCGGGGCGGGCGGAGTATTTGAAGCTATAGGCCGCACCATAATTCACCGCACGGATCAGCGCCAAGGTATCTTCGAAATCCTGATCGGTCTCGCCGGGAAAACCGACGATGAAATCCGACGACAGCAGAATATCGGGCCGCGCCGCGCGGATGCGTTCGATCAGGCGCAGATAGGCTTCCGCGGTATGCTTGCGGTTCATCGCTTTCAGGATGCGATCTGATCCTGATTGCACCGGCAGATGCAGATAGGGCATCAGCTTGGGCAGATCACCATGCGCCGCGATCAGGTCATCATCCATGTCGTTGGGATGGCTGGTGGTGTAGCGGATGCGCTGCAAGCCGTCGATTTCGGCCAGTTCGCGGATCAGGCGGCTCAGGGTCCAGCCGTCGCCATGGTAGGCATTCACATTCTGCCCCAGCAACGTCAGGTCGCGCACGCCCTTATCCACCAAGCCGCGCGCTTCGGTCAGAATACGCTGCGGATCGCGCGACACTTCGGACCCACGGGTATAGGGCACCACGCAGAAGGCGCAAAACTTGTCGCAGCCTTCCTGCACCGTCAGAAATGCCATCGGGCCACGGCTGGCTTTGCGTTCCGGCAAAAGATCAAACTTATCTTCCAGCGGGAAATCGGTATCGACTTGCGGCGTCCCCGCCCGCGCCATCTCGGGCAGACGGTGATAGGATTGCGGCCCAACCACCAGATCGACAATCGGCATCCGCCGCATGATCTCGGCACCCTCGGCCTGCGCCACACAGCCCGCCACGCCGATCTTCACATCCGGTCGCGCCAGTTTCAGCTTTTTCAGCCGCCCCAGATCGGAATACAGTTTTTCGCCGGCTTTCTCGCGGATATGGCAGGTGTTCAGCAACACCATATCGGCATCTTCGGCGCTGTCTGTCGCGACATAGCCATCCGCGCCCATAGCCTCGGCCATGCGCTCGCTGTCATAGACGTTCATCTGACAGCCATAGGTCTTGATGAAAAGCTTCTTGGGATCAGCCATAGCGCACCTCTGTCTGGCCTGCCCTCTATGCCAAAGTGCCGGGCTTCGCAACGCCGGGGCTTGCGTTGCATGGATTGTTAACAGATTCTGCCGACAAACAAGCCAAAGGCACATAGGCAGGGCATGAAATACGCGTCGCTTGATCAGTTTCTGTCCGAGGCCAAGACCGTCCTGGCAAAAGGCCCGCTGGCGCTGGTCTTTGCCGAAGATGCGGTCGAGGTCGACACCACCATCCGCCATCATCTTGAGGCCGGGTTTGTCCAGCTTGTGCTGTTTGCCCCCGACGAGATTCCCGTCACCGCCGAGCTTGAGGCCAAAATTCACCGCATCCGCTATGATGTGCCGACCGTCGAGACCTTGGTAGAGGCGGTGAACAAGGTCATCGCCGCCGCCCCCGGCATCTGGCTGTATTACTGCTATAACGCCGAATTCCTGTTCCACCCGTTCTGCGAAACCCGCAACATCCGCGAAATGCTGGCCTTCCACAGCGAAGAACGCCGCGACGCGATGCTGTCCTATGTGGTTGATCTTTACGCCGATGATCTGAACACCTTTCCCAATGCGGTATCGCTGGATCACGCGCATCTGGATAAATCCGGCTATTATGCCTTGGGTCGCCCCGATGTCGCCAATCACAACTACCCGAAAGAACGCCAGCTGGATTTCTTTGGCGGGTTGCGTTGGCGGTTTGAAGAACACATCCCGGTGCCGCGCCGCAAGATCGACCGCATCGCGCTGTTCCGCACCAAGCCGGGGCTAACGCTGCGGCCCGATTTCACCCTGTCGGATGAAGAATACAACACCTACGCCTGCCCGTGGCACCACAACATCACCACCGCCATCGTCAGCTTCCGCACCGCGAAAGCCCTGCGCTCGAACGCGGGTTCCCGCTTTGATATCCATGATTTCAAATGGCACAACTCGACGCCGTTCGATTGGCACAGCCAGCAGTTGATGGATCTGGGGCTGATGGAGCCGGGGCAGTGGTTCTAAGACGGCTCAACAGCGGGGATTGATGAATATGTTTTCCGGCAATCGGATGGACGGCAAAATCTGCGTGATCACCGGGGCGACCCAAGGTCTCGGTGCTGCCATTGCGCACAGGCTGGCCGCAGCCGGGGCCGCGGGCATCATCATCACCGGACGCAACGCCGCACGGGGTGAGGCTGTCGCGCAAAGCCTGACCGCGAGCTATGGCACCAAAGCCCATTTCATCGCCGCCGATTTTGGCACGGTCGAGGATTGCCGCGCCGCCATCGCCCAGACCGACCGCCTGTTTGGCCGTCTGGATGTGCTGGTCAATGCCGGGGCTTTGACCGATCGCGGCACCATTCTGGATACCTCGCCCGAACTCTTTGACCGGATGTTCGCCGTCAATGTGCGCGGCCCATATTTCCTGATGCAAGACGCCATCAAACTGATGATCCGCGATAGCGTTCAGGGGGCGATCTGCAACATCGGCTCAATCTCGGCGCTGGCGGGGCAACCCTTTATCAACGCCTATTGCGCCAGCAAAGGCGCGCTGACCACCCTGACCACCAACACCGCGTTTTCGGTGATGGCCAACCGCATTCGGGTCAATCAGTTGAACATCGGCTGGATGGCCTCGGACAACGAACGCGCCTTGCAAATCGCCGCAGGTGGCGCGGATTGGGAGGCTGAAGCCGCCACCAAACTGCCCTTCGGCCGTCTGGTAGACCCGGCAGAGGCCGCCCGCGCAGTGAACTTTCTGGTCTCTGATGACGCTGGCCTGATGACCGGAGCCGTCGTCAACTTTGACCAATCCGTCTGGGGTGCGGTGGCGGGCGGTATGCCGGTGCCGGATGGCCCGATGACGCTGTAGCACGCGGGCCAATCCCACAGGGTTCTGCGCCGTGATGGCTTTTGACGAACCTGCGCCCCCGCGCGCTTGACCAGACCCAACCCCAACCCTATGGCGGATTTCACCCCACACCCGCCAGAAGGACGCCCCGCCATGAGCAAACCCAAACTCCGCATCGGCCTGATTGGCACCGGTTTCATGGGCAAGGCGCATGTATTCGGCTTCACTTCCGCCCCACGGGTGTTCGAATTGCCGTTTGATCTGGAACTCCACACGGTCGCCGACATCACCGATGAGGCCGCCGCCCGTGCCGCACAAACTCTGGGTTTTGCAAATGCCACCGCCGACTGGCGCACCATCATCGCGGACCCTGCGATTGATCTGGTGTCGATCACCGCCCCCAACGCTTTGCACAAGGAAATGTCGCTGGCGGCGATTGCCGCTGGCAAGCACGTCTATTGTGAAAAACCGCTTGCCCCGATGGCCGCTGACGCGCTGGAAATGACCCTCGCGGCAGAAGCCAAAGGCGTGAAAACCCAGGTCGGCTTCAACTACCTGTGCAACCCGATGCTGGCCCTTGCGCGCGATATGATCCAAGCCGGTGAGCTGGGCGAGATCAGGGGCTACCGTGGCCTGCACGCCGAAGATTACATGGCCGATGCCAGCGGCCCCTATGCCTTCCGCCACGACCCCGCAGGCGGTGGCGCTTTGGCCGATATCGGCAGCCATGCGCTTGCCACCGCCGAATTTCTCTGCGGCCCCATCAACCGCGTGATGGGCGATTGCGTCACCATGATCACCGAGCGCCCCGATGGCAAAGGTGGCCGCAAGGCCGTCATGGTCGATGACATTGGCCGCGCCTTCCTGCGGTTTGAAAATGGTGCCACGGGCAGCATTGAAGGCAACTGGATCGCCACCGGTCGCAAGATGCAGCATGATTTTGAGATCTACGGCACCAAAGGTGCGCTGGCGTTCAGTCAGGAACATTTCAACGTTCTCAACTACTTCTCCACCGCCGATGCCAAGGGCCGCCAAGGCTTTCGCCGGATCGAGGCTGGGCCGGATCACGCCCCCTACGGGTTGTTCTGCGTCGCCGCTGGCCATCAGATCGGCTTCAATGACCTGAAGGCGATTGAAGTCGCGGGCTATGTCAACGCCATCGCAGGCAAAGCGCCCGAGCCGTTCAACTTCCGCAAGGGCCTGCGCATTCAGACATTGGTGGAAACCATTCAAGCCTCGTCGCAACAGCAAAGCTGGCTCGACGTCGCATAAGGCGCAAAACCGCCGTCCCTTGTCGCTGAGCGGATTGACAGCGGCGGGCAAACCCGATCTTTTGCGCGGGATGGTTCCGGCAAGCGCAAAGCTGCGTCGGATGAAAAGGGAATACGGTGTGGTGTAGGCATTAGCCGCCAAATCCGTGACTGCCCCCGCAACTGTAAGCGGTGAGCGAACCTGCAAAGTCCACTGCCCCGATGGGGTGGGAAGGCGCAGGCAAGCCACGACCCGCGAGTCAGGAGACCTGCCATCATAGCCGAAACAACCGACCGGGCGGGGCGCCTGGGGAAGGATGCTATGATTGAACTGCACGGGTCCGCGCTGACCCAAGAACCTGCCATGCGGCAGAGCGCACCGCGTCACCAAATTTTGGTCTGCCAAAGCTGTCGCCACAAAGACAGCCCCTGCCGACCCGGCCTTGCGCTGCTGGAAAAGCTGCGTGCGGCGGTCTCGCAAGCCAAAGGACTGGCGGCAGATTTTGAGATTTCCGGCACCGCCTGCATGGCGGGCTGTGATCGGCCCTGCACCGTCGCTTGGCGGGCCACAGGCAAGGCGACATGGCTGTTCGGCGACATTGACCCGGATGCCGACATTGATGCGCTGGTCGATTTTGCCAAGCTGTATCAACGACTTGAAGATGGTTGGTGCCGCGCGGCGGATCGCCCCGGCAAACTGGCAAGCGCAACCCTCGCCCGCATCCCCGCCGCATTGATCGTCACCGCAGAGGGTCAGTTTCAATGACCCAACCCATTCTGGAAGCGCGCGGCCTGTATTGGGGGCCACCGCGCAGGCCCGACATCCTCAGCGACATCAGCTTTGCGCTGGCAGAGGGCGAGGTGATGGCGATCTGCGGCGCGAATGGCGCAGGCAAATCATCTTTGCTGCGGATGCTGTATCGCTATGTCGCGCCACGCAAAGGCACCGTCAGCCTGATGGGCCGCGATATCTGGCTGCATTCGGCCCGTGACACGGCCCGTCTGGTCGCCGCCGTGCTGCAAGAACAGCCCACGGATTTCGCCTTGACCGCGCGTCAGATCGTGGCCTTGGGACGCCTGCCGCACCGAGCCGGTTTCGCCGCTGCCAGCCTGCGCGATGCCGAGGTGATCAATGCCGCGATCACCCGCCTCGACCTGACCCGCTTTGCCGACCACGCTTTCAGCACCCTGTCCGGCGGCGAGAAACAGCGCGTCATGGTCGCCCGCGCCCTCGCACAAGAACCCCGCGTGCTGATTCTGGATGAGCCGACCAACCATCTGGATATTCGCCACCAGCTTGAACTGCTGGCGCTGCTGCGCGGTCTTGGCCTGACGGTGATCTGCACCCTGCATGACCTTACCCTCGCGGCACAATTCGCCGACCGGGTGTTGGTGCTGGCCGAGGGCCGCGTGCTGTCGGATGGCCCGCCCGATCAGGCACTTTCGGTGGATCACATCGCCACCGCGTTCAACGTCACCGCCCGCGTCGACCGCTCTGGTCCCGCGCCGCGCTTTTCTTTTCATCTCTAGGAATACCACATGAAACTCGCCCTCATTGCCCTGCTGCTCTCCGCCACCTCTGCCGCAGCCTTTCCCGTCACGGTGAAAAGCTGCAACCGCGACGTGACCTTCGATGCCGCCCCCGCCGCCGCTATTTCCAACGACGTGAACCTGACCGAGATGATGCTGGTGCTGGGTCTGCGGGATCGCATGGTCGGCTATACCGGCATTTCCGGCTGGAAAACTCTCGATCCCGAAATGCGCGAAGGCGTGGCGGAGTTGCCGGAACTCTCGGCCAAATACCCCACCAAAGAAGTGCTCGCTGGCGCTGATGCCGATTTCTTCTTTGCAGGCTGGAATTACGGCATGAAGGTTGGCGGTGAAGTCACGCCTGAAACTCTGGAGCCTTTGGCCATCAAGACCTACGAGCTGACCGAAAGCTGCATTTTCGTCGGCGCGAAGGCGAAAAGCAGCATGGATGACATGTATAATGACATTCTGAACCTTGGCACCATTTTCGGCGTTGAGGATAAGGCTAAAACGCTGGTTGAAGGGTATAAGACCCGCCTCGCCGAAGTCACCGCAGGCGTCGATCATGCCAACCCGCTGCGGGTGTTCGTCTATGACAGCGGCGAGGACACCCCCTTCACCGCCGGAAAATACGCCATGCCCACCGCGCTGATTGAAGCGGCAGGTGGCGTTAACATCATGGACGATCTGGATAAAAGCTGGGCCACCGTGGCGTGGGAGCCTGTGGTAGAACGCAACCCGCAGGTCATCGTCATCGTCAACTACGGCGATGTGACGGCTGAGCAGAAGATCGCCTTCATGAAGGGCAACCCGGCCTTCGCGGGCATTGACGCGGTGAAGAACGACCGTTTCGTCGTGCTGGAATATGTCGAGGCCACCCCCGGCCCGCGCAATATCAAAGCGGTGGAGAAGCTGGTCGCGGGTTTCGCGGCGCAGTAACGATTTGCTACGCGCCGGGGCTTAACCTCCGGCGCGAACGACCATGAAGGGCAGGACAATGGCTGATCTGACGCAAACCACCACCGCCACAACCGTGTGGCACCTGTCTCGCCGCACCGCGTTTGTGCTGGCGGGCCTTGGCGCTTTGCTGCTGTCGATCCTGCTCGCCGTTTCCATTGGTGCTGTGCCGATCCCGCTGGCCACCGTCTGGGGCGTCGCCGTCAATCACCTCGCCCCCGACACAATCCCGGTCACTTGGAGCCAAGGTCGTGAGGCCATCGTCTGGGACATCCGCTTTCCCCGCGCCATCCTCGCCGCCCTCGTCGGTGCGGGATTGGGTCTGACCGGAGCCGCCCTGCAAGCCGTCACCCGCAACCCCCTCGCCGATCCGCACTTGCTGGGCATCTCCTCTGGCGGCGCGTTCGGGGCGATCCTTGCGCTGATGCACACCGGCATGTTCCTTGGCCTGCTCACCGTCCCTTTGCTGGCATTCGCCGGAGCCTTGGCCGCCACCGCCCTCGTCCTTGGCATCGCCCAATTCGCCCGCGCCACATCCGCCGACCGCCTTGTGCTGGCAGGCGTTGCTGTCAGCTTCATCATCATGGCGGGCGCAAACATCCTGATCTTCCTCGGTGACCCGCGCGCCACCCATACCGTTGTGTTCTGGATGCTGGGCGGCCTTGGCCTCGCGCAATGGCCGCATCTGTTGTTCCCGCTGGCCGTGTTGATCCCCACCGGCCTGTGGCTGTGGCACCGCGCCCCCGATCTGAACGCGATGAGCCTGGGCGATGAAACTGCGGCCAGCCTCGGCATCCCCATCGCCCGCTTTCGCCTGTCGGTGTTCGTCGCAGGCGCGCTGATCACCGGGGTGATGGTGGCGTTTTCCGGCATCATCGGCTTCGTCGGTCTGATGATGCCGCATCTGGTCCGCCTGATCGTTGGCGGTGACAACGCCCGCGTGCTGCCGCTATCGGCACTGGCAGGCGCGATCTTCCTGACATGGGCCGACACCACCGCCCGCATCGTCATGGCCCCCGAGGATATGCCGATCGGCATCGTCACCGGCCTGACCGGCGGGCTGTTCTTCGTCTGGCTGATGGCCCGCAGAACGTCCTGAATCAGCAGCTAACCCTATTCCAGCGGCTGTTCCGGCCCGACGATATGCACCGCCAGCAGGCAGCCGTTCGGGGTGTAGGAGTTATGCTCGGTGCCATCGCGGTAAAACACCAGATCGCCGGCGCGAAACACCGTGCCGTCGCTTTCAATCAGCTCGCCCTCAAGGATCAGAAACTGCTCATGCCCCATGTGGCGATGGCTGCGCGTCGTCATCCCTGCGGGCATCCGGTAGACGTGGAACCCCGTGCCCAGCGGCAGATCGGTGTCATGCTGCAAGATCGCATCGCCCAACGCCAGACCATCCGGGTAGACAAATTCCTCAAACTTCGCGGTGTGGATATTGGCAATCCGGCGGTCACCCGCTGCCATCGGTTTCATCTCAAGGGTCATTTCAGCAGCCTTTCAGTTGGAAAAATGCGGCGCGCGGTAAACTTCGCGGCCTTTGAACAGCGTCATCAGCACCCGCGTTTCGGCAATCGCGTAAGGATGAACGCTGAAAATATCGCGGTCGAGCACGATCAGATCGGCGGAATAACCCGGCTTCAGCGCGCCGGTATAATGTCCGCGCCAGCAGGCCGCTGCGGCGTGGGTGGTGTAGCCCAAAACCGCCTCGGCCACCGTCATCCGCTGATCCGGGAAGAACGGTTCCGCCACGCCGCGCGCCCGTGGCGGTTCGCGCGTCACCGCCGTGCCGATGATCTCAAACGGGTTCAACGTGGTCACCGCCCAGTCCGAGTTGATGCAATAGGGCGCGCCCGCGTCGATCAAGGACCGAAACGCATAGGTCTGCGCTGCGCGATCCGCGCCGATCATCAGCATGGTTTCATCCGGGATGATCGGGTCATTGCAGGCCCAAAGCGGTTGCAGATTCGCCATCACCCCCAAAGCCGCAAAGCGCGGGAAATCGGCAGGATCCACCACCTGACAATGCGCAATCTGGTGCAGCGAAGGCCAAGCCCCATTCGCAGCCCGCGCCGCAGCAAATCCGTTCAGCGCGGCATGGGTTGCCGCATCGCCAATGCAATGCACATGAATCTGAAACCGTTCCGCATCCAGTGCTACAAACAAAGCGTCGATCTGCTCTTGCGGAAACATCAGCGCCGCATTGCCCCCCGCCGTATCGGCATAAGGCGCCAGCATCGCCGCCGTGCGGTTCTCCAGCCCGCCATCAAGGAAAAACTTCGCCGCGTTCAGATGAAAATCCTGCCCGCCATGCGCCGCGCGAAGACTGCGCAGCCGGGTCATCATCGTCTCGACCGTATCCGCCGCCGTCACCAGACAAGCCCCCGCCACCCGCAGCGTCAACGCATCGCGGTCAAGCGCTCCGCTGTAAATCCGCGCATGATGATCGAGAATCCACGGATCAATCACCCCGGTGATGCCGTGCTTGTTGGCCAAAGCCATCCCCGCCCGCAACCCCTGCCGCCGCACCTCGTCACCCGTCTGCGGCAGCCGCGCCGTCGCCCAGTTGATCGCCTCTTCATGCAGCATCCCCGTCGCCACCCCCCGCGCATCGCGCACGATATGGCCGTTCAACGGGTCAGGCGTGTCCGCCCCCACCCCGATCATCGCCAAGGCAGCCGAGTTCAGACAGGCGTTGTGAAAGTTGCCATCGTAGATCAGGCAGGGCCGATCCGGCACCACCACATCCAACACCGCGCGCGTCAGGTTATGGTCGCCGAAGAAGCCACTCTGCCAGCCCGCGCCCCAGATCATCGGCCCGCCTTGCGTCGCCGCATGATCCGCCATCGCGGTCTGAATTTCGCCCAACGTCACGCAATCATAAAGCTGCGCAGTCTCCACCAGATCGGTGCCGCCATTCAGCAAATGGATATGTGCATCCTGAAACCCCGGCAGCACCAGCCGCCCGCCCGCATCAATCCGCCGCGCCCCGGCCCGCGCGGTCAGTTCAGCCGCATCGCCCAGCGCCACCACCAGCCCATCACGCAGCAAGACGGCCTCGGCCATCGGGCAGGCAGGGTCCATCGTCCGGATACGGGCGTTGTAAATCAAAGTCTCAGTCATGATGCTCCTTCGGCGGTAAATCCAACTCTCGCTCTAGCAGCAAAGACAGGGGATCTTGGCAATCTAAAGGCGAGCATATGCGATAAACTTCCAAAGCCGCCTCGGAAATCATCCCCGCCTGAAATAGTGTCATCGCCGCCGCATAGCGGTGCCGTCCCGATCCGGGCAGACCCAGCGGAATGTGCACGCCCTCACTCATTGGACCGATACGCCATCCGCGCATCCGCCTCGCGCCGCTTCTCAGCGCGGTTCAACAGATACCCCGCCAAAGCCACACCCACACCCACCACCAGCACCGTCAAAGTCGCCAAAGCATTGATATCCGGCGTCACCCCCAGCTTGACCTTCGACCAGATCAACAGCGGCAAGGTGGTGTTCCCCGGCCCGGTGGTGAACGAGGTGATCACCACATCGTCCAGCGAAATGGTAAACGCCAGCAGCCACCCCGACAGGATCGCCGGAAAGATCACCGGCAAGGTGATGTCAAACAGTACCGCCCAAGGCTTCGATCCCAGATCCATCGCGGCTTCTTCAATCGCCCGATCCGCTTGCAACATCCGCGACTGAATGATCGTGGTCACAAACACCATCGAAAAGGTGATATGCGCCAGAGTCACCGTGGTGAAGCCGCGCGAGGCTGGCCAGCCCAGCCATTTCGCCATCAGGATGAACAGCATCAGCGAGGAAATCCCGGTGATCACCTCGGGCATGATCAACGGCGCCGTCACCAGCCCGGAAAACAACGTCCGCCCCTTGAACCGCCGAAACCGCGCCAAGGTGATCCCCGCCATCGTGCCAAAAATCGTCGCTGCCGTGGCCGAAACCACCGCGATCTTCAGCGACAACAGCAGCGCCGCCACGACCTGTTTGTTCGAGAAAAGCGAGACATACCACTTGGTCGAAAACCCACCCCACACCGTCGCCAGCCGTGATCCATTGAAGGAATAGACCATCATCGACAAGATCGGGATGTAGAAGAACGCGAAGCCAAAACACATCACGGTGATCAGAAACACGGGGCGGCGTCTCATGGTGCGTCCTCCCCGGTTTCGGCGCGTCCTTGATAATGCGTGTACAGCATCATCGGCCCGACCATCAGCAACAGCAGCACAATCGCCACCGAAGCCGCCATCGGCCAATCCGAGGCCGAGGAAAACTCATCCGCAATCACCCGCCCGATCATCGGGCTGGAGGCATCACCCACCAATGTCGGAATAACCAACTCGCCCGCCGCCGGAATGAACACCAGCATAGCCCCCGCGATAATCCCCGGCAGGGATTGCGGTAGGGTCACGTCCAGAAACACCCGGAACGGACGCGAGCCCAAGTCCATCGCGGCCTCGTCCAGCACCGGGTCTAACCGCTCCAGATTGGCATACAAAGGCAGGATCATGAACGGCAGGTAGGTGTAGACCATCACCAGCACCACCGCGAAATTGCTGTGCATCATCGGCACCGAAGTGATCGCCCAGCTTGCCGGGGTCAGCAGATTATAGGCATCGGTCAGCAGGCCGTTGAACCACGAGTTTTTTCCCATCAGCCCCATCCACGCATAGACTCGCAAAAGGAATGAGGTCCAGAACGGCAAAATCACCAGCATCAACAAGATGTTACGCCAACTTGACGACACCCGCGTCAAAGCCAGTGACATCGGATAGCCCAGCAACAGGCACAAAACCGTCGCCGTCGCCGCATTGCTCAAACTGACCAGAAACGCCCGGATATACAGATCGTCGTGGAACAGTCGCGAATAGCCGACAAAGCTGATCCACGGATGTTCACCACCATAACCAAACGGCGGCGCGGTGGGCGTGCGGGTGCCAAAGGAAATCGCCAGCACCAGACAGAACGGGATGAAGAAAAACAGCAGCAGCCAGATATACGGCAACCCGATGATCACCCCGCGATAGCCGCGCCCCTGTAGCCAATGCGCGATCCGGTTGCGCATCATTCCACCAGCAAAATCGCGGCACTCGGCGCGAAGCTAAGGTAAACTTGGTCATCCCAATCTGGCCGTCCACCCGCAGAACGCCCCGCATTGACCGAATGCACCGAGATCAACTCGCCCGACGGCAGCGTGATGCGATAGAGACTATCCTTGCCGAAATAGGCCAGATCCTTGACCTGCCCCGCGAACACATTCTCCCCTTCGGGCCGCGCCTGACTGATCACCAGCTTTTCAGGCCGTACCGCCAGTGTCACCTCTTGCCCCACGTTTAGCCCCGGCACCGCCCGCGCCTGCACCGCAGCCTGAAACGCCGCCACCTGCACCGTCGCCATATCCCCCGTCAGCGCCGCAACCTTGGCCGGAAACGCGGTGATAGAGCCGATAAACCCCGCCACGAACCGCGAGTTCGGGTATTCGTAAATCTCGGTCGGTGCCCCCACTTGCCGCACCCGCCCCTTGTCCATCACCGCGATCCGGTCCGAAAGCGTCATCGCTTCCTCCTGATCATGCGTCACCACGATGAACGTCACGCCGGTCCGCTCTTGAATAGACATCAGCTCAAACTGGGTATGCTCGCGCAGCTTCTTGTCCAAAGCGGCCAGCGGCTCATCCAGCAACAACAGCTTTGGCTGCCGCGCCAAAGCCCGCGCCAAGGCCACCCGTTGCCGCTGCCCGCCCGAGATTTGATGCGGTTTGCGATGCCCAAACGGCGTCAACTGCACCAGTTCCAGCATCTCCGCCACGCGGGCTTTGCGCTGATCCGCCGTCATATCCTCATGTTTCAGCCCGTAGCCGACGTTCTTTTCCACGCTCATATGCGGGAACAAGGCGTAGCTTTGGAACATCATATGCACCGGGCGCTGCCACGGCGGCACCCCCGCCATATCCTGCCCGTCGATGAAAATCTGGCCCGCCGTCGGCTCTTCAAACCCCGCCAGCATCCGCAGCAGAGTGGTCTTGCCGCACCCCGACCCGCCCAGCAGCGAGAAGATCTCGCCCTGCGCCACGGTCAGCGATACATCTTGCACGGCCTGAAATGTGCCGAATTTCTTCGACACATTGTCGATACGGATGAACGGGTCCGCCACCTTAACCCGCCTTGATCTCAGCCCAGATCCGGGTGATCTCGCGATCCTGCTCCTCGGATTGCGGTGCGGGGGTGTAAAGTCGGCTCATGGTTTCGGCATCCGGGTACACCGCAGGGTCGGCGGTGATCGCAGGGTCAACCAAAGCCGTCGCGGCTTGGTTGGCATTGGCATAGCCGGTGAAATTGGTGCAAGCCGCGATCACTTCGGGCCGCAGCAGGTAATCCAGAAACTTGTGCGCGCCTTCGACATTCGCCGCATCGGTGGGAATGCACCAGTTGTCAAACCACGCAGGCGCGCCGGTTTTCGGCACGAAATATTGCAGGTCAATCTTGATCCCCGCCTCAGCCGCCCGGGTTTTCGCCACGCCGTAATCGCCTGACCAGGTGTTCGCCATGCAAATCTCGCCATTCGGCAGCGTGTTCAGGTAGTTGGCATTGTCGAAGGTGCTGACATACTGCCGGATCGGTGCCACCGCCTCGGCCATCTTGCGATATTCCGGTTCGCGCGCAGAACTTGCATCCAAGCCCAGATAGCTCAGCACCATAAAGCCAAAATCGGTCGGGCTATCCAGCAAGGATATCCCGCAATCCGCCAGCTTCGCCGCGTTTTCCGGGTTCAGCAGCACCCCCAGATCCGACAAATCCGCATCCGGCAGGCGTTCTTTCACCATGTCCATGTTGAAGGTAAAGCCAACCGAGCCCCACATATACGGCACGCCATATTGGTTGCCCGGGTCGAAGCCTTCAACAATCTTCAGGATCGCCGGATCAAGGTTCTTCCAGTTGGTCAGCTTGGCGCGATCTGGCTTCTGATACACCCCGGCGGTGATGAAACTTGCCAGTTTCAGGCTCGACATCAGCACCACATCATAGCCGGTCGATCCCGCCAGCATCTTCGCCTGCATCTCTTCGGCCGAGGCGTAAAGGTCGTAAACCACCCCGATCCCGGTTTCCGCCTCAAAATCCGCCAGTGTCGTCTCACCGATGTAGTCCGACCAGTTGTAGACATTCACCGTTGTCGCCTGCGCCCAAGAGGGCCGGGCATAGGGTGCGGCCAAAGTGCCGCCAAGCAGTCCAAGCGCGTGGCGTCTTGTCAGTTTCATGGCCGTCTCCCTGATTTTATGGTTTCCATGCAGGTTACGCCTGCACTTTGGTCTGGCAAATCAATTCATCATTGCGGCTGGCGATTTCAGCCTCGGGCGGGGCCACAGGCAAAGTCATCACCGGCATCAGCGCCCGCAGGCTGTCATGGTGCCGCTTCAGCCCATATTCGAGGTCTGACAGATGAAAGCCCTCAAACGCCGTCGACAGCATCGACTCGTTCGACCAGATCGACAGTTGCTGATCCTCGGCCGAGGTGTCGCGGTCAATCCGATACGCCAGATAGCGCGCGGCCTTCATGCGGCGGCTTTCCACGGGCTGCCGATAAATCCGCCCCGTCACCCGTGTCTTGCCCGGAGAGATCGGAATTTCCTGATAAAACTGCACCGATTCCGGCGTGAAGGCGAACACCGCATTTGGGAACAGCCCGTAATAGGTCCAGACCGTCTGCAAATGCTCTGGCAGCCACTCCTGCCGCTCGGTGATCGCCAGATACATCTTCACCGACCACCGCCGCGCCGGGGCATCACCAAAACTGCCGATTGACACGTTCAACCCGCCATCCAGATGCAGATCGCGATACGTCCGGCCATAAAGATCCTGCAACGCCGGATGCGCCATTGGCACATGGTAGCCCTCATTGTCGACATCGCGCACCGATTTCCAGTTCACCGGCAGATCGGTTGACCAATGCGGCATATCCAAGGGCTGCACGCCTTCGCTGCGATAGCCCGCGAAATCGGCGGCATAGGGGGCCAGCATTTCCGCCACGCTTGGCTGTGGCCCCGCAAAGAACCGGATGAAGATAAAGCCGTGAAACACCTCCATCTCGATCGGCTTCAGCCCGAACTGCGCCCGATCCAACCCGCCAAAGCTGGAAGGCTGCGCCGCCCCCCGCAACGACCCGTCCAGATTATACACCCAGCCGTGGAACGGACACACCAACGCGCCCTTGCAATGCCCCTTCTCGCCCTCCACCACCCGCGCACCGCGATGGCGGCACAGGTTGTGAAACGCCCGCACCACACCATCCTGCCCCCGCATCACCACCGCGCGCTCGCCCAAAAGGTCAAACGCCAGCCAATTCCCCGGCTCGGCCACATCATTGACGTGCCCGACCACCTGCCAATGCGTCAGGAACAGCCGCTCACGCTCCAGCGCGAACATCGCGTCCGAGTGATAAGTCCAGGCCGGAAGCCCCCGGCGATCCCAGTCATTCGGCACAGTCATGCTGGCTGCATCATGTTGGGTCATCAGCTGACCTCCATTTCCTGTAAAAGCCATTGGTGAAAGCGGTGAATCTCATATTCCTCGGGCATCAACGTGCCACCGCGATAAGCGAGCGACATCATCCCCCGCTGGTTCATCTCTGCCGCGCAGCCATCCTGCCGCAGCACGATCTTGGCGAAATCGGCCACCTCGCTTGCATCAAACCCCGGCTGCGCCAAGGTCTCAGCCGGGAAATACCACTCCACCATCAGCGCCGTCCTGAGTGGCCCCAGCGGCACGATCCGCACCGAGCGCACATGATCGACATGCGCCACCACATAAGCCGTCGGCCAGAACGTCACGAACTGATACCCCGCCGCCCGCTCCGCTTCGGTCAGCCCCGCAAACACCGGCCCACACGCCGCCCCGCCAACAGTCCAGCTTTCCGCCCCCAGCTTCAGGTTCCCCGAGGGCACTTCCCCCGCCAAACCGACAGCCTCCGACGCCGCCATGATCCCCCGCCCATAGATCGGCACCAGGTCGCACAGCTCAGGATGTATCCCCGGACAATGCAGACATTCCGAGTAATTCTCCCAGAACACCTTCCAATTACAGGCAATCTGGGCCCGCCAGACATGCCCCGTCACCAGCCCCTGCATCGGCCAATGATCGAGCACGGCCAGATCCACATCCGCCACCAGATCGCGCGGCGCGTCAGCCGTATTCAGAAACAAAAACCCCGCCCAAACCCGCCAAGCCACCGCCAGCAAGCCATGCGCAGCCCGATCAAAATCCGCCGTAGGCACCGCATGCCCCGTCGCCACCAACCGCCCGTCATCCGCCGCATAGGCAAAGGCGTGATAGGGGCAGCGGATCAGCTTGCCCAACGGCTCCACCGCCTCGCGGCACAATTCCGACCCGCGATGCCGACAGCTGTTATGGAACGCCGAAACGCCACCCGCCGCCGCCCGGCACACGATCACATCCGCAGCGCCCACCTGCACCCGCCGCATCATACCGCGGCCAAAATCCTCCAGCCGCCCGACGCAAATCCAGTTCTGCGCGAACACCGTTGCCATCTCGCGCGCATACCAATCGGCATCGACATAGACCGCTGCCGGAAGCGTCGCAGGGCAGAACTCCAGACGTGGCGAAGGCAGAGGCGAGACCTGAGTCATGGCAAACCATTGCTGTTTCCGCATGCTCGCAAGATTCTGACTGGTCTGTCAATCAGAATATCTGTAGCATATCAAAAGCGATATTTCAGCTAAGAAAGCGCCATGAACCACGCACCCACGATTCCCCCGCCGCGCAAACTGTCGCGCGAAACCCGCCGCGCCCAAGTGATCGAGGCCACCATCGAGGTGCTGGCCGAGCAGGGCTATGCCCGCACCACCCTCACCGATGTGGCGCGCCGCGCGGGCATCTCGCATGGCCTCGTCAACTTCCATTTCCAGACCAAAGACGCGCTTTTGGCCGAAACCCTCGGCTATCTGTCCGACGAATACCGCCAGAACTGGGACGCAGCCCTCACCGCCGCTGGCCCCTCCCCCGCCCATCAACTCGACGCCCTGATCCGCGCCGATTTCGAACCCGCGATCTGCACCCCCGCCCGTCTCGCCGCATGGCTGTCGTTCTGGGGCGAGGCGCAAAGCCGCCCGCTCTACCAAGCCAAATGCGGCGAGAATGACCGGCTCTACATCACCAAACTGGAAGAAATCTGCGCCGCGCTACTCCGCGAAGGCCGCTACCCCGGCGACCCCATCCTGATCTCCCGCGTCCTGCGCGTCACCTCCGAAGGCGTCTGGGTCGACCTGATCTCCACCCGCGAACCGTACAGTGCGACCGAGGCCCTGCAAACCGTCCACGCCGCCGCGATGGCGTTCTTCCCAAAGCATTTCGGGGCGGAGGGGTTGTTATAGGGGGGCGCAGCTAAAACGCTTCCAAACACACAGAACCCCTCTAGACTGGCGGGATGGCGCACCTCGTTTCAACCGACCGCTTCCACGTCACCGCAGAAACATCGGCCCTTCAAGGCCGCGTCAGATGCCTGCCCGTCAAAACGCTCTGGCTGTTCGGGCATGGCCTTGCCGGGATCACCGGGGTCCTGCTGTATCCACAACTTGACGCCCTGCTGGTCTTTCTCGGATTGACAGCCGTGACCATCTGCGCGGGCCATTCGGTGGGAATGCACCGCCTGCTGATCCATCGCAGCTTTGAAACTCCACGGGTCGTTGAATACACCTTTGTCTGGCTTGGCACCCTTGTCAGCATGGCGGGGCCGATCGGCATGATCCGCACCCATGATCTGCGCGACTGGCATCAACGCCAAACCGAATGCCCGCCGCATCCCGCCCATCAAGCCGCCTTCTGGCGCGACGCATGGTGGCAACTTTGCTGCGAGTTTCGTCTGGACCACCCGCCCGAATTCGTTCTGGAAGATCGCGTAGGACAAGACCGCACCTACCGCTTCATCGAGAAGACATGGATGTGGCAGCAACTTCCCGTTGCGCTGCTGCTCTATGCTTTCGGCGGCTGGGCTTGGGTTTTGTGGGGTTGCTCGCTGCGGATATTTGTCTCACTTGTTGGACATTGGCTGGTCGGGCATTTCTCGCACCGACGCGGCCATCAGGGTTGGCGCATTTCCGGTCTGCCCGTGCAAGGCTACAACATCCCCGGCATCAGCCTGCTGACCTTTGGCGAAAACTGGCACGGCAACCACCACGCCTTCCCGCATTCCGCCAAGCTGGGGGTCGAACGCGGGCAGCTCGATCCGGGCTATTATTTCATCTGGGTTTTGCAGAAACTGGGGCTCGTATGGAATGTAAAAACCCCAGACTCGGAACCGCCCCGCAAAGGCTTGCAGCGTGTTTAGGGTGATGCTTCTACCGGCGTCAAACGTCGCTATAACTCCATTGCTGACATGAAACCCACCACCTCTTTTTGCCCGGAATCAAGGGTGAAGCCCGCCGGGCCGCGCCCGACCTCCTCCCGGGAGGGCGCGTTTGCAACGGCACCAGCAGAAATTCGGTGGGAGTCGTTGACCCAGTAAGCGCCTAGAACAAGCGTCGGCGCGCCATCCCGAGGTCGGGCACGACCCTGTGTTGCGCTTCACCTGAACCGCAGCTTTGCCTTGCTTAGCCGTCACACCATTGCTTTCCCTGACTCGAGTCGTTCCATTCGCCGTTGTAGGGCAGTTCCTCCAGAACTTGCCCAACCCCAGCCTCAAAACTGGTTAACCCTTCATTAAAAAATTCGTAACTCACTGATCCCAAACCATAAACCAAATGGTCCCAACTCGGGACCACACCCAAACCCCCAAATCCCACCCCCTTCACAACCGCGTGCCACCCCTCCAAACCACCCTTGCACCCGTCCGCAGCTTGGGGGATTGTCCCGCCATGCCCTCCGCCCGCATCCTCCCCCTGATCGTCGCGACAGCCCTGCTGATGGAGAATATTGACAGCTCCGTCCTCTCTACCTCCCTGCCGCAGATCGCGAAGGATCTGAACTCCGACCCGATCCACCTGAAGCTGGTCCTCACCACCTACCTGCTCGCCCTCGCCGTCTTCATCCCCGCCTCCGGCTGGATGGCCGACCGGTTCGGGGCCCGCAAAATCTTCCGCGCCGCCATCGTGGTTTTTGCCCTGGGCTCCATCGCCTGCGCCCTCTCCACCAACCTGATCGAACTCGTCGCCGCCCGCGCCCTGCAAGGGATCGGCGGGTCGATGATGACCCCGGTGGGCCGCCTGATCGTGCTGCGCGGCACCCCCCGCGCCGGGCTGGTGGGCGCGCTGGCCTGGCTGACCGTGCCTGCGCTTTTGGGCCCGGTGCTGGGGCCACCCCTGGGCGGCTACATCACCACCTATTGGGATTGGCGCTGGATCTTCTGGATCAACATCCCCATCGCCGTGCTGGGCGTGATCCTAGCCACCCTCTACATCCCCGACCTGCGCGAGCCTGAACCCCGCAGCTTTGACACCGCTGGCTTCCTGCTGCTCGGTCCCGGCCTTGCGGGATTCCTGACCGGCGCGACGCTGATGGGTCTGAACCTTGCGCCCCCTCTCGCGGTATTCACTCTGATGGGTGGGGGTGCGGCCCTGATCGCTCTTTACGTCCGCCATGCCCTGCGGGTGGCCAATCCGATGGTCGACCTGCGCCTGCTGGCGCTGCCGACCTTCCGCATCTCTGTCACCGCAGGCACGCTGTTCCGTGTCGGCGTCGGCGCGTTGCCGTTCCTGCTGCCGCTGATGCTGCAACTCGGCTTCGGGCTGAACCCGTTCCAATCCGGCATGATCACCTTCGCCTCGGGCATCGGCGCGCTGGTTTTGAAATTCGCAGCCCAACCGATCCTGCGCCGCTTTGGCTTCCGCCGGGTCTTGCTGGTCAATGCCCTGATTTCCTCGGCGTTCATTCTCGCCCCCGCAGGCTTCACCCCACAAACGCCGTGGCTGTTGATGCTGGTGGTCTTGTTCGTGGGCGGGCTGTCACGGTCGCTGCAATTCACCTCGGTCAACGCCATCGCCTATGCCGAGGTGCCATCCGAGCGGCTTTCCTCGGCCACCTCTTTCACCGCTGTTCTGCAGCAACTTTCCGGTTCCATCGGCATCACCTTGGCCGCGATGACGCTGGAGGGCGCGGGCTATCTGCGCGGCACATCAGCCACCGATCTAGGCAACTTCCCCATCGTGTTCATCGTGATCGCCTTGCTGTCGCTGTCTTCTGCGGTGATCTTCGCCAAGCTGGCGCCACAAGCCGGGTCGCAACTGGTCCGCGCCGCAGATTGACAGCAGACGGCTTTGCGCCGACTTTGGCGAAAACGAAAGGCCTGCGCATGGACATCAACCTTACCTTTGAGCGCCCCGAGGAAGGCCCGAAATCTGGACCTGTGACCATCGGCTGGTTTCTGACGCAGGACAAAGGTGCGGTGATGTATGATCCGCCCGAGCGGGTGCTGTTTCGCCAAACGAACAAGGCTCATTCCAAATCGGCCAGCCGTTGCCCGGCGGTGATCCAGCTGGAAAGCCGCTACTTCATGATCAAATGCCCGTTTGACATGCATCTTGGCTTTGGCCGAGACGACAAAGGCAAGCCGCATCTGATCAACCGGGCCGGAGCGGCATCGCCCATTCGCGCCAACAAGCTGGGTGAGGTGATGACGCTGGTGTCGGAAACCGAATGGCGCTACCCGGATCGCCCTACCGTGCAAATGTCGTTGCCCTACTGCTTTATCGCGGATGAGCTGGTCTACATCACCCAGCTTTCCGCCTTCGCACATTACCGCCGCGAGCAACTGCCGGGCACGATCTTTGGCGGCCGCTTCCCGCTGAACATCTGGCCGCGCCCGCTGATGTGGGCGTTTGAATGGCACGAGCCTGAGAAAGACATTATCCTGAAACGCGGTGAGCCTTTGTTTTACTGCCAGTTTGAAGCCGAGGGCCCGGATCGTCCGGTGCAGGTGGTTGAAGCCGAGAAAACCCCCGAGTTGCAGAAATATATGGATCAGATCGGCGGCGTGGTGAATTACGTCAACCAGACTTTTGGCCTGTTCAAAGCTGCCGAGGCGCTGCGGCCCAAGAAGCTGCTGACACCGAAGGAACGCGGGTAGGGTGGGTCTAACCCACCGCGCGGATCGGTGGGCTACACCCACCCTACCGCTCTTCTGAAAAGGTCTTTCTGTGCGTAGCTTCTTGGAAATTTATGATCTTGCCAGCGCCACCTCTCGGGTGATTTTGCAGACCGAGCGGCATATCGAGGCGCCGAACTGGGATCCCTCCGGCAAGACGCTTTTGGTCAACGCCGAGGGGCGGCTGTTCCGTGTGCCGCTGGATGCCCCCGTTTTGCTGCCAGTCGAAACCGGTGTTGCGGTCAAGCTGAACAACGACCACGGCATCAGCCCCGATGGCCGTCAGATCGTGATTTCGTCGCATCACGAGGGTCAAGGCTCGCAGATCTATATGGTTCCGGCTCGCGGCGGCGATCCGATCAAAATCTCTCCCGAGGCCCCGAGTTGGTGGCATGGCTGGTCGCCGGATGGGACGACCCTGACCTATGTTGCGGCGCGGGGCGAAAAGAAGGTAATCGACGTCTACACCTTGGCGTTGGGGGCTTTTGAGACCCGGCTGACCCAGGGAGAGGGGCATTGCGACGGGCCGGATTATTCTGCCGATGGTCGCCAGATTTACTACAACTGCGACCGTGACGGTCATGCGCAGATCTGGGTGATGGCGGCGGATGGCACAGGCCAGCGCAAGCTGTTCGCGGATCACTACGTCAACTGGTTTCCGCATCCCTCACCGGACGGGCAGCTCCTGCTGTATCTGGCTTACCCCCCCGGCACCTTAGGTCACCCGGCAAACCTGCCGGTGGCGCTCTGCCTCTGCGATCCCAAAGGTCATGGCCGCCGCCGCATTCTGGAATTTATCGGCGGCCAAGGCACGATCAACGTGCCGAACTGGGCACCGGATTCGCACGCCTTCGCTTATGTGCGTTACGAGCCCTGAACCGGGCCGACCTGAAGTGGAACAGGTGGCCGCACCCCCATCATCCGATGCGTGTTGCTCCAGACCGAGATATAAATCTCTGCGGCCCCATTCGGTGACAAATGCTCGGGTGTCAGACCAACGATTCGCACCCTCAGGTGGTCGCTGTGCTGCAAGGGTTCGGTCATCACGGCCGTGGCAGCTGGCCCCAGAAAGCCCAGATGGCGCAGGCTGCGGCGCGGCAACAGCCCCAGCAAGGGCCGTTTTGCCAGCGCATAAATCCCGATCCTGCCATCTGCTTGCAGCTGTAATTCTGCGGCATCTCCAATGCACAAGCCGCTTTTGCCGATATGCAGCTGCACGTCTTGCACCGGGGCCTTGTGAATCAATACCTGCAAAATGTCCTGCATCCGTGCCGCCTTTTTGTTTTTCTGGTTACCGATTGGGCCGCAAACCCGTCGCAGGGCAAGACCGTTCAACATACCTTAGGTTGTAGTCGCCAGAACGGGCGGTATCGCGCCGACCACATGCAGCCCTATCGGCGGATTCGCGTTCATCGCTGCGCAAACCCTGCATAAATTTGCCTGAATGTCTTTGATCCACGGCATTGCAAAGCAAACCACTCCTCCCCAAGTATCGCCCAAGGCCACCGTCGATGTGCTGGAGATCCGGGCATCGCAGGGGCGCTTAGCAAAAGGAGTGATACCGATGAATTTAGAGAAATTCACGGAGCGGTCGCGCGGTTTCATCCAAGCGGCGCAAACGATTGCCATGCGGGAAAGCCATCAGCGGCTGGCACCCGAACACCTGCTGAAAGCAGTGATGGATGATGATCAGGGGCTGGCGAGCAACCTGATCCGTCGCGCTGGCGGCGAGCCTGCGCGGGTGGTGGAATCGCTGGCCTTGGCGATGGGCAAGTTGCCGAAAGTCTCGGGTGATGCGCAGCCGTTCATGGACCCCGGCCTTGTGAAAGTGCTGGATGAGGCTGAAAAGCTGGCCAAGAAGGCGGGCGATTCTTTCGTGCCAGTGGAACGTCTGCTGATGGCTTTGGGCATGGTGAAATCCGCCGCCAAGGATGCCTTGGACGCAGGCGCAGTCAGCCCCCAAAAGCTGAACTCGGCGATCAATGACATTCGCAAGGGTCGCACGGCGGACAGTGCTTCGGCTGAAGAAACCTATGATGCGCTGAAGAAATATGCCCGTGATCTGACCGAGGCTGCCGAGCAAGGCAAGATCGACCCGATCATTGGCCGTGACGAAGAAATCCGCCGCACCATGCAGGTGCTTTCCCGCCGTACCAAGAACAACCCCGTGCTGATCGGTGAGCCTGGAGTCGGTAAAACCGCGATTGCCGAGGGTCTGGCTTTGCGCATCATCAACGGCGACGTGCCAGAGAGCCTGCGCCACAAGAAACTGATGGCGCTGGACATGGGCGCTCTGATCGCCGGCGCGAAGTATCGCGGTGAGTTTGAGGAACGTCTGAAAGGCGTGTTGAACGAGGTCACCGCTGCAGCGGGCGATATCATCCTGTTCATCGACGAGATGCACACGTTGGTCGGCGCGGGCAAATCCGATGGCGCGATGGATGCCGCCAACCTGATCAAACCCGCCTTGGCGCGGGGTGAGTTGCACTGCGTTGGCGCCACCACGCTGGATGAATACCGCAAGTATGTCGAGAAGGACGCGGCTTTGGCGCGTCGGTTCCAGCCGGTTATGGTCTCTGAACCGACGGTTGAAGACACCATTTCGATTCTGCGCGGTATCAAAGAGAAATACGAACTTCACCACGGCGTGCGGATTTCTGACTCTGCGCTCGTGGCTGCCGCAACGCTCAGCCACCGCTACATCACCGACCGTTTCCTGCCCGATAAGGCCATCGACCTTGTGGACGAAGCGGCCAGCCGTCTGCGGATGGAGGTAGACAGCAAGCCCGAAGAACTCGACCAGTTGGATCGCCAGATCCTGCAACTGCAAATCGAGGCCGAGGCGCTGAAGAAAGAGGACGATGCCGCCAGCAAAGACCGTCTGGAAAAGCTGGAGATGGAACTGTCGAACCTGCTGGAGCAATCCGACGCGATGACCGCCAAATGGCAGGCAGAGCGTGACAAACTGGAAGGCGCGCGTGATCTGAAAGAGCAACTCGACCGCTTCCGCGCCGAGCTGGATCAGGTCAAGCGCGACGGCAATCTGGGCCGTGCAGGTGAATTGTCTTATGGCATCATTCCGGGGCTGGAAAAGCAACTGGCCGAGGCTGAGGCGCGCGAAGGCGATGCTTTGGTATCCGAAGCCGTGCGCCCCGAGCAGATTGCTGAAGTGGTCGAACGTTGGACCGGGATTCCAGTGGCCAAGATGCTGGAAGGCCAGCGTGAAAAGCTGCTGAAGATGGAGGAAGAGCTTGGGCGTCGGGTGATCGGCCAAAACGCCGCCGTCACCGCCGTGGCCAATGCTGTGCGGCGCGCGCGGGCTGGGCTGAACGATGAGGGGCGGCCTTTGGGCAGCTTCCTGTTCCTCGGGCCAACCGGCGTGGGGAAAACCGAGCTGACCAAAGCCGTTGCCGAATATCTGTTCGACGACGACGCGGCGATGGTGCGGATTGATATGTCCGAATTCATGGAGAAACACTCGGTCTCGCGCCTGATCGGCGCGCCTCCGGGCTATGTTGGCTATGATGAGGGTGGCGTTCTGACCGAAGCCGTTCGGCGCCGCCCTTATCAGGTGGTGCTGTTTGACGAGGTGGAAAAAGCCCACCCCGACGTGTTCAACGTGCTGCTGCAAGTGCTGGACGATGGCATGCTGACCGATGGTCAGGGCCGCACCGTCAGCTTCAAGCAAACGCTGATCATCCTGACCAGCAACCTTGGCGCGCGGGCTTTGTCGGAACTGCCGGAAGGTGCCGATCAGGCAGGTGCGCGGGCGCAGGTGATGGAAGCGGTGCGGCAGCATTTCCGCCCGGAATTCCTGAACCGTCTGGATGAGCAGATCATCTTTGATCGTCTGAACCGTGTCGATATGGCGGGTATCGTTGAGATTCAGCTCCGCAAACTTGAGGCCCGTCTGGTCAGCCGCAAGATCACGCTGGATCTTGACCCGCAGGCCAAAGCTTGGCTGGCGGATGAAGGCTACGATCCGGTGTTTGGCGCGCGTCCGCTGAAACGGGTGATCCAGAACCACCTGCAAAACCCGCTGGCCGAGATGATCCTGTCGGGCGACGTGCTGGATGGCGCGACGATCAAAGTCAGCGCTGGGGCGGATGGCTTGATCATCGGGGACCGCGTGTCGGCCTCGCGTCGCGAGCGTCCGGCGCAGGCTGTGGTGCATTAGGATCTCGATCCATAAGAAAACTGAAAGCCCGTCCTTGTTGCCAAGGGCGGGCTTTTTCAATTCTGCTGGTTTGCGTTCAGCGCGGGGTGGTCCCAACTCGGGACCTTTTTTATGTGTTTATAATCAATGGGATGAGGTGGTGGATTTAACGATTTGTTAAGGGTTGGACGGTTGTGAGAGGTAACAGGCCGTCAAATTCTTGCACGGGGGGATACGGCGACCCCAAGCCCATGGCGATCATTGAGCACAATCTGAAACGAAAATCTGTTTCCTTTATGTTCTCTTTCGGTATGCTGGGCCGCACCCCATTGCGGAGGCAATCATGCTGGATCAGCGGCACAAGTTCGAACGGTTCAAGGCCCTTCATACTGGCGACCGTGCATTCGTTATTCCCAATCCATGGGACGCGGGGTCAGCCCGTCTTCTCACAAGCCTTGGGTTTGAGGCGCTCGCGACCACCAGCGCCGGATATGCGTTTTCGAAGGGCAAGCGCGATTCCTTTGCCGGTCTTGAACGGGGCGAAATTCTGGACAACGCGGCTGAGATTGTCGCCGCGACTGATCTGCCCGTGTCAGCCGATTTAGAAGATGGCTTTGGATCTGCACCGGAAACCTGCGCTGAAACGATCCGTTTGGCTTGTGCGGTTGGACTGGTCGGCGGCTCTATTGAAGATGCAACGGGCGATGCCTCTCACCCGATTTATGATTTTTCTCAATCGGTTGAGCGGGTTCATGCTGCAGCCGAAGCAGCGGCTAGCCTGCCTTTCCTGCTGACCGCAAGGGCAGAGAATTTCCTTTGGGACAAGCCTGATCTGGACGACACAATCAAGCGGCTGCAGGCTTTTTCTGCCGCTGGTGCGGATGTTCTGTATGCACCCGGATTGCCCAATCTTGAAACCATCCGCACCGTCTGCGCCGCTGTCGACAAGCCGGTCAATGTTGTCATGGGGCTGCGCGGGCCGACCTATTCCGTGGCGGAACTGTCAGATGCCGGTGTTCGCCGGGTGAGTGTTGGCGGCTCTTTCGCACGCGCGGCACTCGGCGCGCTGATGCGCGCCGCTGAGGAGGTCAGGGATACCGGCACTTTTGAGTACGCCTCTGACGCGCTGCCAGCGAAGGTCGTCACGGAGCTGATGTCGAAAGATAAGCCCAACGAAAGGCAATGACGCCTGCGCCCGCCAATGCGGCATCAAGATGCGCGCGGGCCTTCCTGCTCTGTGCCGGATTGCAAGCGTCGCAAAGCTGACCTCCCTGACCGGCTGCGCCTAACTCGATATTTTCCCAAGCGCCGCCTTCAGTGCCGCAACTTTCGCGCGGTCCGTGCGCTTTTCGCTGCCGGATTGGAAACCGAAGGCAAGGGCCTCACCGCCACTGGGCAGCGGGCTGGAGCAGGAGGCGTGGATTTCGCGCAGGGGTAGGTGGGTCATTTTTGGCAGGGTTTCCAAAGAGATACCTGACCCTGGCATGATGATTAGGCCCTCGCCTGCGGCTTGCATCATGGCTTGGAGCGCTTCTGCGCCATCGGCGGCGGTGAGGGCGCCGCCAGAAGTCAGGATGCGACGGAAGCCCAGGGCTTTGGCGGTGGTGACGGCTTCGGGTTTGTTGGGGGCAAGGTCGATGCAGCGGTGCAGGGTGGCATCAAGCCCCGCGGCTTCGTCCAGCAAGACCCGCAGGACGGCCTCATTCAAGCGGCCATCGGCATGGCTTGCGCCAAGGACAACGCCTTTCAGACCAAGCGATCGGGCGGCGCGGATGTCGGCGCGCATCACTTCAACCTCGGCCTCGGTATAGGTGAAATCCCCGGAACGTGGGCGGATGATCGGATAGCACAATGCGCCGGATTGCGCGGCCATCTGCATCAGGCCAAGCGTCGGGGTGAGGCCGCCCAACGCTAAGGCGGCGCAAAGCTCGATGCGGTCGGCCCCGCCTGCGATGGCCTCAGACAGGCCAGCGGGATCGTCAACGCAGACTTCTAGCAGGATTTTAACCAAAGCGGGCCTCCCCTGCGGCGGCGGCTCCGGCGAGGCCTGCGTCGGCGGAGGTGGTGGCGGGGACGATCAGGGGCGTATCGGTTTGGCGCAAGATGCGGGCACGGGTGGCGGTATCAAGGGCGGCGATCAGGGTGGTGTCGTTGGCAAGGCCGCCGCCGACCGGGACGATGTCAGCGCCAATCAGGTTGATGACCATGGCGAGTTGGCCCGACAGCAGATCGACCCAACGGGTGACGGTTGGGCTAGGGGCAGTTTTCCATACCGCGATGATAGCTTCGGCGCTGGCGTCTTGTCCGGTGAGGTGTTTGTGCAGTCGTTCCATCCCGCGTGCGCCGCCGATGGTGTCGAGGCAGCCGATCTGGCCACAGCCGCAGGGGAAGGCGGGGTCGTGGACGACGGGGCCGTGGCCCCACTCGCCTGCGTAGCCGCCCGCGCCGGTGACGATCTGGCCGTTGAGGACAAGGCCGCCGCCAACGCCGGTGCCAAGGATGATGCCGAAGACATTTCGGTGGGTTTTGCCTGCGCCATTGGTGGCTTCGGCCATCGCAAAGCAATCGGCGTCGTTCAGGATCAGCACGGGGCGGTTGAGGGCGGCTTGCAGATCGGCGGTGACGTTGCGGCCATCCAGGCAGGGGATGTTGGCGACTTTGATGCGGCCTGAGGCGGGATCGACGACTCCGGTGATCGAAATGGCGATGGCGGATTCTGTGCTGAGGAAGGCGGCGAGGGCGGCGGTGAAGGCGGCGAAATCCTGTGTGGGGGTGGCGGTTTCGCCCAAGGGTTCGAGGTGGCCGTTGCTGCTGCGGGCCACTTTGATGCGGGTGCCGCCGATATCGAAGGCTAGGATCATCTTGCGCACTCCTTGACAGACCCCTCTGTTGGCCGCATGACGCCGGAAATCAAGGGAGATCGCAATGCAGGATGACCGGTTGATCGTGGCGCTGGATGTGCCGAATATCGTGCAGGGGCTGGAATTGGCGGGGCGGCTGGGCGATACCGTGTCGTTTTACAAAATTGGGCTAGGGATGCTGACCGGCGGTGGTTTTGCTTTGGCGAATGAGCTGAAGCAGGAACACGGCAAGCGGATTTTCCTCGACATGAAGCTGTTCGACATTGGTGCGACGGTCGAAGCGGCGGTGCGCGGGATTGCGCAGTATGATCTGGATTTTCTGACCGTGCATGGCGATCCGCAAGTGGTGCGGGCGGCCGTGGAGGGTCGGGCGGGGAGCGGGTTGAAGATTTTGGCGGTGACGGTGCTGACCTCGCTGGACCGTTCGGATCTGGACGCGAATATGATCCGGGCGGGGGATCTGAGCGAGATCACCATTGAACGCGCGGCGCGGGCGTTGGAGGCGGGGGCGGATGGGGTGATCTGCTCGCCGCAAGAAGCCGCCGCGATCCGGGCTTTGCCACAGGCTTTGGGTCGGTTGATCGTGACGCCGGGCGTGCGGCCTGCGGGGGCGGATTTGGGCGATCAGAAGCGGGTGGCGACGCCAGCGCAGGCGATTGCGGATGGGGTGGATCATATCGTGGTAGGGCGTCCGGTCTGGCGGGCAGCAGATCCGGCAGCAGCGGCGCGAGCGATTGTGGCCGAAATGATGTCACCACAGGCGCGTGCGCCAAACCGGTGATTTGGGCGAGTTAGAGACGCTTTTGAAGGGGTTTGATGGCTGACGTGGCGAGCGGGGGTTCACACCCCCGCACCCCCGTGGAATATTTAAGCCAGTATGAAACAAATTTTAGATAAGTTTAGCGACTAGTGGGTGAACTCGGCCGCGGAGCCCCAGAGTTGTTTTACGCGCGCGTCACGACCGCAGCTTTCACGGTAAAACTTGTAGGCGTTCTGCTTTTCCTTCGGGCCACGACGGGTCAGCACAAGCTCGGTGCTTTTGTAGTAATCCTGATGATAGGCCTCGGCTGGCCAGAAGGTTTTGGCGCTAAGAACCGGGGTGACGATGGTTTGGCCAAGCGCGGCTTGGGCTTTGGCGATTTCATCCTTGGCTATGTTCTTTTCAGCCGTGTTAGAAACGAAAATGGCAGATCGGTAGGCTTTGCCACGATCACAGAACTGGCCGCCAGCATCGACTACATCGGTCGAGTGCAGGAATTTGTCGACGATCTGCGCATAGGTGATCTTGGCATCATCATAGGTAATCTTCACCGCCTCATAATGGCCATCGTGGTCGTCATAGGTCGGGTTTTGCGAATTTCCCCCGGTGTAGCCGGAAATCACATCCTTCACCCCCGCGACGCCTTCAAAGTTCGACTCGACGCACCAGAAACATCCGCCCGCCAAGATGGCGGTTTGGGTTTTGGCCTGAGCAGCGCCTGCGAGCAGGATCAGGGCGAGGGTGAGGCGGATCATGTTCAACTCCATCTGTTTGAAAAAGCCTGAGGCTTAGCCGCGATCCGGGCAACTCACCCATCTGTGAGATCACGCCAAGGTGATGGCCCCCTTGGCCTTTCAGCATCGCCGCAATAGCGTAGCGGGCAAACAGGAGACCGCCATGACCGACCATGTATCGACCCATCAAGCTGAAGAAGACGCCCGGAACGAGGATATTCTGATCTATGTGAACGGCAGGATTGTGCCGAAAGCGCAGGCGATGGTCTCGGTTTACGATTCAGGCTTCATGCTCGGCGATGGAGTTTGGGAGGGGATACGGCTGTATAACGGGCGCTGGACGTTCCTCGATGAACATATTGAGCGGTTGTTCGAGGCGGCGAAGGCGATTGATCTGGACATCGGCATGACCCCAGATCAGGTGGTTTCCGCCGTGTTAGAGACGCAAAAGGCCAATGCCATGGTTACGGATGCCCATGCGCGGCTGATGCTGACGCGGGGGGTGAAGACACGGCCATTCCAGCATCCGAAGCTGTCGCAGCGCGGCCCGACGATGGTGATCATCATGGAGCATTCGCGCCAAAAACTGCCGCGCCCGATCCGGTTGGCGACGGTGCCGCATATGCGCGGCTTGCCAATGACGCAGGATCCGAAGTTGAACAGCCATTCCAAGCTGAACTGCATTCTGGCCTGTATTGCGGCGGAGAAGGCCGGGGCGGATGAGGCGTTGATGTTGGATGTGCATGGCTTTGTGAACACCACCAACGCCTGCAATTTCTTCATCGTGCGCAAGGGGGCGGTTTGGACCAGCACGGGGGATTATTGCATGAACGGCATCACCCGGCAGAAGGTGATTGATCTGTGTAAGGCCAATGACATCCCGGTGTTTGAACGCAATTTCAGCCTTGTAGAGACGTATTCTGCGGATGAGGCGTTCTTGACCGGGACGTTTGGCGCGCAAACTCCGGTGGGGTCGATTGACGGGCGGGTGATTGGATCAGGCCAGATGGGGCCAATGACGGAGCGTCTGCGTGGGCTTTACAAGGCGATGGTGGGGGCATGACTTCTGCCGCAAAACGCATTGCGATGTGGTCGGGGCCGCGCAATCTGTCAACCGCGATGATGTACAGCTTTGCGGCGCGCGGCGATTGCACGGTGTGGGACGAGCCGTTTTACTCCGCCTATCTGGAATACACTGGCATTGATCATCCGATGCGCGACGAGATCATCGCGGCGCACGAGCCTGACCCGGATGTGGTCGCCTCGATCTGCAAGGGGCCGGTACCGGGCGGAAATGCGGTGTTTTACCAAAAGCACATGACGCTGCACATGATCCCGCAGTTTGATCGGCGCTGGATGCGGTCTTGCACGAATGTGTTTCTGATCCGGCATCCGGCGCGGGTGGTGGCGAGCTATGCCAAAAAGCGCGAGGGCACGACGCTGGCGGATATCGGTTTTGTGCAGCAGGCGGAGCTGTTTGACGAGGTGGCGGGGTGGTCGGGCAGCAACCCGGTGGTGATCGACAGCGATGACATTCGGGCTGAGCCGGAAGCGATGCTACGCAAGCTGTGTGCCACCATTGAGGTGCCGTTTACCCGGAAGATGTTGCACTGGCCTGCGGGCGGCAATGAGGCCGACGGCGCTTGGGCGCCGCATTGGTATGCAGCGGTGCATCGCAGCACCGGGTTTGAGGGGGCGGAGGGGCCGTTGCCGAATTTGGGCGGTGTTTACGCGGGTCTGGTGAAGCAAGCTTTGCCGCATTATCAGCGACTGGCGGCGTTCAAGCTTTAGATCGGGGCGCCGCTGTGCAGGGCTGAGAGCAGTTGGTCAGCCTCTCGCAGGACAGTATCGCGGTGGGTTTCCGCCATCTTGTCCCATGTGCGATACATCTGCGCCATGCGGGGGTTTTTGGCGAAGCGGTCGCGGTGACGATCCAAGAAATGCCAATACAGCAGGTTGAACGGGCAGGCATCGGGGCCGGTGCGGTCTTTCACCTTGTACGCGCAACTGCTGCAATAGTCTGACATGCGGTCGATGTAGGCCCCGGACGAGACATAGGGTTTTGAACCCAACTGACCGCCGCAAGCAAATTGACTCATGCCAATGGTGTTGGGGGCTTCGACCCATTCGAAGGCATCGATGTAAACGGCAAGATACCATTCGTGGACAAAAGCAGGGCCTATTCCGGCCAAAAGCGCGAAATTTCCGGTGATCATCAGGCGCTGGATGTGATGGGCATAGGCCAGATCGCGGGTCTGCGCGACGGCGGCTTTCATGCAGGCCATCTTGGTTTTGCCGCCCCAATAGACGGCGGGCAGCGGGGCTTTGTGGTTGAGCGCATTTAAGGTCGGATAGTCCGGGCCGTTCAGCGCCCAGATGCCGCGCATATATTCGCGCCAGCCGATGATCTGGCGGATGAAGCCTTCCACCGCGTTCAGCGGGGCGCGGCCTGCGTGGTACTCAGCCTCGGCACGCTGGCAGACTTCCAGCGGCGAAAGCAGGCCAAGGTTGATACAGGGCGATAGCAGCGAATGACTAAGGAAGGGATCGTCGGCCAGCATGGCGTCTTGCTCATCACCAAAGCGGGGCAGGCTGTGCGTGATGAAATGGTCCAGCGCGGTGAGGGCTTCGGCGCGGTCAGTGGGCCAATGGAAGGGGCGGAGGTTTCCGAAGTGGGTCGGGAAATGCGTCTCTACAAGGCTTAAAACCGCCTCTGTTTCGGCATCAGGAGTAAAGCGCAGCGGCTTGGGGCGCAGCAGGTCGGGCTTGGCGGCTTTGCGGTTTTCGGGGTCGAAGTTCCACTGGCCGCCGATGGGTTGGTCGCCGTCCATCAACAGCCCGGTGCGACGGCGCATGTCGCGGTAGAACCATTCCATCCGCAGCTGTTTGCGTTCAGAGACCCAAGCGGTGAAGGTTTCGGGCGGGCAGAGGAAACGATCGTCTGGGAGCATGGTGACCGTAAGGGGAACGGCTTCCAGCGCTTGCAGCAGCCGCCAATCGCCGGGAGTCGTAACGATCAGGTGATCTGCGCCATGTTCAGTAGCGCGTCGCAGGATTTCTGCGGGGAGCGAGGGGCCGGTTTCGGGATCATCCAGCCGGGAATAGGCGACGGTGTAGCCTTCGGCCGTCAGGTGATGGGCAAACTTGCGCATCGCGGTCAGCACCAGCGCGATCTTCTGCGGATGGTGCGGGACGGCGGTGGATTCGGTCATCACCTCGGCCATCACGATCACATCGCAGGCAGGATCGGCCTGCCGCAATCCGGCGAGGGTGTCGGTGAGTTGGTCACCCAGAACGAGGATCAGGCGGGGTTTGTCTGTCATGGCGCGGAGGTAGCGCGCGGTTTTGGAAAGTCAGGGGGCGGTGCGGCTATCCCAGCAGTTTTGCAAGACCCATTGCCACGGTCGGGTTGCCGGACAGTTTCAGCTTACCCGTGGCCAGCGCCATCATCGGGTTCAGCTTGCCTTTCAGCAGGCTGACCAGGTTTTCTTGGCTCAGGCGCAGGGTGCAGTCGGTGTCGCGATCTTCTGTGCTGGCGGTGCCGTCGGCCAGCACGATCAGACCGTCTGCGCCGCAGTCGAACTTTAGGCTACCGGAAAAGCTTTTTGTTTGCAGCACTTTGCGCATTTCTGCTGCGATGTCGTCCAGTGTCATGCCGATCTCCCTTGGGTGTGGATCACGATAGACGGCAAGAGATCAGAGGCAAGTGTGCCGCCGCGTCACGGCGGCACAAGAGGGAGGCAGGCTGCCGATCAGCCTTTGTCGGCCACGCGGGCGTTACGGCTGGCGATCAAGCGCAGGCGCAGGGCGTTCAGGCGGATGAAGCCTTCGGCGTCTTTTTGGTCGTAAGCGCCGGCATCTTCTTCAAAGGTGACGTGCTTTTCGGAATACAGGCTGTAATCCGACCACCGCGCGACGGTGCGGGCGGAGCCTTTATACAGCTTCACGCGGACGGTGCCGGTGACGTATTCTTGGGTTTTGTCGATCAGCGCCTGCATGGCTTCACGCTCGGGCGAGAACCAGAAGCCGTTGTAGATCAGCTCGGCATAGCGCGGCATGATGCTGTCTTTCAGGTGGCCCGCGCCGGAATCCAGCGTGATCTGCTCGATGCCACGGTGGGCTTCCAGCAGAATGGTGCCGCCGGGGGTCTCATACAACCCGCGCGATTTCATGCCGACGAAGCGGTTTTCCACAAGGTCGAGCAAGCCGACGCCATGCTTGCCGCCAATATCGTTCAGGCGGGCAAGGATGGTGGCGGGGGACAAAGCCTCACCGTTGATGGAAACGGCATCGCCATGTTCAAAGCCGATTTCGACATATTCCGGAGTGTCGGGGGCTTTTTCCACCGGGGTCACGCGCTGATAGACGAATTCGGGGGCCTCTTCGGCCGGATTCTCCAGCACTTTGCCTTCGGACGAGGTGTGCAGCAGGTTGGCATCGACCGAGAACGGCGCTTCGCCGCGCTTGTCTTTGGCAATCGGGATCTGGTTGGCCTCGGCGAATTCCAGCAGCTTGGTGCGGCTGGTCAGATCCCACAGACGCCACGGCGCGATAACCTTGATCGCGGGGTCAAGCGCGGCGGCAGAAAGCTCAAACCGCACCTGATCGTTGCCCTTGCCGGTGGCACCATGTGCGACGGCATCCGCGCCGGTTTCATGCGCGATACGGACAAGGTGCTGCGAAATCAGCGGGCGGGCGATCGAGGTGCCGAGCAGGTAGAGGCCTTCATATAAAGCGTTAGCGCGGAACATCGGGAAGACGAAATCCCGCACGAATTCTTCCCGCACATCAACAACATGGATGTTTTCTTCTTTGATCCCCATCAGCAAGGCCTTTTGCCGTGCTGGTTCAAGCTCTTCGCCCTGACCAAGATCGGCGGTGAAGGTCACCACTTCGCAGCCATATTCGGTTTGCAGCCATTTCAGGATGATCGAGGTATCCAGACCGCCGGAATAGGCGAGGACGACTTTCTTCGGGGCGAGCTTGGCGGACATTTGGGGGAACTCCTTCACGGGTTTCGCCCGCGATTATCGGGAAATGGGGCCAAGGGCAAGGCGGACGGTTCACCGCAGGGTTGACGGGGCGGTTGACAGAGGGCCGTTGCGGTGAATCATGGCGGGATTGGTTTAGGAAATGGAGGGCAAGATGAAGGGCGTGCAGATTTTCTCGCATTCGTTGCGGCAGGTGATGGATAACCTTGGCCCCGCGCTGAAAGTATCTGGGGTGCTGTATTTTGTGCAGGTGGTGATCACCGGAGCACTGGGTTACGCGATGGCCTCGTCTGGAGTTGCGGGTATGGGCAGCGGCATGGGGTTGGGCGTGATCTTGGTGCTGGTGGTGTCGTTGATCACCGGGATCTGGATCGCTGTGGCATGGCACCGCTATGTGCTGCTGGGGGAAGAGCCTGTCGGATATGTACCGCCTTTCATGGGCGAGCGGATGGGGTCTTACTTTGTCAAATCCCTGCTGATCGGTTTGGTGCTGATGGTGCTTGGCATGATCCTGGGCATGGTGGTCGGGCTGTTGTTTGGGCGGCTGATGGCGGCAAGCGGCATGTTTGTGGCGATGCTGCTGATGGCGGCAATGGTGCAGGTGCCGATGATCTTCCTTGGTCTGCGGATGGCTGCGGCCTTGCCCGGCACCGCTTTGGGTGCCAACCCGCCGCTGATGGCAGGCTGGCAGGCAACGGAGGGTGAATGGCGGCCATTGTTGCAACTGGCCGTGCTTATGGCGCTGGCGCTTTGGGTGGTGAACCTGATCGGCTGGTTTGTGTTTGGCGGCATCGGGGTGATGGCGCAGCTGTGGCAGCTGATCGCGGGCTGGCCGGTCACGATGGTTGGCTTGTCGATTTTGACCACGCTTTACGGCCATTACATTGAAAAGCGTCCGCTGGTCTGACTTGCTTTTCGGCCTCAGGCGGGCGTAATCGGGGATATGAGTGATTTTTCCGATGCCGCCCGCCAATCCACCCGCGCCCTGCGTGAACTGTTTCCGCGCACGCCGTTGCAGCGCAACGACTATCTGTCGCGGCGCTATGGGGCCGAAATCTGGCTGAAGCGCGAGGATCTGAGTCCGGTGCGCAGTTATAAACTGCGCGGGGCGTTTACCGCAATGCGCAAGGTGCGGGCGAGCAATCCGGGGCAGACAGCGTTTGTGTGCGCCTCGGCTGGGAACCATGCGCAGGGTGTGGCCTTTGCCTGCAAACATTTCGGCGTGAAGGGCACGATTTTCATGCCGGTGACGACGCCGCAGCAGAAGATCGACAAGACGCGGGCATTTGGCGGCGATGCGGTGCGGATCGTGCTGACCGGGGATTATTTCGACCAAACTTTAGCGGCTTCGCAGAAATATTGCGCCGAGCAGGGCGCACATTTTCTGTCGCCGTTTGATGATGAGGATGTGATCGAAGGCCAAGCTTCGGTTGCCGTCGAGATGCTGGAACAACTGGGCCGTGCGCCGGATCTGGTGGTTTTGCCGGTGGGGGGCGGTGGACTTGCCTCGGGTGTGACGCGGTTTTTGCGGGCGGAAGCACCAGAGACTGCCTATCGTTTTGTCGAACCCGTCGGGGGGGCCAGCCTGACGGCGGCACTGGCGGCGGCAGAGCCTGTGAAGCTGCGGGTGATCAACAGCTTTGTCGATGGCGCGGCGGTGGCGCGGCTGGGCGACAAGACCTTTGCGGCACTGTCTTGGGTGAAACCCGCCGAGGTTTTGCTGGCCCCCGAAGACCGGATCTGCGTGACCATGCTGGACATGCTGAACGTCGAAGGCATCGTGCTGGAGCCTGCGGGGGCGCTTTCAGTCGATGTGTTGCAGGATTTGGCCCCCGAGATTGCCGGGAAAGTGGTGGTCTGCGTGACCTCAGGCGGCAATTTCGACTTTGAGCGGCTGCCGGAAGTGAAAGAGCGGGCGCAGCGCTATTCGGGAGTGAAGAAGTATTTCATCCTGCGGATGCCGCAACGCCCCGGTGCCTTGAAAGAGTTTCTGGGGATGTTGGGCCCCGAGGATGACATCGCCCGGTTCGAATATCTGAAGAAATCGGCGCGCAACTTTGGCTCGGTGCTGATCGGGATTGAAACCAGCCAAGCCGCGAATTTCAAATCGCTGTTCGACCAGTTGGATGCAGCCGCCTTCACCTATCGCGACATCACCAATGATGAGATTTTGTCCGAATTTCTGATCTAGGCGATCTGGCTTTGCCTTGGCTAGGCCGCGCTGGCTTTCGGCCCCGCCACCAGCGCCTGTTTGGAGGCCTGATAGCTGCTACAGACCTGCGCCACATCCACCGCAGTATCACCTGCCGCGGCGCGGCGCTCCCCAGACTGACACGCAGCTGCAAAGCGCGCGAAGCCAAGGTTGAGTGCCGCCCCCTTCAGAAAATGCAGGTCAGCCTCAAGCGCCTTGGCGCCGACGGTTCGGGAAAGTCGCGCGATCACCTCATCCGCTTCTTCCAGAAACATCGCGACCACTTCGGCAAAATCATCCTCGCCGATCTCTGATCGAAGTTCGTTCACCCTGTCCCAAGCAATCACATCACACCTTCCCTTCCTCACCCATATACAGTTTGCCCGGTGTTGCTTAACAATCCGTAACCGCTAACACGCTGGATAGGCACAGTTTTAAGCTTCACTTGCCGTTAAGGGCTTGGGTGCAGACAGGGAAAAACCCGTGATGAGGCCCGTGCTGTGAAATCCCAGTTTCTACCGCAATCCACCGCGCTCCGCAGGCCCAGTGCCTTTGCGGCGCGCCCGATTCTGGTGGTGGATGACAGCAAGGCGCAGCGCAGGATTCTGCAAATGCAGCTGACGCGCTGGGGTTATCAGGTCACTGAAGCGGTCTCTGGCGATGAAGCGCTGGCGCTGTGTCTGGCGCAGGATTTCGATATCGTTTTGTCAGACTGGATGATGCCCGGCATGACCGGGTTGGAGTTTTGCAAGGCATTTCGGGCACTTCCGCGAGAGGGCTATGGCTATTTCATCCTGCTGACCTCGAAATCCGAAAAGACCGAAATCGCCGATGGGTTGGAAAACGGCGCAGATGACTTTCTGACCAAACCTGTCAGCGCCGATGAACTGCGCGCGCGGCTGCGGGCAGGCGAGCGGATTCTGGGAATGCAGGATGAACTGGTCGAAAAGAACCGGCTGATCGGCAGCACGCTGGAGGAGTTGCAGAAAGTCTATGATTCGCTCGACCGTGATCTGATTGAGGCGCGCAAGTTGCAACAAACGCTGGTGCGCGACCGCTTGCGGGATTTTGGCGCGGGAAAGGCAGCCCTGATGCTGCGGCCCTCGGGCCATGTCGGCGGGGATCTGGTGGGCAGTTTTGTGATCAATGCGAGCCGAATCGTGGTGTATTCGGTGGATGTCTCAGGGCATGGCGTGGCCTCGGCGATGATGACGGCGCGGCTGGCGGGGCTTTTGTCGGGGGCTTCGCCCGATCAGAACATTGCGCTGAAACTGGCGTCGGATGGTGGCCGGGATGCCTGGCCGCCCGCGATTGTGGCGGCGCGGCTGAACCGGATGATGCTGGAGGAGTTGCAGGTCGATCAGTATTTCACGCTGGGCTATGCAGAGATCAACCTGGAAACCGGGCTGGCGACGCTTGTGCAAGCAGGCCATCCGCATCCGCTTTTGTTGCGGGCGGATGGCGGGATCGAACGGCTGGGTGACGGCGGCTTGCCGATTGGGCTGATTGATGGCGCGGAATATCCGCAAACCAGCTTTACCTTGCAGCCGGGGGATCGGTTGTTTCTGGTCTCGGATGGCGTCACCGAATGCCCCAACCCGTCAGGTGAAGAGTTGGGCAGCGAAGGTCTGATCAAAATGCTGCACCATAACAGCAGGTTACACAGCCAAGACCTGCTGGAGGCCTTGCTGTGGGATCTGAACGCCTTTGCGGGGGGCGGCGTGTTCCCCGATGATGTTTCGGGACTGATCTTTGACTACTTTGGGCCGAAGCCCGCCGCCACATGACGCATCGCCAGCCCCAGCATCGCCCGATCCCCCGGATTTCCCAACAGGCGCAAGCCCGCCTCTGGCTGCATCCAGACCGCCTGATGCCCCGGCTCGGTTGGCGGACCGATCCGCAGAACCGGGCGGGCCAGATAGATCGTGCAGATCTTTTCCGCCCACAGATCGTACTCCGGCATATAGGTGAAGCGCCGGAACGCGCCAAGTCGACGGATGCCCGCGATGTGATAACCGGTTTCCTCCATCACCTCGCGGTGCAGGGCGGCAATCGGATGCTCGCCCTTGTCGATACCGCCACCGGGCAATTGATATTCCGGCTCTGGCTCGGCTTGATGCGTGGTTAAAATCGCGCCGCGATCCCACAAAACCGCATAAACCCCCGGCCTGCGGGTGTAGTGACGCCCCGCTTGCGGGCTGATTCCATAGCGTTTGATCATGCTTGCCCCTTGGGTGCGCGGTTGCTCTGCCTATATAGGCGCGGTATGCCAAGCTTGGCACGTTTAGGAAACCCCATGACCTCCCCTTTGCAAATCGCTTGGGACGATACCGTCCTGCCCTTTCAACTTGACCGCTCTGACATCCGTGGCCGCGTGGCGCGGCTGGATGGCGCGCTGGACAATGTGCTGAAGCAGCACAACTACCCGCCGGTGATCGAGGCGCTGGTGGCCGAAGCCGCTGTGCTGACCGCGCTGATTGGCCAATCGGTGAAGCTGCGCTGGAAACTGTCGTTGCAGATCCGCGGCAAGGGCCCCGCACGGCTGATCGCGACCGATTACTATGGCCCATCTGAGGATGGCGAGCCCGCGCGCATCCGCGCCTATGCCAGCTATGATGCGGAACGGCTGGATCTGAATGCCGAACCGTTCAGCCAGATCGGCGAGGGCTATTTCGCGGTGATGATTGATCAGGGCCAGGATATGCAGCCCTATCAAGGCTTTACCCCGATTGCGGGCCGGTCCTTGTCGGACTGTGCGCAGACCTATTTCGCGCAATCCGAACAGATCCCGACGCGCTTCGCGCTGACTTTCGGCAAAAGCCAAATGCCGGGGGAAGCCGCACATTGGCGGGCGGGCGGCGTGATGTTGCAGCATATGCCGGCGGTTGGCGGCTCGGTTGCGGCCGAAGCTGGATCGGGCGAAGGCGGCTTGCTGAGCCATATCGACATTCTGGCCGGAGACGAGGCCGAGAACTGGACGCGCGCCAACGCCTTGCTGGATACGGTTGAGGAAATCGAGCTGGTCGGGCCGACGGTTGCGCCGACCGATCTGCTGGTGCGGCTGTTCCACGAAGAACAACCACGGGTGTTTGACGCGCAAGTGGTGCATTTCGGCTGCTCGTGCTCGCCGGAAAAGGTGGTGCAGGCGATGTCGATCTATTCGGCGAAAGACATCAAGCACATGACCACGCCGGAAGGGGTGGTCACCGCCGATTGCCAGTTCTGCGGCAAACATTACGAGTTCGACCCTAAAACCCTTGGGTTTGACGCAGTGAAAGCGCCGGGTGATGCGGGATGAAATTGCCCGCCTGAAAGATGCACTCGCCCGTCCTGCGGGCGAGTCGTCGGATTTTGACCTGAACCCGGTTCTGCTGCCCGATACGCGGATCTTGCGGGCGGCGGCGGTGTTGATCGCGGTTTGGCTGCGGCCAGACGGCGCGCAGTTGATTCTGACCAAGCGGTCCTCGCATCTGAAACACCATCCGGGGCAGATCGCCTTTCCGGGTGGCAAGGTGGATGCGGGGGATAGCGGGCCAGAGGCGGCGGCGCTACGCGAGACCTGGGAAGAGATTGGTCTGCCGCAGGATCGGGTTGAGATTCTGGGGCGTTTGCCGACGCATGAAACCGTGACAAACTACATGATCACACCAATTTTGGGCGTTGTCAGAGACGATTTTAGCCCGGTGCCCGAAGCGGGGGAAGTGGACGAAGTGTTCACCGTGCCCTTGGCGCATGTTCTGGACCGAGGCCAGTTTGTCATTGAGGGTCGGGTCTGGAAGGGCCAGCCGCGTCGCTATTTTGCGGTGCCATATGGGCCGTATTACATCTGGGGGGCTACGGCGCGGATATTGCGCAATCTGGCCGAGATGGCGTCATGAAAATCTCGGGAGACTGGATCGACCATCCCGGCACGCAGGCGCTGTGCGCTGTTTTGACAGAGGCCGGGTATCAGGCGCTGTTCGTGGGTGGCTGTGTGCGCAATGCGCTGCTGGGTGTTGCCGTTGCGGATATTGATGTTGCGACGGATGCGCGGCCTGAAATCGTCTCTGACCTTGCTGAAACTGCGGGATTTCATGTTGTTCCGACCGGGATTGAGCACGGCACGGTGACGGTGATCGCGCAGGGGCTTGCGCATGAGGTCACGACGTTTCGGCGCGATGTGGAAACCGATGGGCGACGGGCGGTGGTGGCGTTCTCGACCGATGTGGCCGAGGATGCCGCGCGGCGTGATCTGACGATGAATGCGCTTTATGCACGGGCGGATGGTGCGGTGCTGGACCCGTTGGGCGGCCTGCCTGACCTGATGGCGCGGCGGGTGCGCTTTGTCGGTGAGCCAGAGGCGCGGATTCGCGAAGATTACCTGCGCATCCTGCGGTTTTTCCGGTTTCATGCGGTCTATGGTGATCCTGCGGCTGGGATTGATGCCGAAGGGTTGGCAGCTTGTGCAGCCAATGCTGATGGCATCGAAGGTCTTTCGCGCGAACGCATTGGGGCCGAGATGCGCAAACTGCTTGACGCGCGCGACCCCGCGCCAGCGGTGGCTACGATGGCACAAGCCGGGATTCTTGCGCGCGTTCTGCCGGGATCAGATGCCAAGGCGCTGAGCGTTCTGGTGCATCTGGAGGGTGATCTGGCGCCGCGGTGGCAGCGGCGTTTGGCGATTTTGGGCGGCATTGATCCGGCTGATGCCTTGCGGCTTTCGCGGGCGGATTTAGGCTCTATTACGGCGGTTAGAAACTATGTTGGATCAGCTATGACACCAGCGGCCCTAGGATGGAAGCTGGGGGTTGAGCAAGCCGCTGATACGGTGCTGTGCCGTGCGGCATTGTTTGAATCCTTGCCGCCTGAACACTGGCAAAGCGAGATTGCGCGCGGGGTGGCCAGCACGATCCCGGTGACAGCCGCCGATCTGATGCCCGCGCTGCAAGGCCCGGCCTTGGGCAAAAAACTGCGCGAAATAGAGGCGCGCTGGCTTGCCTCTGACCTTTATCTGCGCAAGTCTGACCTGCTGGCGTAAGGTTTCCTTCGCCCCCCTTAGGCCCTATATGCCAAGGGCAACGCGCGAGATCATCATGTTCAAGTTCTTTGAGGGTCTTGTTGACCCCTATGCGACCTACGCCCAAACCGACACACCGCCACGCAAGCTGTGGCCGTTTCTGCGTGACTATGTGCGGCCTTTTAAGGGTGTTTTTGCGGTCACTGCGGTGGTGGCGACGGCGAATTCGGCGTTTGATGTTGGGTTGATCTGGTATGTCGGGCGCTTGGTGGATCTGCTGGCGAACGGCGATCCGGCGCAAGTCTGGGCCAGCCACGGCACCGAGATTTTGCTTGTCGGGCTTGCGGTTCTGATTCTGCGGCCCATGATTGGCGGCACGGGTGTGGCCTTGCTGCACAACACCATTTTGCCGAATTTCGGCACGATGATGCGCTGGCGGGCGCATCGGCATGTGCTGCGGCAACCTGTGGGATGGTTCGAGTCCGATTTCGCGGGCCGGATTGCCAACCGCATCATGCAGGCGCCTCCGGCAGCGGGGGAGGCGGTGTTTCAGACCTTTGACGCGGTGGCTTTTGCCTCAACCACCCTCGTGGGTGCTGCGATCATGCTGGCGGGGGCGGATGTGCGGTTGTTGCTGCCCCTGGTGCTGTGGTTTGCGGGCTATGTCGCGCTGATGCGCTGGACGATTCGGCGGGCGGGACCTGCGGCGACGGCCAGTTCGGATGCGCGCTCGGCAGTCACGGGCCGCGTGGTCGATGCCTATGCCAACATCCATTCGGTGAAGCTGTTCGCGCATCACGATCTGGAAGAAAACTACGGACGCGAGGCGATTGAACGCGCGCGGCAGACGTTTTTTGCGGAAATGCGCGTGGTCACCAAGATGGATATCATCCTGACCGTGTTGAACGGCTTGCTGATCGTGGCGGTGACGGCTTGGGCGATGTGGCTTTGGTATCAAAGCCTTGCCAGCGTTGGCACGGTGGCCGCGGCGGTGACTTTGGTGCTGCGGTTGAACAACATGACCTATTGGATCATGTGGGCGACGACCAATCTGGTGCAGAACCTTGGCACGGTGCAAGAAGGCATGCAGACGATCACGCAGCCGATTGCATTGGTCGATCAACCGGGGGCGGGGGCGTTGGATTTCCGTCAGGGGCGCGTGCAGATTGAGGGCGTTTCGCACCACTACGGGCGCGGCTCGGGTGGGTTGCAGGCGATTTCGCTGGACGTGGCACCAGGGGAGAAGATTGGCGTTGTCGGGCGCTCGGGCGCGGGTAAGTCAACCTTGGTGAAGCTGATGCTGCGGTTCTATGACACCGAGGCGGGGCGGATTTTGATTGATGGGCAGGATATTGCGCGGGTCACGCAGGATTCGGTGCGCACGCGGATTGGCATGGTGAGCCAAGACAGCAGTTTGCTGCACCGCTCGGTGCGCGAGAATATCCTGTATGGGCGGCCTGAGGCGACCGAGGCGCAGATGATTGCGGCGGCGAAACAAGCCGACGCGCATGAGTTTATCCTGACATTGCAAGACCCTGAGGGGCGGATGGGCTATGATGCCCATGTCGGCGAACGCGGCGTTAAGCTGTCGGGCGGGCAGCGGCAACGGGTGGCTTTGGCGCGGGTGATCCTGAAGGACGCGCCGATTCTGATCCTGGATGAGGCGACTTCGGCGCTGGATTCTGAGGCAGAGGCGGCGATTCAAGAGGCGTTGTTCGGCGTGATGCAGGGCAAAACCGTGATCGCGATTGCGCACAGGCTGTCGACGATTGCCGCGATGGACCGGATTGTGGTGCTGGAAGATGGCCGTGTGGCCGAACAGGGCACCCACGCGGAACTGCTGAAAGCGAACGGGCTTTATGCCCGATTCTGGGCGCGCCAATCCGGTGGGTTCATCGGGTTGGAGACGGATGAGTTGGAGTCGGGCGCATGAAGCTATTTCCCACAATCAAGCCGTTCCGCCCTGCATCCACGAGCCCGCCCGCGACAACATGGAAGTTTTTCCTGTGGGCGGTGCAGGGGGCTTGGCCGGGCATCCTGTGGGCGACGTTCTGGTCAGCCTGTTCGGGATCACTAGAGGCGATTTCGGCGACGATTCTGGGCGATGTGATTGACGCGGCCAACACCGCCAACCCCGACACGGTGTTTCGCGATCATATCTGGCTGTTCGTCGGCTTTGTCGGCTTCTACCTGATCGCGCGGCCGCTGATTTTCGGGATGACCACCCATGCAGCGGCTATTGTTGTCGAGCCCAACCTGTTCCCGCTGATCCTTTCGCGGATGCACCGCTGGACACTCGGGCAAGCGGTGACGTTCTTTGACAACGATTTTGCCGGACGGATTGCGCAAAAGCAGATGCAGGTGGCGCGGGCGGCGACGGATGTGGTGTCGGGCAGCGTCGAAACCATGGCGTTTTCGCTGGCTTCGGTGATCGGCTCGGTGGCGCTGCTCAGCACGATCAACGGCTGGATTTCCTGGCTGCTGGTGGCATGGGTTGTTGCTTACATCCTGTTTATCAAGGGATTTCTGAAGAAGGTGCGCGGCGCTTCGGGGGCACGGGCAGCGGCGCGGGCAATGGTGACCGGGCAGATTGTCGATACCGTCACCAATATGAAAACCGTCAAACTGTTCGCGCATTCGCGGCACGAGGATGGCGTGGCGCTGGAGGCGATGAACGCTTTCCGCGACAAGGCGATCGAGTACGGCATTATCTCCAGCTGGTTCCGCCTGAGCCTGATGGCACTGGCCGGGGTGCTTCCGGTGGTGTTGGTGGGGGCGACGGTTTGGCTTTGGTCGCAAGGCGGGGCAACGGCGGGGGATATTGCGGCAGCGGGGGCGATTGCATTCCGTCTGGCGCAGATGACCGGATGGGTTTCGTTCAGCCTGATGGCGATCTTTGGCAATCTGGGGGAGGTTGAGGATGGCGTGAAAACCCTGACACCGCCCTATACGTTGCAGGATGCCTCGGGTGCCGTAGAGATGCCGCGTGTGCAAGGCGAAGTGCGGATGGAGCATGTGAACTTTGCCTATGGCCGCAAGACCGACGACGGGCGGGGCGGCGTGGATGATCTGAACCTGACGATCAAGGCCGGGGAAAAGATCGGCATTGTTGGCGCGTCCGGTGCGGGGAAATCGACGCTGGTGGCGCTGCTGTTGCGGCTCTATGACGCCGAAAAGGGCAGAATCTTGATTGACGGCATTGATGTGCGGGCGGTGACGCAAGAGTCATTGCGGCGGCAGATCGGCATGGTCACGCAGGAAACCGCGATGTTCAACCGCACGGCGCGTCAGAACATCATGTATGGCAACCCCGATGCCACCGAAGAGATGATGATTGCGGCGGCCAAGCAGGCCGAGGCGCATGAGTTCATCCTGAACCTGCGCGATTTTTCCGGGCGCAAGGGCTATGACGCTTATCTGGGCGAGCGGGGCGTCAAGCTTTCTGGTGGGCAGCGGCAACGCATCGCCTTGGCACGCGCCTTCCTGAAAGACGCGCCGATTCTGGTGCTGGATGAGGCGACTTCGGCGCTGGATTCGGAAGTCGAGGCCAGCATTCAGGATGCGCTGACATCGGTGATGCGGGGCAAGACCGTGCTGGCGATTGCACACCGGCTGTCAACGATTGCCGAGATGGACCGAATCGTCGTGCTTGACGCGGGCCGCGTTGTGGAACAGGGCAGCCATGCAGAGTTGTTGGCAGCGGGCGGGTTATACGCACGCTATTGGAATCGCCAATCGGGCGGCTTCATCGGCACCGAAGAAAAGGAAGCGGCAGAGTGAAAGTCACCATCGAACGGTTGGGCCACCTTGGCGACGGGATCGCACAGGGGCCGGAGGGCGTGATCTATGTGCCCGGAATGCTGCCGGGCGAAGAGGTTGAGGGCGATCTGCAAGGCGATCAACTGGCAGACTTCCGCATTGTGACGCCTTCGGTCAATCGGGTGAAACCGCCTTGTGTGCATGCCAAGACCTGCGGCGGCTGCATGATGCAGCACGCTTCGGAGGCGTTTGTCGCCGATTGGAAGCTGGGGATCGTGAAGGGCGCGCTGGCTGGGCAGGGGTTGGAGGCCGAGTTCAGGCCGATCATCACCTCACCGCCGAAGTCACGGCGCAGGGCCACGATCGCGGCGCGACGGACCAAGACCGGGGCGCTGATGGGATTTCATGCCCGCGCGTCCGACATGGTCGTCGAGGTGCCGAACTGCCAGTTGCTGCATCCCGACCTGATCGCGGCGTTTCCGGGACTGCAGGCGCTGGTGAAGCTGGGCGGCTCGCGCACGGCAGAGGTTTCGCTGACGGTGACACGGTCCTTGTCCGGCGCCGATGTGATGGTGGTCGGTGGCAAGCCTTTGGACGGACAGTTGCAGTTGGAACTGGCGCGCGTGACCGAGACTTACGGCTTTGCGCGGCTGACCTGGAACGGCGATACCGTGGCGCTGCGCACCGCACCGATGCAGCGGTTTGGCCGCGCTTTGGTGTCGCCGCCGCCCGGTGCGTTTTTGCAGGCAACGGTTGAGGGTGAGCAGGCGCTGCTGCGCTCGGTGGCTTTGGCGATTGGATCAGCCAAGAAGATTGTCGATCTGTTCGCAGGCGTGGGCACCTTTGCGCTGCCCTTGGCAGAGCGCGCCGAGGTGCATGCGGTGGAAGGTGAAGCCGCGATGATGGTGGCCTTGGAAAAATCTGCACATAACACCGAAGGGTTGAAGCGCGTGACGGTGGAAACCCGCGATCTGTTCCGCCGCCCGCTGGAAGATGATGAGTTCAAAGGTGTTGAGGCCGTGGTCATCGACCCGCCGCGCGCCGGGGCCGAGGCACAGATGGCTGTGCTGGCGCGTAGCAAGGTGCCGGTGATTGCCAGCGTATCCTGCAACCCGGTCAGCTTTGCCCGCGATGCCAAGGTGCTGATTGCGGGTGGGTATCATCTGGATTGGGTGCAGGTCGTCGACCAATTCCGCTGGTCTTCGCATGTGGAACTGGTCGCAAAGTTCAGCCGCAGCTAAGCCAGTTGTGCTATCGTTGAAAAAAGCGTGATCGGCTGTGCCGATTCGCAGACTAGGCAACCTGCGGTTTTTTCGCTACTCAGCAGGAAAAATATAATAGCGGACGGGCAGTCGATGCGGGTTTTTCGGATTCTTCTGGTGATTTTGGCTGGGCTGGCGTTGACCGCCTGTTCGTCAAAATTCAAAACTTATAACGGGCCTGAGATCACCTCGGTGCAGGTGCAAAAGGCCAATCGCAAGATGTATCTGCTGCACAACAGCAAGGTGATCAAGGCATACGACATCGGGCTGGGTGGCGCGCCGGTCGGCCACAAGGAATTCGAGGGCGACAACAAGACGCCTGAGGGGGTTTATTACATCACCCACCGCAACCCGGATTCGCGCTACCACCTGTCGCTGGGCATCAGCTATCCCAACAATGAAGATCGCGCCAATGCCGCGTTGCTGGGCAAGCCGCCGGGCGGTGACATCATGATTCACGGTGGGCCACCGCGCAAAGCCAATGGCAAGCCCCGCAAGGTTTCCAGCCGGGATTGGACGGCGGGCTGTATCTCGGTGTCGGATGAAGAGATCGAGCGGGTTTATGCGATGATCAATCCGGGCACGCCGATACAAATCTTGCCGTAGCGCATAGAAAAGGGGCCACGCAGGCCCCTTTTTCATCAGTGCAACAAGTTCGGGGCCGATCAGCCGCCCAGAACCAGTGTCCACCAGATTTTGCCCGATTGCTCTTGGAACCAGGCAAAGCCGATCTCGCGCGCTGACGGATTCAGGATAACGTCGCGGGTATCCGCTTCTGCCATCCAGGCCGAGAGGGTCTCCAACTCGGTCTGATAGGTTTCCGAGATGGTCTCTCCCATAAACTGCCCGGTGTAGCCGACGCGCTGCACCCGCAGCAGCGGCGAGGAACCATCTGACCCGAAATGCCAGGGCCGATTCTGCACCGCCATGTCACGCGAATGGGTCAGGGCGGCGGCATTCAGGGCGGCATTGTACGCCAGAGGCTGCGCGCCTTTGGCCGAACGCAGCGCATTCACCGAATCAAGCAAACGGAACGGGATTGTCTCGGCCTCGGCCTTGTTGATGCGATAGACGCGCGGCGCGGCAGTGCCGCTGGCATCCACCGGAGGGGCCGAGCTCATGCCACACGAAGCGACCAGCAAGGCTGCACTGCCTGCGACAAGGACTGTCCGTCTGTTCATCTGTATTTCACCTGATAGGGGCTGCTTCTGGCCCTTTGTTTGCTTGTGCTTAACGAACTCCAGCGCGGGTTTCAAATCCAACCCTGCGATAATGTGTTAAACTTGGCGTTAGTTCGCCAACTAACGTGTGTTTGATTTGCGGCGGGGACCGCAAAGCAGTAAAAGCCGCAAAAAGCAGATCGCATTGCAGACCCCCTGAGCAGAAGAAACTGGAGAAGAGCGCATGACCGCCGACCCCCGCAACACGCTGAACCGCCGCCTGTTTCTGGGCAGCGCGGCGGCGGTGATGTCAACCGCAGCCCTGCCCGCCGCCGCACAGCTGGCCAACTCCACTGAGCCTGATACGCCGCTGGCTGGTGCCGTGCGCAACAACATCTCGGCGTTTCGGATGCTGGATTGGCGCGACCACTTCGACAACACCCGCAATGGTGTGATTCTTGCGGATCTGAACTCACGGGCGTTGCATTACTGGTCGGAAGACCAAAGCATCTACAAGCTTTACCCGACCTCGGTGCCGCTGAATGACGAGCTGACGCGGCGCGGTCGCACCGATGTCATTCAAAAGGTTGAGAATCCGCGCTGGATTCCCACCAAGTCTATGCTGGAGCGCAACCCGGAATGGCCGAAGGTCATTGAAGGTGGCTCGCCGGATAACCCGCTTGGCGTCCGCGCATTGTATCTTGGATGGCCCGCCTACCGGATCCACGGCACGCACGACACCCGCAAGATTGGCCGCAGGTCTTCCAGCGGCTGCGTGGGTCTGTACAACGAGCATATCCTCGAGCTGTATTCTTTGGTCAAAGTCGGCACGCAGGTTCTGTTGCTTTAACGCAACCCTATTGATTTCTAGCTGCCGATACTGGCTTTCGCAGCCAGCTCGGTGGCTTTGATTCATGTTGAATCCACAGTTTTTTCCTTGCCTCGTGCCGCCCCCGGCAATTGCCTCAAAGGTGTTGCTAAATTGACGACAAGGCCACACGCTTTAGCATCGGCTTTTGACAGATCGTTGCAATTTCGCGGGCGGGCGGGGTAGAGATCGGATACGAGGAATATTCTTGGGTGTGTGCCGTCGCCTCTGCGAATTTGGCGGTATGCAGAAAACTGGAGATAGACATGAAAAAAATCGCTCTCGCCGCCGCTTTGTCGGTTGCTGCTACCACCGCTTTCGCTGGTGGCGTTGTTGAACCGGTTATGGAGCCGGAAGTTGTCGCAGCTGCGACGACGTCGTCCTCGGGCGGCATCCTGATTCCGCTGCTGCTGCTCTTGGTTGTGGCTGCTGCAGTTTCGTCCAACTAATCCTTGGATCGAATTTAGAAAGGACGGCAGAGCAATCTGCCGTCCTTTTCTATTTTGCGGATGGAAGTTGCGCTGGCATTGCGCAACAGCCTTTTGATCTGACGCTATATCCAGCCTGCAAGGTTTTCCTCGATCACCTGCACCAGCGCGTTGATATGGGCGGTTTCGTCGTTCAGGCACGGGATATAGGTGAACACCTCACCACCCGCGTGTTCAAACGACTCGCGGATTTCGCCGTTGATTTCTTCCAGCGTCTCGATGCAATCGGCTGAAAACGCAGGTGCCATCACCGCGATGCGTTTTTTCCCCTGTTTAGCCAGTTCCGCGACGTGGTTCACCGTATACGGCTTCAGCCATTCCTCGCGGCCAAACACGGATTGGAAGGTCACGTCGATTGTGCCTTTGTCCCAACCCAAACGCTCGCGCAGCAAGCGCGAGGTTTTGGCGCATTGGCAGTGATAGGGATCGCCCTCCATCAGATAGCGAATCGGCATGCCGTGGTAGCTGGTGACCAGCACATCCGGCCTGTGATCCAGGCTTGCATAGGCGCGCTCGACCGATTGCGCGAGGGCCTCGATATAGGCGGGGTGATCGAAGTATTCGGGCACCGTGCGGGCGGCGGGCTGACGTTTCTCTTTCATCAAAGCCGCAAAGAAGGCGTCGTTGGCGGTGGCCGAAGTGGCACCTGCATAGTGCGGATAGAGCGGGAAGAACAAAATCTTCTCGCAACCCGCCGCGACCATCGCCTTGACCTTCGATTCCGTCGAGGGATTGCCATAGCGCATGGCAAAATCGACCATGACGCCATCGCCATGCTTGGCGGCAATCGCCTGCGCAATCGCCGCCGTCTGCGCCTTGGTGATGGTCAGCAGCGGGCTTTCGTTCTTCTCATGGTTCCAGATCAGCTTGTAATTCGCGCCTGATGTGAAGGGCCGCTTGGTCAGGATGATCAGTTGCAGCAAGGGCTGCCACTTCCAATCCGGGATATCGACCACGCGCTTGTCTGACAGAAACTCCGACAGATACCGCCGCATCGACCAATAGTCATAGCCATCCGGCGTGCCGAGATTGGCAAGCAGAATGCCGATCTTGGCTTGTTTCACCTTCGGGTGATCCGCAGGGGCATGGGCAAGGCGTCCGGTTCCGGGGGCGATGTCGGTCATATTGGCTCCTAAAGCTGCCCCCGAGATAACGCGGCGTGGCCCGGCGTCAACCGTTCTTGACTGCGGCCTTTAGCGCATCTTCCAACCGGGCCGTTGCCGAACCCGGTCGCAGCGGCTTTTGCTGAGTCTCATGTGGTGCCCATCCGGTCAGGCAAATGATCTCAAACGTTGCCGGGATCAGGCCATCGGGCGTGGCATAGGTTGCGGCATATATCTGCGCGGCACGGGCAAGGACGGCGCGGCGTGTCGGGTGCTTTAGCCGCGCGGCCAAGGCGTTGCCCTCGCCCATCGCGCGCAGATCGGCCATCAGGTGAAAGGCATCGCGATAGAACACGGTTTTGGTGAAGCTGTCGGCCACCGGCAGCGCGAAGCCTGCGCGTTGCAACAGCCCGCCCAGATCGCGAATCTCGCCCATCGGCAGCACGCGGGGCGAAATCCCGCCTGTGGTTTCCGCCTCGGCCTGCGCCAGACAGGCGCGCAGCTCATGCAGGGTTTGGCCACCAAACAGCAGGCCAAGAAACAGCCCGTCTGGGCGCAGCGCGCGGCGGCATTGCACCAGTTGTCCGACCGGATCATTTGCCCAATGCAGGGTGAGGGCGTCGATCACCAGATCCTGCGCCTCGGTTTGCAGATCAAGCGTGTCGTTGTCGGCAATTGACGGAAAATCTGGCCATAATTGCGGAAAAGCCGTCACCACCACCGGGTTTGTAAACGACCTGTTAACTTCGCTCAGGCGATCCTGCACTTCGGCGACCGCTTCTTCCTGCAAGAAGAACGCCGTCGCGCGGGCGCGGTGCAGGGCAAGGGCTTTGCGGTCTGTCAAAGTCATGGGCAGGGTTGGCGTCATGGGGCGCGACCATAGGGGGAAGGCATGGGATTGCAAGCCGCGCTGCATCTGATCTACCCGCCGCAGTGCCTGACCTGCGATGCGCTGGTGACAACGGATTTCGGGCTGTGCGGCACCTGCTGGCGCGAAACGCCGTTCATCACCGGGCTGGTGTGCGATCACTGCGGCGTGCCGTTGCCGGGAGAAGAGACAGGCAAGCCCGAGCATTGCGATGATTGCCTGACCATCGCACGGCCTTGGTCGCAGGGACGGGCAGCGATGCTGTATCGCGATAATGCGCGGCGGCTGGTGCTGGCTTTGAAACATGGCGATCGCTTGGATCTGGCGCGGCCTGCGGCGCACTGGCTGCATCGGGTGGCAGGTCCGATGCTCAAACCGGGGATGATCGTGGCCCCGATCCCGCTGCATTGGCTGCGGCTGATCAAGCGGCGCTACAATCAGGCGGCGTTGCTGTCAGCAGCGGTGGCGAAGCTGGCCGATCTGGATCATTGCCCCGACCTGCTGATTCGCCGCCGTCATACCGGCAGTCAGGAAGGCCGCAGCCGTGATGGCCGCTTTGCCAATATGGCCGATGCCTTGGTGCTGCATCCACGGCGGGCGAACCGGGTGGAGGGGCGTCATGTGCTGCTGGTCGACGATGTGATGACCTCGGGTGCGACTTTTGCCGCCGCCGCTGAGGCCTGCATTGCAGGCGGCGCAACGGGGATTTCCGTTCTGGCCCTAGCCCGCGTTGCGAAGGATGCCTAAATCCTTATAGTCACCCCAGACTCTAAGGATTTGCTGATGAAAACCGTTGAGATTTATACCACCCAGACCTGCCCTTACTGCATCGCCGCCAAAGGCCTGCTGAAGAAAAAGGGCGTGGCCTTCAAAGAAATCGACGTGGGGGCTGACCCTGCGGTGCGCCAAGCCATGACCGAACGGGCGGGGCGGCGCTCGGTGCCGCAGATTTTCATTGGCGGCACCCATGTCGGCGGCTGCGACGATCTGCATGCGCTGGACCATGCCGGCAAACTTGATCCGATGTTGGCCTGATGCGCGCGGGGCTGGTGCAACTGACGGTTGGCGATGATCTGGTGGCCAATCTGGCGGTAACGCAGGCGCATATCGCGGCGGCGGCGGCAGGGGGGGCGGGTCTTGTGCTGACCCCGGAATGCACCAACCTTTTGTCCTCCAGCCGCACGCATCAACGCAGCGTGATGCGGCATGAGGATCAGGATGAAACCTTGGCCGCTTTGCGCAATCAGGCGGCGAAAGCGGGGATCTGGCTGTTGATCGGGTCTTTGGGCGTGCTGACCCATGATGCAGATGGCCGTTTTGCCAATCGCTCGTTTCTGATCTCGCCCACAGGTGAGATTGCGGCGCGCTACGACAAGATCCACATGTTTGACGTGAACGTGTCGGAAACCGAGGTTTATCGCGAATCCGCAGGCTATCGGCCCGGCACCAAGGCGGTGTTGGCAGAAACCCCCTTCGGCAAGATCGGCATGACCGTCTGCTATGACGTGCGTTTTCCGCATCTGTATCGGCGTCTGGCGCAAGGCGGTGCGCAGATCATCACGGTTCCCGCCGCGTTCAACCACATTACCGGCGCTGCGCACTGGCACACGCTGCTGCGGGCGCGGGCGATTGAAACCGGCTGCTTCGTGCTGGCACCGGCGCAAACGGGTTTCCATCCCGAAACCCACGGCAAGGGCCGCAATACCTATGGCCATTCGCTGGCCATCGCACCTTGGGGCGAAATCCTTGCCGATGCGGGCACCGAACCCGGCGTCACCTTTGTTGACCTTAACCTCGACGCCGTCACCAAAGCCCGCGCCCGCGTGCCCTCGCTGACCCATGACCGGGAGTTTACCGGCCCATGATCGACCCGCGCACCGATGAGATCGCTGTGGCGCTGTTTGGCGAGCTGTTCATGGCTGATCAGTTGGCGCGCAACCGCATCTCGAAGGCGCTGCCGAAGGGGATGGAGCTGTCGCATTTCTCGGTGCTGAACCATCTGGCGCGGTTGAATGAAGAACGCACCCCGGCGCAACTGGCGCGTGCCTTTCATGTGACCCGTGGTGCTATGACCAACACCCTCGCCAAGCTGGAATGGGCCGGCCATATCCATATTCGCCCAGATTGGGACGATGCCCGGCAGAAGTTTGTCGCGATCAGCCCGTCGGGCCGTTCCGCCCGCGACGCGGCTGTCGCCTCAGTTTCGCCGCTGATCGCAGAAGTTGTCACCGCATTGGGAGCCGATAAGGTCCGCGCGGTGTTACCCGTATTGCGCGAATTGCGTGTGCGGCTGGAAGGCGAAGACTGATGCGATTGCGATTGCTGCCCCCCAACGTCAACGCAGCGATCTTGCGCTACTATCGCCGCACCGAACAGGCAGAGCTGGATCTGATCGCGGCGGGTGTCGCCTTCTATGCCTTTCTGGCGATCTTTCCAGCGGCGGCGGCGATCATCGCGATCTGGGGTTTTATCTCGAACCCTTCAGTGATCCGGCAAGAGATTGAATTGCTGCGGGGCTTTCTGCCGCAAGATGCCTATTCGCTGATCTTCGGGCAGGTCGAGGCGCTGCTGGCGGTGCCAAGCGGTAAGCTTGGGCTGGCGACACTGCTGTCGACGGCGCTGGCGCTGTGGTCGGCGCGGGCGGGGGTGGCAGCGCTGATCCGGGGGCTGAATGCCATCCATCATCTGCCAAACCGGTCCGGTCACTGGCATCAGTTGCGTGCGATTGTGCTGACCTTTGTGCTGGTTGGGCTGGTGCTTGCGGCTTTGGTGATGGCCGTGATCCTGCCGGTGGTTTTGGCCTATCTGCCCAGCGCCATCCCCGGTTCGCTGCTGGCGGATTCGAACTTGCTGTTGGGCATTGTCGCCGCGGTTCTGGCTGTCAGCCTCGCCTACCGGTTGGGGCCAAATTACACCAGCACCAAGCCGCCGCTGTTGTCCTGGGGTCTGCTGGTGGCCATCGTGCTGTGGGTTGTGGCGACGCGCGGCTTTACGCTGTATCTGGCGAATTTTGCGTCTTACAACCGGGTCTATGGCTCGATTGGTGCTGTGGTTGTGCTGCTGATGTGGCTTTACGTCAGCGCCTATGCGGTGCTGCTGGGGGCGGCCGTAGATGCAGAGCGCAACCGCAACCGCCGCCCGTTTCAGTAATCTTTCTCCAGCACCACGCCCAAGCCGGTATCGCCATCCGAACCTGACCTCGCCCGCAGCGTGACGGATTTGCTGACATCCAGATTGAGATTGATTTCGGACTGGCCGTTCTGATCGACGGTGACTTCGGAATAGATGTTCTTGGTCAGATACTTACCCGCAGTAACCGAAGCCCCGCCAGAGGCATCGGTTTTCACATCCAGATTGTCCAAGCCAAAGCTCTCGCGCAGTTTTGACACCACGCCTTCGCCGCCGCGCCCCGCCAAAGTTGCCACCGCATTGGCCAGTTGCAGCGCCTGAAACGCCGAAAGGTTCTGTAGGCCCTGCCCGAACAGCAGTTGCGCCAGCACTTCTTCCTGCGGCAGTTCCGGGGTCGAGCTGAAGGTTACCACCGGATCGGTCGCCGGGCCTTCAATCGTCACGCCGCTGGTGATGCCTTCGTTCTCGGTGCTGGCAACGATACGGATCGAGGGCACCAGATCGCCCTCCATCTGCAATACCGCCTCAGACAGATCGAGGCGTTTACCCAAAATCTCCAACCGCCCGCGGATCAGGTTGAACGCGCCAGAAGGCACCACGGCATTGGTGCTACCAAGCAAGCGCAGCTCGCCGCCCATCTCAACATCCAGTCCCCGGCCACGGATGAACAGGCTGGGCGCCGATAGGGTGATGTCCAGCCCATAGCCCGGCCCACTGCCGCCCCGGCCTGCATCCGCACCCGAGCCCAGCAGACCTGCCCGCGCACGGGTGGCGCGCACGGGACGCGGCTCGTTCTTATGCTCCAGCCCCGGCAAACCTCCCGCGCCGCCGAAGCCAGTCGAGGGCACGCGCAACTCGGTTTCCGAAAGCGCAATCCTGCCCGCAATCAACGCCCCGCCCATCAGTGGGCCTTTAAGCGTGACACCGCCGTTCAGCGTGGTTTCATAGAGATCAGGATCGCGCAACGTGACCGCGCGCAGATCCACCGCCAGATCGCCCGTATAGGGCGCGCTGAGGCCCGCGCTGCCGCGCACCGCAATGCTGCCCCCAGACGAGACCGCCGTGGTCACATCAATCACTGCATTGCCCCGTGCCAGATCGGCCCGCGCAGTAATGTCTTGCAAGGCAAAGTTCAGTGCGGGGTCTGCCAAGCGCCCGCCTGACAGCGTCACCGGGCCAGACAAAGACTGCAACCCCAACGGGCCATTCAGCCGCAGATCAAAGCCCATCTGGCCCGAAATCGCCCTCGGCTGGATGAATGCGTTGGCCAATGCCGCCTGCGCTGTGCCCTTGATCGCCAGATCACCCGTGCCGAACCCCGGCGCAATCTTGCCCGTGACCGTCGCATCAATCTGCCCCGGCCCCTTGCCTTCCAGATCCAGCGTCACACCCGACGCATCCTGCACCGCCGTGCCTGTCACCGACAAAGCGCCCGGAAACTCTGGCACGATCAGCGCAAGGTTCTTCAGCCGCGCCGTTAGATCAACCGTCTGTTTGTCGCCCGTCACGCTGCCCGAGGCTTGCGCCTCCAGTTGCGGGTTGGACAACGTGGCGCTGTCGACTTGGATCACGCTGTCTTTCATCGACAGCACCAATCCCAAGACAGAGTTGCCTGCCAGCAGCTTGTCCGCCTGCGGATTGCCAATCGCCAAACTGCGGCCATTGGCATCAAACGTCAGCTTGCCTGCCGCCAATGTCCCGGTCAGATGCGCTTCTCCGCCCAGCGCGCCGCGATATTGCCCGCCCAAACTGGCCAAATCGCGGAACAGAAGATTGGCGGTGATGTCGCTACCCGTGCTGGCCAAGCTGCCTGAGGCTTTCATCTTCAACGACGATGCCTGCACTGTCAGATCGCGCAGCGTGGTGCCTTCGGTGGTGCGCAGGACAGAGGCCGTCACGGTGGCCTGCCCACGCAACAGATTGTCCAGTTCAGCAACGCCCGCCCGCATGTCGGTGCCCGTGGCACTGCCCGTCAGATCAAACGCGCCGGTGATCGGGCTGCCGTTGCCGCTGACTGACACCTCTGCCGCGCCCGCCAGATTGCGCCCGGCAAGGCCCGACAGCCGCGACAGATCGGCCATGTTTGCACTGGCTTTGCCGGTGATGGCGAACGCATCCCCCAGCCCTTCGATCTTGCCATTCAGCAGCGCGGAATAATCCTCGCCGCTCAGGCTCATCCGTTGCACGGTGACGCTGCCATCGCCCTCGCGCCAATAGGCCGAAGCATCGCCCCAGACCACCGCGCCCAGTGCGCGGCCAAGATTCTGATCGGTCGGCTCTAGCCCCTCGGCGGCATAGCGGAAGGTGCCGCCGACCTGCCGCGCACCTGCCAGTCGTGTGATACGACCCGAGCCGGAAATCGACAGGCTGCTGGCGCGAAAATCGGCTCTGTCAAAGCCCAACACGGCGATATTGGCGTTCCAACCTTCGTCCTGCGTGGCGTCATAGCCCACGGCGATATCAGCGGAGTTAACCTTGACCGGAAGGTCCGTGGTCAGCGGTAAAAGCACCGGGCTGCCATCGGGCGCGGCGATCTTGCCTGACAGATTGAACTTTTGCGGCAAGCCGTCCGGGGCCAAAGCCAGCGAGCCTTGCAATGCCAGCGCCTTGGCGTTGACCGTCAGGCTGTCCAGCGCCAACCGACCATCCGGCCAGCGTTGGCCTGCAGTGGTGAGGCTGACCGAATTGCCAAAGAACTCGGCATAGGACGGCAGGAACAAGGGTGCCAGATCGCCCGCCAGATCAGCCGAGAACGCCGTTGCCTCATCGGCCTGACCCTTCAGAGTAATCTTGCCCGCCAGCCGATCCACGCCATCGGTGGTCAGCGCCACGTCTGCGGCGAAATCGGAAACCGGGCCTGCCCCCTTCACGTTCAGTGCCACCGAAGGCGCGCCGGGCAAACCCAGCTTGACCGAGGCGATGCCGCCCGCCGCTTCTTCGGCAGACAAATCAATCGACAACTGTTGCGTTGCATTGGCGTAGGACGCTGTCAGCGAAACCTTCCCCGCTGGCCCCGTATCGGTGCGCTCCAGCACAAGATTGCCGTTGCCCTCGCCCCCCGACAAAGACATCGAGGCTTGCAGCGTCGCCTCAAGCCCGGTGCCCAGCACGCTTGGCCCCAGCACGATACGCTTGGCGGCGATCTCGCCGATCTCTACCGAAACCGGCAGTTCGGGCAGGCTGAAACTGCCCGCCTCGGGTGACGGAGTGTCAGAGCCGCTGGCAGGCAGACGATCCAGCACAATCTCGCCCGCCGTCAGTTCATTCACCACCACGGCACCGGAAAGCAGCGAAGATCTGCTCCAGTCCAGGGTGACATCGCGCAGGGTCAGCCAGACGCCGGTATCATCCGCAATCGTCAGCTCGGTCAGGCTGGCCTGCGATGACAGCGCCCCGGCAAAACCGGTCACAACTACCTTACGACCAGCACCGGACAGGCTGTCTTCCAGAAACGCCGTCAGATAGTCGCGGTCATCGGTCTGTGCGAAACCCGTCAGCGGCAGCACGGCAAAACAACTGGCCAGAAGATATTTCCGCATCAGAATGCTTGCCCCAAACCAACATAAACCTGAATGCCGTCCCCCGTATTGCCCCCCACGGGCCCGGCCAGATCCAACCGGATCGGGCCCACCGGGGTTGCATAGCGTACGCCGATGCCTGCGCCCGCGTGCCAATCGCCGAGATCGCTGAAGAATTCATTGGCATCGATCCGGCCCATATCGACAAAGCCCACGACGCCAATCGACTCTGTCACCTTCATCCGTGCCTCAAACGAAGCGCCCATGAAGGTCTTGCCCCCGGTCTGATAGGTGTCTCCAAGCCCGTCGCGCAGCACGTTCACGCCCAAGGATTGATAGGGCTGGCCGCGCACCGTGCCGCCGCCGCCCGAGTAGAACAGATAGTCGCGCGGCGTGCCCAGCAGGCTTGCGCCAAACACCGCACCCGCCTGCACCCGCCCCGCCAGCACCAAACGCTTCGCTTCGCCCAGGCTTTTGTAGCCGCGCAGATCAAGCGTCGCCCGCACACCGCTATCGGTGATGCCAAAACCCAGGAACGGCTTCACCTCGGCCGCCGCATAGATGTTGCGGGTTGCATCCGTCTTGTTGTCGCGACGGTCCCAGATCACGCTGACCGGCAGCGACAGCGCCTTGTAAGTCGACTCCCCTGACGGGTCGGTGATAATGGCATGGTCATAGGACAACCCGGCCTTGCCAGAGAGCTGTTCCGAGACGACATGCGACAGCGACAGCGTCGCACTGAACAGATCAGCATCAAAATCGGCCTCATTCAGCTTGCCATAGGCCAGTTCCACCCCTGCCGTGGTATCGGGCGTAAAGGTGGCCGGACGTTCCAGCGAGATCCCGAAAGCAAAATCCGCCCCGCCGTCAGTGGCGCCAATATTGGTGATATCGCCGCTGACCTTCAGCCGCTCGCCCCCGCCAAACAGGTTGCGGTGCAGCCAGGCGCCGTTCAGCGTGGCCCCGTCATTGCTGCTGAGTTCTGCGCCAAAGGTGTAGCGACGTTTCTTTTCCTCAACCAAAGTCAGGGTGATTCCCAACAGATCAGGCGCGGTGATGAAATCATCCTCGGTCAGCGTCACCGATTTGAACACGCCCGTCCGCCGCAGCCGCGAGGCCACACGCTCCAACTCGGCGGGGGAAAACGCCTCGCCTTCGGGCAGGCCTGCAATAGCGCGCACCCGGCGCAAGCGCATCCGTTCGGCACCATTCACGGTCAGCGGCCCGAAGCGCAGTTTCGGACCCGGATTCAGCTCTACATCCGCCGCCAGCTTGGCGGTCTTGTGATCTGCGGTCAGTTTTTGGCTGGAAACTTCGGCCTTGGCATGGCTTTGCGCCCGCCAGCCATTCACCCCCGCCGTCACCGCCTCAAGGATCACGCCGCTTTCGGCGGTCTTGCCCACCGCAAAACCCTCGGGCAGTTCGGTGCGCCGCGCCAAAGGCGCAATGCGGGCCTGACTGAAGGCAAACTCCGGCCCCGGTTCGACCACGACCTTGATTGCGGAAATCGACCCCGGTGCATCCAGAGGGGCGATGCTTGCGGCCTCTACCCCATCGACGTAAACGTGGATCACTGCCGAATAATACCCGCGCGCATACAGCGCGTTCAGCAGGCTGGCATATTCCGCCCGCGCATCGGTGAAAACATCCTGCGCATCGGTGTTGCCGGATTTCTCGGCGGCCAGCAAAATCGAGGCTGCGCGCAGTTCTTTCTCCAGCGCTTTTGGCGCACCCGGAACGCTAAACTCAAGCCGATCAAGTGCTTGGCCTGCTGATCCCGCCATCAGGCTCAGCGCCAAAGCCCCCGCGACGATACGCGACGTTTTCTTGATCTGAACACTATACATGGATACTCCGAACAAACTTATCCACACTATGCCGTGATCAGCAACAAAGGGCAACGCCGCCCCCAATCACAATTTCTACGAATAGGCGTTTCGCCGCGCCCTTGACGCAAGCGCGATTTGCGCCGAACTGTTAGCGCAAACCAAACAAGGGGTTCGCCATGTATACCGCCGCCGAAAACCGCTATGATCTAATGCCCTATCGCCGCTGCGGCGCATCTGGCCTGAAGCTGCCTGCAATCTCTTTCGGCCTGTGGCACAACTTCGGCCATGACACCCCGCACGCCACCAAACGCGCGATGTGCCAGACCGCGTTTGATCTTGGCATCACCCATTTCGATCTGGCCAACAACTACGGCCCGCCGCCCGGCTCTGCCGAAGAAGCCTTTGGCGATATCCTGAAAACCGATTTCAAACCCTACCGCGATGAGATGATCATCTCATCAAAAGCGGGCTACGAGATGTGGGGTGGCCCCTATGGCGAATGGGGATCGCGCAAATATCTGATCTCGTCTTGCGACCAGTCGCTGAAGCGGATGGGGCTGGATTACGTCGACATCTTCTATTCGCATCGCTTCGACCCTGACACGCCTCTGGAAGAAACCATGATGGCGCTGGACCATATCGTACGCTCGGGGCGCGCGCTGTATGTCGGGCTGTCCAGCTACAACCAACAGCGCACCCGCGAAGCCCATGCTATCCTGAAACAGCTTGGCACCCCCTGCCTGATCCATCAGCCCAGCTATAACATCCTCAACCGCTGGATCGAAACCGACGGGTTGAAAACCGCGCTGCAAGATTTGGGCATAGGCTCGATTGCCTTTGTGCCGCTGGCGCAAGGCTTGCTGACCAACAAGTATCTGAACGGCATTCCCGCAGGCAGCCGTGCGGCGCAAGACAAATCGCTGCATCCATCTGTGGTCGAGAAAGCCGTCGAATCGGTGAAAAAGCTGAACGACATGGCGCAAGCGCGCGGTCAGACCTTGGCGCAGATGTCCATCGCCTGGGTTCTGCGCGAGGGTGGCATCACTTCTGCCCTGATCGGCGCCTCCAAACCATCGCAAATCGTCGATTGCGCAGGTGCCATCAACAACCTTGATTTCACGCCCACAGAACTGGCCGCCATCGACGCGATCTCGGAAGAAAAGGCGATCAACCTCTGGGCCAAATCCTCTGAGTGATCTTTGGGTTTGAAAACGCGCAGGCCGGGTTAGTGCAGTAGCCCGGCCGAAAGAACTTGGGCGACACTGCGAGAACCGAGTTATACGAGCTTCAGGAAGGCCCCGCGTTGGGATCTTCCATTCTGCAAATTAACCCTGTCCGAGAGTTCAGAAAGTGGTGCCGCTGAAGAGACTCGAACTCCCGACCCCATCATTACGAATGACGTGCTCTACCAGCTGAGCTACAGCGGCACTTTCTGGTGGCTTCTCCTAGGGTGCGCCCAAAGTGAAGTCAACCCCCGCCACAGCCTTCAATTCGCGCTGCGCGCCACCGCTGCCAGATCAATAATCTCAGGCTCTGCCACCACCTCCGGCGCGGGTGCTGAGGCTGCCCCTAACGGCGAGCCGACCATCAGCGGCAACAGCTCTGCCCCGGTCACGCTGGGCCCGTTCACCTCAACCGGTTCACGCCAGCTCAGCGTGTCAAACCCACCGCAGTTTTCGCAAATCGGTTGCCACAGGCTGTGGATCGCCTGACATTTATCGCAGCACCACTGCGGCCCGCGCGGCGCGGTCAACGCCTTCGACAGCCAGCCCCGCACCACCGCGTCATCGGCGCCCTCGCCGCGCTCAATCGCCGCCATGATCGCCAGGGCGCGCTGTGTCGGATGGCGCGTCACCAGATCACCCAGCGCGCGCCGTGCATCCGGGAATTCCTCGGCGGTGATGTTCAGCTCGGCCACCAGCAGCCGGGTCTCGTCGCTGTCAGGGTGCGACGCGGTCAGCGCCCGGAAGCGCTTTAGCCGTTCATGCGGAACCTCATCGGGTTCAATCTCGGCAAAGGCCGCGGCAATCTCGGGGTGCGGCAGCATCTCCCATGCTTTTTTCAACACACGGGTGGCAGATTTCTTGTCACCTTTGTCGATCAACCCGCGCCCGGCCATCACCGCAGCCGGGATCAGATCGGGTGATTTGCGGTTGGCTTCAATCGCGGCCTCCCGCGCTTCAACCGTCGCCGTCTCATCCAGCACGCCGCGGGCCTCTTGCAAAGCCAGCACGGCATCCCGGCGTCGATAGACATCCTTCGGCAAAGCCCCGGCCTTCAGCTTGGCCCCCAAGGTCGCCCGTGCACCTTTCCAATCGGCTTTCTCGGATTGCAGCTTCAGCAGAATATCCTGCGTCTCGGCATGCTTTGGTTTCAGAGCAAACGCCTTTTCGGCCAAGGCCAGCGCGGTATCGGTATCGCCCTCCGCCAGCTTTTGCTTCATCAAACCGCGAATGCCGACAAAGCGCGAGGCATCGCTGGCCAGCAGCGTCTTGTAGGCCTCGGTCGCGCGCCTGGTATCGCCCGCGGCTTCTGCCGCCTGCGCCACCAACAACGTCGTCAATTCCGGCCGTTCCAGAAATTTCGCCGCCCGCTGAGCACGCATCAGCGCCAGACGCCCCTCGCCTGCGGCCAGCGCCATCAAACCATCGTTCAGCGCTTGATAGCCTTTGCGTTCGCGGTTGCGGTCGAAATAGCGCGAGATCGCGGTCTCATCCCCATTCAGAAATCGCAGGGTTGCGACGATGAAACCCACCAGTTTCATCAAGGCCCACAGCGCCACCACCAGCACCAACAGCAGGATCGCGGTTTGCAACGGGCCAAGCGTGAACTCCCACCCCCCCATCGAAATCCGCACACCTTCCTCACTGTGCAGCAGCGTATCGGCGCCATAGGTCAGCCCCGCAATCGCGGCGATGAACAGCAGAACCTTGACCAAAGACCAGATCATCGCGCGCTCCTATTGCATCGCTGCGGCAAGGCCCGCAACTGCCGCGACCGCTGCCTGCCGCTTTTGCGCCAGCGCCTGCCAATCGGCCAAAGCCGTTTGCGCTTCGGGCGGAAGCGTTGCGATTTCGGTCAGCGCTGTCGCAATGTCGCCCCCCGTCAGGGCCGCCTCTGCCCGCGACAGGATCGCGTCAGGGTCATTGCCCTCGCGCGGCGCAAGGGATCGTGCGCCCGTCTGGGTGCGCAGAAAGTTCGCGGCCCGATCAGACCAGCTTTCGCCCATATTCGCCCGCAACGCCGCATCAAGCGCAGCCCGCGCCGCCACCGGAAACGCATCTTGCAGCGCGGCCAATGTGGGCACCCCGGTTTCCGCGTTATCACTCAGCACCGCAGGCACATCGCCCAAAGCGGGGAGCGCCGAGGCATAGGCCGCACCACTATCTAATGCCGCCTGCACCCGGCCCAAAGCCGCACGGGCCTCGGCCGCTTTCGCCGTAGCCTCAGCATCGGCTTTGATCTGCGCGGCGGTTTCCTCAGCCTGCTTCAGCACGGCGTCTGCAGCCGCTTTCTGTGCCGCCAAAGCCGCCGCCGACGGAGCATTTCCACTGATCGGCGCCGCTTCAAGTGCGGACAAGCGCTGCTCGAATGCGGTGAGTTGTTGCTGCAAAGGCGCAATGTCTGGCGCAGCTTTGCCTTCCAAAGCGGTCAAGCGCGCCGTCAATCCCGCATCCGGGGCCGCTGCAGGCTTTGCCGACAGTTCAGCCAGTTGCGCCTTAAGCCCCTCCGTTTCCGCCTGTTGTGCGGTCAAAGCCGCCTGCAACGCCGATGTATCCTGCAGCGGCCAGCCGCCTGGCACATATTGCGCCAAGCCAAAACCCGCCCCCGCCGCAATCACACCCCCCAGAATCGGGCCAAGCCAGCCGCTCTTGCGCGCCGGAACCTGCGCCGCCCGGATCGGTTCTGACGCAACCACCGGAGCCGCCTCAAGCTCGCTTGTTTCTATGTCAGCCATCGCGGACCTCGCTTTTGCTTTTGGCGCCTTGCCGTTTCAGCCGCCGTTGCTTTGAAGTTAGGCCGAGGCCTCCTGTGGTTCAAGAAGTCATCCAAGCGCGCGCAAGGCCTCGATTGCCTGCTGCATCGCGAAACTGTCAGGACGGCTGGCGATCTGGACCAACTCGGTCGGAAAATCAAAGGCTTCCGCCACAGCAGAACTAAGCGCAGCCAACTGAAGCGGCGCTTTTGCCGCAGTGCGGCGCAGTTCTGCCACAAGCAAAACCGCCGACCGGGCTGAGAAAACAGGCAGGATCACCGGCGCTGATCCTTGCAGCAGCAAGATGGCTTCATCACTCAAGCGCTGCGCAATCTGGCGGTAGGTGATCACAGAAACAGTCTCTATACCTGCGGAAATCAGCCTGTTTTGCAAATCTCCTGCCGTGTCCTGTCCTTGCAGCAGCAGCAAACACCCGACCGGCGCGACGCTTGCGATCTGCGCCAGAAGGTCATCGGCATCACCGCCCGCCGAGCTTGCGTCAAATCCCAGCGCCTGCGCCGCCTCTGCTGTGCGATTGCCAACGCAGAATGCCCGCTTGGGCAGCGCGATCCCGGCGGCGGA
>NZ_JAXMJJ010000079.1:0-40011 GCF_034376685.1 Cypionkella sp.
ACCGGGCTTTGGCGAATGGCAGGCCGATGGCGGCGCTGCAGGTCAAGCTTTCCGAGATCGTGATCCCGGCGGTTGGGGCTGGGCGCGATGCGGCGTTGCAGCGGGCAGACAAGCTGCGCCTGCAGTTGCGCGGCGGCGCGGATTTTGCAGGTCTGGCGCGGCAGAATTCCAGTGCGGCCTCGGCCGGGCGCGGCGGCGCTCTGGATTGGATGCTGCTGACCGAGTTGAAGCCGGATGCCGCGAAAGTGGTGCGCGGTCTGGCACCGGGTCAGGTTTCGGCGCCGGTGGTGCTGGACGACACGGTGGTGATTTATCAGCTGCAGGAACAAAAGCAGGAAATGACGCAGCCCTCGGGTGCGATCATGGTGGATTACGCCGCGTTTCTGGTGCCGGATGATGGGGCGTCGGCGGCCAAAGTGCGCGCCAAGGTTGACACCTGCAACGATCTCTATGCGGTGGCCAAGGGACTTCCGGCGGATCGATTGACCCGCCAGACCCTGCCGCAAGCCCAGTTGCCCAGCGATGTGGCGGGGGCTTTGTCCTTGCTGGATGCCGGCGAATCCTCGACCGCGATCACGCGGGGCGGCTGGCGGGTGTTCCTGATGCTGTGCCGTCGTGGCCCGCCGGAAACCGAGTTGCCCAGCCGGGATGAGGTCAGGGTGCAACTGACCAATCAGGTTTTGGGCGCGCAGGCGGACATTTATCTGGAAGAGTTGCGCTCTGAAGCGATGATCCGCACGCCATGAACCGGCCGGTCGCGCTGACCTGCGGCGACCCTTCCGGGGTTGGCCCAGAATTGGCGCTGGCGGCGCGGCTGGCTTTGGGCACAGAAGTGCCATTCTTCTGGATCGGCGATCCACGGCATTTGGGCTCGCAGGCGTTTCAGGAAATTGGCTCGCCTGTTGAGGTGGCCTTGGTGCCCGCGCATCTGCTGCCAGTTCTGCCGCACCGCTTTGCCAGCCCCGCCCTGCCCGGCCAACCCGCGCCGGAAAATGCGGCAGGGGTGATTGCGGTGATTGAGCGCGCTGTGGCTTTGGTGCAGATGGGCGAGGCTTCGGCAGTGTGCACGGCCCCGATCCACAAGAAGGCGCTGAAGGATGGTGCAGGTTTTGCCTTTCCCGGCCATACCGAGTTTCTGGCGCATCTGGCGGGAGTTGACCGGGTGGCGATGATGCTGGCCTCGCCGCTGCTGCGGGTGGTGCCGGTGACGATTCACATCGCGCTTGCGGATGTGCCTGCGGCTTTGACGGCGGAGCTGCTGGAAGAGACCATTCGCATCACCGACGCGGGGTTGCGGCGGGATTTCGGGCTGGCGCGGCCGCGGCTGGCGGTGGCAGGGCTGAACCCGCATGCGGGTGAAGGTGGGGCGATGGGGCATGAGGAGATCACTCTGATCACCCCGGTGCTGGAGCGGCTGCGCGCCGAAGGTTTTGATCTGCGCGGGCCATCCTCGGCTGACACGATGTTCCACCCCCGCGTACGCGAAAGCTATGATGCGGCGATCTGCATGTATCATGATCAGGCGCTGATCCCGATCAAGACGCTGGATTTCGATGGTGGGGTGAATGTGACTTTGGGGCTGCCGTTTGTGCGGACCTCGCCGGATCATGGCACGGCTTATGATATTGCGGGCAAGGGTTTGGCACGTCCGGACAGTCTGATTGCTTCGCTGCGGATGGCGCATCAGATGGCGGCGGCGCGATTGGGGTGAAGGCTGGGGGTTTCACACCCCCAGACCCCAGTGGGATATTTGAGCACAGAGGATGAGAAATGGGCACGATTGACGGGTTGCCGCCTCTGCGTGAGGTGATCAAGGCGCATGATCTGGTGGCGAAAAAGCAGCTGGGGCAGAACTTTCTGCTTGATCTGAACCTGACCGCCAAGATCGCGCGGCTGGCAGGAGATCTGTCGGCTTGCGATGTGCTGGAGGTTGGTCCCGGCCCCGGTGGGCTGACGCGCGGGCTGTTGGTAGAGGGCGCACGGCGGGTGCTCGCGGTCGAGAAAGATCCGCGCTGTGTGCCCGCGCTGCAGGAGATTGGCGCGGTCTATCCGGGGCGCTTGCAGATTATCAACGCCGATGCGATGGAGATTGACGTGCTGGGGCATCTGCATGCGCCAGTGCGGGTGGTGGCGAACTTGCCGTATAACGTCGGCACCGAGTTGCTGATCCGCTGGCTAACGCCCAAGGTCTGGCCACCATTCTGGCAAAGCCTGACGCTGATGTTTCAGAAAGAGGTGGCCGAGCGCATCGTCGCCAAGCCGCGCAGCGATCACTACGGCCGTTTGGCGCTGTTGGTGGGCTGGCGTTGCGATGCCAAGATCGTCATGCATTTGCCACCCGAAGCGTTTACCCCCGCGCCGAAAGTACATTCGGCGGTGGTGCATCTGACCCGGTTGGAAGAGCCGCGCTTTCCCGCCGATGAGGCAGTGCTGAACCGGATCACCACGATGGCCTTTGGGCAGCGCCGCAAGATGTTGCGCTCCAGCTTGAAGGGCATGGGGCCCACGATTGAGGCCCAGCTGGAGGCGGCGGGGATACCGCCCACCGCGCGGGCCGAGGAGATTGAATTGGAGCGGTTTTGTGCCTTAGCGCGGATTGTGGCGGCAGGCTGACGCTTTCCTGCAAGCCTTGAAACGCAAAAAGCCCGCGCTTGGCGGGCTTTTTGGTGGTCATTTACCGGGCTTTACTCGGCAGATTCGGTTTTATCCGGGGTGCCTTCCACAGCGGCCGGCTTTTTCTGCCGGGGCGCGCGGGTGGGTTTCGGTGCGGCTTCCAGTCCGGGCAAAGTCTCGGGCGCGGCTTTCGGCGCACGCGGCGCACGGGTTTTCACCGGAGCCGCAGCGGCGGCTTGTTCGACCTGTGCGACGAGGGCTGCCGGGGATTCGAAGCGCGGCGCTTCGGTGCGCGGGGTTTCGACGCGGGGTGTCTCGACACGCGGGGTTTCGACGCGCGGCGCTTCGACACGGGTGAGCTCGACACGGGGCGCTTCGGCTGAAGCTTCTTCGCGTGTGGTTACGAAACGCGGCGCCTCGGAACGTGGTGCATCGTTGCGCGGCTGCTCAGCACGCGGCTGGTCGTTGCGCTGTTGCTCGGCACGCGGTTGATCGTTGCGCGGCTGGTCATTGCGCGACTGATCGTTGCGCGGCGCGCGTTGCTCGCGGTTTTTGTCATCGCGCTGGCGATTGTCTTGACGGTTGTTGTCTTGGCGGCGCGGCTGCTCGGCGCGCGGCTGGTTGTTATCCCGCTGCTGCTGAGTGTCACGTTGTTGATTGTTGTCGCGCTGCTGGTTGTCACGCGGCTGATAGTCCCGCTGTTGGTTGTTGTCGCGCTGCTGGTTGTCGCGGCGGTAATTGTCTTGGCGCGGTTGCTGACGGCTGACCTCGGGCAGATCGACCAGCGTGTGTTCGTCTTCATCCACCACGCTGAAACCGCCGGTATAGGGCTGATCCGCTTCGCCGGACTCGTTGCGCTCGGGGCGGTAATCGCCGCGCTCATTGCGGTAATCCTGACGATCCCGGTTGCCGCTTTGGCCGCCTGACTGGTTGTTCTGGTTATTTTGGCCGTTTTGATTGTTCTGGCCGTTTTGATTGTTCTGGCCGCCTTGAAATTGCTGGCGGCTTTCCTGTTCGGCTGCCATCTCACGCGTGGCTTCGGCCAGCATGCGGGTGTAATGCTCGGCGTGTTGGCTGAAGTTTTCAGCGGCCACACGATCGTTTGACCGCTGGGCGTCGCCCGCCAGCATCTGATATTTCTCGATGATCTGTTGCGGCGTGCCGCGCACTTTGCCTTCGGGGCCGGAGCTGTCGAAGACGCGGTTGATGATATTGCCGAGGGTGCGCGGGCGGTTCGTCTTTGAACGCGAACGGGACTTGGAAGAGCGCATCTTGTCCTTTGATCCAGATTGTCCGGGAATATGCACCTGATCCTTTCGGGATCGTCTGCCCCGTGGGGCATGGCAGCAATGACCGGGTTTGCGCGGGTCAGTGCCGAATTGCACCGAATGTCGCGTGGGATTGAATAATCACAGGGGGGACGTTCTGACAAGCAGATTTTACGGGTTTGGCGCGAAAACGGCTAGAGATTGCCGCAACGTCCGGGGTCCTGCGGCTTTTCGGCGCAGACAACGCGGTCGCGGCCATCGAGGTCAGCCAAGGTGCGCAGGTTGATCAGGCCTTGGGCTTGTAGCAAGGCGGTGACGGCGGCGCTTTGGGTCGGGCCGATTTCTAACAGCAGGCGGCCTTGGGCCATCAGGCGGGCGGGAGCTTGGGTGGCGATTTTGCGGTAAGCATCAAGGCCATCACCGCCGGGGGTCAGGGCGGCGTGGGGCTCCCAGTGCAGCACATCCGGCGACAGGTGGGGCATCTCATCGGCGGCGATATAGGGCGGGTTGCAGGTGATCAGATCGAAACGGCCTTGGATATTGGCGCACCAGTCGGATTGGATGAATTTGGCGCGGGCGGAGAGGTTCAGGGTGGTGGCGTTTTCTTGCGCCACGTCGAGGGCCTTTGCGGATAGGTCAGAGCCTGTGCCGCTGGCCATCGGCATATCGGCAAGGCAGGACAGCAGGATACAGCCGGTGCCGGTGCCGAGGTCGAGCATTTTAAGGAACGGAAGGGACAGGGCCTCGGCCACCAGAATTTCGGTTTCCGGGCGCGGGTCGAGGGTGTCTTGGGTGACTTTGAAACTGCGGCCCCAGAATTGGCGCTGGCCGGTGATTTGCGAGACGGGTTGGCGGTTGCTGCGGGCGGTGATGGCGGCGGCGTAGGCGGCTTGCGCGGGGGGGCTGAGGCTGTCGGGCAGGTGCAGGGTCAGCCGATCAGCGGCTATGCCCATCACATGGGCGAGCAGCAGGCGGGCGTCGCGGGGGGCGTTGTCGATGCCTGCGGCGGTCAGTTGCGGGATGGCGGCGCGCAGAGCGTCTTGCGCTTTCATCCTTCCATCTCGGACAGTTTTGCGGCCTGGTCGTGGGCAACCAGCGCGTCCACCACCTCGCCCAGATCGCCCTGCATGATCTGGCCCAAGGAATACAGCGTCAGGTTGATGCGGTGGTCGGTCATCCGGCCTTGCGGGAAGTTGTAGGTGCGGATGCGTTCCGAGCGGTCACCGGAACCGACCTGAGACTTTCGTTCCGCCGCGCGGGCGTCATCGACGCGGGCGCGTTCCAGATCGAACAGCCGGGCGCGCAGCACCTGCATGGCGATCTCTTTGTTGCGGTGCTGCGATTTCTGCGCCGAGACCACAATCATGCCCGTCGGAATATGGGTGATCCGCACCGCTGAGTCGGTGGTGTTGACGTGCTGGCCGCCTGCCCCCGAGGCTCGCATGGTGTCGATGCGAATGTCGGACGCCGGGATCACCAGATCAACTTCCTCGGCCTCGGGCAGCACGGCGACAGTGGCGGCAGAGGTATGCACCCTGCCCTGCGCTTCGGTTTCCGGCACGCGCTGCACGCGATGCACGCCGGATTCGAATTTCAGTTTGGCGAAGACGCCCTCGCCCGCGATATGCACCTGCACATCCTTGATGCCGCCGAGTTCGCTGTCTTGTTGTTCCAGCACCTCAAACGTCCAGCCCATCTTTTCGGCATAGCGCTGATACATCCGCAGCAGGTCTGCGGCGAACAATGCGGCTTCGTCGCCACCTGTGCCGGGGCGAATTTCCAGAATTGCCGGGCGGGCGTCGGCGGCGTCTTTCGGCAGCAAGGCGATTTGCAGCCGGGCTTCCATCTCGGGGATGCGGGCTTTCAGCACCGGCAGTTCATCTTCCGCAAGGCTGCGCATTTCCGGGTCGGCCAGCATGATCTCGGCCTCGGCCAGATCATCCAAGGCGCGGCGATAGGCGATGATCTCATCCGCCACCGGCTTCAGATCGGAATATTCGCGCGACAAGGTCGCGATCTCGGCGGGCGAGGCACCAGCGTTCAGCTTGGCTTCGAGAAACTCGAAGCGCTGGGTGATCTGGGCGAGTTTTTCTAACGGAACCATGCTGGCGGTTTGGCCAATCCGGTGGGTGCGGTCAAGAGGCCACTCAGGCCCGCAGGCTTACTTCTTGGCCGGAGCTTGCCAGATAAAGCCGTCAATCTGATAGGGACGGCCCAAAGTGTCGCCTTGGCTGGCGACCCGGACCACCGACCAGTCGTTCTTGGTCGACACATCCACCACAGTCATACCCAGCGAAATCTGGCTGGGCTTCCAGTTGGCGTGATCAATCAGGATCTCGCGCTCCGACACCACTTCCGAAACAACCGCGACATGGCCCTTCGGCAGTTTGCGGGTCGACGAGAATGCCATCACCGCGCCCTCAACCGGCGCGTGACCACGGGCGAATTTGCCCTTGGCCTGATCCCACCAAGTGCCCGCGTTGCCCTTGATCTCAACGCCACTCGCATCGCGGGCAAATGGCACGCACCAGACCTTCTGGCCCTTGGCGCGCTTGGCCTTGGCATTGCCGACCGCTTTCGCGACGAAATTCGGGTTCAGCCCCGGCTGGATCAAATCGGGGCGCGAGGAGAGCATCGTGACTTCCGTGTTGGCCGGCACACAGGCGGCGGTGAGCGCCAAGATGCTGCACAAGGCGGCCAATCGTGGCAGTGCTGCCAGTTCGCGGAAGTTTACAGCCATGTCATGTCCCAAGTCTTTTTGTTTGCTCTGGTCGACCGGCCCTTGGTTAAAACCCAAGTTCACCAGCCCGACCCGGCGGACATTCACTGGTTCGTGACAAAGATCAACGAACTGAAATATTCGTTGGCAACAATCCGCCGCCCGGTTCCCTCGCTTTGGCAAAGATTTGTCGGAAGCGGCAAAAATGACGGTATCTGCGGCGCATCATGCGCGACCGAGGCGATTAAAATATAGGCAGTTTGCAAAAAAGGCTGGCGTCAGCGCGGGCCAAGCGCCGCGATCCAGCCAGAGATTCGCGCCGCATTCACCCCCCAATCGCCTTTGCCAAAGCGCTGGCGGGCGTAAAGCGTCACCCCCTGCGGCGTGGCCTCGGCGGTGGTGAAATCGGGAAAGCCCCAGAACACCGAGCGACTTACCCAAGTGATCCGGCCCGTCTCGGCACTGCCCGCAACGCGACGGGTGCGCGGGCTGGCCAAGGCGATGCCATCAAGTTGGGCCAGCACCGCCTGCGTCTGATCGGGCGCTGCTGTCAGATCGGCATAGGCCCCGGTCGGCAGGGCCGTTACTTTGTCCGGGCTGGGGGTCGCCATCTCTTGCGGGCGCGGCTCCAGCGGCACATGCCACTGCGCAGGGTTGGTTGGGGCGAGGCGAATATAGGCCATGCCCCCCGCCGCAACGATCAGGATCAGAACGGCGAGGGTCATGGTTTTGCTCATCTTTGTGTTTTCGCCCAATGATAAAGACAGATCAATTCGTAGCCGACATGCGCGCCAGCAATGGCGGTGGCGCCGGTGGTGTCATAGGGCGGCGAAACCTCGACAATATCACCGCCGACCATGTTGATACCGGCAAGGTCACGCAACATCGCGGCGGCTTGCCAGGAATGTAGCCCGCCCCAGACCGGCGTGCCGGTGCCGGGGGCAACCGAGGGGTCAAGCGCGTCGATGTCAAAGGTCAGATAGGTTTGGTGATCGTCGACAATGTCTTTGATCTTGGCCACCGTCGCCGCGGTGCCGTTTTCATGCACCGAGCGCGCGTCAATCACGTTGAAGCCAAGATAGTCCTCGGTGGTGGTGCGGATGCCGATCTGCACGGAACGCTGCGGGTCGACATAGCCCTGCTTCACGGCCTTATACATCATGGTGCCGTGGTCGATGCGGGTCATGTCGTCATCAGGCCAGAGATCGGAATGCGCGTCGAAATGGATCACTGACAGCGGCCCGAATTTCTCGGCATAGGCGCGCAGGATTGGCAAGGTGATGTAGTGATCGCCGCCGAGCGTGATCGTGCCAGCGCCCGCTGCCAGAATTTTGCGGATATGCGCGGTCAGCGTTTCGGGAAAATCCGAGGTTTTGGCATAGTCAAACGCGCAATCGCCGTAGTCGATGATGTTCATCTCGGCCAAAGGATTGGTTGGCCAACCGTAGGGCGGATCATACGGTTGCAGGCTTGACGCCTCACGGATCGCACGCGGGCCAAAACGGGTGCCGGTGCGGTGGGTGACGGCTTGATCAAACGCCACCCCGGTGATGGCAAGATCCACCCCGGTCAGGTCTTTGGTGTAGGTGCGGCGCAGGAAAGAGGTAGCCCCCGAGAACGCATTCTCAAAGGCATAGCCGCGCTGCGTGGTGCGGGTGAATGCGGTGTCGATTTCGGTTTTGGCGTCTTCTAGGGCCATGATTTACTCAGCGTACAAGCGCTTGCGTCTTTGTCCTTTGAGCCTTGCAAGGCTGGGGCCGGAGACGCGCGGATCCGGGTGGTTCAAAGGACGGCAGGCGCACGGGGTTGTCAAGCCTGCTGCGGGCGCGATTGGTGCTTGGGGCGGAGCCTCCGGCGGGGGTATTTAAGAACAGATGAATTTGCTCTTTCTGAAATACTCCCGCGCGGAGCGCTGCTTCGGCGGCGGTTTAGCCCAAACGATGGCCTTCGCGCACCAGATCATCACTGACCCGGCGGATCGCGGTTTCCAGCGTATCGACCACGAAATCCACCTCGGCTTCGGTGATGATCAAGGGCGGTGACATCACGTTCAGATGGCCGATGGGCCGCACCAGCAAGCCAAGGGATTCCGCCACATCCGAGATGCGTTTGCTCTCGTTGACCTCGTCGGGCAGCAAGGCTTTGGTGGCCTTGTTGGCTACGTTTTCAACGCAAAGCATCAGACCCTGCCCGCGCACGTTGCCAACCAAGGGCAAGGATTCGAGCGCCTTCAGCCGGGTATTGAAATAGGCACCAACTTTGGCGGCATTGGCGAGCAGGTCTTCACGGTCCAGAATTTCGATGTTTTTCAACGCGCAAGCACAGCTGACCGGATGGCCGGAATAGGTCAGCCCGGTGGTGAACCAGCGGTGGCCGCCTGTCGCCATTGCGGCCCAGATCCGGTCGGACAGGATCAAGGCACCCAATGGCAGGTAGCCCGAAGTCAGGCCTTTGGCGGTGGTGATCATGTCGGGTTGCACCCCGAAGGCATCTTCGCTGGCAAACCAGTGGCCGATGCGGCCAAAGGCGGTGACCACCTCATCTGCGATGAACAGGATGTCGTGGCGTTTGCAGATCTCCCACATGCGTTTGAGATAGCCTTGCGGCGGGATGATGATGCCGCCCGAGGCTTGGATCGGTTCTGCAATGAAGCCGCCGATGCGGTCAGCGCCGACTTTGGCGATCAGGGCTTCGAATTCGGCAATCAGATCATCGCAGAACTGCGCCTCGGTCTGCCAATCCGGGCGGCGGTAGGGGTTTGGGCAGGACAGATGGTGGATGCCCTCGGTCTTATAGCGGAATTCTTCAATGCGGTCGCCGTTGCGTTTGCCCACCGATTGAGTGAGATACGTCGAACCGTGGTAAGAGTTTTCCCGCGCCACGATGTCGGTCTTATCCGGGTTGCCACGGGAATGGTGGTAGTAGCTGACCACCCGCACTGCCGTATCGACGGCGGTAGAGCCGCCGGTGGTGAAATGCACCCGGTTCAGATCACCCGGCGCGAGTTCGGCCAGTTTGGCCGCCAGACGGGCGGCGGGATCGTTGGTCATATCGACAAAATGGTTGGCGAAGGCGAGACGTTCGGCCTGTTCCGCAATCGCATCCGCCATTTCGCGCCGCCCAAGCCCGATGTTGGTGCACCACATGCCGCCCACAGCGTCGAAATACTCGCGGCCCTGTTCATCCCACAGCTTCGCGCCCTGCCCGCGCGCGATCACCAACGAGCCCGCCTTTTCAAACGGCCCAAAGTTCGCCCAAGGATGCAGGACATGGGCGCGGTCCATCTCGAAGGCGGATGTGTTGGGCAGGCTTGCGGGGGCGTTCATTTTGAATCTCCAGTCAATATGATTTGGCCAAGATAGCCAAAGCGCATAAAAACACCAGAGGATTTTTGATCAAAATATTCAGCTACGGATGTTTCCGCGCTGTCAGCGGATTTCCCGCGACACTCACAAGATATCGATCCAGCCAGCAAGCCCTGCCGTTGATGTCATGCCAACCAGAATGAAAACGTCACCGTTGCCAAAATCCAATGCGACATTGCCTGCGACCACATGCGCGTAGCGGCTGACGACTTGGCTTGCAGTCAGGGTTTCGGCCCAAAGCGTCTGCGACAACATCAAGCGATCCGCGTCAGAGGTGGTGAAATCCGCGACCCAATCCTTGCCAAACCCTTTTGAGAACACAAAGCGATCTGCCCCCAAAGCACCGCGCAGCACATCCGAGCCCGCGCCGCCACTCAGGCGATCATTGCCACCTTCACCGATCAGGCGATCATCGCCCTCCTGGCCATAGAGAAAGTCACCCGTCGCGCCGCCGAAAATAACATCATGGCCAGTGCCACCGTAAAGCTGATCGCTGCCAAAGCCGCCCTCAAGCTTATCGTTTCCCGAATCCCCCAGCAGAGTATCATTGCCAAGCCCACCCGAGACCAGATCGTTGCCGCTGTCACCCGAAAGATAGTCGCCGACACCGCTGCCGCGCACAGTATCCGCGCCATCCCCTGCCTTGATGATAATTGCCCCACCGGGCGCACTCAGCAGCTGCGAAGCTGCGTCGCCCTCAAGATACTGATACTTCGCGGCACCATTCAGATCAACAACTTGCCCGAAATGTGCGCCCGCTTTATCAAACACATAGCTGCGAGTCTGGCCCTGAGGACCAAAAGCCAAATCCAGCAGCTGCGTGCCGTGGATCGCGCCGCGCGGTGGGTTTCCTCCACCTGCGTCGGGCAAGAAATTCAACAAGGACAGATCATAAAGCTGCGGCGCCAGCCAAACCTGTGAAAATGCGCCGGCATAGTGATCTTCCATCACGACAGCCTTGCCGAAAGCCACATCGCTGGTCAAAAACACTGTCGCATCACCGCCCCTAGCGGCCATAGTCGCCAAAACGGCCGTTGCGTCATAGCCCACATGGCCGGGCGGCACGAACAGTTCTATGGTGATCGTGTGACCATATTGGGTCACATATATCCGTCGGAATTCGGCTGCGGCAGCCCGGCCATAGGCATCATCGCTAAATTGAAGCGCAGCATATTGGCTGCCATTTACAGAAAGCTCAGCGGCGATCCGAGCGGCATCTCGAATGCCATCTGCTGCGGTCAAAGTTGAAGCGGCAGAGGCGGACGCATAATTTGTCATTTTGTTACCATTTACAATTTCGTGGCGCGGCTTTTTCTGGCTATATCAGAGTTGTAGCGTCAGAACAGCTTTTGCTTGGCCTTCGAGATCTTGAAACCATGCCCGCCGAGGTTGGTGCATTCCATCCCCGACTTCTCGGAGGTGCAGGTGAATGGCCCCAGCGAAATCGACTTGCCGTAGCCGAGTTCGATCCCGCCCGGATCGGCGACGGCATCGGAGACGCAGGCGAGATAGCCCTGCCCGCCCGCATCGACGGCAAAGCTGCTACCCCAGTCAAATTCGCAGTTGGCAGGGGCTTTGCGGTAGGTCGGCGTCAGCGATGACATATCGCAGCGCACCTGCGCGTAGTCGCCGGTCATCATCGCACATTGGATGTTGCCAGAGGGCGAGTGGAAGGCGAGGTAATCATCGGCAAAGGCTGGCGCGGCCAGCAGGGTCAGGGCAAAGGCAAGACGGATCATAATGGCTCCTTTTCAAACGATAGGAGCAGTTTAGCGCGGCATCGGTGTGCCGCGCCAATTTTCTTTGCAGGAAATCGCCGAAAGCTTTGGCGCGCTTGGCCCCTATGCCAAAGGCTGTGCCCGTTCGACCAGTCTTGCGAAGAACGACGCCCCAATCGGCGCGGCCTCGTCGTTGAAATCGTAAGCCGCGTGGTGCAAACCCGCCCCCGGCCCGGTGCCCATGAACAGATAGGCACCCTTGCGCGCCTCGAGCATGTAGGAGAAATCCTCGGACCCCATTTCGCGCACCGAATTGCCATCGACCGAAGTTTCGCCGACAATTTCGCTGGCCACTTCCACGGCAAAGGCAGCTTGGTCGGCGTGGTTGATCGTGGCGGGATAGCCCCAGTCGTAATCGATCCGCGCCTGCACACCGTAAGCCTGCGCGTGACCTTCGACGATTTCGTAGAAACGCTTTTTCAACAGTGCACGGACCTCGGGCTTGAAGCAGCGAATCGTCGCTGCAAACATCGCTTCTTCAGGGATGATGTTGGATGCCGTGCCAGAGTTCACCATCGTCACCGACAACACCGCCTCATCCAAGGCATAGACATTGCGCGGGATGATAGTCTGGATTGCCGAGATCATCCCGACCAAAGCCACAATCGGATCGACGCATTCATGCGGTGTCGCGCCATGCCCGCCCTTGCCCGTCAGATAGACATAGGCGGTATCGACCGAAGCCATCAGCGCCCCCGGCGTGGTCAGGAAATGCCCGAACGGCACATTTGGCGCATTGTGAATGCCGTAGACCTGATCGACCGCAAATCGGTCCATCACGCCTTCGTTCACCATCTCGCGCCCGCCCGCGCCATCTTCTTCGGCGGGTTGGAACATCAGCGCGACGCGGCCTTTGAAGCGGCGGGTTTCGGCCAGATATTTTGCCGCCCCGAGCAGCATCGTCACATGGCCGTCATGGCCACAGGCGTGCATTTTGCCGGGAATCGTCGAAGCATATTCCGCCCCGGTGATTTCCTGAATCGGCAGCGCATCCATATCGGCGCGCAGGCCGATGGTCGGGCCTTCGCCCTGGCCGTTGATGATCGCGACGATGCCGGTCTTGGCGATTCCGGGGTGAATTTCATCGACGCCAATCTCTTTCAGACGATCGACGATGTAAGCGGCGGTGGTGAAGCAATCGAAGGACAGTTCGGGATTCGCGTGCAAATGTCTGCGCCAGCCCTTCATTTCCTCGGCATAAGCGGCGATACGATTGAGGACGGGCATAGCGGACTCCTGATTTGCTTTGGCCTTTGATCAAATCTTATCTGCAAGGGATCGGCAATGCCCCACCCCCATTCTAACGACGCCCCCCATCAACTTGTGCGTGACCCTGCAGGCGGGATCGACAGATTGCTGGAGATCATGCGGCGGCTGCGCGACCCGGTTTCGGGCTGCCCGTGGGACATCGCGCAGGATTTCGCCAGCATTGTGCCCTACGCGATCGAAGAGGCGCATGAGGTCGCCGACGCGATTGAACGCCAAGCTTGGAACGAGTTGCCGGGAGAGTTGGGCGATCTGCTGTTGCAGGTGGTGTTTCACGCCCAGATGGCGACGGATCAGGGGCTGTTCGGCTTTCAGGATGTGGTGCAGGCAATCTCGGACAAGATGGTCGCCAGACATCCGCATGTCTTTGGCAATGAGAGTCGCGACAAAACGCCCGAACAGCAGACAGTGGATTGGGAGAAAATCAAGGCTGCCGAGCGCGGCGTGCAAAACGCCCGCGTGCTGGATGGTGTGGCGCTGGGATTGCCGGGGCTGACCCGCGCGGTAAAGCTGCAAAAGCGCGCAGCACGGGTGGGGTTTGACTGGCCCTCCACCGATGAGGTGGTGGCCAAGATCGCCGAAGAAGCGGCAGAGCTGGTGGAAGCGCGCGATCAGTTGAGCCACGCCGAAGTCACGGAAGAATTTGGCGATTTGCTGTTCGTGATGGCCAATCTGGCGCGGCATCTGCACGTCGATCCCGAAGCCGCTTTGCGTGCCGCCAATGCCAAATTCAGCCGCCGTTTTGGCCAGATTGAGGATTGGCTGGCCGAGGCTGGAAAGGCTCCGGCTGACAGCGATCTGGCGGAAATGGATGCGCTGTGGAACCGCGCCAAGGCCGCAGAGAAAGCCGCCAAGGCAGGGTGAACCGCGGCGCAAGGCAGCCAAAGTTATTTACTCAGGTATTGACCGATGTCCGTGCTTCGGCTTTAAGGGCGCCCAGATACCTGACCAAAGGACTCAACCATGAAGCTCCGTTTTTCCCTGTTCGCGCTGGCGCTGGCCAGCACCGCCCTGCCCGCCTTGGCGGAAGAGGTGAACATCTACTCGCACCGCCAGCCCGAACTGATCCAGCCGCTGATCGACGCGTTCAGCAAGGAAACCGGCATCACGGTGAACATCGCCTTTGTTGACAAGGGCATGGCCGAGCGTCTGGTGGCAGAAGGTGATCGCTCGCCCGCCGATCTGATCCTCACCGTCGACATCGCCCGCCTGATGGAAGTGGTGAATGCAGGGGTGACACAGCCGGTTGAGTCCGCCGTGTTGGAACAGAACATCCCGGCAGAATTCCGTGATCCGGGCAAGCAGTGGTTCGGCCTGACCGCGCGTTCACGCATCGTCTATGCCGCAAACGACCGGGTGAAGGATGGTGAAGTCACCACCTATGAAGACCTCGCGGATCCGAAGTGGAAGGGCCGCCTTTGCATGCGCTCGGGCACCAATGATTACAACGTGGCGCTGACCGGGGCGATGCTGGCGCATCACGACGCGGCGTTTACCAAGACCTGGCTTGAGGGGCTGAAGGCCAACCTTGCGCGCAAACCCAATGGCGGCGACCGCGATCAAGTTAAGGCAATCTGGGCGGGTGAATGCGATATCGGCATCGGCAACACCTATTACTTGGGTCAGATGCTGGCCGACGCCGAGCAGAAAGATTGGGCGAACGCGGTCCGTATCGTGTTCCCGGTGTTTGAAGCCGGCGGCACCCATATGAACATCTCGGGCGTGGCGATGACCAAAGCCGCGCCGAACCATGACGCGGCGCTGAAGCTGATGGAATGGCTGTCGTCGGATGAGGCGCAAAAGATCTACGCCGAAACCAACTACGAATTCCCGGTGGAACCCGGTGTGGAGCGCTCGGAGCTGGTGAAAAGCTGGGGTGAGTTCACACCCGACAGCCTGCCCTTGGCAGATGTCGCAGCACAGCGCCCCGCAGCGCTGAAACTGATCGAGGAAGTCGACTTCGACAACTGATCAGCAAGCGTGATCTGAAAAACTGTTGGAATTGGGCGCCTTGGCGCCCTTTTCTTTTTTGACCATGTGGACAAGATGCAGCGAATGGCGTTTTCTGCCGCAAACAGGAGCAGATCATGGCGCATCACCCCCGCAAAATCATCATCGACACCGATCCCGGCCAAGACGACGCTTTTGCGATCATGCTGGCCTTGGGCAGCCCCGAGGATATCGAGGTCTTGGGCATCGTTGCCGTCGCGGGCAACGTGCCGCTGGCGCTGACCCAGAAGAACAGTCGGATGATCTGCGAATTGGCGGGCAAGCCTGATGTGAAGGTGTTCGCGGGCTGTGATCGGCCCTTGAAACGCAAGCTGGTCACGGCAGAGCATGTGCATGGCAAGACCGGGCTGGATGGCCCGAGCTTGCCAGACCCGGTGATGCCGCTGCAAGCCCAGCATGGCGTGGAGTTCATCATCGAAACCCTGCGGCGCGAGGCTTCGGGGACGGTGACTTTGTGCCCGCTGGGGCCGCTGACCAATGTAGCCCAAGCGTTCTTGCAGGCACCGGATGTGGTGGCGCGGGTGCAGCAGATCGTCTTGATGGGGGGTGCCTACTTTGAGGTCGGCAACATCACCCCGGCGGCGGAGTTCAATATCTATGTCGATCCTGAGGCCGCAGAGATCGTGTTCAAATCGGGCGTGCCCTTGGTAGTGATGCCGCTGGATGTGACCCATAAAGTGCTGACCACGCGGGCGCGGGTGGAGGCGTTCCGGGCGATGGGAACCGAAGTGGGCCGGGTCTCGGCGGAATGGGCGGATTTCTTTGAGCGCTTCGATATGGAGAAATACGGCTCGGATGGCGGGCCGCTGCATGATCCGACCGTGGTGGCCTATCTGATCCGGCCCGATCTGTTCAAGGGGCGGCATATCAATGTGGAAATCGAAACCCAATCCGAGCTGACTTTGGGCATGACCGTCGCGGATTGGTGGGGGGTGACGGACCGCGCCCCGAATGCTTATTTCGTGGGGGATGTGGATGCTGAGGGATTCTTCGATTTGCTGATCGAGAGGATGGCCCGGTTGTGAGTTTGGGACGGTCCCGAGTTGGGACCGTTCTGGGTATGCAGGGAAATCAATAGGTTATGGGGGTGGTGGTAAGGGTTTGTTAAGGTTTCGCCACTGAAACGTTGGACTGGGGGCCAGCCCCCGACCCCCGGAGTATTTATGCCAATGTGAAATGCTAAGGCGACCAAAGGCAAATATAGGAACGGGGCGGACGGTGGTTTAGCAATCACGAAGACCGACTGACACAGTTAATCGCTCAACTCCGATTGCGTGGACATTTTTACCGATCAATAGTTATCAAGAACTTGGAGGTGGAAAAAATGGCGGACTTGCAATGCGTGTGTGGCTGCGGTGAACAGACCAAGGGTGGAAAGTACCGCCCCGGCCATGACCAGAAACTGCGGAAAGCTCTTGAGGATGCAGTCGGTGGATTGGAAAGTCTTCGCGCCTTGGTCGAAAAGCACTTAGGTCGACAAATTTCGAGCCGTTAGATTCGCTGACCAACCCGAAACTGCGGGCGAACTCTAACAACCCTCAGATGCTTAGCTTTTGATGGTCTGCCCGACTTTTTCTAGATTTCAGAATAACTCACCCGCCCGGAATCAAGGCGCGAATGCGCCGCCGGGCAGCGCCTGCCTCCCGGCCCGGCCACGGGCCGGGCGTTCTTCGCGGAAATTCTCCACTGGAGGATTTCTGATCGCTCATCACCCCCCTCGGGCAGGCGCTTTGGGCTGTCCCGCGCAGAATATCTGGGGGATTTGTTGAGGCAGAAAGCGCCTAAGCCATCTGTTGCAGCGCCCACCCGGCGGTCTGGCGCTGCCCTGTGGTGTGGCTTTGGAATAAGAATGGTGCGTGAGATCACGCACCCTACGCTGATCTTTACCCTAAGGCATACCCCGCCCCACGCACGGTGCGCAGGGGGTCGTCGCCGCCGAAGGTGCAGAGCGATTTACGCAGGCGGCCAATGTGAACATCGACAGTGCGGGTATCGACGTAAATGTCGCGGCCCCAGACCCGGTCCAAAAGGCTTTCGCGCGAGAACACCCTGCCCGGCTTTTCCATGAAGGTCGCCAGCAGACGGAACTCGGTGGGACCGAGTTTCAGCACTTTGTCGCTGCGGTAAACGCGGTGGGTTTCGGTATCGAGGCGTATGTCGCCCCATTCCAGCAGCAGGCCAGCGGTGGCCGGACGCACGCGGCGCAGTTGTGCGCGCAGGCGGGCCATCAGCTCGACCACGGAATAGGGCTTGATGACGTAATCATCGGCGCCGGTTTCCAAGCCGCGCACCTTGTCGACCTCTTCCGAGCGTGCCGACAGCATGATGATCGGAATGCCACGGGTTTCGGGGCGGGCTTTCAGGCGACGGCAGACCTCGATGCCAGAGACATGCGGCATCATCCAATCGAGCAGGATCAGATCGGGTGCCTCTTCGGTGATCAGAGACAGCGCGTCTTCGCCGTTGTCGGCGGTGCGAACATCGAAACCTTCGGCCTCAAGGTTATAGGACAACACGGCGCGTTGTGCTGGTTCATCCTCGACCAGCAGAACCGAGGGACGGGGTGCCATCAGGCATCCCCCCCAGCAAGTTCGGCTTTCGGGCGGGCTTCGCCCGGCACCGAACCGGTGGTCAGGTAGATCACTTGCTCGGCGATGGTGGTGGCGTGATCGCCGACGCGCTCGATGTTTTTGGCGATGAAATGCAGGTGCATACAGGCCGAAATGTTGCGGGTGTCTTCCATCATATGGGTGAGGAATTCGCGGAACAACGCGTTATACATCTGATCGACTTCTTCATCGCGCAGACGCACTTCGGCGGCGAGGCCCGCATCGCGGGACACAAACGCATCCAGCGCATCCTTCAGCAGCAAACCGACCTGCCGCGCCATGCGGCGGATCGAGCCTGCGGCACCGGGGATCGGCGACATCGCGTTCAGAACCAGCGCGCGCTTGGCGAGGTTTTTGGCATAGTCACCGCAACGCTCCAGCGAGGAGGCGATTTTCATCACGGTCAGCACGGTGCGCAGATCGGTGGCAATCGGCGCGCGCAGTGCGATCAGACGGGCGCATTCGGTGTTGATCAGCTCTTCCAGCTGGTCAATCGCGGTGTCGTTGTTGCGCACGAGATCGGCCAGAGCCTCATCACCGGTGTCCAGCGCTTTGGCCGCATCTGACAACGCCGCTTCAACAAGCCCGCCCATTTTCATGATCATCGCCTGAACGGCTTCAAGATCACGGTCGAAAACGGTGGCGATATGGGGATCATTCAGCATGTTCGCTCCTTAGCCGATCCGGCCGGAAATGTAGGATTCAGTGCGCGGATCTTTCGGATTGGTAAAGATCTGCCCGGTTTCGCCGTATTCGACAAGATAGCCGAGGTGGAAGAACGCGGTGCGCTGCGAGACGCGGGCGGCTTGCTGCATCGAGTGCGTGACGATGACCACGGAAAACTGGCTGCGCAACTCGTCGATCAACTCTTCGACTTGTGCGGTGGCGATCGGGTCAAGCGCCGAGCAGGGTTCGTCCATCAGCAGCACCTCTGGCGAGGTGGCGATGGCGCGGGCAATGCACAGGCGCTGTTGCTGGCCGCCCGACAGGCCGGTGCCGGGGGATTGCAGGCGGTCTTTCACCTCGTTCCACAGGGCGGCTTTGCGCAGACAGGTTTCCACCACCTCATCAAGTTCGGTCTTGTTGCGGGTCAGGCCGTGGATTTTTGGGCCGTAAGCCACGTTGTCATAGATCGACTTCGGGAACGGGTTTGGTTTTTGGAACACCATGCCGATGCGGGCGCGCAGTTGCACCGGATCGACGCGGGGATCGTAGATGTTCTCGCCTTCCAGCGTGATGCTGCCTTCCACCCGGCAGGACGGGATGGTGTCGTTCATCCGGTTCAGACAGCGCAGGAAGGTGGATTTGCCGCAACCCGACGGGCCGATGAAGGCGGTGACGGTTTTATCAAGGATATCCACGTCGACGTCTTTGATGGCATGGTTGGTGCCGTAATAGACTTGCGCGCGGCGCGCCTCGATCTTGATGGTCTGGGTTTCCACGCGGGTCTCCAATCGTTGGTCTTTCATGTGTTTTCCCCTTACCAGCGGCGTTCGAATTTACGGCGGAAGTAGATCGCCACGGCGTTCATTGCGATCAGGAAGATCAACAGAACGATGATGGCCCCTGAGGCGCGTTCGACAAAGCCGGGGTCGCCGCGTTGGGTCCAGTTGTAGATTTGCACCGGCAGAGCCGAGGCCGGGTCGAACAGACCCTCGGGCGGGGCGCCGGGGAAGTCGCGCACGAAGGCGACCATGCCGATCAGCAAGAGCGGTGCGGTTTCGCCCAAGGCTTGTGCGAGGCCGATAATGGTGCCGGTGAGGATACCGGGCATCGCCAAGGGCAGCACATGGTGGGTGACGGTTTGCAGACGGCTTGCACCCACACCGAGGGCGGCATCACGGATGCTGGGCGGGACCGCCTTGAGGGCCGCACGCGTCGGGATGATGATGCGCGGCAGCGTCATCAGGGTCAGCACGAGGCCACCGACGATGGGGGCAGATTGCGGCAGGCCCGCAAAGTTGATGAAGATCGAGAGACCAAGGATGCCGTAGACGATGGACGGCACCGCGGCGAGGTTGGCGATATTCACCTCGATCAGATCGGTGATTTTGTTCTTCGGCGCGAATTCTTCCAGATAGACCGAAGCGGCCACCCCGATCGGCAGTGCCAGGATCAGCACGACGAACATCATGTAGAGCGAACCGACGATGGCAACACCCAGACCTGCGGCCTCGGGGCGTTTGTCGGAGGCGTCGGGCATGGTCAGAAAACCGGCGTTGGTTTGCATCGAGAGCACGCCTGCGGCTTTCAGTTTGTCGGCCATCGCCAGTTGTTCGGGCGAGGTGTTCTTGTCCAAGGCGGCGGATTCCATCGACACCCGACCCTTGTAGTAGCCGTCGATACGGCCCGAGGCGAGGACGGTGACGTCGATGGTGGTGCCGATCATCGAGGGGTCGGCCAGGACGCGGTTACGCAGGGTGGCCGGCGATTCCTCGGAGATCATCTTGGCGATGTCTTTCGACGTCAGCCCCCCGAGATCAATGCCTTTGGCGACAATTTCAGCCTCTAGAGAGGCGGCCAGCAGCTTGCCATAGGCGATGGTAGTGGCTTTGCTGAGATCGGCCGGATCGCGGTTGCCGCCTTTGTCGAGCAGCGCCGCGTCCAGCGTGACCGGGATGGTCATGAAGGTCTGACGGAAGGCCGGAAGGCCGTTGCTGAAGATCGAGATCAACAGCCAGACCAGTGCCAGCAGCGCCACCACGATGGCGGTCAGACCGTAAAGACGGAAGCGTTTTTCGGTGGCGTTGCGCGCCTTGGTGCGCGGGTCTTGCACCAGCAGCGACTCGCGGGTGTCAAGGGCCGCGCGCGGGTTCAGCGGGGCTGAAGCGGTCATTCGTATTGCTCCCGGTATTTACGCACAATCACCAGGGCGACGATGTTCAGCGCCAAGGTCAGGCAGAACAATGTCAGACCCAGCGCGAAGGCGACCAAGGTTTCTGGGCTGGAGAATTCGGTATCGCCGGTCAACTGGCTGACGATCTTCACCGTCACGGTGGTCATCGCTTCAAACGGGTCAAGCGAGAGTTTGGCGGCAGCCCCTGCCCCCATCACCACGATCATCGTCTCACCAATCGCGCGGGAGGCGGCGAGCAGCACGGCACCGACGATGCCGGGAAGGGCTGCAGGGATCACCACTTGCTTGATGGTTTCCGAAGGTGTGGCGCCAAGGCCGAGCGAGCCATCGCGCAAAGATTGCGGCACCGCGTTGATGATGTCGTCAGACAGCGAGGACACGAACGGGATCACCATGATGCCCATCACGAGGCCTGCGGTCATCACCGAAGACGACGAGTTGCCGATCCCCAAGGGTTGCGCAAAGTAGTCGCGCAGCAAGGGGCCGACGGTGACCAGCGCAAACAGACCGTAAACGATGGTCGGGATACCGGCGAGGATCTCGATCGCAGGTTTCACCCAAGACCGGGTGGTCTTGCTAGCATATTCGGCCAGATAGATCGCCGACATCAGGCCGATTGGCACCGCCACGATCAAAGCGATCACCGAGACATAGAGCGTGCCCCACAACAGCGGCAGGATGCCAAGCGACGAGCCGCCGCGGAACTGCGGGTTCCAATCGGTCGAGAAGAAGAAATCAGCGGCGGGATAGATGCGGAAGAACTGGATCGATTCAAACAGCAACGAGCCGACAATCCCCACCGTGGTTAGCACCGCTACCATAGAGGCGGCAACCAAGAGCCACATCGCAAATCGCTCGGTGGCGTTGCGGGCGCGGTATTCGGGGTTGATGCGGCTGAGGCCAAAACCAAGACCTGCCAGCGCCAAGGCCAAGGCCGCAATGGTCATCGCCAGACGCGAGGTTTTCCCGGCGTCGCGCAGCGCGGCGGTCGCGGCCAAGGTCGATACGGTCGGCTCGGTTTCCAGCACCACGCCTGCGCCGTTCAAGGAGGTTTTCAGCGCGGTCGGGCTGGCAAGCAAGGGCGTGACATCCTCACCGCGCTCCGCCAGCATGTTCAGGCCATCGGCGACACGGCGCACGTCGGCCATCACCAGCGCGGCAGATTTACCTGCCGGTAGCTCGGCTGGGTTGATCAGGCTGAGCGCTTTGGTTTCCAGAAACAGCGGTTGCGCCAAAAGCCATGCCGCGATCAGGAAGAACGCAGGAACCGCGGTCAGAAGCGCTGTGATCCGGCCATAAAACGGTGGCAGTGAATGCAATTTGCGAATGTCGCCTGCGACTTGTGCAACGGCCTTGCGGCGGCCAATCACATAGCCCGCAGCGGCAAGGGCGAGTAGAATAAGGGTGAGGAGGCCGAGGCTCATGGGGGTCCTGCCGATGAGAGGAAAGGGCGCCGTGTGAGGAAGGGGACGCGAGCGATCTCGCGTCCCCAACTAGAAGTGTTTATTCCAGCGGGCCCATCACGGTTTCGGCCTCAACAGCCGCTTGGGTCGCTGCCAGTTCCGGATCGGGAACCAGACCGTAATCTGCCAAAGCGCCGCCCTCACCAGCCATATCGTCCGAGACGAAGAACTGGACATATTCTTTCAGGCCGGGGATCACGCCGATATGGGCTTTCTTGACGTAGAAGTACAAGGGACGCGACACAGGGTATTCGCCCTTCGAGATCGTCTCAACCGACGGCAGGATGCCGTTGACGGTGGCGACTTTCAGCTTGTCGGTGTTGTTTTCGTAGAACGACAGACCGAACACGCCGATGGCGTTCTTGTTGGCGTCGATACGCGACAGGGTCTCGGTGTAGTCACCGTCGATATCAACCGAGGTGCCATCGGTGCGGGTTGCGAAGCAGAGTTTCTCGGCTTCTTTCTTTTTGTCGCCTTCTTCGGCGGCGGTCGAAGCGGCCAGGAACAGATCGTAAGCGCCGTTGGTTTTGCAGCCTTCCATCAGCACCTTGGTGTCGAACACTTCACGGGTGCCGTGCTTGGTGCCGGGGATGAAGGCCAGAATGTCTTGTGCGGGCAGGGCTGCATTGGCGTCAGCCCAGGTCTTGGCGGTGTTGGCAACCAGAGCACCGTCTTTGGCGACTTGCGCGCCGATGGCGCTGTAGACGTCAAGCGGGGTCAGCACGAAATCCGGGCCGTTGATGTCGGAAGCAAACACGATGCCATCATAGCCGATGCGCACTTCCATGATGTCGGTGACGCCATTGGTCGCACACAGCTCGAGGTCGGATTTGGTGATGCGCGAGGAAGAGTTCGCGATGTCGATGGTGGCTTCGCCCACGCCTTCGCAGAGTTTCTTGCGACCAGCGCCCGAACCGCCGCCTTCAACGACCGGAGTTTTGAAATCGCCGTTCTCACCGAACGCCTCGGCCACGATGGTCGAGTAAGGCAGCACGGTCGAGGAGCCCGAGATTTGCAGCTGGTCACGCGCCGAAGCGATGACGGTCGAAGCGGCAAGGATCGCCACTGCAGAAGGGATCAGTTTGATCAGAGACATTGTGCTCTCCAGTTAATTCCCGAGGGCTGCCCGGATGGCTTGCCCTTCGCAGCCCCGTCTAGGCGGGTTGTTCTGCTGTTTTGCGACAGTTTTGTAACAGCTATATGACAGGGGCGGCAGGAGGGGCGGAAATAGCCTGCACTGGGGGGATTGCGGCGGCCGTGGAGCCTGTGGCGGGCGTATTTTGGCCAAGATGAAGGATTAGGGCAGTCTTTTGGCTTAGCGAGCCTCGTAGGGCAGCAGCACCGAGAATCGGCTGCCTTTGCCTTTGGCGCTTTCGATGATCAGGCGGCCACGGTGGCGGTTGACGATATGTTTGACGATGGCGAGGCCCAATCCGGTGCCACCCTTTTCGCGCGACCGGTGGCCGTCGACGCGGTAGAAGCGTTCAGTCAGGCGGGGAATGTGGAAGGGATCGATGCCCTCACCCTGATCGCTGACCGCGATGCGCAGCTGGCGGCCACGCGGGCCTTGCTCCAGAGTCAGGGCGACGCGGACTTCGGCACCAGCCGGGCTGCCGTATTTCACCGCGTTTTCAACAAGGTTGGCCAACACCTGGGTCATCTGATCGGCGTCGGCCTTGATCATCAAAGGCTGATCGGCACCCTCCACCCGGATCTTGACACGGGCGGCTTCGGCAACCGGGCGCAGGCTGGCGACGGAACTGCGCAAAAGCCCTGCAATATCAACCTCATCCCCCGGCAATACGCGTTCTTCGGATTCGACCCGGCTGAGATGCAGCAGATCGCGGACAAGGCGGTTCATACGCTCGGCCTCAGAGGCCATGATGGTCAGAAACCGCTCGCGCGCCGGGGCGTCATTGCGGGCGGGGCCGCGCAATGTCTCGATGAACCCCAGCAGCGCGGTCAGTGGTGTGCGCAACTCGTGGCTGACATTGGCGACAAAATCGCGGCGCATCTGGTCCATCTGCTCCCATGCCGAGCGATCCTCAAACGCGCAGACAACGCCTTGCGGCACCGGGCTGACCGAGATTTCATAGATGGTATCTTGCGTGACGCCAGCGAGGATCAGACGGACGCGGCCAGCTTCGCCGTGCTGCAAGGCTTGGGTGATCGCGCGCAGAAACTCGGGCTGCCGGAAGCTGAGCGCGTGGTGGCGATCAAGGATCGCAACGCCGAACAGGGCGAGCGCAGGCGCATTCGCCTGCACGATGCGTTCATCCGCCGCGATCAGGATCACCGGCAGCGGCAGCCCGCCCAGCAGTGCTTTTGTTGCCTCGTGATCCATCGCCATTCCCTCGTCTTTAACAATCTGTACTGCAGGCAAACATATCATGCCAGTTCACGCTTGCTCACGCCGCCGTGCGCAAGCTAACATAGGGCGAGTGACGTAACGAAAATTCGCGTTTTGGCTGTGGTAGACGCGGAGAATGCCGACGCCTCGCAGCCCCAAGGCGCGCAAGAAGAATGAGTGGGAGCCGACCATGCCGCCGCAGTCGGGGTTAGTGCAAGAGCAAAACCCGCCAAGCCGCAGAATTCTTTATCTCGCTGGCGGCGAGGACGCCCCGGCATCACAGGATGCCATGATCTTCTCCCTGCCCTTCGCGCAGCTCTTCGCGGACGAACTGGCCCGCATCGCGCCGGATCTGGTGGTGTTTCCGCTGTTCAGCGCCACGCTGGATGCGATCGTGGTGCTGACCCGGCTGAACGAGTTGGGCTATAGCGGGCGCTGCCTTGTGCTGACGCCACGGCTGCCGAAGCCGCATCTGATCGAGGCAGAACTGCGCAGCTACAAAGGTGCGATGGAGATCCAGCTTCTGACCTCGGACGCGCCGCTGGAGTAAAACTTAAACCGGCGGATTGTCGCGCTGGAAGATCCAATCATGGTCTGGATCATTCTGGAACCGCCAATTGCGGCGCGGCCCCGCCATGACGTTCAGGTAATACATCTCATAACCGTAAGGCGCGCCGCAGGGGTGATGGCCTTTGGGGACCAGCGTGACATCGTGGTTTTTCACCGCCATCGTCTCATCAAGGCTACCATCTTCGGTATAAACGCGCTGGATGCCAAAACCCTGCGCCGGATTGAGCCGCATGTAATAGCTTTCTTCCAGATAGGTCATGCGGGGGAAGTCGTCTTCATCGTGGCGGTGGCTGGGATAGGACGACCAGTTGCCAGATGGGGTGAAGACTTCGGTCACCAGCAGGCTATCGGCCACATCCAACGCTTCCATCGCAATGTTGTTGATAAAGCGGGTGTTTGCGCCGGTACCGCGCTGGGTCAGGCTGATGCCTGCGGGGCCGATTTGCGCGGCTTTGTGGCCGGATTTGCCGGGGGCGGTGCAGATGGCGAGGGTGCAGGCGGTGGTGGCGGTGGCATGCCAATCGCTGCCATTCGGCACATAGAGGCAATGCGGCGGGGTTTTCTCAAACACATCCATTCGGTCGCCGAGTATGCCCCAATCTTGGCCAGCGGCATGGATTTGCGCCTTGCCTTCGACGAGCACGAGGATCACCTCGCGGTCGCCAGTGACTTCGGCAGCGGTTTCACCCGGTTGCAGGCGGTAGAGGCCGAAACCGACATAGCCCCAGCCCGCGCTTTCAGGCGTGATGTCATGCACCTTACCCGTTGTGCCGTTTGGTTTTCTAAGCAGGTCGGCCATGTCACTCTCCCAAGATACGGGGCCTGGGGGGCGTGCCCCCCAGCCTTTATTTGTCCAGACCAGCCCGCTTGGCAAAGCCCTTGAGGCTACGCAGGCCAAGCGATTGATAATCCATCGGAATGCGCACCGACGGGTCCTGCTCGGCCTCGATCACCAGCCAGCCGGAATAGTTGTGCTGCGCCGCCACTTCGAGCACGCTGAAGAAATCCACAGCCCCCTCGGCATCGCCCGGAACAGTGAAACTACCGCGCCGCACGCCTTCGAGGAAGGACAGCCCCTGCTCGCGCACCTGCTTCATGATGTCGGGGCGGACGTTTTTGGCGTGGATATGGCCGACGCGGGCCATGTGCTTTTTCGCCACCCGCACCGGATCGCCGCCGCCATAATAGCAATGGCCGGTATCAAGCAGCAGATGGGTATGCGGGCCGGTCTCGGCCATCAGACGGTCAATCTCCCATTCAGCCTCGACAATGGTGCCCATGTGGTGATGGTAGACCAGCTTGACACCTTGGGCAGCACTGAATTCAGCTAGCGCTTCAATGCCTTGGCCGAATTTCTTCCAATCGGCATCGGGCAGATGCGGGCGGTCGTTCACCGCTTTGTCATCGGCACCATGAATGGCGTTCGAGGTTTCACAGACGATGATCACCTTGCAGCCCATGCCCTTCAGCAGGTCGAGATAGGGCTGCATCGCGGCCTTTTCATCGTCGACCGAGTTGACCAACAGGTTGGTGGAATGCCAGCCCGAGATGTATTTCAGCCCGCGCGGTTGGAAAAGCGCGTTCAGCCCTTCCACCGTCAGCGGCATTTTATGGCCCTTTTCGATGCCATCAAAGCCGATTGCAGCGGTTTCATCCAGACATTGCTCTAGGCTGATATGCGCGCCAAGGCTGCGGTCGTCGTCATTGGTCCAGGCGATCGGGTTGGTGCCGTATTGGATCATCATTTCCTCAAATTTTAACGGTGGCGCGAAGGTCAGTCGACAAGCCGCTGATCTTTCTGTTTTTCTTCATAATTTGCGCGGGCCTCGTTGACCTCGGCGCGGGTTGAGACCTGCGGCACACCGACATCCCACCAAGTGCCACCTGCATCGGTGCCGGGCCAGGGATCGGTGTCGATCACGATCACTTGCGGGATTTTAGCGCCCTTCGCGGCGGTCAAAGCCGTCTCCAACTCGGCCACCGTGGTGACTTTCACCGCATGGGCCCCCATCGCGGCGGCATGGGCGGTGAAGTCGATGTGGCTGGGGTTGACGTGATAGCTTTGGTCGAGAAGGTTGTTGAACCCTGCCCCGCCGGTGCCCTTTTGCAGCCGGTTGATGCAGCCGTAGCCACGGTTATCGGTGATCACCACGGTAAACGGCACGCCCATCATCACAGCGGTGGCGAGTTCCGAATTCGCCATCATATAGCTGCCATCGCCCAACATGCAGATCACATCCGCCGTCGGACGCGCCATCTTGATGCCCATTGCCCCGGCAATCTCGTATCCCATGCAGGAGAAGCCATACTCCATATGGTAACCGCCCGTCGGCGCATCCCAGATCTTGTGCAACTCGCCCGGCATCGTGCCTGCGGCTGACATCACAACGGTGGCTTTGCTGGCGGTGCGCTGCACAGCCCCGATCACCTGCATATCGGTCGGCAAGGCGTTGCTGGTCGGGGCTGCCTTCACCGCAGCGGTGGCTGCGGCCCAATCGGCCTGCAAGCCGGGGATGGCGGGCCATTTCTGAGTTCCTAAAGCTTTTCCAAGCGCTTGCAAGGCGATCTTCGCATCTGAGGTTAAGTTAATCGCGCCGTGTTTATAGGAGTCATATGCCGCCACATTGATCGACAGGATACGGCGGTTCGGGTTCTTGAACAGCGACCATGATCCGGTGGTGAAATCCTGAAACCGCGTGCCAAGCCCGATCACCAGATCAGCATTTTCGCAAACCGTGTTGGCGCTGGAGGCCCCGGTCACACCCACGGGGCCAAAGTTCAAGGCATGGTCGAAATCAAGGCTGGATTTGCCAGCTTGGGTTTCCACCACCGGGATGTTGTGGGCAGAGGCGAAGGCGGCGAGATCGGCCTCAGCGCCAGAGTAGATCACGCCCCCACCCGCCACAATCACCGGGTTCTGCGCGGCTTTGATCGCAGCAATCGCTGCAGCGAGTTCATCGGCATCGGCTTCGGGGCGACGGATCTTCCAGACTTTCGGGGTGAAGAAAGACTCAGGATAGTCAAAGGCTTCGGCTTGCACATCTTGGCAGAAGGCAAGACACACCGGGCCGCAGTCGGCGGGGTCGGTCATCACCCGGAAGGCACGCGGCAGAGCTGTCATAATGTGCTCGGGGCGGGAAATCCGGTCGAAATAGCGGCTGACGGGTTTGAAGCAATCATTGGCCGAGATGGTGCCGTCGTTGAAATCTTCCAACTGCTGCAACACCGGATCGGGCGCGCGATTGGCGAAGACATCGCCTGGAATGATCAGCAATGGCAAGCGGTTGGCAAAGGCCACCCCGGCCGCCGTTACCACATTCAGCGCCCCCGGCCCGATCGAAGTTGTCACCGCCATCGCGCGACGGCGCTTTTTCGCCTTGGCATAGGCAATCGCGGCATGGGCCATCGTCTGTTCGTTATGGCCGCGCCAGGTTGGGAAGCTATCCTTCGCGCCGTGCAGCGCCTCGCCAATCCCTGCCACATTGCCGTGGCCAAAAATCGCCCAGATGCCTTCGATAAACCGCTCACCCTCTTCGGTCATCTGCACGGAAAGCCAGCGCACCATCGCCTGCGCTGCGGTCAAACGGATGGTGTTCATGGTTTTGCTCCTCGGGCGGCGTCCCAGATGCCGCATAGGCGGCGGAAATTTTCGGCCATTGTGGCCACAGCGGTGGCGTCGTCAATCTTGCCCGCAATCCATTGCCGACCCACATCGGCATGGATGGTGCGGCCCACCGCGAAACCTTTGACCAGTGGGAAATCGGCAGCGAGTTTGAAGGAGGAGGCAAGTTCCGCCTCGGATTGCCCTAGCCCGAGGATCACGATGCCTTGGGTATGCGCATCGCGGCTGGTGATGGCGTCGCAGGTGGCGCGCCATGCTTCAACGGTCTGCATCGGCTCCAGCTTCCACCAATCGGGGTAGATGCCGATATCATAGAAGCGGCTGATCAGCCTGGCATTGGTGAAATCATCTACAGGGCCGACCTTTGACGGGATGATTTCCAGCAGCATTTCCAAACGGTTACGACGGCATGCGTGGAACAACCGGGTGATCACGGCTTCCTGTTCGGCCTGCATTTCGGGTTGATCATCCGGGTGGCAGAAGCACAGAACCTTGACCACGTCTTCCAGCGCCCACTCCGACAGACCGCCAAAATCGGGGCCAATCTCGGGCTCTAGTGTCAGCGGGCGCGAGCCGGGCCATTCGACCGGGCGACCGATCCACAGGCCTTGGCCGGAGGCCTTATGCAACGCCGATTTGCCGAGGCGGTTGTCGCACAAGAGGCCATAGCCTTCGCGACCTTGGCTGACGGCGAGTGTAGCTTCAAGGCACAACTCTTTGAAACGGCCAATGTTTTCGGGATTGGCACCGGGGATTTCTTCCAGTTGCGAGCGGTGGTCATAGGCGAAGGCCCGCACTTCTGACCATTGTTTGCGGCGGTTGGTGGACCAGTGGATCTGCTCCAGCTCGGCATCTTTGCGCAAGGCCGGGGTTTTGACGCCGCGCTCAAGGAAGAAATTCAACTCCTCCAACGACGGATAGGCGGGGGTGCAGCCGTGGCGCGACACCGCGAAAGCGCCGCAGGCATTGGCATATTTCAGGGCTGTGGGCCAAGATTCGCCGTCGAGCCAACCTTTGGTCAAGCCCGACATGAAGCCATCGCCTGCGCCGAGGACGTTGAAGACCTCAATCGGAAAGCCGGGGCCGGTTTGGCCGTGATCAAGACTGTCGGGGATCGCACCTTCAAAGGCGGCGGCCCCTGCGGCACCGCGCTTGCAGACCAAGGTGGCGTTCGAAACTTTACGAACGCTGCGCAGGGCTTCAATGGTGTTGGTCGAGCCGCCTGCGATGTGGAATTCTTCCTCGGTGCCGACGATTAGGTCGAAATAATGCAAGCTGGCCTGTAACTTAGCGGTGACAGCGGCAGATTCGATGAACCGGCTTTCGCCGTCGCCGTGGCCCGCAAGTCCCCAAAGATTCGGGCGATAGTCTATGTCCAAGGCGGTTTTGGCACCATGCTTGCGCGCCAGCTTTAAGGCTTTCAGCACAGCGGCTTCGGTATTGGTGTGCGACAGATGCGTGCCGGTGACGATGATCGAGCGGGTTTCGGCGATGAAGCTCTCGTCGATATCGTCTTCGCACAGCGCCATATCGGCGCAGTTTTCGCGGTAGAAAATCAGTGGAAACTGGCTTTCATCACGAATGCCAAGGATCACCAAGGCGGTCAGCCGTTCGGGATCGGTTTTCACGCCGCGCACATCGACGCCCTCGCGCGCCAGTTCTTCGCGGATGAAACGCCCCATATGTTCGTCACCGACACGGGTGATCAGCGCCGATTTCAGGCCCAGACGGGCGGTGCCAGCGGCGATATTGGTCGGGGATCCACCGATATACTTCTGAAAACTTGCCATATCTTCCAGCCGCCCACCGATCTGCGCGCCGTAAAGATCAACCGAGGACCGGCCGATGGTGATGGTGTCGAGCGTTTTCATGGCAGGCTCCTCCGGGGACAGGCGCTGCGGCAAGACTCAGTTGCGCAAGCGTTTTGGAACAAATATTCCATTTTTGCGCAAAGCAAAAGCGTTTTCTTTTGGCGTCAGCCGCGCGCCGACCCCACCGCCACCGCCAGCGCAATCGCCAGTGCGAGGGTGGCGGAAAGCGAGCGGAACGCGCCAAAATCAACCTCTGGCACGGTCAGGATCGCATCACCAGTGCGGGCCAGTGGGCTGGTGACACGGTCGGTCAGCGCGACCACCGGCAAGCCGCGCGCGCGCGCATCCTGGGCGAGCGCTATGGTTTCTTCAGAATAGGGCGCGAAGGTGATCGCGAGAACCGCATCACCGGGGCGCAAGGCGTGGCGATGATCAAGCTTGCCGGTGCCTTCATGCAACATGGCCGGAACAGCCATCTTATCAAACACATAGGCAAGATAAGCAGCCACCGGAAAGGCACGGCGCAGGCCGATCACATGCACCGTATCGGCGGCGGACAGCAGGGCCACGGCTTGGGCAAGCGCGGCTTCATCCGCCGATTTCGCCAAAGCTTCCAACGACAAGCGCCCGGCTTCGATGAATTCGCCCAGCAGCGCTGAAGGCGTGCCCGCCCCGCCCTGTTTCAGATTCTGCAACCGGGTGGAATAGTCGGGGAAACCGGGGGAATAGGCGTCACGGAACAGCTTTTGCATTTCGGAAAAGCCGGAGTAGCCGAGAATCTGGCAAAACCGCATCAAGGCCGAGGGCGGCACATCGGCACCTGCCGCCAGTTCGGCCACGGTGGACACCGCAATGCGGTCGATATTGGCGGCGATATGATCGGCGCATTGCCGCAGGCGGCGCGGCAGGCCTTCGCTGATCGCGGCCAGACGCTCGCGGAATTCCTCGATTGTGGCGGGCGCGGGAAGGTCGGCGGCATCCAAAGAGGTCATCTGTCTGCGATCATTTCCGGGGTATTGGGGCGACGTATCGCAGGGTAACGCTGTGGAACAAACATTCCAACAGTTATTTCTTCACCTGAGGATAACGCCGCGCCAGAGCATCCGCCACCGGGGGGGTGACGAATTTTGAAATATCACCGCCCAAGCGTGCGATTTCCTTCACCAGTTTCGAAGCAATCGCCTGGCGGCGGGCGTCGGCCATCAGGAACACGGTTTCCACGCTCGCATCCATCGCGCGGTTCATGCCAACCATTTGAAATTCATATTCAAAATCGGCTACTGCGCGCAGGCCGCGCACGATCACCGAAGCGCCGACATCGCGGGCACAGTCGATCAGCAGGTTTTCAAATGGATGGACAATGATCTCACCACCGGTTTTGGCAAGGATGCCCGCACATTCGGCTTCGACCATCGCCACGCGTTCTTCCAAGGGGAAGGCCGGACCTTTGTCACGGTTGATGGCGACGCCAATCACCAGGCGATCCACCAGTGCCATCGCGCGCTGGATGATATCGACATGACCCAACGTGATGGGGTCAAAAGTGCCGGGATAGAGGCCGATGCGCATGGGAGGCTCCTCGCGTAAGTCACGGACACGCAACAATATTGCGTGTCCGGATGCAAGCGGATTAATGCGTGGCCTAGAACCCCTTGATCATGCCTTCCAGCGCGTCTTTCTCCATATTCAGCTCGGACAGCCGCGACTTCACCACGTCGCCGATGGAAATCAGCCCGATCAACTCATCGCCTTCCAGCACCGGAATATGGCGGAAACGGCCATCGGTCATCTTTTGCAGCACGTCATTGGCGTTGTCACCGCGGGCGCAGGCGACAACTTTGGCGGTCATGATCGTGTCGACATTTTCATTCAGGCAGGACGCGCCGCGCCGGCCAATTTCGCGGACGATGTCACGTTCAGAGACGATACCAGCGAGTTTCTTGCCATCGGGCGAGATCACCACCGCCCCGATGCGACGGGCAGACAGCACTTCGGCGACGCGGCTGATGATGGTGCCGGGCGGCAGAGTGACGACCCCGTCATCGGATTTCGATTTCAGGATTTGGCTGACAAGCATGAAGGTTCCTCCCTATCTGTCAGGAGCAGCGTCGCGGCAGCGTAAGATTCTGTCAAGGAATTGCTTCAAGTCTTTGCATTTCTTTCTTCACCTCAAGCATAAGTTGTGCGGCGAAGCGGTTAAGGCGTTCGACGCGTCCATCATCGGCGTGGCGGATCAGCCAGAAGGCGCGAGTCAGATGGATTTGCTGGGGGATGATGCGGGTAAGTTCCGGGGCGGCGGGCAGCGCAAAATCATGCACCACGCCGATGCCTGCGCCGTGACGCAGGAAATTCAGCTGCACCGAGACGGAGTTGGAGGCGAGTGGCGGGGCGGAAGCGCCGATTTCGGTGAGATAGTCGAGTTCCTTGTCGAAGATCATATCGGGGATGTAGCCGACGAGGCGGTGGGCTTTCAGGTCGGCAGGGGTTCGGATGGGCGGATGGGCCGCAAGGTAGTCACGCGAGGCGGCGAGGTGCAGGTGGTAGTCAGTCAGCTTTTGTACAGTCAGACGCCCAGCCTCGGGGCGGCTGACGGCAATCGCCATGTCGGCTTCGCGTTTTGACAGGTTGAACACCCTTGGGAGTGCGACGATTTGCACCTCTAATCCCGGATTGGCGTCACAGATGCGGGCGATGACTTGCGGCAGAAGATAGTTGGCGCATCCGTCGGGGGCACCGATGCGGATCTGTCCTGTCAGACCTTCGGGGCCGCTCAGGGCTTCGGACGCGCAGTCGATGGCGGCTTCGGTGCGCTCCGCATGGGTCAACAGCCGGGTGCCCTGCTCGGTCAGGCTGTAGCCTTGGGGGGTTTTGGCGAACAGACGCGCGCCGATGGCATCCTCTAGCCGCGCGATACGGCGGCCCACCGTGGCGGGGTCGATCTTGAGCCGCCGCCCTGCCCCGGACAGGCTTTCGCTGCGCGCGACAGCGAGAAATACGCGGAGGTCGTCCCAATCCATCTTGCCACCTTTGCAAAATTGCAAAACATGTTTGAGACATTGCCTCTGTTCTCAGCATTTTCGCAAGGCTATTGTGGTGGCAACTCAAGGGAGAAATATGATGAAAGAGATCGGTCACTGGATCAACGGCAAGCTGGTTGCGGGCACTTCGGGCAAGTTTGCCGATGTGTTCAACCCGGCGACCGGCGACGTGCAGGCGCGGGTGGCTTTGGCCTCGAAGGCCGAACTGGATGCCGCCACCGCTGACGCCGCCAAGGCGCAGGTCAAGTGGGGCGCTACCAACCCGCAGCGCCGCGCGCGGGTGATGATGGCGATGGTCGGTCTGTTGAACCGCGATATGGAGAAGCTGGCCGAGGCGCTTTCGTCTGAGCATGGCAAGACCATCCCGGATGCCAAGGGCGACATTCAGCGCGGACTGGAAGTGATCGAGTTCTGCATCGGCGCGCCGCATCTGTTGAAGGGCGAGTTCACCGATTCTGCTGGCCCCGGCATTGACATGTATTCGATGCGCCAGCCGATTGGTGTGGCCGCTGGGATCACCCCGTTCAACTTCCCGGCGATGATCCCGATGTGGAAAATGGGCCCGGCGCTGGCGTGTGGCAACGCGTTCATCCTGAAACCGTCCGAGCGCGCACCAACCGTGCCGTTGATGCTGGCGGCCTTGATGAAAGAGGCTGGCCTGCCGGATGGCGTGTTGCAGGTGATCAACGGCGACAAGGAATCGGTCGATGCGATCCTCGACAATGAGACGATTTCTGGCGTGGGCTTTGTGGGTTCCACCCCGATTGCGCAGTATATCTATGCGCGCGGCACGGCGAACGGCAAGCGCGTGCAGTGCTTTGGTGGCGCCAAGAACCACATGATTATCATGCCGGATGCCGATCTGGATCAGGCGGCGGATGCTTTGGTGGGTGCTGGTTATGGTGCTGCTGGCGAGCGCTGCATGGCGATTTCGGTGGCGGTTCCGGTTGGGCAAGCCACGGCGGATGCGTTGATCGAGCGTTTGATCCCCCGCATCGAGAAGCTGAAAGTCGGCCCCTATACCGCTGGCAATGACGTCGATTACGGCCCGGTTGTGACCGGGGCGGCGAAGGCGAATATCCTGAAGCTGATCGAATCCGGTGTGGCACAGGGCGCCAATCTGGTGGTCGATGGCCGCGATTTCAAACTGCAGGGCTATGAGGATGGCTTCTTTGTGGGCCCGCATCTGTTCGACAACGTGACCACGGATATGGAGATTTACCGCAAGGAGATCTTTGGGCCGGTGCTGTCGGTGGTGCGAGCGGAAAGCTATGAGCAGGCGCTTGGCATGGCGATGGACCATGAGTATGGCAACGGCACCGCGATCTATACCCGTGACGGCGACACCGCGCGCGACTTTGCGGCGCGGATCAATGTGGGGATGATCGGCATCAACGTGCCGATCCCGGTGCCGCTGGCCTATCACACCTTCGGCGGTTGGAAAAAATCGTCGTTCGGCGATTTGAACCAGCACGGGCCGGATGCGTTCCGCTTCTACACCCGCACCAAGACGATCACCGCGCGCTGGCCGTCGGGGATCAAAGAAGGCGGCGAGTTCAACTTCAAGCAGATGGAGTAAAATCCCTTATCTGACCGATCTGACCCCGAAATCCGGGGTCAGATCAAAGTCGATATGTGCGATGTGGGTTAGATTTCAGGCAAAGCTGCCATTTCGGCCGCCGAATCTGAAAGGGAACCCGCATGTTGAAAACCAATGTCGGAAATTTTGACCGCATCCTGCGCGTTGTTATCGGCGCAGCCTTGCTGCTGTGGTTCTTTTTGGATCAAGGCACCGGCTTTTGGCATTACGCCAAACTGATCGGCATTGTGCCAATCGTCACCGCATTGATGAGCACCTGCCCGCTGTATACCATGCTTGGGATCAGTACCTGCCCAATGAAACGCTAAGGTTTTGTGGGCAGGGTAAGGTTTTGCAAGCAGGGCCGGAAAACTCCGGCCCTGCCTTTTGCGTTAGCGGTCGCCCATCCGCAGCAGGAAATACACCCCACCACCAATGCCAACGCCGAAGAACCAGCCATACGTGCCCCACCATGCGGGCAACAGGGTGGTGAAGGTTGGCAGGATCGACGAGAACACCATGCCGACGCCCAAGGCGATGAAGGCTTTGACGTGCCAGCCTGCCTCGAACCGGAATTCGCCGTGCTCTTGATACAAAGCGTTGACGTCGATCTTGCCTTTGCGGATCAGGTAATAGTCCACCATCATGATCCCGAAGATCGGCCCCATCGTAGAGCCAATGAAGTTGACGAATTGCGCAGCCCCGGTTTCCCAGGGTGCCCAAGGATACAGCACCAGCGCAATGCCCGCCGCGATATAGCCGCCGCGTTTGAAGCTGATATGGCGCGGGAACACGTTGGCAAAGTCGAAAGCCGGTGAGACGAAGTTGGCCACCACGTTGATGCCCAAAGTCGCCACCGCGAAGGTCAGCGCAGCCAGAGCGGCCAGAAACCAGCTGTCGAATTTGGCGCTGATTTGCTCGGGGTGCAGCAGAACCTCGCCGTAGACGGTGAAGGCGGCGGTGGTGGTGATGCCTGCCACCAGACAGAACGCCAGCAGGTTGACCGGCAGGCCCCAGAGGTTGCCTTTACGCAAGGCGGCTTCCGAGGTGGCATAGCGCGAGAAGTCGCAGAAGTTCAGGTAAAGTGCTGCGAAATAGGTGATCCATGTCGCGGCAACTGCGGCCAAGGCTGCGGTCGAACCGGGCAGATAGGGCACGCCGGCATCGGCGGTGGCTTTCAACAGCACGTCTTGCGGAATTTCCGCGCCGAATGAGAAGGTGCCAGCTTTGATCACCAGATAGACTGCGAGCATAAGCATGGCGATCCAAACCGCCGGGCCCGCCCAATCCTGAAACTTGCGGACGGTTTCCATGCCACGCTGGATGATCAGCAGTTGCAACGACCAGACGATGAAGTAGCAGATCACCTCAAGCGTGGAATGGCCCAGCATGTGGCTGGTCTGGTGAAACTCCAACATGCCGGGGCTGCGGATCAGCAGCGCCACGATAGCGCCCGACGCCGCAGAGGTCTGCGCGCCATACCAAAAGCAGGCAACGATCGCCCGCACGATGGCTGGGGCATTGGCGCCAAAAGTGCCAAAACTGGCCCGCGCCAAAACCGGGAACGGCACGCCGGTGCGCACGCCCGCGTTGCCGACCATGCTCATCAGCACGAAGATCACCAGCGACCCCGCACCAATGGCGATCACGAAATTGACGAAACTGCCGCAGAGCAGAAACAGGCTGGCGGCGAGGTAATAGCCCCAAAGGCTATGAACGTCCGAGGTCCAGACGTTGAAAATCGAAAAAGCGCCCCATTTTCGCTCGGTCGCGGGCGCCAGATCCTCATTGTGCAGTGAGGGTGACGGGTTGGTAAGTTGCATCGTGCTGTCCCTATCCTATGGCGCAGATACGCGTATTCGGGCGCCAAAGCGCACCGCCGCATTTGCGAAACCGTGATGCCCTTGTGGGCCTGTGTTGGTTTACCGAATGGCTGAGTGGGCTTTCGGTCGCGGGTCCGGTCTTTCGCCGGATCAATCCCACGCGCAAGTTGCGCTTGATCGCTTACGCGCACAATTAGGTTTATCTCAAATGGACCTTTCGGATTTTCTTGAAAATGTTTCGGATAAGCCGAAAGAATTGCCCCCATTTTGGGCGAAAATAGAACGGAGACAAAGCAAGACTCGGCGCTACTGCGCTTATTTGCGGTTTAGTGGTGGGCGTTAAACCGCTGGCTGCGCAGGAGGCAGGAACAAAGCAGCTGGATCGGCGTTATAGTTAAAACGTCATCCGGTGACCTCTATAGGATTAATCCATGAACATCATCAAATTGCTTTGCATTCCGCTGACCGTTCTGGCGCTGTCTGCCGGTTCCGCGCTGGCAGACGGAAAAGGTCACGGCAACAAGAAGCCGAAAGCGCATCACGCCACGCAGTTTTGCCCGCCGGGTCTGGCCAAGAAATCGCGCGCCTGTATCCCACCGGGTCAAGCCAAGAAGCAAGCGCGGCAGCACCACGATGATCATGCAGATAAAGTTCGGCACCACGACGGCCGGAATTATCGTGTCGGGGATCGTGCCCCGCAGGACTGCCTTCAGGTCTCGCACACCCGCTATAAATCCCTGCCATCCGGCACCTATTGCCGCTACGACAATCACCTGATGCGGATTGATCCAAAGACCAACGCGGTTCTGTCGATCCTGCGGGTATTGACCGACAACTAAGGCAATGGCCCGCTTACTCCGCCGCCGCCCGGCGTGGGGTCAGCAGGTCTTTCAGATAATGCCCGGTGTGACTGTGGTCGGATTTCGCAATGGTTTCCGGCGTGCCAACCGCGACGATCTCCCCACCGCCATCGCCGCCTTCCGGGCCGATGTCGATCACCCAATCTGCGGTTTTCACCACGTCGAGGTTATGCTCGATCACCACCACGGTGTTGCCCTGATCGACCAGTTCATGCAGCACTTCCAACAGCTTGCGCACATCTTCAAAATGCAGGCCGGTGGTCGGCTCATCGAGAATATACAAAGTGCGCCCGGTGGCGCGGCGGGAAAGTTCCTTTGACAGTTTGACGCGCTGCGCCTCGCCGCCCGAAAGCGTCGTCGCCTGTTGGCCAACCTTGATATAGCCAAGGCCAACCTGGCAGAGCGCATCCATCTTTTCGCGGATGCTGGGCACGGCCTGAAAGAATACCTGCGCGTCTTCACAAGTCATATCAAGAACATCGGCGATGCTCTTGTTTTTGAACTTAACTTCCAGGGTTTCACGGTTGTAGCGGTGGCCCTTGCAAGTCTCGCAGGTGACGTAGACATCGGGCAGGAAGTTCATCTCAATTTTCAAAACGCCGTCGCCCTGACAGGCCTCACAGCGCCCGCCCTTGACGTTAAAGCTGAACCGGCCCGGCAGATAGCCACGCGCCTTGGCCTCTGGCAGACCGGCAAACCAATCCCGGATCGGGGTAAACGCGCCCGTGTAAGTAGCGGGGTTCGAGCGCGGGGTCCGACCAATCGCGCGCTGGTCGATGTCGATGACCTTGTCGAGATGCTCAAAGCCTTTGATCGTCTCGCAGGGTGCCGGGGTTTCATGCGCGCCATTGAGGCGGGTGGCGGCGGTTTTGAACAGGGTTTCGATGGTGAGGGTCGATTTACCGCCGCCCGAAACACCGGTCACGCAGACGAACATCCCGAGCGGAAATTCGGCTGTGACGTTCTTCAGGTTGTTGCCAGTGGCCCCCACCACCGTCAGCTTTTTGCCGCTGCCCTTGCGGCGGGTTTTCGGCACTTTGATTTCGCGCGCGCCGGAAAGATACTGCCCAGTGACGCTGTTCGGATCAGCGGCGACCTGCGCCGGAGTGCCATGGCTGACGACAAATCCGCCATGCACGCCCGCGCCCGGCCCCATGTCAAAGACATAATCCGCCTCGCGGATGGCATCCTCGTCATGCTCCACCACCAACACGGTATTGCCCGCATCGCGCAGGTTTTTCAGCGTGGTCAGCAGACGGTCATTGTCGCGCTGGTGCAGGCCGATGGAGGGTTCATCCAGCACATAAAGCACGCCTGTAAGACCCGAGCCGATCTGGCTGGCGAGGCGGATGCGCTGGCTTTCCCCGCCCGAAAGCGTGCCCGCGTTGCGGGAAAGCGTGAGGTAATTCAGACCAACGTTTACCAAGAATCCCAGACGTTCGCGGATTTCCTTTAGGATCGCCTTGGCAATTTCGTTCTTCTGTTTGGTCAGATGCTCGGGTGCCGCGCTGATCCAGTCATGCGCTTCCGAGATCGACATCTGCACCACCTGCCCCGCATGCAGGCCACCGATTTTCACCGCCAGCGCCTCGGGTTTCAAACGGTAGCCACCGCAGGCACCACAGGGGCGGTTGTTCTGAAACCGCTCCATTTCCTCGCGGCTCCACGAGCTGTCGGTCTCGCGGTAGCGGCGTTCCATATTGGGGATGACGCCTTCGAACACCCGCGAAACCTGGTAAACCCGGCCGCCTTCATCATAACGGAAAGAGATTTCCTCACCCCCCGAACCGCGCAGGAAGACCTGCTTGACGTTTTCGGGCAGATCCTTCCATTTGGTTTTCTTATCAAAGCCATAGTGCTTTGAAATCGCCTCGATGGTCTGGGTGAAATACGGGCTTTTCGACTTCGACCACGGCGCGATTGCGCCCCCGAGCAGGGTTAGCGATTGGTCGGGGACGACAAGGCGTTCGTCAAAGAACAGCTCCATCCCCAGGCCATCGCAAACCGGACAAGCGCCATAGGGGGCGTTGAACGAAAACAGCCGGGGTTCGATTTCGGCGATGGTAAAGCCGGAAACCGGACAGGCGAATTTTTCGGAATAGGTGATGCGTTGCGGATCGCCCTCCCCCTCGGCAGGCGCAGTTTCAATCACCGCGATGCCATCTGCAAGGTTCAAGGCAGTGCGGAAACTGTCGGCGAGACGTGTTTCCAAGCCTTCGCGCACGACAATGCGGTCGACCACCACGTCGATATTGTGACGGAATTTCTTATCCAGAACGGGCGGTTCTTCCAATTCATAGAACTCACCGTTAACCTTAACGCGCTGGAAGCCTTGCTTGCGCAGGTCGATAAATTCTTTCTTATACTCGCCCTTCCGATCCCGGATGATCGGGGCGAGCAGATAGGCGCG
>NZ_JAXMJJ010000080.1:0-63932 GCF_034376685.1 Cypionkella sp.
GAATGCCCCGCTGACGCGATCCGCCCGGATACTGCGCCGGATATGGACGCTTGGGTTACTTTCAACCGCAAGTATTCCGAAATGTGGCCGGTGATTGTCACGAAAAAAGATCCTTTGCCGGGCTACGAAGAACGCGACGGCGAGACGGACAAGCGCGAGAAGTATTTCTCCGAAGCGCCGGGGCAGGGCAACTAAGCCACAGGTATTGCAGCTGATTCGGTGACTTTGCGTTCACGAATCGGGTAGGGTGCAGAAAATATAGTGATTCCAACTCGTAAAGCGCTTGCGCTGATCTTTCGTGGTGGTTGGAATCAGTGCATTTTTGTGTTACACATGTCTTACAAATAAACACGGATACCTGCACAAATCCCAAAGCTGTCCGCTTGGGGTGAAAATCTAGTCGAAAAGATAAGCCGTTCGGTCGGGGTGATTTCCCGGGACGGTGATGTTTTTTGCGGAACAGGTTCCTGCCGAGGAAGCGACTGTATGACCAAATCGAAGAAGCCTGATTTTCGTCCGAACGAGTTCGTTGTTTACCCTGCTCATGGCGTCGGCCGCATCATCTCGATTGAAGAGCAAGAAATTGCCGGTTTCGTGTTGGAACTGTTCGTAATTTCCTTTGAGAAAGACAAGATGACCCTGCGGGTGCCCACCCACAAGGCAACGGATGTTGGCATGCGTTCGCTGTCCTCGCCAGATCTGGTGACCAAGGCGCTGGACACGCTGAAGGGCAAAGCCCGTGTGAAGCGTGCGATGTGGTCGCGCAGGGCTCAGGAATATGAGCAGAAGATCAACTCCGGCGACCTGATGGCGATTGCAGAGGTCGTGCGCGACCTGCACCGCAGCGATGATCAGCGCGAACAGTCCTATTCCGAGCGTCAGCTTTATGAAGCAGCGCTGGAACGTCTGACGCGCGAAGTTGCCGCCGTGTCTGGCGTCGATGAAGCTGGCGCGCAGAAGAAAGTCGGCGACGTGCTGATTGGCCGCGCGGCCTGATGTGTCTGGAAATTTGAAGAAGGCGGCCTTCGGGCCGCCTCTTTTCATGGCTGCTATTGATCCGTGTGTTTCTCGCTGGGTTCTTCCAGATCGGGAAACAGCATCGCCTCCAACACCTCAGCGGGCTCTTCGGCTGCCATTGGTTTGACCTCGTGCAGTTCTTCCATCAAAGCGATTTCAAGATCGCGGTCCAACTGTTTGGCCCGCGCGATATAGGCCTCGTTCAGATGCGTGGCCTGTCCCGGCACCCAAACCTCGGCCAGATCGCGCATCGCGCCGCGATCGACGCGATAATAGGCCTGCGACACCTTGGCGGCCTCGTATTCGGAAAATCCCATGTTTTCCAGAACATAGCGCCCAGCCCGGATCGAGCTGTCGAAGGTCTCGCGCACAATGTCATTCGCCCCGGCTTGATACAGCTCGTAGACATGCACCCGATCCCGCGCCCGCGCGACGATATGAATGTCAGGGCGGCGCGATCTGGCATAGCGCACGATGCGGGTCGCCGTGTCACTGTCATCCACAGCAATCACGATCACCTGCGCATCTGCCAGCCCCGCTGCTTCCAGCAGTTCTGGCCGCGCCGGATCGCCGAAGAAGCCTTTCACGCCGAATTTCCGCATCGTCTCAATCGTGGTCATATCGTTGTCTAGCACCACCGTCGGAATGCCCGAGGTGCGGATCAGCCGATTGACCACCTGCCCAAACCGGCCAATGCCCGCGATGATCACCCGGCCTTTTTCGTCGATCTCATCGGGTGCCTGCTCGGGCGTGCGCTGCGCAAACTGGGTCGTCAACCAGTCATAGCCAATAAACAGCAAGGGCGTAAGCAGCATGGACAGGCTGATCACCAGCAGGCCCATTTGCCCCGCCGCCAGCGGCAAAGCGCTTTCGGAGCGCGCGAAACTGACAATCAGAAAGCCAAACTCCCCACCCTGCGCCAGACTCAGCGAGAACAACCAGCGGTCTTGCCGCTTCAGCTTGAATACCAGCGCAATGCCCAGCAAAATCAAGCCCTTCAGCAACATCAGGCCCAAGGTCAGCCCCAACACCGTCAGCGGTTCGCGCGCCAGCATGGCAAAATTGATGCCCACGCCGACCGTCATGAAGAACAGCCCCAACAGCAGGCCCTTGAACGGTTTCAGATCGGCCTCCAGCTGGTGGCGGAACTCTGAGTTTGCCAGAACCACACCTGCCACAAAGGTGCCCAAAGCCGGCGATAGCCCCACCAGCACCATCAAGAACGCAATACCCAATACCATCAGCAGGCTGATGAACGTGCTCATCTCGGGCAATTTCGCGGCATGCACAAAACGGAAGATCGGGCGGCTGAGGTAATGTCCGGCCAGCACGATCCCGGCGACGATTGCCAGCGTCAACAAGCCTGCGCCCCAGCCGGGCAGCGATTGCACCGTGCTGAACAGCGGCGAGGCGGCCTCATGGCTGTCCACAAGATCCTGTGCATTGTTGACGCCATAGACATCTGACTTTTGCGTCAGCAGATCCGGCAGCGTCAGCAGGGGAATGATCGCCAACATCGGGATGACGGACATATCCTGTGTCAACAGAACCGAGAAGGCTGATCGCCCGCCCTGCGTGCGCATCAGGTTCTTTTCAGACAGCGTTTGCAGCACGATAGCGGTGGATGACAGTGAGGCCATCATCCCCAGCACCAATGCCACCCCCGGAGACATCCCAAACCAGATCAACGCCATAGCGACGCTGGCGGTGGTTAGCACCACTTGCGCCCCACCCATGCCCAACAGCTTGTGCCGCATCTCCCACAGTGATTTGGGTTCCAACTCTAGCCCGATCAGAAACAGCATCAACACCACGCCAAATTCGGCAAAATGCTGTAAATCGGCGGTTTCTGCCCCGGCCAAACCCAAGATCGGCCCCATCAGAATCCCTGCCGCCAGATAACCCAACACCGAGCCCAAACCCAAACGCACCGCCAAAGGCACGACGCAAACGGCGGCACCCAAGTAGATTGAGGCTTGCAGCAGAAAACTTTCCATCACGCACTTTCAGGTTGGCAACAGCATTACGTCGGAAGCAACTTTGGATCGGGTGTAGCTTCAGGTCGGCAAGGGGGCATCCGCTTTGAATTGGTCCATCACAATCTGGCTCTGCACCCGTGCCACCGCTGGATGCGGCAGCAAAAGCGTGTGAATTACCCGGTTCAAATCCGGCAAATCCGCGCACCACACCCGCAGCAGGTAATCCGCCTCTCCGGTCAGCGTCCAGGCCGAGACGATCTCGGGGCAGGTCGCCAGCAACGTGCCGAAACTGCGCGCGGCATCGGGCGAATGCGTGGCCATCTGCACCTGCACAAACGCCTGCACCGTCAGCCCGACCTTGGCAGGCGACAGCTTGGCGGCATAGCCCGTCACAAAGCCTTCAGCCTCCAGCCGCTGCCTGCGCCGCGCTGCCTGACTGGGCGACAGATTCAACCGTTCACCCAGCTCCTGCGCCGTCAGCATGGCATTGGCTTGTATTTCGGCAAGCAGACGTGAGTCGATAGTGTCCAGCATGCGGGTTTCTCGCGTCAAATTCAGGTATCCCGCGTGTATCGCGCGCCGATTGCGGCAAGACAAGCCAACTACGCGCAAATTGCGTGTCACTAATGCGTTATAATAACGAAACGTAATCAAAATAGGCATGTCATGGGTCCGTTTCCACATTCCGCCGCAAAAGCCAGCATCAGCGCCACCAACCCGGCAGGTACCGATGGCATGGAGTTTGTCGAATTCGCCCATCCTGATCCGCAAGCGTTGCGCGACCTGTTCACGCGGATGGGCTATAGTCTGACCGCGCGCCACAACACCAAAGCGATCGAGCTTTGGCAGCAGGGCGACATCACCTATATCCTGAATGACGAGCCCGGCAGCCACGGCCGCAATTTTGTCGACATACATGGCCCCTGCGCGCCCTCAATGGGCTGGCGGGTGGTGGATGCGGCGCAGGCTTTCGCGCATGCGGTGGCACAGGGAGCAGAGCCATTTCTGGGGGCCAAGACGGTGGAGGTTCCGGCGATTGTCGGCATCGGCGGCTCGTTGATCTACTTTGTCGATCAATACGGTGCTGCGAACCCTTACCAGGATTTCACCTTCACCGATCACAAACCCAAGGGGGTGGGTTTCTATTATCTCGACCATCTCACCCACAATGTCCACAAGGGCAATATGGACAAGTGGTTTGATTTCTATGGCAGAATCTTCGGCTTCAAGCAGATACGCTTCTTTGACATCGAGGGCAAACACTCGGGCCTGTTCAGCCGCGCGCTGACGTCGGCCTGTGGGCGCATCCGCATTCCGATCAACGAAGATCGCGGCGAAACTGGGCAGATCGTCGAATACCTCAAGCGCTACAATGGTGAGGGCATCCAGCATATCGCGGTCGGGGCGCAGGATATTTATGCCGCCACTGACGAGATCGCCGCCCGCGGGCTCAAGTTCATGCCAAAACCACCGATGGCTTACTATGAACTGTCAAAAACCCGCGTGGTCGGACATCAGGAACCGCTGGACGCGATGGCCAAGCATGGCATCCTGATTGACGGCGAGGGCGTGGTGGATGGCGGAGAAACCCGGATCTTGCTGCAAATCTTCTCAAAAACCGTGATCGGCCCGATCTTTTTTGAGTTCATTCAGCGCAAGGGCGACGACGGCTTTGGCGAGGGCAACTTCCGGGCTTTGTTCGAAAGCATCGAACAGGATCAGATTGATCGGGGTGTGCTGACGGCTGGGTGATCAAAGGGGTTTGCGTTCTATCTGACCGAGAAACATCACAAGGCGCGCAGATTTTGGCGCGAATTGCGGCTCAGGCAAACGCAAACCGTCCTAGCCTTTCGGCATTGCCAGAGCGACCAGACGACCCCCTTTTTGATAGCGCACTTCCGTGGCGGTGATCGCTGCCACGCGGCCGCCCCCATCAATCGTATCCCCGACACGGACTTTCTTATAACGACCCGCCGGTGTGCGGATCAAAGCGTAACGCTTTGATTGCGTGCCATAAACCCCGATCAAATTCAGCTTGGACAGGTTGATCGCATTCTTGAATGTCGCCTGTTTCGCCACGGTGGCCTTGGTCGGGATCTTCGGTGCTGCTGACACAACATCCGGTTCGCCATCGTCTTCGGGGCTGGCGTTTTTCTCAGGGATCGCCGCCAGTCGCGGCTGCGGTTCAACGGCGGCTTCAGGATCGGGTTGGCGCGCAACGGCTGCAACGGCGGCCTCCACAGCGCGGCTTAGGTCCCGCGGGCGGGGTGCAGGCTTGCGGCTGATCGCCACTGCCAGCTTCGAGCCGCCGGTCAGCGCCGCCTCTTGGGTCAACGCTTCGGCCTGCGCGGTCAGCGACGCAGCTGCCGAGGCTTGCTGCGCCTGACGCCCCGCTGAAAGGATACCGCTGGGGCGCGGCGTCGGGCGCAATCCGGCAAGGCGGCTGTCAGCTTCGGGGGCCAATGCGCCCTGATCCGCAGCAGCGGGCGGTGTCAGGCCTTCCGGGCGGGTTTTCGGCTTTTTCCCCGCCAGCGCTGGGTCAGCAAAAACCGCCGGAGCGGCGGCGGCAGATGTCGTTGAGCTGGCCGGTGCCGCCTCCGTAACTGCCGGTTTTGCAGCTGCGACTGCCGCGACAACGGCCTCTGTCCGCGCGGTTGGCACACGCGAAGGCTTGCCAGCACGCAGCAAAACGCCCTCGGGCGTGATGATCCCCTCGGGCGTTGGTGTGATGGCTCCATTCGGTTCAAACTGATACACGGTGCCGTAAGGCGGGGGGGCGGGCTGTGCCGCAGGCATCACATCGCCCTGGGCCTGCGGCGACGCCAGCGATAACGGATCGGACGAGGAGGGCGCGGCATCCATCGAGGCGAGAAAGATCTCATCATCGGTGCCTGCGGTTGGGTTGACCTGCGCTGCGGTTTCAGCGGTCACATCCAGCGTCGGGGCAGGCTCGGCGCTGGTGCCGCCCAGATCCACCGCATCGGGCGAGGCCACCTCTTGCTCAGCAGGCACAGGTGAATCGCTGACCGATGCGGTGTCTGACAGTTCTGTCGGATCCTGCATGTCGGCCAACATCTCTTCATCGGCATCCGGCATGTCCGCCGCCGCAATGGCTGTCGAGCCATCCGGGTTGGTCGCACCGACTTGCACGGGCGCATCTGCTCCGGTGTTCCAGGCGCCCATCGAATAAGACGACCAAGCCGCGATCATCGCCAGCAGGAACAGCAATACAGCTGTCAGCATCAGGCCAAGATAGCGCGGTTTGCCGCGCATCGGCTCGCGCGCAGCAAACCCGCTGGGCCCGCGCGCGGCTGTCGGGCGCGGGGCTTGCGGTCTGGTGGCGTTTGCGCCTGCGGCATCGGCGGGTTTCAGCGGCGGCAAGGCTGAAGGGATGGCGACCTTGCTGCGTGGCTTGGCCCCGGCGGCGTTCGGCGCAGTGACCAAGGCAGACAGACCGCGCAAGCCGGCTTTGGCAGGTTTTGCCACTTTTCCGGCCAGATCCGGCTTTGGCGGCAGCGCGCGTGGCGTTCCGCCAGCGGGCATCGCGCTCAGCGGCTTTGCGCCTGCCGGACGTGGCACGCCGGCCTTGATCGGCGCAACCGGCAGCGCTTTGTGCGGCAATGGGTCATTGCCCTGACGGCGACTTGAGAAAGCCCCCAAGGCGGCAGGCGCAGGCGAGGGCGGCAAATCATCCGCGATCGCCGGATCAATCACCCGCGCCGCCTGTGCCGAAATCGCCGCCCGGATCACCTCGGCGCCCTGAGGCTCGGCCGGTTCGGTCTCCTCTGCGTCGCCGGCATCATCGGGCACATCCAAAGCCATCGGCGCTTCTTCCACCTCGACCATCGGCTTTCGCGGTGCAGGAGGGGCGGGCGGTGGCCGGTCTGGTTGCGGGATTGGCGACGACAACGTATCGGCAAGCGCCGCAATCAACGCGTTATCGTCATCAAATGAAGATGCAGGGGGCGTGTCGCGTGTAACGGTGGCGGGTGCCGCGTTCCGCGCAGGCTCTTTGCGAGGCTGTGGCTGGTCTGGCACAACCGCTGCGGGCTGTATGTCTTCTTGTGCGTTCTCAAAAGGCGCGGCCTCTGAAGGCGCAGCCTCAAACGCCGGTTTTGCCGCAAGCCGCTGTTCGGGTTCAGCGATGAACTCTGGCTCGGGCAAATCATCCGGTGCAATGGCAACTTCCGGTTCGACCACGGCCTCGGGCTCGATCGCAGGCTCTGCTTCAGCCACGACTTTTGCTTCAACCACAACTGGTTCAACCCCAACTTCGGGCGTCAACGCCGCTTCAGGCTCGGGTGGGTCTTCCAATTCCGGCGCAGCCGTTTGCTGCGCTGCCTCGGTCGCCGCATCAGCACTTTGCCCCAAGCTGCCAAAGCCACGCGCCACGATCATAACGGGGCTGCTGTCACGCTCCACCTGCGCGCCTGCCGCGATCAGCGACGGGGCCATCGCCGACAGGCCAAACCAAGGCTCTGCCGCAAAGCTATCTGGCTCGGGGGCCGCGACGAAAGCAATCGGGTTCAGGCGATGCTCGGCGGCAAAACTCTCGGCCTCGGCCAAGGTCTCTTTTGCGATCACCGCGACCTGCACATCCGGGCCGGTCCCGGTATAGTCAAAGGCCAGATCGGCGACATCATAGGGCGTGCGCCCTTCAAGGGCTGCCATGACTTGCGCGTGGCGCGCAGCCTCGTCCGGCCCCGGCGCATGGACATTCAGATACAGGATCTGATCGTTCGGTATCACCAGCTTGGTGGCCATGCCGCGCGGTGACAGGCCCAAAGCGGTCGCCCGCAAGTAACCCAAGGCCTCGGTCAGGTCGGGAGTATCAAGCGGAACTGCACCCACAAGCTGCCAACCACTGCCAGAGCGGTGCAGCAAGCTGATGGTTTCATCCCGGAAGTCGAGTGCAAAAGCTGGTTTCATTTCACGGGTCTAGCACAAAGAGGGCACAGCAGGAAACGCGCGCCGCAGGGTGAGGCCCTTCCTATAGCAGCTTTTTGCCGAAGGAAAGAAAAACGCAGATCGCCGCCAAGGAATGACTTGCGGCCCGCGTCATAGCATTACACCTAAGACGCACAACTTTTGGAGGTTCCCATGCGTGTGATGAATGCTTTGCTGCTCTCTGCTGCCCTGGCCTTGCCGATGGCAGCGCCGGCTCTTGCCGATAATGTGATCACCGTCACCGGTGAAGCCACCGTGCAGGTCACGCCCGATATGGCGACGATCTCGCTGGGCGTCACCACCGATGGCGCATCTGCGGCAGAGGCGATGGCAGCCAATTCCAAGGCGCTGCAAGCGGTGATCGACAAGTTGAAATCCGCAGGGATCGAAGACCGCGATCTGCAAACCTCGAACCTGTCGCTGAACCCGAACTGGGTCGGCTACGAGGCAGGCTCCACCCCGAAAATCGCGGGCTATGTGGCGTCAAACATGCTGAGCGTGCGGGTGCGCGCTTTGGATACCCTTGGCACGGTTCTGGATGCCAGCATCACCGATGGTGCCAACACGCTGAACGGCATCACCTTTGATCTCGCCGCCCCGCGCCCGTCGCAGGACGAGGCCCGCAAAGCCGCCGTCGCCGATGCCAAAGCTCGTGCCGAACTGCTGGCAGGGGCCGCTGGCGTCAAGCTGGGCAAGATCGAGTCGATCACCGAAACAGCGGGCTACGGCGCGCCGATGCCGATGTTCCGCGACGAATCCAAAGCGGCGGCCGCCGTTCCCGTCGCTTCGGGCCAGATCGGCATGAGTGCGTCGGTGACGGTCACCTATGAGATTGTCGAGTAACTTCGCGTTTCATCTTGGCCTAAATATCCCCGCCGGAGGCATCCGACATTTGCCTCAGAAGCCTCCGGCGGGAGTATTTCAAAAAGAGCAAGCCCAGACTGGATCCCGGTCTGGGCTTTGCCGTCTTATGCCGTCGCCGCCGCCAAGGCTTGATCCAGATCGGCGATGATGTCCTTCACATCCTCGATCCCGATCGACAACCGCACCACATTCGGCGCGGCCCCCGAGCGGATTTTGGCTTCATCGTCCAACTGGCTGTGGGTGGTCGAGGCCGGATGAATGATCAGGCTGCGGGTATCGCCGAGGTTAGCGACATGGCTGAACAGTTTCACACTATCCACCAGCTTGACGCAGGCGTCATAGCCGCCCTTCACCGCGAAGGTGAACAACGCCCCTGCACCTTTCGGAGTGATCGACTCGGCCCGTTTGCGATAGGGTGAGGAGTGCAGCCCGGCATAGGTCACGAATTCCACCCGAGGGTCTTGCTCGAGATACTCCGCGACAATCTTGGCGTTCTCGATATGGCGCTGCATCCGCAGGCCAAGGGTTTCGATCCCCATCAACGTGTAATGCGCGCCTTGCGGGTTCATCGTCATGCCCAGATCGCGCAGGCCGATGGCTATGGAATGGAAGGTGAAGGCCATCGCCCCCAGTGCCGCATGGAAGGTGAGGCCGTGATAGGCTGGTTCAGGTTGGCTGAGGCTGGGGAATTTATCGCTGGCTGACCAGTCGAACTTGCCGCTGTCCACCACAACCCCGCCGGTGACGGTGCCATTCCCTGTCAGATATTTGGTGGCGGAATGGACGACGAGCGTGGCCCCATGTTCGATGGGCTTGCACAGGTATGGCGTGGCGGTGGTGTTGTCGACGATCAGCGGAATGCCCGCCCGATCCGCGATGCGGGCCAAAGCATCAAGGTCAGAGATATAGCCGCCGGGGTTGGCGATGGTTTCGCAAAAGATCGCGCGGGTGTTCTCATCAATGGCATGCTGGACGGCCAGCAGGTCTTCAGTATCGACGAATTTTGCCGACCAGCCGAAGCGTTTGATGGTCTGGCTGAACTGAGTGATCGTGCCACCATAAAGCCGCGACGAGGCGACAATGTTCAGGCCCGGCCCCATCAGGGGAAACAAAGCCATGATTTGGGCGGCGTGACCTGAGGAGCAGCAGATTGCCCCCGCGCCGCCTTCTAGGGCGCAGACCCGGTTGGCGAGGGCGGCGACGGTGGGGTTGGTCAGGCGGGAATAGATGTAGCCGACTTCTTGCAGGCCGAAAAGTTTGCGCGCGTGCTCGGCGTCTCGGAAAACATAGGCGGTGGTTTGGTAGATCGGGACTTGGCGCGCCCCGGTGGCGGGGTCGGGGGCGGTGCCTGCGTGGATGGCAAGGGTGTCGAAGCCTAGGGGTGCGGTCATGGTATCCTCCCGGAATGAATGGGCGCAGGGTAGGATAAGGGGGGAGTTCCGGCAACGGGAAAGAATGACGCGGTCCCGCGTTGGGACCGTTTGGAATATTGTTGTTTTTCAAAGAGGTGGTTTTAGGCGTTTAGGGTTTGTTAAGGGTTTGGCGCATGGCGATTGTTCTGCGCCGGAGGCTTTCGCGGTTGAGGCGGATGCCTCCGGCGGGAGTATTTTTGCCAATGTGAAAGGGCTAGGCGCGCAGCAGTTTTGTCAGCGCTGCGATCAGGGTTTCGGTGCCTGCCAGCGTGGTGAGGTTGCCGGGCGAGAGCCGCAGCGTTTGGCTGCGGGCGTCGGTGGTGATGCCTTGGGCGCGCAGGGCGGTGACGATGTTGGCGGCGTTGTGGCTGTCGGGCAGGCGCAGCATGATCGAGCCGCCGCGTTTTTCGGGCTGCCGCGGGGTGAGCAGGGTGAGGTTCAGCGCGTCTGCGGCTTCGATCAAGCGGGCGGTCAGTTGGCGGTTATGGGCCAGGAGGTCGCTCTGGATTTGGGTGGCGTGCCAGTCGAGCGCGGGCAGGCTGGCGAGGGCTGCCATCGTGCCGGGGGTGCCGTTGTCGTAGCGGCGAATGTCCGGGGCGTATTCGAAGGCGGTGATGTCCCAGTTGAACGGGTTGGATTGCGAGAACCAGCCGCGCAGTTCGGGGTGGCAATGCGGGGTCAGACGTGGGCTGACGTAGAGAATGCCCGCGCCGGGGGTGCCGCACATCCATTTCAGCGAGGTGCTGACGGTGAAATCGACCTCGGGGGCCATCACGTCATACGGGATCAGGCCTGCGGCTTGGGTGATGTCGGTGCCGATCAGTGACCCCATGCGACGACCGTGGGCGACCATGCGTTTCAGGTCAATGCGGTGCGAGGTGAGCGACGACACCCAAGTCAGCAAAGCGAGGCCGACGTCTGGGGTCCAAGCCTCGATGAAGTCTTCATCCTCGACGTAACCCATGCCTTGGCGCAGCGGCACGGTGTGCAGGGTGAAGCCGTATTTCTCGGCCATTCCATTCAGCAGGAAGTGGTTGGAGGGGAAGCAATCAGCCCCAACCAGCACTTTGCGACCCTTCAGATGGGATTGGGGGAGGGAGGTCAGCAGCGCGTGGAAGGCGGCGGTGACGTTTTCAGTGGCGGTGATCGACTGCGGCGGGGCGTTCAGGATCGCGCGCCAGCGGTCGATGAAACTTTGACGTTTGCCAAGCGCATAGGCCCATTGGCTGTCATCGGGCTTGCCCCAAACGCCGGCAAATTCGGTCATCGCATGGGCCAGATCGGCGGTCTTGCCGGGATACATGCCGATGGAGTGGTAGAGGAAATACGTCTCAGACATGGGGATCACCGGGTGAGGAAGGGGGCGGGGGCGTAGCGGAGTTTTAGGTTTGCGGGCGCTTGGGCTGCGAGGCTTTGCAGGATGGCGAGGACTTTTGCGGCGGTGTGCTGGGCGAGAGCCTCGAACGGGCCGCGTGGGAAGTTGAGGCCGAGTTTCATAGCTGTGTCGATGCCTTCGGGCGTGGCGCCACCTTCATTGAGCAGCCAAGCGGCCTCGTTGATCAGGGTGGATTCGATGCGCAGGGCAATTTCGGGGTTGGTTTTCGGTAGGGTTTGCGCGGGGTGGATAAAGCCTTGGCCGGATTTGCGGCCTAAGTTTCCGCTGGCGACTTGGGCTTTGAGCGCTGGGAAGACATGATAGCGCGGGTGGTTTTGCATCGCGGCTGAAAGGCCCTCGGTGGCGGCGAGGTTGATGTCGGCACCGATCAGGTCGATCAGCGCGAAGGGGCCAAGACGGTAGCCTGCGGCCATCATGGCGGCGTCAATTTCTTCCGCTGAGTGGCCTTCTGCCAGCAGGGCAAGGGCTTCGCCGTAATAGGGGCGCGCGCAGCGGTTGACGATGAAGCCGGGGCGGTCGGGGCATTGGATGGTGGTTTTGCCTGCGGCTTCGGTGATTGCGCGGGCGAGGGTGAGGGCGGCGTCCGAGGTGCCTGCGTGAGGGGCGAGTTCAACCAGCTTCATCGCGGTGGGCGGGTTGAAGAAGTGCAGCGCGAGGATGCGGTCCGGGCATTGCGCGGTGCTAGCGATGCTGGCGACGGGGATCGACGAGGTGTTGGTGGCGAGGATGGTGCTGGCGGGGATCACGGCTTCGAGGCTGGCGAACAGGGATTGTTTGGCGTCTAGGCGCTCGACGATGGCCTCGATGATCAGGGCACAGGCGGCGAATTCTGTCAGGGATTCCGCGATATGCAGGTTGGCGAGGGTGGCGTCGCGGGCCTCGGGGGTGAGTTTTCCGCTCGCGATGCGGGCGTTCAGGGCCTGTTCCATCCGTTCGCGGGCATTGGCGCGGGCGGGTTGGTAGGCGTCGGTGACGATGGTGGGAAAGCCCGCCTGCGCAAAGACTTGCGCGATGCCGAGGCCCATGGTGCCGAGACCGATTATGCCGATTTTGGGGCCGATGGTGGGGTGCATCAGGTGCCTGTGAAGCTGGGTTTGCGTTTTTCGCGGAAGGCGGCGATGCCTTCGGCTTTGTCGGCGGTGTCCATCAGGGACTCGAAATTTGCGCGCTCCAATGTGAAGGCGCGCGGGGCTTCGTCGCCTGCTATGAGCGCGGCTTTGGCGGCTTGCAGCGCGAGCGGGGCGCGGAGGGCGATTTTGCTGGTGAGGGTGATGGCGTCGGATAGGGCGGAGCCTGCGGCGAGATAGGCGGCGATGCCCCATGCGTGGGCGGTTTGGGCGTCAATGATCTCTCCGGTCAGGATCATCCGGCTGGCGCGGGCGCGGCCCGCGAGGGCCAGCAGGCGCTGGGTGCCGCCTGCGCCGGGGATCAGGCCGAGGTTGGTTTCGGGCAGGCCGAGTTTGGCGGTTTCGCCCAGCACGATGAGGTCGGCCATCAGGGCGAGTTCCAGGCCGCCGCCAAGGGCGAAGCCGTCTACGGCGGCGATCAGCGGTTTGGGGAAGGCGCGGACGGCGGCCCAATGGGCTTTGCGGGGATCTTGCGCGGCCTGCGCGCTGGTTTTGGTCTCGATTTCGGTGATGTCGGCCCCTGCGGCGAAATTGCCCTCGGTGCCGGAAAGCAGGACGGCGCGGAGGGTGGGGTCGGTGGCGGCTTGGGTCAGCGTTTCGGCCAAAGCGGCCAGAGTCGCAGTGTTCAGCGCGTTCTTCGCCGCAGGGCGGTTCAGCGCGATATGCAGCCAACCGGGATGGGGGGTGAGGATCAGGTTTTCCATGGCAGCACTATGCGGGGTGGGCAGAAAATTTCAAGTGAGAAATTTCAAGCTTGAAATTGTTTTGCTGTGGTGGCAGGCTGACCCAAACGCATTCAGGGGGTTGGCGATGAAGGTTCTGTGTTTGGGCGGCGGTCCGGCGGGCTTGTATTTTGCGATCTCGATGAAGTTGCGCGATGCGTCCCACGAGGTTGTGGTGATGGAGCGCAACAAGGCCAATGACACCTTCGGCTGGGGCGTGGTGCTGTCGGATGATGCGCTGGGGCGGATGGCGAAGAATGATCCGGTCAGCACCGAGGCCATTCGCAGCCAGTTTGCCTATTGGGACGATATTGCGGTGGTGCATAACGGCGTGCGCACGGTGTCGGGTGGACATGGCTTTGCCGGGATCGGGCGGAAGGCGCTGCTGATCCTGCTGCAAGCGCGGGCGCGGGAATTGGGTGTCGATCTGCGGTTTGAGACCGAGTTCAAGTCGGCAGAGGAATACCGCGCCGAGTATGATCTGGTGGTGGCGACGGATGGCATCAACAGCCTCGTGCGCCGGGAATATGCCGAGGTGTTCCAGCCGGATATTGATGTGAGGAAGTGCAAGTTCGTCTGGCTCGGCACCCATGCCAAGTTTGACGACGCCTTCAGCTTCATCTTCGAGAAGACCGAATACGGCTGGGTCTGGGCGCATGTTTACCAGTTTGACAAGGACACCGCGACCTTCATCGTCGAATGCCACCCGGATACTTGGGAGCTGTGGGGCTTCGAGGCGATGAGCAAAGAGGAAACGGTAGAGACCTGCCGCAAGATCTTTGAGCGGCATCTCGGCGGCCATGATCTGATGTCGAATGCGGCGCATTTGCGCGGCTCTGCGGTGTGGATGCAGTTCCCACGGGTGATTTGCCAGCAGTGGTATCATGAGAATGTCGTGCTGATGGGCGATGCGGCGGCGACGGGGCATTTCTCGATCGGGTCCGGCTCGCGGCTGGCGTTTGATAGTGCGATTGCTTTGGCGGAATATCTGCATTCGGAACCCAACATGCAGGCGGCGTTTGAACGCTATCAGGCGGAACGCCGCGTGGAAGTGTTGCGGCTGCAATCGGCGGCGCGCAACTCGCTGGAGTGGTTTGAAGAGGTAGAGCGCTATCTCGATATGCCCGCGCCGCAGTTTGCCTATTCGCTGCTGACGCGCTCGCAGCGGATCAGCCATGAGAATTTGCGGATGCGTGACCCGGCTTGGCTGCGATCCGCCGAGGATTGGTTTGCGGCGCAATATGGTGGCAAACCGGGCCGTGCGCCGATGTTCACGCCGTTTCAGCTGCGCAGCATGACGCTTGAAAACCGTGTCGTGGTATCGCCGATGGCGCAGTATCGCGCGGTGGAAGGCACGCCGACGGATTGGCATTTCGTGCATTATGCCGAGCGCGCCAAGGGCGGCGCTGGGCTGGTTTATACGGAAATGACCTGTGTTACGGCGAATGCGCGGATCACGCCGGGCTGTCCGGGGCTGTATTCGCAAAAGCACGAGCTGGCTTGGAAGCGGATCAACGATTTCATCCATGCCGAGACGAAGGCGAAGACATGCTGTCAAATCGGTCATGCCGGGCGCAAAGGCTCTACCCAAGTGGGTTGGGCAGATGCGGATGCGCCGCTGGTGTCGGGGAATTGGCCGCTGCTTTCGGCTTCGGCAATCCCATGGCAGGCGGGCAATCAGGTGCCAAAGGCGATGGACCGCGATGATATGGACACGGTTCTGCGCCATTTCATCAAGGCCACCGAAATGGCCGAGGGCGCGGATTTCGATATGATCGAGCTGCACGCGGCGCATGGCTATCTGATCTCGTCTTTCATCTCGCCGCTGTCGAATGTGCGGGAAGATGAATACGGCGGGTCGCTTGAAAACCGGATGCGCTATCCGCTGGAGGTGTTCCGCGAGATGAGGCGCTATTGGCCGGGGCACAAGCCGATGTCGGTTAGGATTTCCGCCAATGACTGGGCCGAGGGCGGTGTGACACCTGCCGAGGCTGTGCAAATCGCACAGATGTTTGCAGCAGAAGGCGCTGATATCATTGACGTCTCTGCGGGGCAGACCTCGACGGATGCGAAGCCGGTTTATGGCCGGATGTTCCAGACGCCGTTCTCGGATCGCATCAAGAATGAAGCCGGACTTGCGACGATGGCGGTGGGCAACATCACCGAAGCCGATCAGGTGAACCAGATTTTGCTCGCGGGTCGTGCCGATCTGGTCTGCCTTGCGCGGGTGCATTTGGCAGACCCGTATTGGACTTTGCATCAGTCGGTGGCGCTGGGCGATAGCGGTACCGCATGGCCGAAACCCTATTATGCGGGCCGGGATCAGGCGCGGCGCTTGGTGCAGAAATCGGAAGGCGTGATCCGGGTATGACACTGTCGGGTATCAGTCTGGCTGGCAAACGCGTTCTGATCACCGGCGGCGGCTCGGGCGCAGGTGAAAACCTCGCACTCGGCTTTGCGCAGGCCGGGGCGGAAGTGGTGATCGCGGGGCGCAGGCTCGAGGCGTTGCAGGCGGTTGTGGCGCAAGCGCCGGGGATGCGCGCGGTGCAGGCGGATGTGACCGATGAAGCCTCGGTTCGGGCGATGTTTGCCGCCGCCGGGGCTTGCGATGTGGTGATCGCCAATGCCGGGGCGGCGGATTCGACGGTGATGGCGAAAACCTCGCTGAAGCAGTGGAATGCGATGTTGGCGGTGAACCTGACCGGGGTGTTTTTGACCCTGCGCGACGGCTTAAACCAGATGCCCGGCTGGGGCCGGTTGATCTCGGTCGCCTCAACTGCCGGGTTGAAGGGTTACGCCAAGGTGGCACCCTATGCGGCGGCGAAACATGGGGTGATTGGGTTAACCCGTTCACTTGCCTTGGAAATAGCCAAGCGCCCGGTGACGGTGAACGCGATTTGTCCGGGGTTTTTGGACACGCCGATGACCGATCATTCGGTCGAAGTGATTGCCGAGAAGACCGGGAAATCTTTGGCGGAAGCGCGGGCGGTGCTGGCCGGGATGAACCCGCAGGGGCGGCTGATAGCGCCTTCGGAAGTCACCGCGATGGCGTTGTTTTTGTGCGGGCCGGGGTCCGAAGGGGTCAACGGTCAGGCATTGACGATTGCGGGGGGCGAATTGTGAGCGAGTTGTCCAAGCGCCGTTTGAAGATGTGGATCCGCATGCTGGGGGTGACTCGCGGCTCGGAAAGCCATCTGCGCGAGTTTCTGCGGGTGAAGCACGACACCACTTTGCCGCGTTTTGACGTGCTGGCGGCGCTGTATCGCAGGCGCGATGGCGTGACGATGTCTGAGCTTTCCCGGATGTTGCTGGTGTCAAACGGTAACGCAACGGCGGTGGTGGACCGGCTGGAGAAAGACGGGCAGGTCGCGCGCACCCAATCCGAACAAGATCGCCGCACGGTATTTGTCGCGCTGACGCCGGAGGGTCTGGCTGCTTTCGAAGGACTGGCGAGCGATCACGAGCACGAGGTGGATCGGCTGTTTGGCGGGCTGTCAGAGGCGGATCTGGACAGCCTGACCGAGATTTTGAAGAGGATGGCTAAGGCATGAAGCTTGCAGATTTTAAGCCTGCGCATTTTCTTTGGGAGGTGACGGACCGGGTGGCCGTGCTGCGTTTGAACCGACCGGAGCGGAAGAACCCGCTGACGTTCGAGTCCTACGCCGAGTTGCGCGATCTGTTCCGCGATCTGGTCTATGCCGAGGATGTGGATGTGGTGGTGTTTGCCTCCAACGGGGGCAATTTCTGCTCGGGCGGCGATGTGCATGACATCATCGGGCCGCTGATCGGGCTGCCGATGAAGGATCTGCTGGCATTTACGCGGATGACCGGCGATCTGGTCAAGGCGATGATTTCCTGTGGAAAACCGGTGATTGCAGCGGTGGATGGCGTGGCTGTCGGGGCGGGGGCGATTATTTCGATGGCCGCTGATCTGCGGCTGGCGACGCCGGAAGCCAAATGCGCGTTTCTGTTCACGCGGGTGGGGCTGGCAGGCTGCGATATGGGCGCTTGCGCGATGCTGCCACGGATCATCGGGCAGGGTCGGGCGGCGGAACTGCTCTACACGGGCCGCGTGATGACAGCGGCCGAGGGCGAGCGTTGGGGCTTCTGGAACGCTTTGCATGCGGCGGATGCGCTGGAAGCCGAGGCGCTGGTTCTGGCCCGGCGACTGGCGGCGGGGCCGACGTTTGCGCATGGCGTGACCAAGACGCAGCTTTTGCAGGAATGGGATATGGGGCTGATGGCCGCGATTGAGGCGGAAGCGCAGGCGCAGGCGATCTGCATGCAGACGAAGGATTTCGAGCGGGCGTATCGGGCGTTCGTGGCGAAAGAAAAGCCGGTTTTCGCGGGGGATTGATGGCCTCTGGCTGCCAATGCCGGGGGGCAGCCCCCGGACCCACGGGATATTTAGGAACAGATGAAACATGGCGGATGTGAGTTTTCTGAGCTGGCCGTTTTTTGAAGATCGCCACCGGGTGTTGGCGGCGGCTTTGGAAGCTTGGGCCGGGACGCATTTGCCGGTGGATCATGGCGATGTGGATGCGGCCTGTCGGGGGCTGGTGGCGATGCTGGGGGCGGGCGGTTGGCTGCAGCACTCGGGCGCTGCGGCGGGGGAAAAGCTGGATGTGCGCTCCTTATGTCTGATCCGCGAGACTTTGGCGCGGCATGACGGCTTGGCGGATTTTGCCTTTGCGATGCAAGGGCTTGGCATGGGGGCGGTGTCGCTGTTCGGCTCGGACCATCAGCGCGAATGGCTGGTGCGGACGCGGGCGGGGACGGCGATTTCGGGCTTTGCGCTGACCGAGCCGGGGTCGGGGTCTGATGTGGCGGCGACTTCGACGACGGCGGTGCGCGGGCCGCAGGGGTGGGTTCTGAACGGCGAGAAGACCTATATCTCGAACGGCGGGATTGCCGATCTCTATGTGATCATTGCGCGCACGGGCGAGGCTCCGGGGGCGAAGGGCCTGTCGGCGTTTTTGCTGCCTGCGGATACGCCGGGCCTGTCTGTGGTGGAGCGGATTGAGGTGATCGCGCCGCATCCTTTGGCGCATCTGGCGTTGCAGGATGTGGTTTTGCCGGAGACCGCGCTGATCGGGCGGGCGGGAGATGGTTTCAAGATCGCGATGTCGGTGCTGGATGTCTTCCGCTCGACCGTGGGGGCTGCGGCTTTGGGGTTTGCGCGCCGGGCGCTGGATGAGGCATTGGCGAGGACACAATCGCGGCGGATTCAGGGGGCGGCGCTGTCGGAATTGCAGATGGTGCAGGGGCATCTGGCGGATATGGCGTTGCAGGTCGATGCCAGTGCTTTGCTGATTTACCGGGCGGCTTGGGTGAAAGATCAAGGCGCTGCTCGGGTCAGCCGGGAGGCCGCGATGGCCAAGCTTTATGCGACGGAAGCGGCGCAGAAGGTGATTGATATGGCGGTGCAACTGCATGGCGGCGACGGTGTGCGGCATGGCTTCGCGGTAGAGGCCTTGTACCGCGAAATCAGGGCGTTGCGGATCTATGAGGGCGCGTCGGATGTGCAACGGGTGGTGATCGCGCGGAGTATTCTGGGATGAGCTATACCCGCGAAATTCAGATCGAGTTCAACCACTGTGACCCGGCGGGCATTGTGTTTTATCCGCGCTACTTTGAGATGACCAACTCGGTTGTCGAGAATTTTTTCAACGATGTGGTCGGGCGTAGCTTTGCTTCCATGCATAACGGCGCAAACAATGGTGTGCCCACCGTGGCGCTGGCGGCGGAGTTTGTCGCCCCCTCTCGGCTTGGTGATAAGGTGTTGTTTTCGCTGAGGATTGAGAAGCTGGGGCGCTCTTCGGTCAGCTTGAAAATCGAGGGCCATATGGGCGCGGAATTGCGGCTGCGGGTGGCGCTGACACTGGTTTGGATTGACGGCATGAAATCGGCTGCTTGGCCTGACGCGATGCGGGCGCGGCTGGTGGCATATCAGGAGGACGCGGCATGAGCCATGAGGTTTTGCATCCGAAAAACTGGAAAGCCGCGCGGGGCTATGCCAATGGCATGGCGGCCTCGGGGCGGATGGTTTTCACCGGCGGGTTGATCGGCTGGAATGCCGATCAAGAGTTTGAGACCGATGATTTTGTGGGCCAGGTTGAAGCGGCTTTGCGCGGGATTGTCGAGGTTCTCGCTTGTGCCGGGGCCAAGCCGGAGCATCTTGTACGTTTGACCTGGTATGTCACCGACAAGCACGAATATCTCAGCAATCTGAAGGGTTTGGGTGCGGTTTATAAAGAGGTGATCGGGCGGCACTATCCGGCAATGGCGCTGGTGCAGGTGGTGGCTTTGGTCGAGGATCGCGCGAAGGTTGAGATTGAGGCGACGGCTGTTATCCCGGAGGGCGCATGATGTCCGAACACTCAAAACTTGGGCCGTCAGGACATAGCGATACGTTCACGCGGGATCGTCTGCCGCACCCCGATCAGCAGCCCGAATTTCTGCTGGAGGGTTTTGACTACCCCGAATACCTGAATGCAGCGGTCGAGTTGACCGACAGGATGGTCGAAAAGGGCTTTGGCGATCATACCGCTTTGATCGGCAACGGGCGGCAGCGCACCTACAAAGAGTTGACGGATTGGTCGAACCGGATTGCTCATGTTTTGGTTGAAGATTATGGTGTAAGACCCGGTAATCGCGTGCTTATCAGGTCCGCCAACAACCCGGCAATGGTGGCCTGCTGGCTGGGGGCGACCAAGGCCGGGGCGGTGGTGGTCAATACCATGCCGATGCTGCGGGCCGGCGAGTTGGGCCAGATTGTCGATAAGGCCGAGATCGCTTTGGCCCTGTGCGACACGCGGTTGATGGAGGAATTGGTGGCTTGTGCCAAAACCTCGGGGTTTCTGAAAACCGTGGTGGGGTTTGACGGCACGGCGAACCACGATGCCGAGTTGGACCGGGCGGCATTGAGAAAATCGGTGCGGTTTGTCGCCCCGCCGGTGGGGCGCGATGATGTTGCGCTGATCGGGTTTACCTCTGGCACTACGGGCGAGCCGAAGGGCGCGATGGCGTTTCACCGCGATATTCTGATCATCGCGGATGGCTATGCCAAGGAAGTGCTGAACGTCACGCCGGAGGACGTCTTTGTGGGCTCGCCGCCGTTGGCCTTTACCTTTGGTTTGGGCGGGCTGGCGGTGTTTCCGTTGCGGTTTGGCGCGGCGGCGGCGCTGCTGGAGCAGGCGACGCCGGGCAATATGATCGAGTTGATCCAGGCCCATAAAGCGACGGTGTGTTTCACCGCGCCCACGGCGTATCGGGTGATGCTGAAGGCGATGGCGGAGGGGGCGGATTTGTCATCCTTGCGCGCGGCGGTTTCGGCGGGGGAAACGTTGCCTGCGCCGGTCTATGAGGAGTGGATGGCGAAGACCGGCAAGCCGATGCTGGATGGCATTGGGGCGACCGAGATGCTGCATATCTTCCTGACCAATCGGTTTGAAGATCACCGCCCCGGCTGCACTGGGCGTCCGGTGACGGGCTATCAGGCGCGAATTGTCGGGCCAGATATGGCGGAATTGCCGCGCGGGGAAGTGGGGCGGTTGGCGGTGCGGGGGCCGACGGGGTGTCGCTATCTGGCGGATGATCGGCAAGAGAAATATGTGCGGGATGGCTGGAACCTGACCGGGGACAGCTTTTGGCAGGATGACGAGGGCCGCTTCCACTTTGCGGCGCGCTCGGATGATATGATCATCTCGGCGGGCTATAATATCGCCGGGCCAGAGGTCGAGGCGGCGCTGTTGTCGCACCCGGATGTGCTGGAATGTGCGGTGATCGGGCTGGCGGACGAAGAACGCGGCCAGATTGTCGCGGCGCATGTTGTGCTGGCGCAGGGGCGTGAGGGCGATGCGGTGATGGTCAAGGCGCTGCAAGATCACGTCAAACGGGTGATCGCGCCCTATAAATACCCCCGCTGGGTGGTGTTTGTAGCGGCTCTGCCGAAAACGCAGACCGGCAAGATTCAGCGGTTCAAACTGCGTGACACGGCCTAGTGCCGCCTTGCCGGTTTAGTGCATCGCAGCGACCTCGCGCCGGATCGGCCAGCCGGGGCGGGGGCTGGGCGCGGTGGGCATGGGCAGGCTTTGCACGGTGAGGATAGTCCGCTCTCTGTAGTAATCGACGTTGTGGCGCAAATTATCGGGCAGCAGCGTGATATCGAATTCCATGATGCAGTTTCGGACGACTTCAATCTTGCTGAACCGCCCCACCGCGCCCTGATCGGGGTCGCGCAGAAAAGCCGCGCAGAGGCTGGCTTCGCGCGCGGTCAGGCGGGCCAGTACGGCGCGGATCTCGCAAAGTTCATCGGCAGGGTTCGGGGCGGGCATCGGATTCTCCTGTTGCGGCTTTGTTCGGGCAGGATGCGGTCGAATGGGTTAATGATCGGTTTCGATCCGCAGCAGCACGACATTTTTCCGCAAACCGCCTTTGATAAATTTTCTTGCAATGCGGGCGGGCGCGGCGAATTCTGGCTGGGTTTTCCGCTGCGGCGGCAGTTTTATTTGGAGACGGAGATGTGGGATTTTTCGATGACGCAGGCGCTTGGCTTGATGCGCCGCACGGCACCTTTCGTGCTGTTCCGGGTGATCGTGTATTTCGGCATCTCGGCGGCATTTATCCTGGTGACGGGCACAGGCGCGGGGATCGGCTGGGGGGTGGGCGCGTTTGGCGATGAGGATTTTCAGATCAACTCGACGTTTTATGGCGGGCTGATTGGCTTTGCTGGCACCGCGGGATTGCTGTTCTTCCTGCGCGACTACATCCTTTACATCGTGAAAGCCGGCCATATCGCGGTGATGGTAGAGATCATGCAGGGCGGTCAGGTGCCGGGCGGGCGTGGGCAGATTGAGCATGCCACAGCCGTGGTGAAGGCGCGGTTCGGCGAGGCGTCGGCATTGTTTGCGCTGGATAAATTGATCAAGGGCATCGTCGGCGTGGTGACTGGCCTGATCCAAGGCATTCTGAACTTCCTGCCCATTCCGGGGTTGGATCAGATGATGGGCGTGGTGCGGGCCTATCTGAGGGTGTCGGTCGGGCTGGTCGACGAGGTGATCCTGGCGCATGGCATCAAGACAAAGGCGGAAAATCCCTGGAGTTCGGCGCAGGACGCGTTGGTGCTTTACGCGCAGAACGCGCGGCCGATGCTGGTAAACGCCGCTTGGCTGACACTGATCAGCTATGGGCTGGCGTTCGTGGTGTTCCTGATCATGCTCGCTCCGGCGGCAGCTGTGGTCTATCTGATCCCCGGCGCGTGGTCGGCGGGCGGATTTGTCTTTGCCATACTGTTTGCTTGGGCGGTGAAGGCCGCGCTGATCGAGCCCTTTGCCATCGCCTGTTTGTTGCAGGTGTTCTTTAAAGTGACCGATGGCCAACAGCCCGATCCGGTCTGGCGCGCCAAGCTGGACGCGGCCACCGCGAAGTTCAAAGAACTGGGCACGCGGGCTGCGACTTGGGCTGGTGCCAGATTTAGCGGCAGCACCGGAGTTTAGGCGCAGCACACCCCATCACAATCGTCGCAGGTTTGCGATGGGGCGTTGCTCTGCCTCATCAGATGTGGCAAGAGGAAAGAGACGCAAACTAGACTGGTGAGTTTAGCCATATGAGCGATTTTTCTGCCCGCCGCGTGATGATGGTTGACACTCAGGTCCGCCCTTCCGATGTCACGAAATTCCCGATCATCGCGGCCATGCTTGCTGTGCCGCGCGAGGCCTATGTGCCGCATTCCAAATCCGAAGCGGCCTATGTCGGTGAAAACCTTGAGATCGGCGCGGGTCGGGTGATGGTGGAAGCCCGCACGCTGGCCAAGATGCTGGATGCGCTGGATGTGCAGCCTTCGGATCGGGCTTTGTATATTGCCGGTGGTTTGGGCTATGGCGCGGCTGTGCTGGGCCAGATGTTGACCTCGGTGGTGATGGTCGAGTCGGATGCGGGGCTGGCGGGTGCGGCCTCTGCCACGCTGGCGGGGCAGGGCGTGAGCAATGTGTCGGTGGTGACGGGTGCGCTTGAGGCCGGTTCGGCTGGGGCTTACGATGTGATCCTGATCGAAGGCGGCGTGCAAGAGGTGCCGGAAGTCCTGCTGGGGCAGTTGGCGGAAGGCGGGCGGATTGCCGCGATTTTCATGCAGGGTGCGCTGGGGTTGGTGAAGATCGGCCACAAGGCTGAGGGCCGGATCAGCTGGCGGTTCTCGTTCAATGCGACTGCCCCGGTTTTGCCGGGATATGCCAAGGCTGCGGCCTTTGCTTTGTAAAAACTAGACGTGGCGGCCAGACCGGGTCTGGCCGCTGACAACAAGCGCAAAACGCGCAGCTATACATGAGGTCGTGATGCAGAAGTTTTGGGCAGCAGTGGCGGTGACGGCGGCGATGGTGGCGGCCCCTGCCGCGCGATCCGAGACTTTGGCGGATGCGCTGATCTCGGCCTATCGCAGCTCGAATTTGCTGGATCAAAATCAGGCGGTGTTGCGGGCGGCGGACGAGGATGCGGCGATCGCTTTGGCGCAGTTGCGTCCTGTGATCACGTTCGCGACGCAGGCGTCATGGACCAAGACCGACAACGACTCGCCGATCGGAAACATTCTGACTGGCGTGACGCCAGCCTACTCCGAATCCACCGATGCCTCGGCCTCCTTGACCGCTTCGTTCCTGATTTACGCCGGTGGGCGCAGCAAAATGGCAATCGACGTGGCGAAAGAAAGTGTGCTTTCGACCCGTGAGGCTTTGGTGAGAGTCGAACAGCAGGTATTGCTGGACGCGGTTTCGGCCTATGTGAATGTCCGGTTGCAGATTGAGATTGTGGCACTGCGCCAGTCGAACGTGCGGCTGATCTCGCAGGAACTTCAGGCGGCAAAAGACCGCTTTGAGGTTGGCGAAGTCACGCTGACCGATGTATCCTTGGCAGAAGCGCGGCGAGCTGCGGCACAAGCGGGTCTGGCTGCGGCGCAAGGCGCGCTGGAAGCCGCGCGGGAGCGTTACAAAGCAGCGATTGGCCATTATCCCAGCAATCTCGCGAGTCTGCCGAAGCTGCCCGTGGCAGCCCGTTCGGAAGATGCTGCAAGGGCGATTGCTGTGCGCAATCATCCGGTGATCAAACAGGCTGGGCACGAGGTGAAGATTTCAGACATCCGGGTGGACATTGCTAAAACCGCTTTCCTGCCGACGGTCAGCAGTTCGCTTACGGTAACAGAGGATTGGTTGTCTGGTCAGGGCAACACCGTGGCCGGGATCCGCTTCAGCGACACGATCTATCAGGGTGGCGAACGCTCGGCGCTGTTCCGTAAGGCTTTGGCGGGCAAAGAAGCCTCGGCTGCGGCGCAATTGCAGGCGGTGGTCGATGTGTCGGAAGCCGTGGGCAATGCCTGGTCGAATGTGATGGTGCAGCAGGCGTCGATCGAGGCGGGTGGGTTGCAGGTGACGGCGGCGCAAAAGGCATTTGAAGGTGTGCGCGAAGAAGCCACCTTGGGCGCGCGGACCACCTTGGATGTGCTGAACGCCGAGCAGGAATTGCTGGATGCGCGGGCCACCAAGCTGGAGGCCGAAGCCAGCCGCTATGTGGGGGTGTATCAGCTGCTGTCGACGATGGGGCAATTGACCGCCGATCAGTTGAACCTTGGCATCACCACCTTTGACCCGGATGCGTATTACAACGCGGTGAAAAAAGCCCCGCTGACCTCGACGCGCGGCAAGAAGCTGGACAAGATCCTTGAGAAGATCGGAAATTAAGCTTTAGGTGCTTTGCGATGCCCTAAAAACGGCCCCTGCCAGGATGCGGTGCGGGGCCGTTTTTGTTAAACTGCTTGGCAGTCTATCCGCTTGATCGTTCTCGACAATGCGCCAATTCCTTGTCTTGTGCAGGTTCTGTCGCTAGACTGTCGAGCAAGACTTGGGATTGAAATGCGTAGGGCACCGTTGATGTCAGAGCCGATGAGTTCGACCGAGATTGAGGATGTGTTGTCCTCTATCCGAAGGCTGGTTTCAGATGACATGCGGCCCGCGCCGCGTGTTGTGGGCGGGGCGGGGGATAAGCTGATCCTGACGCCCGCTTTGCGGGTGGTGCCGACCGAGGCTGAAGCGCCGGAACCGTTCAATCTGACCAACCCTTTGCCGATGTTCGTCGCGGTGCCGCGCGCAACCCTGATGGACACGCCCCGCAGTGGTTTGGGCGACGTTGTCACCAGCGTAGGGGCCGCCGTTGACGCAGCGCCCGATGACTGGGAGGCTGAGATCGGCGACAGCGCGCCGCAGCCGGAGGCGACGATGGTCAATCCGTGGTCGTTGCCCGCGGATGAGGCATTTCCTGCCGAGGCGCCGCAGCTTGAAACCGAAGCGGAGCCTGCACGGCATGATCATTTTGAGCATCATGTGACCGATGCAGCCCCCGGCCAAACCCCGGCCTGGGCACAAGAAGACGATGCGGCGCTGGACGACGATGTTGAGCCGCTTACAGCACCGCTGCATGGCACGGTAGAGCCTGATCCGGTCTGGGCCGATGCTGCCGAAGCCAGCGTGCTCGCGGCCCTTGCCGAGCACGACACGGCTGAGGAAAGTGATTACGATCAGGGCATGCGCTTTGATGAAGACGTGCTGCGCGAGTTGGTGCGGGACATGCTGCGCGAAGAACTGGCTGGCAAAATGGGTGAGCGGATCACCCGCAATATCCGCAAACTGGTGCGGGCCGAAATCGCGCGGGCGCTGGCTTCGCAAGAGTTTGAATAGGGCAGGGCTGACGCCAAGCTGCTGAGGCAAATGAAAAACGCGCCCCACTGTCAAAGCGGGGCGCGTTTTTCTATTTCAGGGTCGCAAAGGCTTATGCAGCCTCGGCGTGCTCCAGCTCCAGCGCATGACGGCGCTCGGATTCCTCGCGCGACAGCGCGACCGAAGTGCGCACGCCCTTCGAGACAAACTCCATCAGGCCTTTGACCACACGCTCGTTCGGGTCGATCCCCGAGCAGGACAACACTTCGCGGCCATCGCGCGAACGTGCCCAACGGGCGATTTGATCGGGGCCGTTGCCATATTTCTTGTCATCTGCAATGGCATCATCCAAAGCAGCCAAAACCACCGCCGCAAAAAGCTTGCGCGCCCGCTGGCCTTGTTCAAAGTTGAAGGCTGTGCTGTCAACCGTATCCAACATCACATTGTCCTTTTTTCTTGCTCTTGTATTTCCGTAACTTCCGCGCTTGTAACGTTTTCATTACGATTCGGGGGGTCAACTTTCGAATGTCTGCCATGCGTATATTGCATGGCTCTGGCTTGCGTCTACTCTATTTAGTCGTCTTGCCTGAAGGTAGAACCCGATATATAGGGGGCGCTTCTTTAACTTCAACCTTTTGACAAGGTTTTACCACAAATGCCGAAGATCAACGGAAATGAAATCAAGCCGGGCTTCATCATGGAACATGACGGCGGGCTTTGGGCTGCGGTCAAGGTCAACCATGTCAAACCGGGTAAGGGCGGCGCTTTCGCTCAGGTAGAGCTGAAAAACCTGCGCGATGGCCGCAAGTTGAACGAGCGGTTCCGTTCGGAAGATAAGGTTGAGCGGGTCGAGTTGGAAAACAAGGACCAGCAGTTTCTGTATGAAACCGATGGCCGCTTGGTGTTCATGGATTCCGAGACCTACGAGCAGGTTGAAATTGATGCCGAATTGCTGGGCGATCGTCGCCCGTTCCTGCAAGATGGCATGATGGCGACGGTGAACTATTACGGCGAAGAGCCGTTGAACGTCAGCCTGCCGCAAAAAGTGCGCTGCAAGGTGGTCGATACCGAGCCTGTGCAAAAGGGCCAGACCGCGGCGAACAGCTTCAAGCCTGCGATCCTGGACAACGGCGTGCGGATCATGATCCCGCCGTTCATCGGGCCAGATGAAGATATCATCGTGCATACCGAATTGATGGAATACTCTGAACGCGCGTAAGTTCGGGCGATTCTTCGGGTGAGAGTTGGGGCCGTCCTTTGGGGCGGCCTTTTCGTTGGGGGCAGTGATGGATTTGGTTTTGCAGGCGGTACGGGCGGCGGGGAAAGCGGCGGTGTTGCCGCGATTTCGAGCCTTGGGTGTGGGAGAGGTTTCCCAGAAAACCGACTTCGCCGATCTGGTGACGGTGGCGGATACCGAGGCCGAGGCTTTGATTGGTGCAGCTTTGGCGAAGACCTGGCCGGAGGCGCGGGTGCTGGGCGAAGAGGCTGTGGCGGCGGATCCGGGCTTGCGTGCGGCGATGGCAGGGCCGGGGTGGCAGGTGATCGTGGATCCGGTCGATGGCACCTGGAACTTTGCCAAGGGGCTGTCGACCTTCGGCATGATCGCGGTGGCGGTCAAGGACGGCGTGGCGCGCTATGGCTTGCTTTATGATCCGCTGCTGGATGATTGGGTCGAGGTCACAGCGGGGGAAGCTGCGCGGTTCGTGCAGGCGGACGGGCGGGCGCGGGTGCTGCGGGTGTCTGGGGTCAGCGATCCGGCACAGATGTGCGGCTATATTCCGACCGGGCTGTTTCCCCCGGCGCAAAGGCGCGCGGCGGTGTTGGCGGGGCTGTCTTATGGCCGCGTCACGTCCTTGCGCTGTTCATGCCATGAGTATCGGTTGCTGGCGCAGGGGCATGTCGAGTTTGTGCTCTCGGGGCCGCAGCCGCATCCGTGGGACCATGCGGCAGGCGTGCTGGCGGTGCAGGCGGCGGGCGGCGTGGCGCGGTTTCTCGATGGCGCGGCGTATGATCTGGCGCGCAGGGCTGGGGTGTTGCTGGTGGCGAATTCCGAGGCGACTTGGGATCGCGTGGCGCGGGATTATGCGGCGTTGGCGGAGTGATCCGTTGCGCAGTCTGAGGCGGCGGATGCCTCCGGCGGGGATATTTATACGCAGAGGATGGGCTTAGGGCAGGGTTTTTACAGCGAGATTTTGGCGCTGCCTGCGGTCAGGTTCTCGGAACGGTCAAAGCGCAGGTAAGCGATAGCGCGGCCTTGGCTTTGGGTGAACAGAGTGCCGGCGGGTTTTTCGCCTTGCAGGATTGGGGTGCCGGGAGGGGCCGCGCCGTCAATGCTGACAGTGATCAGGCCCTTCTTCAACTCGGTCTTGTGCTTCATCCGCGCGGTGACTTCCTGGCCGACATAGCAGCCTTTGCGGAAATCGACGCCGTGCAGGCGCTCAAAACCGGACTCGAGCAGGTAGCTGTCGTCGGGGACAAGCTCGATCCCGGTCTCGGGGATGCAATGGGCGACGCGGATGGCGTCCCAGTCAATTTCAGGCGCGCCGCCTGCCGCACCATAGCCGCGCCAACCAAGGGCGGGGTGGCGCGGATCGGCGATGGCACCGGGCGGGGTGGCACCCAAGCCCCGCGCGACCTTCAGATCGCTGGCGGCAAACTGCACATCGGCGCGCAGGCGATACATCGACAGACGGCGCAGGGTGGCTTCGGCAATGCTGTCCTTGATGTCGAGAAGCAGGCGGTCGCCTTGCGCCACCAGCAGAAAGTCCGCGAGGTATTTGCCCTGCGGCGTCAGCAGCGCCGCCCAGACCGCGCCATCACCGCGCCCCAACGGCAGCACGTCATTGCTGACCATGCCTTGCAGGAAGGGCAGGCGATCAGCCCCGGTGACGGTATAAACACGGCGGTCGGCGGCGGTTTCGCCCAACATGGCTTAGTCCTTGAATTGCAAGCGGTAGAGCCCGGCATAAAGCCCGCCCTGTGCCAGAAGTTGGTCATGCGTGCCGGTTTCCGCAACCCTGCCGTGATCCATCACCACGATTTTGTCGGCGTTGCGCACAGTTGCCAAACGGTGGGCGATCACCAAGGTGGTGCGGCCCTGACTGCCAAGTGCGAGGGCCTCGGCCACGATGGACTCGGATTGCGCATCCAGCGCCGAGGTGGCCTCATCCAGCAGCAACACCGGAGCGTCCTGTACCAAGGCGCGGGCAATCGCCACGCGCTGACGTTGGCCGCCTGACAGGGCAGAGCCGCGCGGGCCAACCGGGGTTTCGACGCCACGCGGCAGCGCCGGGAGGAAATCGGCAACATGGGCGGCGCGCAGGGCGGCGTCCAGCGCATCGGGGGCGACTGTACGGCCCAAGGCAATGTTCTCGGCGAGGGTCTCATCGAACAGCGCCGAGTCTTGTGTGACGGTGGCAAACAGCGCGCGCTGATCGGCCAGCGCGAGGCCCGAAGCCGCGACGCCACCGATCTGGATCACCCCGCTGGCAGGCTCCATAAGGCCGGTCAGCAGATGGAAGACTGTGCTCTTGCCCGCACCGGAAGAGCCGACCAGCGCCGTGGTCTTGCCCGCCTCGGCGGTGAACGAAAGACCGTGCAGCACGGTTTGGTCGCCATGCGCGAAGCTGACATCCTCAAAGCGGATTTCCGGCGCGCCGGGGGCAGGCAGGGCGACGCTGACCGCAGGACGGGGATAGGCGGGTCGGGCGTCAAACAGCGCGTAGATCCGCTCCAGACTGGCCGCGGCCACTTGCCAGGTGCCTGCCATCTCGCCCAGACGGCGCAAAGGCTGGAAGGTCAGCGACATCGCGGTGAAGAACGACATGAAATCGCCGGTGGTGCGCTCGCCCGAGGAAATCTTGTCCCCCGCCATCAAGAGCACCGCGAAAAACCCAAGACCGGTGACCAGATCAATCATCCCCGGCATCAGGCTGCGCGCGAAGATCGAGCGCACCTCGGCGCGGCGGATCGACTTCAGCACGGTGCGGAAGCGGCCCGTCTGGTAATCTTCCATCCGGTTCAGCTTGACCGCAGTGATGCCGTGAAAAATTTCATCCAGCCGGGTGGCGCGCTGACCCGCCTGATTGCGCAACTCTTTGGATTTGCGCCGCACATAGCGCTGCAACATCGTGGCGGGCAGGATCAGCAAAGGCGCTCCGATCAGTGCGGCCAGCGTCCAGCGCAGATCAATCGAGACCGCCACCGCCAGCAGCGCGATCAGCCCCAGCAGATCGCGGCCAATACCGGTGACGAGGGCGCTCCAGATGCCTTGCACCGCACTTGTGTCCCCCTGAACCCGCTCGATCAACACGCCGGGTGGGTTGGTTTGAAAGAACGGCGCATCCAGCGTCAGGATGTGGCGCAACAGGTCAGATTGCATCGCGGCAGACACCCGCTGCGAGATTGACCAGATCAGCGTGCGGGCGATCACCGAGGTGAAAGCACGGGTGGCAAACAAGCCGAAAATCGCAAAACCGACACCGTAAAGCGCGGCCTCACCACCGGGGGTGAACACCACGTCGAACAGCGGTTTCAGCAGATAGGACAGGCCACCAAGCGCGCTGCCCTCAATGATCATCAGCAAGAAGCACAGCACGATGCTCCATGTGTGCTGATGGATATAGTTTGACCAAAAGCGCCGGAGCAGGCTGGGGTTTGCTTGGGTCAAGACGCGGCACTTTCGGTTGCGAGTGGCAGGATTGGTCTAGCTTGCGCGGGCCGGTAGGGCAAGCGGCGCGGCGGAACGGGGCAGGGTGTCGCTGGCGATTGACGCGGCATATTGGCCCGGATAGCCATGTGCGATGTGAATTTGGAGCCTGACATGACCCTCGCCAACGGCCGCGCTTACCTTGCCATTCCGGGCCCCTCTGTGATGCCAGACCGGGTGCTTGCGGCGATGCACAGGGCGGCGCCGAACATCTATGAGGGCGCTTTGTATGATCTGGTGGCTTCGCTTTGGCCCGACCTGAAGGCGCTGGCGGGGACCAAGGCTTCGGTTGCAGCCTATATCGGCAACGGTCATGCGGTCTGGGAGGCGGCGAACGCCAACATGTTCTCGCGCGGTGAGAAGGCTTTGGTGCTGGCGACCGGGCAGTTTGGGCTGTCTTGGGCGAATTCTGCGCGGGCGATGGGGATTGAGGTGGAGGTGCTGGATTTCGGCAAATCCACCCCGGTCGATATGGCGCGGGTAGAGGCGGTGCTGCGGGCCGATAAGGCGGGTCGGATCAAGGCGGTGCTGACGACGCAGGTCGACACGGCCTCGACGATCCGCACCGATGTCGCGGCACTGCGGGCGGTGATGGATAGTGTCGGGCATGGCGCGTTGTTGGCGGTGGATTGCATCGCCTCGCTGGGCTGCGATGAATACCGGATGGATGACTGGGGCGTTGATGTCACGGTGGCGGCGAGCCAGAAAGGGCTGATGACGCCGCCGGGCATGGGGTTTGTCTGGTTCTCGGATAAGGCGCGGGCGGCCACAGTGGCTGCAGATTTGCGCACGCCGTATTGGAACTGGGCCCCGCGTGCGGATGGCGAAGAATTCTGGCAGCTGTGGAACGGCACAGCACCCACGCATCATCTTTATGGGCTGCGCGAGGCTTTGACGATGATTGGTGAGGAAGGATTGCCTGCGGTCTGGGCGCGGCATGAGTGTCTGGCGCGCAGTGTTTGGGCGGCGTTTGACTGCTGGTCGGCGGGCAATCCGGCGATCGGGATGAATGTGGCGCGGCCGGAAGATCGCGGGCGGTCGGTGACGGCGGCGCGGTTTGGAGCACCCCATGCCACTAGGCTACGGGAATGGTGCGAGCATCGCGCCGGGGTGACGTTGGGGATCGGGCTGGGGATGGCTGCGACCAGCGACCCCGCCTATCACGGCTTTCTGCGGGTGGCGCATATGGGGCACGTGAACGCTCATATGACCCTTGGGGCGCTGGCGGTGATGGAGGCGGGGATGATCGCTTTGGATATCACGCACGGGCCGGGGGCTTTGGCGGCGGCGGCGGCTGTTGTGGCGGCGGGGGCTGGGGTTTGAGGGCGATGTCCACGCGTGGACAGGTTTGCGTATGTGCGATTTCAAGGGGTTAGCGGGGGTGCGTTAAGGCGGCCTTAAGCTTTGGCGACAGCGATCTGGAACGCGGGGCGGTCTTGGCCCCCATCGAGGGGGCACGCGACCGCGCTGCCGGGGAGGGCCTTGCAGCCGGGCGCATAGCTTGGGCGAAGCGCGGCTTTGCGGGGTATGGGGCAAAACAAGCTTGCGGGAGGTTTGGGGGATGTCGGCAGGATGCGTCTTCAGAAAGCGGGTCAGGTTGTGCGGCGGCGCAAGCATCGAAAAATCCGTTTGCGCGAAACGAGGCTCCGTGATTTTAGTTTCCTGCCATTCTGAGCTGATCTATCTTTCTTGAAAACAATCGGAGGGCGGCATGATGGACGAAGATAGCGTGTTGCATGACGCGGCGTGTCATTGTGGGGCGGTGCAGTTTCGGGTGCGGCTGAGCGATGGGCTGAACTCTGCCCGGCGCTGCGATTGCTCGCTGTGCCGGATGCGCGGGGCGGTGGCGGTCTCGGCGCGGGTTGGCGATATTGTGTTCGTGCAGGGCGAGGAGAATCTGAGCCTTTACCAGTTCAACACCAAGGTGGCGCGGCATTATTTTTGCAAGACTTGCGGCATCTATACCCATCATCAGCGCAGGTCTGACCCCGGACAGTTTGGTGTCAATGTGGCCTGTATTGCGGGGATGTCGCCGTTTGATTTCCCGGAGGTTCTGGTGATGAACGGGGTGGTGCATCCGTCGGATGCAGACGGCGCTGACCGGCTGGCCGGGGTGTTGCGGTTCTCGAAGCTGTGAGCGCGGGATCTGATCGGGTGCGGCGGTCTCGGCCCCCATCGAGGGGGCGCTTGACCGCGCTGCCGGGGGACGGCTTTGCGGCGGTGGGTTTGGCGGGGATCGAGGAGCCTCCGGCGGGAGTATTTGACAAAGAGCAATGGCTTGGTCGGGGGCTGTGCGCGGCGGTGGATTTCAGGACTGAGGCGCTGAAGCGGGACGGGCAAGTGCTGGTCTGCAGGGCTGTGCCGTGGGGCATGTCGGCATGAAAAGCTATATCATCTGCGGCACGCCGCGCAGTGGCAGCACGTTGCTGTGCGATCTGTTGGCGGCAACGCAAGTGGCGGGTGTGCCGGATTCGTTTTTCATGCGCGATGTCGATCCGGTTTGGGCGCGGGCCTGGGGCCTGCCTGCGCGCGGCGAGTTGGATGCCGTGCGCTATGCTGCGGGCTATCTGGCGGCGGCGATCACGGCAGGCACTGGGGCGACCGGGGTGTTTGGCCTGCGGTTGATGCGAGAGAGTCTGGGCGATGTGTTGGCGGTGATAGACACGGTTTATCCGGGTCTGACCTCGGATCGCGCGCGGCTGCGGGCAGCGTTTGGCGAGGTGCTGTTTGTGCATTTGTCGCGGCAGGACAAGCTGGCGCAGGCGGTGTCGTTGATCAAGGCCGAGCAGACCGGGTTGTGGCATGTGGCCCCGGATGGCAGCGAGCTGGAGCGGCTTTCCGCGCCGCAGGAGCCTCGGTATGACTTTGCGCGGCTTCGGGCGATGGTGGCGGAGTTGCAGGGTTATGATGCCGCTTGGCTGGACTGGTTTGCGGAGCAGGGCATTGTGCCGTTGCGCGTGGAGTATGACAGCTTGTCGGCTGATCCCGTGGCAGAGGTGGCGCGGATTTGTGCGGCTTTGGGCGTGGCGGCACCTGTCACGGGCGGGCTGATACCGGGGGTTGCAAAGCTGGCCGATGCGGTGAGTGCGGACTGGATGCGGCAGTATCGTGTGGATGTGGCGGCGCAGGGGTAAGCTGTGGCTGAGGCTGAGGCTGCGCGGCTGAGGAATTGGGTTTCGAGGGGCCTTGGAGTAGATACGCCTCCGGCTCGCCGGAATGCTCACATTCCGGCCTGAGTATTTACGCCAATGTGAAAGCCGAAAAGGTGCATTGGGGTGCGGGTATTTTTTATAATATCAGTATTTTGATGGGCGATACTTATCTTTTACATGAAGGCGTTACGGCTGCTCTATCGCATCGGGTGTGGCGCGGTTGCGCTCGGTCAGGGTGATGTAGAGCGCGCAGGCGATCAGCACGGCGACGCCGAGAAAGGTCAGTGCATCGGGGAAATCGCCGAAGAAATACCAGCCGACGGCGGTGGCGACCACCATCTCGGTATAGGCCAGCGGGGCCAGCAGCGAGGCCTCGGAATAATCATAGGCGCGCACGATCAGGTAATGGCCGAAGGTGGCGATCACGCCGAGGCCTGCAAACATCAGCCATTGTTCGAGGCTGGGGGTGTGCCAGACCAGCGGCATCGCGAGGCTCAGCGCGGCGGCACCTATCATGTTGGTCTGGAACGTGGTGACCATCGCGGGCGCGCGGCCCGAGATATGCCGGGTCATCACGAAGTAGATCGCAAGGAAGCTGCCTGCGGCCAGCGCCAGCAGGCTGCCGGGATTGAGCGCCACAAAGCCGGGGCGGATGATGATCAGCGTGCCGACGAAGCCCACCGCGACGGCGGCCCAGCGGTTGCGCGGCACCGCCTCTTTCAGCACGAGGGCTGACAGCACGGTGACGACTAGCGGTTGCACGAAAAAGATCGCCAGCGCGTCGGCGATGGGCAGGTATTTCAGCGACAGAAAGAAGCAGAAAGTGGCGAGGATCAGGAAGCCTGCGCGAAAGCTGTGATAGCCGGGGCGGTCCGGGATCAGGCCCTTTGCGCCCTGATGCGGCAGGGCGAAGGGCAGGGCGATAAGCGCCCCGACGAACAGCCGGGCCCAGACGATCTGCAGCACGGGCACGCCTTGCTGGCCGAGGAATTTGGCGAAGACGTCAAGGAAGGGCAACAGCGCCATCGCGCCCAGCATGAAGGCAACGCCGATCAGCGGGGCGGTAGCGGGGCGAGAAAGGGCGGTGGGCATGGCTGATCCTGCTGCGGTTGGCCCTTGTCTAGGCCGGGTGCGGGCGGGCGTCCCGCGCGTTTGCGACATGGCGCGCGGCGGAACGGGCTTGCGGGTTGGGCGAAGTTTCCGGCGGGGTGCCGCAAAATCAGGCAGATGTGAAGGTGCGGGCGGCAGAGCGTGGCTTTCGCCCTTCATCTTGCCCGCTGCGCTGATATGATGGCGGCAGATTGTCAATGCAGGCCTGTGATGCCCGACCCTATGCCAGCCAAAGCCATGCGCCGCCCCGTTGTCGGGATCATCGGCAACGCGCATCTGATGAACGACCGCTATGAGGTGCATGCCGCCGGGCATATCAACTCGGAAGCGGTGGCGGAGGTCGCAGATTGCGTGCCGCTGATCGTGCCGGCGGACCCACGCTTTGTCTCGGTGGCGGATCTGTTGGCGGTCTGTGATGGGTTTTTGCTGACCGGCGGGCGGCCGAATGTGCATCCCGATGAATATGGCGAGCCGGAAACCCCGGCGCATGGCGCGTTTGACCGGGGGCGCGATGCGATCACGCTGCCGCTGATCCGGGCCTGTGTGGAAAGTGGTCAGCCGTTCTTGGGGGTCTGTCGCGGGTTTCAGGAGGTCAACGTGGCGATGGGCGGCTCGCTTTACCCCGAGATCCGCGAATTGCCGGGGCGATTGAACCACCGGATGCCGCCGGAGGGCACGATGGAGGAGGTGTTTGCGCATCGCCATGTGGTGAAGTTCACCGAAGGCGGGGTGTTTCATCGTCTGATGGGGGCGGCAGAGGTGATGACCAACACGCTGCACGGGCAGGGTGTGGCGCGGGCGGGCAGCCGGATTGTGATTGACGGGGTGGCACCGGATGGCACGCCCGAGGCTTTGTATGTGCAGGGCGCGCCGGGGTTCACCCTGTCGGTTCAGTGGCATCCAGAGTGGAATGCGGCGAATGATCCAGTGTCGCGGCCTTTGTTCACGGCCTTTGGCGATGCGGTGCGGGCTTGGGCGGCGCGAACTGGGGCGGGGCGCGGCTAAGCGTTCAGGGATTTTTAACCAAAGCGCGGCAAGCTGCGGGCATGTCAGCCATGCCACCGATCAGCCCGCAGCAGTTTTTCCTGGAGCTTTTCGGCTCGCAGGCGGCGGCGCGTGGTGCCATCGTTCGGCGCAAGGTGCGGGATGTGGAGCGCTATATCGGGCATGAGGCATTTCTGGCTGAAGCCAAGCGGCGGGGATTTCCGGTGGTGGAAAATGCCGGGCAGTTTGTGATCTTTTGCAACAACGAGCCGATCCGGCGTTTGCCCTAGGCGATTTTCGCGCGAAAATCGTGCCGGAATTCGCGCGAATTCCGATCTGCCTTTGCCGTTGTTGGCGCAAACATTGGCGGTATACTGCGGCCAGATTCTTGGGAGGACGAAGATGAAGCGGTCGCGTATCAATGAGATTATGGCTGGGGCAGAGGAGATGGTGCGGCAATATGGCTTTGTCTTGCCGCCCTTTGCCAACTGGTCTCCGAGTGAATTCAAGGCCAACAAACCGATTGCGAGCCGGGTGATTGAGGGGCGTTGCGGCTGGGATATCACCGATTACGGCCAAGGCCGCTTTGACCAGATGGGGTTGTTTCTGTTCACCCTGCGCAATGGCTCTCTGGCCGATCTGCAACGCGGGGGGGGCATGTGTTATGCCGAGAAGCTGTTGATTTCGCGGCAGGATCAGCTTTCGCCGATGCACACCCATGTGATCAAGGCGGAAGATATCATCAACCGCGGCGGGGCGACGTTGGTGGTGGAGCTTTACGGCTCGGATGATGCGGGCAACTGGGCGGCGGATCGCGGCGGTCTGGTGCGCTGCGATGGCATTGAGCGGCCCTACAAGCCGGGAGACAAGCTGCGGCTGGCTCCGGGCGAGTCCGTTACACTGATGCCGGGCGATTGGCACGCGTTCTGGGGTGAGGGCGGCGATGTGCTGATCGGTGAGGTGTCCACCGTGAACGACGATGTCACCGACAATGTGTTCCGCGAACCGATCGGGCGGTTTGCCGATATCGAGGAAGATGTCGCCCCCACGCATCTGTTGGTCAGCGATTACGACAAGTGGCTGTGAGGCTGTCGGAAATCTAAGCATGAAAAAAAACCCGCCTCGGATTGAGGCGGGTTTTTTTGTTTGTCGCCGTGGTCCGCTTATGGCTGCGGGCAGAGGCCGTTCACCAGCGGCACAGCACAGGTGCTGGGCGTGGTGGGTGCCGCCGCAGGGACGGTGGGTGCTGTCGCAGCCGGAGCGGTGGCTGCTGGTGCCGTTGCCGCTGGCAGCGTGGTCGCGGCCGGGGCGGGGGTGGTGGTGACGGCCGGATCAACCGGAGCGGTGGGCAGAGTGGCGGTTGGTGCCGTCGCAGCCGGCAGAGTGGTGGCGGCGGGCAGAGTGGTGGCGCCCCCCGGCAGCATGGTCGGGGTCGCGCTCAGCACGGGGGCCGCAGCCTCCACCGGGGCCGGTGCAGGCTTTTTCTTCTTCGGTGCGGGTGGCGGCAGTTTCAGCTTTTCTGGGTAAGTGCCATCGGCGTTCAGCACCACAACCTTCGCGCCATCCTGCACACGGTTATACAGATCCATCACGTCCTGATTTATCATGCGGATACAGCCCGACGAGGCGTTCTTGCCGATCGAATACCATTCCGGCGTGCCATGGATGCGGTAGCCGTAATCAACGCCATTGGTGGTCAGATACAAAGCGCGCGCGCCGAGCGGGTTGGTCGGCCCACCGGGTTGGCCTTTTTCCCACTTTGCCAGTTCGGGTTTCCGGTCGATCATTTCCGGCGGCGGCGTCCATTTCGGCCAATGCGTGCGGTTGGTGATATTGGCCACGCCCGCCCACTGGAAACCAGCTTTGCCGACGGCAATGCCATAGCGCAGGGCTTTGTTCTTGCCGCTGATATAATAGAGATGCTTTTCAGCTGGGTTGATGATGATGGTGCCGACCGCCTCGTTGCTGGCATATTCGACCTGCTGCACCTGATAGGCGGCGGGCACCTTGTCGACCGGCACGGTCGGCACGGTGAAGCCGTTGTCCACGACACCGGCATAATGCGCTGTGTTGTCGGTCGGCGTGGGAAGTTGCACCACTGTCGGGGTTTTGCCCGACAGGGTGGACCCAGGCACACAGGCCGCGAGTGTCAGCGACAAAGCTGTCGCCGCAAGAAGTTTAACCGTCAAAAAGCGCATCCGTCAGCCGATCACAAAATGGGGCGGCAGAGGAGTGCCGCCCAGATTCTCTTGTAAAGACGCTAGATCAGCCGAAAAGCAAGGTCAAAGCCCTTGTTTCTAAAGCATGCATAATCACAAGGTCGTGCGCGGATGTCGGAGCACAACGCCGTGTGGTTGCCCGCCCTTACAGCGTTGTGCGCAGATGCCAGAGTTCCGGGAACAATTCGACATCCAGCATCCGGCGCAGGTAACTGACGCCGCCGGTGCCGCCGGTGCCGCGTTTCAGGCCGATGACGCGTTCCACCGTGGTGACGTGGTTGAAGCGCCAGCGGCGGAAGTAGTCTTCAAAATCGACCAGCTTCTCGGCCAACTCATAGGCCTGCCAGTATTGCGTCGGATCGCGGTAGACGGTTTCCCACACCCGCTGCACGCCTTCATGCACGGTCCACGGTTGGCGCAGATCGCGGTTCAGCACGTCTTCGGGCACGGGCAGTCCAGCACGGGCGAGGTGGCGCAAAGCTTCGTCATAGAGGCTGGGGCGGGCGAGTTCGGCTTCCAGCAGCGCCGTCAGATCGGCGCGATGGGCGTGCGGTTTCAGCATCGCCAGATTGCGGTTGCCGACAGCATACTCGATCAGGCGGTATTGCCAGGACTGGAAGCCCGAGGATTGGCCAAGACCCTCGCGGAAGGTGGTGTAATCCGAGGGCGTCATGGTGCGCAGCACGTCCCAGGCGTTGTTCAACTGCTCAAAGATGCGGGAAATGCGCGCGAGCATCTTGAAGGCTTCCGGCGCGCGGTTGTCGGCGATGGCCTGACGGGCAGCGTTGAGTTCATGCAGCGCGAGCTTCATCCAAAGCTCGGAGGTCTGGTGCTGGATGATGAACAGCATCTCATCATGCGCCGGGGTGAGTTGGCGTTGGGCGGATAGGATCTGGTCGATGTGCAGATAATCGCCGTAAGACATCCGGCCATCGAAGGACATTTGTGCGCCTTCGGTGGCAGGGTTGTAGGGGCCAGAATTGCCGGGGGCGGCGTGCATCGGGCAGCCGGATTTCGGATCGGTGGTCATATCATTCTCTCCTGTCATTTGGGTTTCCCCCGAATGGGGCGTCAGGCGATGGAATGAGTTTGGCAGTTCAGCACCGAAAGATTGCCGATGGTGCGCCACTGGGCGATCCATCCGGCGGGGCGACAGAGGGCGGTGCTTGTGGCTTTCACATTGGTTAAAATATCCCCACCGGAGGCTTCGGCGGCGGGCCGGGGAGCCTCCGGCGGGGATATTTTTGCCAAGATGAAATCCGAAGGCATCAGGTGACTTTCGCACGGGTTTTGTAGGCGGGGCGGTCCCAGAGGTTGTTTTGCATGATATCGGCGATGATTTTGATCGCCTTGTCAACGTCAGCTTCGTCGATGAACAAAGGCGTGAAGCCGCAGCGGATGATGTCGGGGGCGCGGAAATCGCCGATCACGCCGCGCGCGATCATGGCTTGCATGATGGCGTAGCCTTCAGGGTGGCGGAACGAGACTTGGCTGCCGCGATCTTGGTGGTTGCGAGGGGTGGCGAGGGTCAGGGTGGGGCAGGCGGACTCAACGCCTGCGATGTATTGGTCTTGCAGTTTCAGCGAGGCTGCACGCAGGGCGGCCATGTCTACCGTGTCCCAGATATCCAGCGAAGCCTCCAGGGCGGCGAGTTGCAGGATCGGCGGGGTGCCGACGCGCATGCGTTCCGCGCCGGTGGCGGGGTGGTAATCGAGATCGAAGGCGAAGGGGGCGGCATGGCCTTGCCAACCCGAAAGCGCCGGACGAGCGGTGTCGGCATGGCGGGGGGCGACGTAGATGAAGGCCGGGCCGCCGGGGCCGGAGTTAAGGTATTTATAGGTGCAGCCGACCGCGAAATCGGCGTTGCATTTGGCCAGTTCGACTTGGAAGGCCCCTGCGGAATGCGCCAGATCCCAGATCGTCAGCGCGCCGTGTTGGTGGGCGCGAGCGGTGATCGCGGCCATGTCGTGACGCCGCCCGGTGCGGTAGTCAACTTCGGTGATCATGGTGACAGCGACGGTGTCGTCGATGGCGTCGAGCACGTCTTCGGGGGCGACGGTTTTCAGTGTGTAGCCATTGCCAAGCGTGCGGCAGAGTCCCTCGGCCATGTAGAGGTCGGAGGGGAAATTGCCGGTGTCGGACAGGATCACGCGGCGCGTGGGGTTCATTTCAAGGCAAGACGCCAGCGCCTGATAGACCTTGATCGACAGGGTGTCACCCATCACCACATGGCCAGCCTCGGCTCCGATCAGCCGGGCGATGCGGTCGCCGACGCGCATCGGTTTGTCCATCCACGCCGCCTTGTTCCAGGCGGTGATCAGCATGTCGCCCCATTCGGCGGTGACCGTCTGCGCCACCCGTGCAGCCGTGGCGCGCGGCAAGGGGCCCAGCGAGTTGCCATCGAGATAGATCATGCCTTCGGGCAGATGGAACTGGGCTTTGGTGGCGGCGAAGTCGGTCATCTGGATTCCCTCAGCATCAGCGTGGCATGGCGGCTTGTGGTCAGCAATAGGTCGATCAGGTTAAAATTTCAAGCTTGAAATTGTTTCGATTCGAGCCAGCCTGCGTGTAGTCCGATTGGATGTTTGCGCTATCAGACGGCTTTCTGGGTAGCATCTTGAAATTGTGATGATAATCAGCTGCGGGAAATTCGTCCATCTGGGTGGTTTGGTGTGGAATTTTCGCCCCAAGCTTTGGCAGAGCGCAGCGGCATCCGTTGAAGCCGACAGGTTTTTCGCCAAAAGCGGCAATCAGGCGTTGAACTCTTGAACTTCGATGTTAAGGCTCGGCGGGGATTTGGCGGTCACGGTTGCTCCTTGAACCGCGCAAACTACGGGGGAACACAGTGAAAATAGGTGCGTTGAGCGAGATTTTTGCGGGCGAAAACCGGGTGGCGATGACCCCGGATTCGGCGCTGCAACTGGTGAAACTGGGGCATACTTGCGTCATTCAGGCCGGGGCGGGCACGAAGGCCGGTTTTTCCGACGCTTTGTATGCCAAGGCCGGGGTTGAGGTTCTGGCCTCGGCTGCCGATGTGATTGCTGCCGCTGATGTGCTGGTGAAAGTGCGCGGGCCGGAAGTGGCCGAGGCGCAGGCGTTGCGCGAGGGCCAGACGCTGATCTCGATGTTCTGGCCAGCGCAGAACCCGGAACTGCTGGAGATCGTCAAGGCACGCGGCGCGACCGTGGTGGCGATGGATATGGTGCCGCGGATCAGCCGCGCGCAGAAGATGGATGCTTTGTCGTCGATGGCGAATATTGCCGGTTATCGCGCGGTGATCGAGGCGGGCTCTAATTTCGGGCGGTTCTTCACGGGCCAAGTGACGGCGGCGGGCAAGGTTCCCCCAGCGAAGGTTCTGGTGGTTGGCGCGGGCGTGGCCGGGTTGGCGGCGATTGGCACTTCGGTGTCGTTGGGCGCGATTGTGCATGCGTTTGACGTGCGCCCGGAAGTGGCCGAGCAGATTGAATCGATGGGCGCGTCTTTCGTGTATCTGGAGTTTGATGCCTCTGAACTGCCCGATGGCGCTGCGACGGGCGGCTATGCGGCCCCGTCGAGCCCCGCCTTCGCGGCGAAGCAACTGGCGAAATTCCGCGAGTTGGCGCCAGAGATGGACATCGTGATCACCACCGCGCTGATCCCCGGACGGCCCGCGCCGAAGCTGTGGACCGCCGATATGGTGGCGATGATGAAGCCCGGCTCGGTTGTGGTGGATTTGGCCGCCGAGCGTGGCGGTAACTGTGATCTGACGGTGATGGACCAGAAGATCGTGTCGGACAATGGTGTCACCATCGTCGGCTACACCGATTTCCCCAGCCGGATGGCGGCACAGGCCTCGACGCTTTATTCCACCAATATCAGGCACATGCTGACCGATCTTACACCAAAGAAAGACGGTGTGATTGATCACAATATGGGCGACGACGTGATCCGCGGTGCGACCGTGGCGAAGGATCATGAGATCACCTTCCCGCCACCGCCGCCAAAGATTGCGGCGATTGCGGTGCAAAAGCCGAAGGAAAAGGTCAAGGAATTGACCCATGACGAAAAGCGCGCGGCGGAAGCGGCAAGCTTCAAGGCGCAGACCCGCAGTCAGGTTGGCATGTTGGTGATCGGCGGCGGTCTGATTTTGCTGGCGGGGCTTTACGCGCCTGCCAGCTTCATGGCGCACTTCATCGTGTTTGTGCTGTCGGTTTATGTCGGCGTGCAGGTGATCTGGAACGTGTCGCATTCCTTGCACACGCCGCTGATGGCGATCACTAATGCGATTTCCTCGATCATTATCCTGGGTGCGCTGATGCAGATCGGCTCGGGCAGCTGGCTGGTTGTGGTGCTGGGCGCGGCCTCGGTGTTCATGGCGGGGATCAACATTTTCGGTGGCTTCATGGTCACCCGGCGCATGCTTGCCATGTTCCAGAAGTCGTAAGGGAGCGGGCAATATGGAATATGGATTCACCACGGCGGCCTATGTGGTCGCAGCCGTTCTTTTCATCCAGTCCTTGGGCGGGCTTTCCGGGCAGGAAAGTGCGAAGCGCGCGGTCTGGTATGGCATCGTCGGGATGGCGCTGGCCGTTGCGGCCACCTTGTATGGCCCCGGAGCGGGCAACTGGCTGATTTCGCTGGTTATGATTGCCGCAGGCGGGGCGATTGGCTGGGTTGTCGCCCAACGCGTGCAGATGACCGAGATGCCGCAGCTGGTGGCGGCGATGCACTCGCTGGTGGGCCTCGCGGCGGTGTTCATCGGCTTTAACACCCATATCGAGATGGTGCGGGTGGCGGGCTTGGATGAGGCGGCGCGGGCCGCGTTGAACGGTTTTGCCGCCGTGATTGCGCATAAATCAGGGGTTGAGGTGTCGATCCTGCGGGTGGAAACCTTCCTCGGCGTGTTCATCGGGGCTGTGACCTTTACCGGCTCGGTGATTGCCTTTGGCAAGCTGGCGGGCAAGGTGGATGGCAAGGCCAAGAAGCTGCCGGGCGGGCATCTGCTGAACGCGACGGCGGCGATTGTGTCGCTGGTTTTGCTGGTGGTTTACCTGCAAACGGGCAGCACGTTGGCGCTGCTGGGCATGACCGTGGCTGCGCTGTTCATCGGCTATCACCTGATCATGGGCATCGGCGGCGCGGATATGCCGGTCGTGGTGTCGATGCTGAACAGCTATTCCGGCTGGGCGGCGGCGGCGATTGGTTTCTCGTTGTCGAACGATCTGCTGATTGTCGTGGGCGCGTTGGTTGGCTCGTCGGGTGCGATCTTGAGCTATATCATGTGCAAGGCGATGAACCGGTCGTTTGTGTCGGTAATCCTGGGCGGCTTTGGTGGCACCACCGGGCCTGCGATGGAAGTCACCGGTGAGCAGGTGGCGATTGATGCCGAAGGCGTGGCGGCGGCGTTGAACGATGCCGACAGCATCATCATCATTCCGGGTTACGGCATGGCGGTGGCGCAGGCGCAGCAATCGGTGTCGGAGTTGACGCGGAAGTTGCGGGCGGCGGGCAAGACCGTGCGTTTCGCGATCCATCCGGTCGCAGGGCGTCTGCCGGGGCATATGAACGTGCTTCTGGCGGAGGCGAAGGTGCCTTACGATATCGTCATGGAGATGGACGAGATCAACGAGGACTTCCCCACCACCGACGTGGCGATCGTCATTGGCTCGAACGACATCGTCAATCCGGCGGCGCAGGAAGATCCGAACTCACCCATCGCGGGGATGCCGGTGCTGGAATGCTGGAAGGCCAAGCAGGTGTTTGTCAGCAAGCGCGGGCAGGGCACCGGGTATTCCGGGATTGAGAACCCGTTGTTCTACAAAGAGAATACCCGGATGTTCTATGGTGATGCGAAGAAGTCGCTGGATGCTTTGTTGCCGATGATTGATTAAGCAAGGTTCGTGCAAGCACGCACCCTACGCATAGGCCAGACCCCGGTGGAGACACCGGGGTTTTGCTTTTCTGCAACAGCGGGGGTGCATACGCGGGTATTCCGCGAAAATTCTGGCGCTCCCCGCGCGGACGCGCCCAAATGGGTCATTCCTGCTGACGTAAGGCCCGATGATGACCTCCGACCACCCTTTGCGCTATGCTTTGGTCAATGAGCTGCACGCGCGGCCGTTTCCGGCGCTGTCTGCCCCCTGCGTGGCGGCCTATATTGCGATCAAGGAACCGGTGGAGGCGCAGAACCGCGACCGGGGCGCGGACCGGGCGCATTTGCTGGCGCTGCTGGATCGCTATGGCTCGGCACATCCACAGCCGGATGCGACGCATTTCTCGGGGCCGTTGGGGCGGGCGGATGTGAAATGGGAAAGCCATACCGAGTTCGTCACCTATTCGGCCTTCACTCCGGGGCTGTCGGCGCGGGCGTTTGATCCGGCCGAGATGGAGGTTTTCGCCGAGGATTGGCTGGCGGTCGCCCCTGGCAAGCGGGTGGCGGCAGTGTTGATCCGGGTGGAGCTGATCGAGGACGAAGCCGCGATGCTGGCCAAGCTGGAGGAATGGTTCGTGCCCGAAAGCCTTGCGGTGGCGCGGGTGGTCGATGGGGCGGCGGTGATCGCGGGCGATTTTCGGATTGATCCGGCGGGCAACATGCGGTTCGCGGTGTTTGCGCGCCCCGATGCAGGCGCGCGGCGGCTGGGCCGGATTGTGCAGCGGTTGTGCGAGGTTGAGACCTATCGCGCGATGTCGATGCTGGGGCTGATGCGCGCGCGCGGGCTGACCGGGCGGTTGAACGCGCTGGACCCTCGGCTGTCGGCGCTTGTTTCGGGGCTGGATGGGGTGTCGCGGCCTGCTGAGGCCGCACTGCACGAATTGCTGGCGATTTCGGCGGAACTTGAATCTTTGGCGGTGCAGCACAGCTTTCGGTTCGGCGCGACCGGGGCTTATGAGGCGATTGTGAACCAACGGATTTCGGCCCTGCGCGAGGAGCGCGTGCAGGGGCGGCAGACCTTTGGCGAGTTCATGATGCGGCGCTATGATCCGGCGATGCGGACGGTGAAATCCGCCGAAGCGCGGTTGGGCTCGATGGCGGAACGCGCACAACGCGCCGCCGAATTGCTGCGCACGCGGGTGGATGTCGAACGCTCGGCGCAGAACCAAAAGCTGCTGGAAAGCATGGACAGGCGCGCCGATTTGGCGTTGCGGTTGCAGCATACGGTCGAGGGTTTGTCGGTGGTGGCGATCAGCTATTATGCGGTGTCTTTGGCGGCCTATGCGGCCTATCCGCTGATCGAAGGTTTGGGGATTTCCAAAGGCGCCGCGATGGCGGTGCTGACGCCTTTGGTGGTGCTGGGCGTGTGGGGCGCTTTGCGGCGGATCAAGGCCGGGATGCACTGACCTCACCACAAAGCGTGCGGGCGAGGGCGGCTTGGCGTTGCTCAGCGGGCAGGCTGAGCACATGCGCAAGCTTGGTGTAGGCGGCTTCGGGCGTCATATCGCGACCGTCGATCACGCCGGATTGCAGCATCAGATTGCCCGCCGCATAGGTGCCCAAAGCGATGCCACCCTTGGGGGATTGGCTGATGGCGATGACCGGCGTGTTGCGGGCTTGGGCGGCCAGCAGGCCTGCACGCAGGGCGGGGGTTTCAGGAATGGTGCCCGCGCCGAACACCCGCAACACCACGGCGTCGAGTGTGGTCAGGGCATGGCTGAGGAAGGCCTCGGACTGGCCGGGGGCCATGCTGAGGATGCCGATCTCGGCAGGGGTGTAGGGGATCAGCGTCGGGGTTTTGCCGGGTTGCAGCGGCGGCACCGTGCTGCGGCTAGCGGTGAAGGCATCCAGCGTAGAGCTGTGGGCTTTGCGCACCCGTGCGCCGTGCAGCAGTTGGCCCGAGAATTGCACCCAGATGCCGGGTGGGGCGGTTTGCGCGGCTTTCAGCGCGTCCGAGAGGTTCTGCACCCCGTCTGAATTTTCCACCGTCAGCGGACGCATCGCTCCGGTCAGGATCACCGGGCGCTTCAGGCCCGCCAGCGCAAAGCACAAAGCGCTGGCGGTGAAGGCCAGCGTGTCAGTGCCGTGGGTGATAATGAAGCCATTGTAATCATTGTGATTGTCAAAGATCGCTTGGGCGATGCGGTTCCAATCCGAAGGCGTCGCTTGTGCAGAATCAATCAGCGGCAACAGCGGCAGCAGGGTGACTTGGCTTGCCCCCAGATCGGCTAAAGCGGCCTCAATCACACCTTCAGCGGGCGCGAAACCTGTCGGCGTCGCCACCATCCCAATGGTGCCGCCGGTGTGGATCAGAAGTGATTTCATAAGGTATCAGCGTCCCCGGATGCGCGGGTCCAAAGCGTCGCGCAGTCCGTCGCCAATATAGTTCACCGACAGCACCGTCAACGAGATTGCAAGGCCTGGCCAGATCACCCGCTCGGGGTAAACCTGCATGTAGCTGAGGCCATCATAGAGCAACCGGCCCCATGTCGGGAAATCCGGCGGAAAGCCAAGGCCGAGGAAGGACAGCACGGATTCGGTGATGATCGCCTCGGCAATTCCAAGGGTGGCCGCAACCATCACCGGCGAGATCACGTTCGGCAGGATATGCCGGGTGATGATGCGCCTTGAAGCCGAACCGATGGACCGGGCGGCAAGCACATATTCGCGCTCTTTCAGCGCCAGCACCTCACCGCGCACGATGCGGGCGGCCTGCATCCACGAGGTGATGCCGATGGCGAACACGATCAGCACGAATGCCCCCAGCTCGGCCCCCAGAATGCTGGCCGCGCGGTCGCGGAACAGCATCATGATCACCAGCAGCAGCGGCACCAGAGGCAGGGCCAGAAACATGTCGGTCAGCCGCATCAACGGGCCGTCAAGGCGGCGGTAATAGCCCGCCAGCACCCCGATCAGAGTGCCGAACACGATGGCGATGATCATGGCGACAAAGCCCACGGCAAGGCTGACCTTGCCGGCCTGAATCATGCGTTGCAGCATGTCGCGGCCCAGCTGATCGGTGCCAAGTGGGAATTGCAGGCTGGGGCCTTTGTTCTTCGACTTGATCGCTTCCACCACGGTCAGCTTTTCGGGCTGCCACAGGTAGGGGCCGATCAACACGGCGAGGATCAGGATCGACAGCACCACAAGGCCGAACACCGCGCCGCGATGGCTGCGGAATTGCTGCCAGATCGCGCGCCACGCCTTTTCGGGTTTTGGGATGGCGGTGCTGAGGTCAGTCATAACGGATCCTTGGGTCGAGCAAGCCGTAAAGCACATCGGCAATCAGGTTGAAGGTGACGATCAGCACGGCGAAGATGAAAGCGAGGGTTTGCACCATCGGCAAGTCGCTGGCATGGATCGCGCCGATCAGCGCAGCCCCAATGCCATTCACGCCGAACAGGTTCTCGGTGATGATCGCACCGCCGAAGATCGACGGGATGCCAAGCGCGATCACCGTGACCACCGGGATCATCGAGTTGCGCAGCACATGTTTCAGCACCACCACGCGTTCAGACATGCCCTTGGCGCGGGCGGTGCGGACGTAATCCATGCTCATGTTATCTAGCATGGAAGATCGCATGTAGCGGCTGATCACGGCGGCATTGGCCAGGCCCAGCGTCATCACCGGCATCGCCATCTGTTGCAGTTGTTTGACGAAGGATGGCCAGTCGGTGACGCTTAGATTGGTGTCATATTTGGTCGGAAACCACCCCAAGGTGACGGCGAAGATGATGATGATCAGCGTGCCGGAAAAGAACGTCGGCACCGAAAAGCCGATCATCGCAAACAAGGTGCCCAACTGGTCGAACAGCGAATACTGCCGGTAGGCCGAGTAGATCCCAATCGGCAAGGCGATCAGAATGCCGACGAGATAGGCGGTGCCGATCACGGTCAGGGTCTGCGGGATGCGCTGGCCGATGATGGTGAACACCGGGGCGCGCGACTGCCACGACAGAATCCGCTGCTCACCGCCCGCAAGGTTGGTGCCGAACCAGCCATCCAGCAGGGTCGCGGGTTCGACCCAGAAAAACTGCCGCAGCCACAGCACATAGCGCACCATGACGGGCTGATCGGCGCCCAAAGCCTCGATCATTTTCTTGCGGACGTCCGGCGGGACGGTCAGCGGTATCTCGGACATCGGCGAGCCGGGGGCGAGATCGACCAGCAGAAAGATCACCAGACTGATGACCAGAAGCGTCGGGATGGCCAGTAATAACCTGCGGAGCGTGAAAGTAAGCATACGCGGCGGCGCCTTTGGTCAGAAGTCAACGGGGAAGGGGGAGGTGGCGGGGTCATGTGCTGACCCCGCCGGATCAGATTACTTCACGCGGAACCAATCGGCCACGTTCCACATTTCCGAATCCCATGCGTTGATCTGCACGCCGCCTAAGGTGTTGGAATGCGCCGACAGCGTGCCGCGGTGCACCAGCGGAACAACCGTCATGGAGTCTTTCGTCACCATGTCATTGAGTTCCTTAGCGATTTTCTGACGCTCGGCCACATCAACCGTGGTCGACAGAACCTTGACCTTGGCATCATAGGCCGGGTCGCAGAAGCGGTTCATGTTTTCACCCTGCCACTGATTTTCCGGCGAAGGCGCGTTCACGCACTGGTATTGCGACAGATAGGTTTCCGGGTCGGTGCCATCCGAGTTGTTGGCATACATCTCGACATCGGCATAGAACTTCTGGAACGTATCGGGCGAACCTGCATCGCCACCGAAGAACACCGACGGGTCAATGGCTTTCAGCTCGACATCCACGCCCAGCTCGGTCCACCAGTCTTTGATCAAAGCCTGGAAATCCTGACGGATCGGATTGACGGTGGATTGATACAGGATGTGCAGCTTCTTGCCGTCTTTCTCGCGGATGCCATCGGCACCGACAACCCAGCCCGCATCATCCAGCAGCTTTTTCGCGCCTTCCATATCCTGCGCGATGCAGCCGGTGTTGTCCGAAGCCCAGGAATCCGGGGCGGGGACCACGTTGCAGGTCGGCTTGCCGCCTGCGCCATAGCCGACATCCGACAGAATTTGGCGGTCAATGGCTTTCGACAAAGCGGTGCGGACATTGACGTCCGACAGGAACGGGTGCGGGTGCTTGGCGGTCGACCGCTCACCTTCCGGCAGCGCCGGATCGGGGTTGGTCATGTTCATCTCAAGCCGTTCCACCAGCGTGCCGAACGCCACCACAAACTCGCCTTTGCCAGCGGCGGTCATCGAGGCTTGGCTGTCGGGCGGAATTTGGGTGTTCCAGGCGTAATCAAACTCGCCGGTTTCCATCACGGCGCGGGCCGAGCCTTCGGCATCGCCGCCGCCTTTGATCACAGCGCTTGCAAACGCCGGTTTCGCCGGATCGCGGTAGTTTTCGTTCATCGCCAGCGTCACGGTGTCATTGACGGTAAAGCCGGTGACTTTGAACGGGCCAGTGCCGATCGGCATGTTGTTCGGATCGGTGCAGGTTGGGGCAGCCGCACCTTGGCAGGCGGCGAACTGCGCCTTTTGCAGAATCGGTGACAGTGCCCCGACGAAAGCGGTGTAGGGGTTCGGTTTCGGCCCCGAGAAGGTGACTTTGACGGTCGACGCATCGACAGCCTCAACCTTGGTCACACCGTCAAATTTCGAAAGCTGTGCGCAGCCGCCTGCCGGGTCCATGCAATAGGCCGCAGTGAACACCACGTCATCGGCGGTGAAAGCCGTGCCATCCGACCATTTCAGATCGGGCAGCAGTTTCCAGGTGATGGTGGTCAGGTCTTCCGAGATGCCGCCGTTTTCCAGCGTCGGGATTTCGGTGACAAGTTTCGGGATGATGTTGCCATCGGCATCAAAGCCCGCCAGCGGTTCCACCACGAGCGACGCCGCATAGACGTCCTTGGTGCCGGACGACAGGAAGGGGTTCATGATCGAGACGGCCTGCGGGAAGGTGAATTTCACCTCACCATCGGTGCCACGATCTGCAAAAGCGGCGGGCGCGAAGGTCAGCGCGCAGGCCGCCCCGAGAAGGGCTGTTTTCAGCTTCATTGATACTCTCCTTGTTGATTGTGCTCTTTGGCCTCAAGTGTCCCGGTTGATCCGGTTTGGCTGGTGTAGAGGAAGCAGGCGACATGGCGGCCCGGTTCAACCTCTTGCAATTCGGGTTTCTCGGCGTGGCAGCGCGCGAAGGCTTTCGGGCAACGGGTGGAAAAGTTGCAGCCTTTTGGTGGCCGTGCCGGGGAAGGCACATCGCCTTTGAGGATAATGCGCGGACGGCGGGCAAGCGCAGGGTCAGGCTCATTGACCGCCGACAACAGCGCCTCGGCATAGGGGTGCAACGGCTTGGAGAACAACGCATCGCGGGGGCTCAGTTCGGCAATGCGGCCCAGATACATCACCGCCACACGATCCGCGATATGGCGCACCATCGACAGATCGTGTGAAATGAACAGATAGGTCAGCCCCAGCTTTTCTTGCAAATCTTCCAGCAGGTTGACCACCTGCGCTTGGATCGACACGTCCAATGCGGCAATCGGTTCGTCACACACGATGAATTTCGGATTCAGCGCCAAGGCCCGCGCGATGCCAATACGTTGGCGTTGGCCGCCGGAAAATTCATGCGGGAAGCGGTTGGCAAAGCGGCGGTTCAAACCCACCGCATCCATCAACTCATAAACCCGTTCCAGACGACGCTCGGCCTTCCAATCAGTGTGCTCGACCAGTGGTTCGCTGATAATGTCGGCCAGAGTCATCCGCGGGTTCAAACTCGCCTGCGGGTCTTGAAACACCATCTGCATCGTCGGGCGTTTGCGGCGCAGCGCTTCCGGCGACAGCTTGGCGATATCCTCGCCCTCAATCACCACAGCGCCTGCGGTCGGCTCATAAAGCCGCAGCAGCGCACGTCCGACGGTGGATTTGCCACAACCGGATTCGCCGACCAGCCCCAAGGTCTCGCCAGCCTGAATGCTGAACGACACCCCATCGACGGCTTTCACATCGCCGGAATGGCGGCGCAGGATGCCGGAATAGATCGGAAAATACATCTTCAGCCCGTCAACCTGAACCAAGGGTGCGGTGGCGGCATCAAACATGGGCAGTCTCCGCTGGGACGGGTGCGGCGACCCAATGGCAGGCAACATCATGGCCTTGGCCCAAGGGCAGCCGATCAATGCCGTGGCGCTTGGGGTTTTCCACCTCACAGCGATCAAACGCATGGGTGCAACGGGCGCGGAAGGCGCACGCGGTGGGCGCAGTTGTCATGATCGGCGGCTGGCCTTCGATCACTTGCAGCCGCTTCTCGCGCACCCCGGTCAGTGAGGGAATGGTTTTTAGAAGCGCCCTCGTATAGGGGTGCTGCGGATTGGCAAACAGCTCGCGCACCGGGGCCTGTTCCACAATCTGGCCGCCATACATCACCATCACCCGATCCGCGATGGCGGCAATCACGCCCAGATCATGGGTGATCCAGATGATCGCCATGCCCAGCTTGACGCGCAATTCCTTCACCAGTTCAAGGATTTGCGCCTGAATCGTCACGTCCAGCGCCGTGGTCGGCTCATCCGCGATCTGCACATCGGGGTCGCAAGCCAAGGCAATCGCGATCATCACCCGCTGGCGCATGCCGCCGGAAAACTGATGCGGATAGTCGCCCAAGCGCTTGGCGGCATCGGGGATACCGACCAGTTCCAGCAGTTCCACCGCCCGCGCTGCCGCCTGCGCTTTGTTCATCCCCATATGCCGCCGCAGCGGTTCGGCGATCTGAAAGCCGATGTTGAACACCGGGTTCAGGCTGGTCATCGGGTCTTGAAAGATGAAGCCAACCTTGGCACCGCGCACATTGCGCAGGGCATCCGGCGTGATCTTCAGCAGGTCCTGATCGCCAAGCATCACCGTGCCTGAGCGGATTTCCGCAGGCGGCGAGGGCAGCAAACCGATCAGCGACATCATGGTTACTGACTTGCCGGAACCACTTTCGCCGACAACGCCTAAAAGTTCACCGCGTTCCAAATGGAAGCTGACATCATTGACGGCGTGAATCTCGCCTCCACGGGTGCGGAATACGGTTTTCAGCCCCCTCACATCAAGGACGGGTGCGGCCCTATCGGGCATATGAAACTCCCCAGGTCGTTGTTATTCTTTGTTTTTGTCCAAAGTCGATCAGTGCCGCTCCGGTTGTATGGGGAAGTCTTGACGATTTCCCCTCAGCTATCAATCCTGAATTTTCGCTTCGATACAGATTGTTTTTCCGGCGTTTTGTAGCGTTTGGTCGTCGATTTGCTGGGATTGACAGGGAGAGTGGCGGGCGGCACCTTCCGCCACAACATATGGGGGCTGAAAATGGACGAACTGACGCCGCGTCAAGTGCTGCAGCAACTGGTGGGCTTCCCGACGGTGAGTCGCGGCAGCAATCTCGATCTGATTGACTGGCTGGAAGGCTACCTCGCGGGGCATGGCATCACGTCGCATCAGCACTGGAATGAAGATCGCACGAAAGCCGCGTTGTTCGCGCATGTCGGGCCGTGGGTCGAGGGCGGCGTGGTGCTGTCGGGCCATTCCGATGTGGTGCCTGTCGATGGGCAGGCGTGGTCGTCGGATCCTTGGGTGGTGACCGAACGCGACGGGCGGCTCTATGGTCGAGGCACTTGCGACATGAAGGGCTATGTCGCGCTGGCGGTCTGGGCCTTGGTGCGCGCGCATCGCCAAGGCGTGACGCGGCCTTTGCAACTGGCGCTGTCGTATGACGAAGAACTTGGCTGCACTGGTGCGCCGCCGATGATCGCCGCGATGCAGGCGGTGTTGCCACAAGCCTCGGCTGCGGTGATTGGCGAGCCTTCCCGCATGAAGCTGATCCACGGCCACAAGGGCGGCACTGGCTATCATGTGCATGTGAAGGGGTTTGAGGTGCATTCCTCGCTGCTGCCTTACGGCGTGTCGGCGATCATGGAAGGCGCGCGGCTGATTGCTTGGGTCAATGCCAAGAACACTGAAATTCAGGCGCGGCCGATCTCTGCGGTGGCCGCGACGTTCTATCCGCCGTTTACCACCCTGCATGTTGGCATGATTCAAGGCGGCACGGCGCATAACATCACCGCAGGCGATTGCACATTTGCCGTTGAAATGCGGGTGGTGCCGGGCGAGGATATTGACGCATTGGCGGCAGAGTTCGAAGCCGAAGCAGGGCGGTTGGACGCGGCGCTGAAAGCCGTGCGGCCCGAAGCGGGCGTGCATCTGGAAAAGTTTTTCGGAGTGCCGGGGCTGAAGCCTGAAACCGATGGTGCCGCCGAATATCTGGTGCGGCTGCTGACTGGCGACAACACGGTTGGGGTGGTGTCTTACGGCACCGAAGCCGGGCAATTCCAAGAGGCGGGCTATTCCGCCGTGGTCTGTGGTCCGGGCGATATCGCGCAGGCGCATCAGGTGGATGAATATCTGGAACTGGCGGAATGGGACGCCGGATTGCGGTTCATGCAGGGTCTGTTGAAGGAACTCGCCTGATGCAATTCCCGATCTCGGAAGCCAATAAACCCCGCTTCACCAGCGCCTTGCCTGCCGCCTGCGATGTGGTGGTGCTGGGGGGCGGTGTGATTGGCGTGATGACGGCCTGGCATCTGGCCGAGGCTGGCTTGAAGGTTGTGCTGTGCGAAAAGGGCCGGATTGCGGGCGAGCAAAGCAGCCGCAACTGGGGCTGGATCCGTCAGCAAGGCCGCGATCTGGGCGAATTGCCGATCATGATCGAGTCGCTGCGGATCTGGAAATCCTTGTCACAGGAATTCGGCGCAGGTCTGGGGTTTCGGCAGGAAGGCGTGATGTATCTCGCCCGCACCGAGGCCGAAATGCAGGGCTTCTCCGACTGGCTGGTGCATGCAAAAGCCCACGGTCTTGATACCGTGATGCAATCGGCAGGGCAGGTGCAGGCGGCGATCAAAGGCGCCGAAGCACCGTGGATCGGTGGCTTGTTGACGCCATCCGATGCGCGGGCCGAACCTTGGGTAGCGGTGCCGATGCTGGCCGAGGGCGCGGTAGCGCGCGGGGCTGTGCTGATCGAGGATTGCGCCGTGCGCAGGCTTGATCGGGCAGGGGGCCGCATCACTGGGGTCTACACCGAAAAAGGCCGCATCGCCTGCGATCAGGTGGTGGTGGCGGGCGGCGCGTGGTCGTCGCTGTTCCTGCGCGCCGAGGGCGTGATCATCCCGCAACTGGCGGTTCTGGCCTCAGTGGCCGCGACCGAAGCGATGCCCGAAGTCTATGCTGGCGATGTGGCGGATGACCGCTTTGCCTTCCGCCGCCGTCTGGATGGCGGCTATACGATTGCGCCGGGGGCCAGCCATGACTTCTTCATTGGCCCCGATGCGTTTCGCCATATGCTGACCTATGTTCCGGTGCTGAAAAAAGATTTCAGATCCACCAAGTTTCGCCCCGCAGCCCCGCAACACTACCCGGATGCCTGGGGCACCAAGCGCAAATGGCAGGCCGATCAAGTCTCGCCGTTTGAACATCTGCGGGTGCTGAATCCTGCGCCGAATATGAAGGCGCTGGCGGATGTGCAGGACAATTTCGCCCAAGCTTTGCCGGAGTTGGGCCGCCCGCAGCTGAAAGCGGCTTGGGCCGGGATGATCGACACCATGCCCGATGTGGTGCCGGTGATCGACCGTGTCGCTGCGATCCCCGGTCTGGTGATCGCCACGGGGATGAGCGGCCTCGGCTTTGGCATTGGCCCCGGCATGGGCCGGGTGGTGGCTGATCTGGTGGCAGGCAAGACCGAGGCGCATGATCTGACCCGCTTCCGGCTGTCGCGGTTCAGCGACGGCAGCAAAATCGCGCCGGGGCCGAGCCTGTAGCGCCGCGCGTGGTGCGGCGTCGATGCCTCCGGCGGGGATATTTGAGCACAGAGGATGCCCTTAAGGCATTGCTCTTTCTGAAATACTCCCGCCGGAGGCATCCAGAGATGTCCAAAGCAGAAGTTATCAGAATGATCGGAAGGGCGGGGGTCACCCCGCCACCTGATGTCTACTCCGCTGCGACCTGAATAACCGGCTCCATCGAGGCGAACATTTCGGCGCTGAGGTGGCACTTGATCTGATGGCCGCCCGCCAGCGTCACCATCGGGGGCATTTCGCGGTCGCAAAGCCCGGCGGGGGAGACCAGAGATTTCCACCGACACCGGGTCTGGAACGGGCAACCGGGCGGCGGATTCATGGCCGACGGAATATCGCCCTCCAGCACGATGCGTTTGCGGATCACCTTGGTGTCGGCAATCGGCACCGCCGACAGCAACGCCTCGGTATAGGGGTGGTAGGGCGGCTGGAACACCTCGTCGGTGGTGCCGGTTTCCACCACATGGCCGAGATACATCACCAGCACCCGGTCAGAGAGATACCGCACGATGGAAAGATCGTGGCTGATGAACAGCAGCGTAGTCTTGTTCTCGCGCTGAATGTCCATCAACAGATCGGTGACGGCGGCTTGCACCGACACGTCCAAGGCGCTGACCGGTTCATCGGCGACGACAACCTTCGCCCCACCGGCAAACGCCCGCGCGATGCCAACCCGTTGTTTCTGGCCACCGGAAAGCTGGCGCGGCATCCGGTCGGCGAAGGCGCGTGGCAGCTTTACCAGATCGAGCAGTTCCAGCATGCGGGCATGGCGTTCGGCGTCCGACTTGCCCTGCTTGAAAATCTCCAAAGCGCGGATGATCTGGCGGCCGACATTCATCGACGGATTCAGCGTGTCAAACGGGTTCTGGAACACCATCTGCACCGAAGATACCGTATCGGTGTTGCGCTGCTGGATCGGCGTCGATTGCACGTTTTCATCGAACAGCAGGATCGAGCCAGAGGTCGCGGTCTCCAACCCCATCAGCACCTTGGCGAAGGTAGATTTGCCGCAACCGGATTCGCCGACGATGGCAAGGGTTTCGCCTTCGCGGGCCTCAAACGACAGGGTTTCATTGGCCTTCACCACCTTTGTGGTGCCGCTGCCAAAGCCGCCCGTGGAGACAGAGTAATACTTTTTCAGATCCTCCATCTTCAGCACAACCTTGCCGATCGGGGTCTTGGGTTTGCTGGCCTTCACCGCCATCGGCGCGTTCCAGTCGATTTCGGTCCACCTGAAGCAGCGCGTGGCGTGGCGGTCATCGCCGGGCACCGGGAACATCGGCACGTCGGCGGCATTGCACAAGCCGTCCTTGAAGTAATCGCAGCGCGGGCCAAAGTTGCAGCCCTTCGGCCGTTCATGCGGCAGCGGGAAGTTGCCGGGGATCGCCACCAGCGGATGCGTGTTCTTGTCGGCTCCCGGCAACGGGATCGAGCGGAACAGGGCTTGGGTATAGGGGTGGCGCATCTTGTCGAAGACTTCGACGACATTGCCGGTTTCCACCGCTTCGCCGGAATACATCACGCAAAGCCGGTCGCAGACATCGAGGATCAGGCCAAGATTGTGGGAGATGAACAGCATCGAGGTGCCGTATTTATGACCCAAGTCCTTGACCAGATCGACGATGCCGGCCTCAACCGTCACATCCAACGCGGTGGTCGGCTCATCCAAAATCAGCAGCGCGGGCTTTGACATCAGCGCCATCGCGATGACGATGCGCTGTTGCTGGCCACCGGAAAGCTGGTGCGGATAGGCTTGCAGGATGCGGTCGGGGTCGGGCAGGCGGACATCGGCCACGATCTGACGCGCCAGCTTCCACGCCTCATCCTTTGCCATGCCCTGATGGATCATCGGCACTTCGGCCAGTTGCGCGCCAATCTTCATTGCCGGGTTCAACGATGCCATCGGCTCCTGATAGATCATCGCGATTTCCGAGCCGCGAATGTGGCGCAGTTCTTCGTCGGTCATATGGGTCAGATCGCGGCCCTTGAACTTGATGGTGCCGCTGACGATGCGGCCATTCTTGCCCAGATCGCGCATCACCGCCAGTGCGACGGTCGACTTGCCGCACCCGCTCTCGCCGACAAGTCCCATCGACTCGCCCGCCATCACCGAGCAGGAAAAATCCATCACCGCCGGGATTTCGCGCAGCCTTGTGAAAAAGCTGATCGAAAGGTTTTCGATCTCAAGGATCGGTTTCGATGGGTCCCAGGTGGTATCAGTCATGGCAGCCTCGCTTTGACGGAAGGGGCAGAGCTGGGGGCTTCACACCCCCAGACCCCCGTGGGATATTTGAGCACAGAGGATGACCGAAGCGGTCAATCCTTCAGACTTTCTTCGCGCAGACCATCGGCCAGCAGGTTCAGACCCAGCACAAGGCTCATCAGGGCAAGGGCAGGGGTGATGGCGGGGTGAAGATACAGCGACAGCAATTTGCGGCCATCGTCGATGGTGGAGCCCCAATCCGGGCTTTCCGGGCTGACGCCAAGGCCAAAGAAGCCCAAGGTGCCCAAGAGGATCGTAGTATAGCCGATGCGCAGGCAGAAGTCGACGATCAGCGGGCCACGCGCGTTGGGCAGGATTTCCCACAGCATGATATACCACGCAGACTCGCCTCGGGTCTGGCCTGCGGCGACGTAATCGCGGGCTTTCAGATCCATCACGATGCCGCGCACGATGCGGAACACCGTGGGCGAGTTCACGAACACCACCGAGACAAACACGTTCAGCAGGTTCGGGTCCATCGACCAGATGCCAAGCGGATCTGCGTTGAAGGCAAGGCCGGAATAGGCCCAGAGGCCGATCACCAATGTGATGCCGACATAGAGATTGCGCTTGGGCGGGCTGGTGAAGAAGCGCGAGTTGAACAGGGTGGAAAAGAAGATCACCGGGAAGATGAACAGCACCGCCGCCAGCACCACCGGAATACCGGTGTTGCGGATTTCCGGCGTGACCAGCAGGTAGAACAGCAAGATCACCGGGAAGGCCAGCACGAGGTTGGCAAGGAACGAAAGCGCGGTATCCAGCTTGCCGCCGAAATAACCCGCAGGCAGGCCAAGGGTCACGCCGACCATGAAGGCGAAGGTGGTGGCGGCAGGCGCGATCATCAGCACCCGGCGCGCGCCCATCACCACACGGCTGAACACATCGCGGGCCAGGTGATCGCCACCTAGCAGAAAGTAAGCGTATTGGCCGTCTTTCGGATCGACCAGCGGCGTTCCGGGCAACGGGTTCTTCACCCGGCCAAACTGCGCGATCGGGTCCATCGTGATGATGTAATCGGCGAAAATCGCGGTGTAGACCCAGAACAGCACCAGCAAAAGCCCGACCATGCCGACGGGGCTGTCGAACAATTTGCCGTAAAGCCCCAGCTTGCGTTTATAGCGGATCGACAGGGCAAAGGTCAGGATCAGCGCGATCCAAACCGGCAGAAACTGCTGGAGGATGCGGGCAATGATCTGGCCCCATGAAAGAAGGGTTGTTTCGTCCATTATTGCCTCATGCCAGCCGGATACGGGGATTCAGGAACACATAGCCGATGTCGGAGATCAGCTGCGTGACCAGAACGACGAGGACCGCGACCACCGAACAGCCCAGAAGCAGGTCGATGTCATTGTTGCCGGCGGCTTGCACCAGCGTCCAGCCGAAGCCTTTGTAGTTGAACAGCGCCTCGGTGATCACCACGCCGTTCAGCAGCCACGGGAATTGCAGCATGATCACGGTAAACGGTGCGATCAGCGCGTTGCGCAGGGCGTGGCGCATCACCACATCGCGAAACCGCACACCTTTCAGCCGCGCGGTGCGGATATATTGCTGGGTCATCACCTCGGTCATCGAGGCCCGCGTCATCCGGGCGATATAGCCGATGCCATACAAGGCGATGGTCAGCACCGGCAGCGCGAAATTCCAGAAGGTGATCTGATCCATCGCGGATGTTGCGGTGCCGAGGAACAGCGTTCTGCTGTCAATCCAGCCCCATTCATTCAGGATCGGCGAGATACCGGCGGTGGCCGAGGCGAAGATCGCCACCAGAATGACGCCCGAGACATATTCCGGCGTGGCCGTGGTGGCGATGGCGACAATCGACAGGCTGCGGTCGGTGCGCGAGCCTTCCCGCATCCCCGACAAAACCCCCATGATCAGCGACACCGGGACCATGACGATCATCACCCACATCATCAGCCAACCGGTCGAGCCCAGCTTTTGCAGTACCGATTCCAGCACCGGCTTTTTGAACACGGTGGAAAAGCCCCATTCGCCCTGCAACACGCCGCAGTAGCTGGCGGCCGTCTCAGCCGTGGCCCCGTTCTGGATGCAGCGCCCGCGGGTGACACCCTTGTCATCCGTCATCACCCAACCGGGGGCCACGCCCAGCCACTCGGCATAGCGGCCAAAGACCGAGCCGCCGTGGCCGTTGTTTTCAATCCACGAGGCCACCGCCTGATCTGTCATGCGCACCGAGCCTTCGGTGCGGGCCAGCTTCTCAAGGTTTGGCGGCAGGTTGGTCAGGTAAAACACCACGAACGTCAGCGCCAGCGCAGTCAAGACCATGACGCCCAAGCGCCTTGCCACGAATTTTAACATGAATGGTTCCCCTATGCGCCAAACGAGCGGCCGCTGACTGTGCGTTGTTGCCTGCGTTCAGTCTTTTATAAGTCCGGGAGGAGGTGGTCCGGGCACCCTGAAGCGCCCGGACCAAGTCAGCTTAGGCCAGCGACCACTTGTAATGGTGATGCTCGAACGACGGGTGCATGTCGACGTTGACACCTTCCTTGGCGCGGCTGAACAGCGAGCGCCAGTACGGCTGGATGATATAGCCTTCGTCTTGCAGGATGGTCTCCAGCGTCACCATGACCTCACGGCGGGCATCAGCGTTGTCCAGCGCCAAAGCCTTGGTCATTGCCGCGTCGAAGTCCGGGTTCGCCATGCCGCTTTCGTTCCACGAACCGGTCGAGGTATAGGCCAGCGACATGTTCTGCACCGCGAGCGGACGGTGGTTCCAGGTCGTCGACGAGAACGGGTATTTCTGCCAGTCGTTCCAGAAGGTCGAGCCCGGCATCACCGTGCGTTTGACGTTTGCACCTGCGTCGCGCAACTGCGCGGCCACAGCATCGGTGGTCGCCGCTTCAAAGCCATCGTCCAGCGAGATGATCTCGAATTCAGCCGTGTCCAGACCTGCGGCTTTCAGCGCAGGCATCAGAGCTGCCGGATCAATCACCTGCGGCGCGATCTTGGCATATTCCGGGTGGATCGGGCAGGCGTGGTGGTTTTCGGCGGTGGTGCCAAGGCCGTTATAGCCCAGTTCCAGCACGACTTTCGGATCAACCGCTTTCTGGATCGCCTGACGGACAGCCTTGTCCTTGTAGAGATCGCCGTTGGCCGAGTTCATCCGCACCACGATGGTCGAGGCGGTCACCGCTTCGATCTTTTTCCAGCCGAGGCCATCCATCTGCTCGATGAAGTCGCCGGTGGTCTCGTAGTTCAGATCAATTTCTTCCGAACCGGCCAGCTGCACCATCGCCGAAGGATCGGTGCCGAAGTCGATGTAATGCACTTCGTCCAGCGGTGCCGTGCCACCCCACCAGGTGTGGTTCGGTGCGCGCACCAGCACGACCTTCTGGCCGACCGAGACTTCCTGCGGGATGTAAGGCCCGGTGCCGATCGCGTTGGTCGCCGGGTCCGTGCCATCGACATAAGACGCATGCACCACAGCCGCCGGATAGTCGGCAAGGTTCGCCACAACAGCGATATCCGACACCGACATCGCCAGCTTGACGGTGGCTTCATCCACCTTGGTCACAGCCCCATCGCGCATCTGGTTGATCATCACCGGCGCACCGGCTTCATCCATTTTGTCGCTGCCGTCGGCATTCTTCGCAGCCACCGACTCGATCAGACCGGCAAAGCGCGAGGCCATCGCGTTGCCCTCAACCGAACCATCGGTCCAGCGGCCAAACATCCGCACCACATCATCGGCGGTGAAGGCGTCGCCGTTGTTCCAGGTCACGCCCTGACGCACTTTCAGCGTGTATTCAGTGGCGTCGGCATTGGCTTCCCAGCTTTCCAGCAGGCGGCCTTCAAAGGTGCCGTCGGCGTTGTACTGGATCAGATATTCCAGCCAGCCGCGATAGATGTTGGCGATCTGCGGCCAGTCAGCGGTGCGCGGATCTTTCTGGGCTTTGACTTCCATGGCGCAGCGCACCACGCCGCCAACCTTGGCCTCTTGCGCCTTTGCAGGGGCGGACAGCCCAAGCAGGCCATAAGCCGCAGCGGCGGAAACGCCCAAAGCGGTGGTGCGCGACAGAAACTCACGACGGCTGAGTTTGCCATCCTGAACTTCCTGCGCGTGCATGTAAGCAGCCGGGTGCAAGGCGCGCTCGGTGGTGCGGGTATCGGTCATCGGTATCTCCCTGTAAGGCTGAAGCCTTTACGTTTTTTTGGCCGTTTCTAATCTGGCGATGCGCTTGAACCGATGCAGCTTTCGGTGGCCCTTCCCCACGACGGGCACCCGAAACTTCCGCAACGGCAATGATGCGCCTCACCCCCCTATTCGGCACCTTTTCGACCAATCCGTCAACGGCTGGATTCGCCCTTGCATGTAACGTTAGCGACATTGCCCTGCCGGAATCGGTGCTCAAACCGCTGCAAAAAGCGGCATAGCCCTAGGATACCCCCGGCATACCATTGTGTGCCGGGGCTTCCGCCCCGCACGGAACATTGTCCGCTCTAGCGGACGAATCGTGCAAATGGCAGCGATGTGTCGGCAAACCTGTGGTTTTGGCTAGACTGCGCGGCGGAAAGCCGTCGGGGAAGATCCGGTCAGATGGGCAAACGCACGGGTGAAATAGGCGGGTGACGTGAAGCCCAGCGAAGCCCCGATCTGCCCCACCGCCATGTCGGTTTCCGCCAGCAGACGCCGCGCTTCAAAGATCCGGCGGTCCTGCAACAGATCAATCGCCGAGCGCCCGCAGGTCTCGCGGCAGCAGCGCGTCAGATGCGTGGCGGTGACGCCCAGATCGCAGGCCAGCTCGCCGACGCCCTTGCCGCGGCGAAACTCTTTCTCCAGCAGCGCGGTATAGCGTGCAACCAGTCGCTTTGCGGCATCCGGGCGCGGGGTCTCGGCGCTGGCTTTGCTGATTTGCCGCTCCAGCCAGACCCCCAACAGCCCGAGATAATGCCGGGTGGCGCGATCATGCGCCGGGGTGTCGCTGTCCATCTCGCGTTGGATCATATCCAGCGTGACGTTAACCTCTTGCTGGGCATGGACTTCGCGGATGCGCAGGTGCTGCGGTTCAGACGGAAGGGTGACGGTCGAGTTTTTACCGAAAAACACCGCCGTGCCAAAGACTTGCGCGCCGACCTCAAAGCCGTGCATCACGCCGGGCGGAATGTAGATCGCGTTGTTGGCGGTATAGCCGCGGGTTTGACCGGCCACGGTGATACGGCCCTGACCCTTGGTGAACCATAAAAAGCAGCCTTCAGACAGCGAGCGCATCGCCTCCACCCGCCAACGCCCGCCCGCCGCAAGCCGCGGAATCGCGATCAGCCGCATTTGATCGGTGTCGGGGCCAGTTTTCGGGCCAGCTTTGGCGTCGGTTTTCGGGCCTGTTTTCGGCGGAGAGGTCTTCATGATGCGCTGCCTGCTTTTGTATTTTTCCAACATGTAACCGAGGGTTGCAACACAACCCAAGCGAAAAGATGGCAATATCGCAGAGTTATCCACAGGTGATGCCGAAAACTGTGGGCAACTCTGTGGAGCAAACCTGGCGCTCAAGATCAGGCGCTCAGGGCAGGGTGATCTCGCGCCAGTGCTTCATCCGGGATCGGAACCATGTCCGCTGCCGCTTGGCATATTGTCGGCTGGCCAAGGTAGCGGCCTCTGCCGCCTCGGCCAGACTGATCTCGCCGTGCAGATGCGCCACCAGTTCCGGCGCGCCAATCGCCTTCGCCCACGGCTGGCCCGGTTGCCAAAAGGGCAGGGCGGCGCGCACCTCGTCTAGCGCACCCTCAGCCAGCATCGCAGCGAACCGCCGCGCGATTCGCGCATCAAGCCAAGCGACATCGGGCCGGATCACCAGCGCCTCAGCTTCGGCAAGCGGCAGCAGCGCAGGCCCGGTCGCATCCTGCCACGCGGCCAACCCCCGCCCGGTGCTGGCCTGCACTTCCCAAGCCCGCTGCACCCGCGCCGGGTTCAACCGGTCAATCCGCGCCAAAGTGCCCGCGTCCAGTTCCGCCAACAGCGCCGCGATGCCCTCATCGGCCAACCGCCGATCCGCCAGCGCCCGCATCTCCGCAGGTGTCGCCGGGATCTCACTCAACCCCTCGGTCAAGGCGCTGAAGTAAAGCCCGGTGCCACCGACAATCACCACCGGACGGCCCAGAAACGCCCGCACCTCGCGCAGCCAATGCCCCACCGAATAGGCCTGATCGCGCGCCACATGACCATATAGCGCATGCGCCGCCACCGCCTCATCCGCCAGCGATGGCCGCGCCGACAACACCCGCCAGCAGTCATACACCTGCAACGCATCGGCATTGACGATCACCCGCCCATCCCGCGCCGCCAACTCCAGCGCCAAAGCCGATTTCCCACTCGCCGTAGGCCCGGCAATCAACACCGGAGCCTCGCGCGAAATCCGGCTCAAATCAAAACCCACTTCCGCCCTTTCATCTTGGCATAAATATCCCACGGGTTTGCCATTGGTTTCGCCACTGGTTCAAGAGACCAATGGCATGGGGGGTGTGAAACCCCCAAGCGGCCAGCGCAGCAAAGCGACGCCCAATGTCGCTTCCCCCGTTGAACCTGCACCGGTTTTGCGACATTTTAGCCGCCAGTCAAT